>NZ_CP060720.1:1208333-1812499 GCF_014397115.1 Vagococcus carniphilus
TTTTTGTTTGAAAGAGTCAGCGTCACTAAAAACTCAGGAGTATCTTTATCAATCAAAACAGAATGCATCGTTGAATCAAGTACAAAGCCATTAGGAGCTTTAGTTTCTTGAATATAATATTGACCTAAAGGTAATTTATCAAAGTTAATTTCACCTTTATCATTAGTTACTTGAGACTTCATCTTCTTTTTATTGTAGTCGAATAACGTGAATTCAGCGCCCTTAAGAGTTTTCTTAGAACCATCTTCTAATTTGATCAACTTAATTTTACCAAGTTGAGTAACTTCTTTTTTGTTTGAAAGAGTTAATGTCACTAAAAACTCAGGAGTATCTTTATCAATCAAAACAGAATGCATCGTTGAATCAAGTACAAAGCCATTAGGAGCTTTAGTTTCTTGAATATAATATTGACCTAAAGGTAATTTATCGAAGTTAATTTCACCTTTATCATTAGTTACTTGAGACTTCATCTTCTTTTTATTGTGGTCGAATAACGTGAATTCAGCGCCCTTAAGAGTCTTCTTAGAACCATCTTCTAATTTGATCAACTTAATTTTACCAAGTTGAGTAACTTCTTTTTTGTTTTTTAAAGTAATTTTAAATGTTAAGTCAGGTGTTTGTTGATCAATAATAATAGAACGAAGTGTATCGTCTAACACAAATCCATTCGGCGCTTTTGTTTCTTTTAAAAAGTATTGCCCAAAAGGTAACTTATCAAAGTTAATTTCACCTTTGTCATTAGTTACTTTTGTTTGAATGAGTTGCTTATTTTGATCATACAGAGCAAATTCAGCATCTTTTAGTGGTAAATTAGAACCATCTTCTAATTTGAGCAACTTGATTTTTCCAAGCTGAACGACTTCTTTTTTATTTTTTAAGCTTATTTCAGCTACTAGATTTGGTGTATCATTATTAACAGTGACAGAGTGAAGTGTTGTATCTAACAAAAATCCACTTGGTGCTTTAGTTTCTTGGATATAATATTGCCCAAAAGCAAGTTTACTAAAGACAATTTCCCCATTTATATCTGTTGTCTTTTTATCTATCACTTTTTTATCTTTATCTAGTAAAGCAAATTCAGCACCAGCTAACTTTTTATTCGTTCTATCTTCTAATTTTGTTAATTTAATACTTCCGAGTTGTTCTATTTTTTTATCATTTTCGACGATTAAGTCATAGGTTAAGTTTGGTGTTGCTTCGTTGATCGTTACATTAAAAATTTGGTTGGTTGCATTGTAACCATCAGGAGCAACAGTTTCTTCTATTATGTAATTCCCAAAGTCAAGATTTTCGAAACGAATATCACCGTTTATATCTGTTGTTTTTGTTTCAAGAATATTTCCTGCTAAATCTTTTAGAGTAAATGTAGCGTTAGCTAAAGGTTGCTTGTTAGCTTTATCAATTTTTTTGATTTTGACAGCACCTTTATCAAGTAGAACTTCAGCATGAGCCTCTAATTTTTTATCCAACACTAAATTTTCTACTGAACCAAGAGGTTGGAAACTAGAGTTCTCTGTGTAATAGGCAACTCCAACAAATAAAGAAGCTTTAATAGCAGCTGCTAAATCAATTTTTAAAGGAACTCCTTTTTCGTAAATAGAATCAAAAAATTGCTTTTCAACAGTGATATTTTTAACTAAATTATCACCGTTTACTTTAACATGCTCAGTAATATTCTGATTATTATAAGTAAAAACAAGGGAATCTTCAGATGTATAGTCAGCCATTGCCAGAAACTCATTAGGAACCTTGTTTAGTTGAGCAACATAGTTAAGTCTATCTTCACTGAGTTTAAATTTTTGACTGAGTGGATTTAGGCTTAAATTAGCATTTTTCATGATATCTTCAGCAGATAAATCATTTGCATGAGTATCAGCTTCAGCCATTAAATTTAAAATAATTTGATTGTTCTTAATAACAGGTGAATCATTATATTTATCAGGATTTGTTTTTGCCCAAATAGCAAGTTGGGTAACAGCGTATTGAGTCTCAGCATTTTGATCACTAATAATATTTTTACTATGATAATAATTTTTTAGTAACCAAGAAGTAACGGGATTTTTTAATATTTCACTAGCGCTATAATAATTTCCGTAAGGGTACCATTTATCAGCATCTAAGCAAAAGTATTTTTTCCCAGCTTCGTCTTCAATATAAGCTAAACGTGTCGTAATAGAATTAAGATCAGATAATTTAGTATTTTCATTGCTTTTTAAGTCTGTTGTAATTTTTACTGTTCCTGTTGGAGATTTTTCAAGAGCTTCTCCGTAGGATACATTGTTCACTGAAACAAATAAACCGATAAAAAATAATATAAGTCCAGTTAAAATTTTCTTTTTCATTTGAATCCTCCTCTTTAAGGTGAAAGCAAACAGTTGAAAATTATATTCACCTCCTAAAAATAGTTTGATCATAAACTATTGGTTACTCGTAAACATGTTAACACTTTCACTATATAAGTCTATTTTAACTCAAATTCGTATCTTAATGGGTTAATTTGAAAAAAAATACAAGTAACGGTACGTTTATTAGTTGAATACATAATTATTTTTAAATAAGATACTTTATAGTTCGTGAAAAACAGAATGGGGAATTTTCAGAATAAAAAGTTGCATTTTTATTTAAACATGATATACTATTCTCACGTTAATTATATTTATAGGCAACATTAAGATTTATTTTTAGGAAGTTTATTCTATTTAGGCGTAGTTAGAAGAGCTACATAAGATGCTTTAGAGGTTGGGATTGCATTGTTTAGACGAGAAATATATAGTAATTTAGTAATAGTATTGGTAACACTTTAAAATATAAATAATGAATTAATCAGATAGCCACCTAACATGTTAGGTGGCTATCGTCAATTATTGAGCTAAATTAAAGTTCTTTGATTAAAAATAACTCCATTGGTTGCTTATATTTAGGGCTGTTTAAAAGAAGACCACCTGCATCTTCATAACCTAAATAACGGTAAAAATGTTGTGCGTCTTCATCAACTTGGGTAGAAGTCATAACCAAATCAAAGCCTTGATTTTTCATATCTGCTTCCCAAAAGTCAATTAATTGTTTTCCGTAACCTTTTTTATGATGAGAAAAATCAATAAAAAGTAAGGTACAAAAAGGGATACTATCCCAGAATAAATTGTAGCGTAAAATACCAATAGGAGAATTATCTAGTTCTATTATGTATGCTCTCTTTAGATTGATTTTGTGGATGAACTCTTCTTCAGCTAAATGTTTATCTAAGCTGAACCAAAAAGGTTTATCTGAGAAATCAGCATATCTAATGTTTATCATTTTTAAGACTCCTCAATAATTTGTTGAACTCTACCTACTTGATTATTTTCTTCTAGCATTACTTTAATACCATGGGGATGAGTGGCACTATTTGTTAATATTCTTTTAACGTGTCCGCGAGTTAATTGTCCAGTTCGCTGATCTTTTTTTAAAACAATATCAACAAGTTGACCAATAATTATGTTTTTTCTATTTTGACCGTTCATGTTATTCCTCATTTCTTATTTTATTTATCATAGCATATTTAGAAAGAAAAATACTTCAAATAAAGAATAACAGTTGTTAAAACTATTTTTTTACTTCATACTATATGAATGAATAAAAAGGAGATAGGACATGCGTTTAGTAATCGATGGAGATGGTTCTCCTGTAAAAGATGAAGTAGTTGAATTGGGCCGAAAATATGGCTTACCAGTTTTGATTGTTACAAGTGTGGATCACTTTACAACAAAAGAGTACCCAGACTTTTTAACTTTTATTTATGTAGATAAAGGTGCAGATGGTGCTGATTATCGAATTGTTAAAGAAATCAAAGAAAATGATATGGTAATTACCCAAGATTACGGATTGGCTTCTTTACTTTTAGGAAAAAAAGTAAGGATTTTTCACCACAATGGAAAAGAATATTTACCTGAAACAATAGACTCTCTACTAACTCAAAGATATATTGGTGGACAAATGAGAAAAGCAGGAAAAAGAACTAAAGGTCCAAAACCATTTACAAAAGCAGATAGAGAGCATTTTACAAAGATTTTAACTAAAGTTTTAGAAGAATCAATAAAATAAAAAAGGAGTCAATTATGAATCATAACGATCGCTTAACTCGGTTAAGATATGCTTTAGATATTAAAGATAGTGATATGATAGAAATTTTTCGCTTAGGTGGCATGCAAGTTACAAGAGAAGACATCTTAGCTATGCTAAAAAAAATTGATGAAGAAAATTACGAACAAGAATTAACAGATGAAGGTTTAGAACGTTTTTTAAACGGCATGATTATTTCTCAAAGAGGTGTAAAAAAAGATGCACCGGAACCAGTATTCGAATTACGTCAAGGAAATGCTAATAACATCATGTTAAAAAAATTAAAAATAGCTTTAAAATTGACGAGTGATGACATGATTGATGTTTTAGATGATGTTGGTGTAACAGTCACTAAAAGTGAAATGAGTGCTTTCTTTAGAAAAGAAGGACATAAAAACTACAAAACATGTGGGGATAACTATACTCGTAATTTTTTAAAAGGATTAATTGGGTGGTATCGCTAAAAAATAAGAGACTAAGACCTATTCTTATGAATACTAGTCTTGGTCTCTTTTTTTATTGTTTTAGTAATTCTTCAATTTTTAAACGTTGAACTTTCATGGTTGCTGTTCTTGGAATAGCGTCATACTCCCAAATAAGTGGTTTATTAAGAAGAGGGAAATCAAGTATCGCTTGAAACCAACGATCCCAATCCATATGTTTAGAAGGATGTAGTGCGATAATTGGTTGAGGTAAATTATCTTTTCCGCGAACGATAATCACTTCATCTAAGAAATCAAGTTTATCAAGGAGTAAGTCCTCGATTTTTAATGTACTCTCAATGTCATTAATTAAATCGATTTGTCTATCTAGTAGGAATAATTCTCCTGCCTCATTTTTATAACCAAAGTCTCCGCTATCCCACCATAAATCAAATGTATTCTCTTTAAATCGTTTGTCTTCTTTATAATAAGTCAAAGCTCGCCCTTTTGAGAGCATCTGAATGTTTCCAGAAGTATTTGGAGCTGTTTCTTCGCCAGAAGGATCAACAATGCGAACTTCAGTTAAGTTTGGCATACCGCTTCCCATATTTCGAGCATCCAGTGATTCGATACTTTCTCTTGTATGGAATCTCATAATCATTGGTCCACACTCACTTTGACCATAAACTTGCATGAAAACTGCTTTTTTTGCCTCGGAAGCTTCTAGAAAAATCTTCATAGTTCCTTTATTAATAGCATCAAAAGTTGAGTGGAAATAATGAAATGATTTAAATGCTTCAGGTGTTTCTTGGGCTAATTTACTCCACTGCACGAAATTATTAGGATGTGTTTCTAGAGCGTAAGGTTTAAAAGTTGAAAAAATATCAGCTACAGCTTTTGGCTCACTATTTCCAACCCAAAGCATAGGAAAACCTTTACTCATTAAAGAAGAAATACCGATATTAAAACGAGAATGAACTGGAGAAATATGAAAAGCAACCAGTTTTTTCTCAGGCATTAAATCAAACACATTTTTCTGCCATTTAGTTCTCCAACCCATTGAGCTGGCAGAATGAGCAATTAATTTAGGAATTCCAGTTGTTCCTGATGTATGTGTCATATAAGATATAGCATCTATTGGTAGTATTTCTTGTTTCACTTCTTTACTATTCTGACATAGAACTAATTTCTCCAACTCAATTAAACGTGAAGAAGAAACGCTAGTGATTTTCTTTCCTCTGTCTTTTGTGATTCTGTCGTAAATTAGCCATGGATCCTCAAGTCGTTCGCACATGACAGTCATAATTTCAGCAGGTAAATGATAAGAAATCATAATAGGGACTGCTCCAAGATAGCTAACAGCAACAGCAAGTAAGTAAGTGTCAAAATTAGCTGACTTATAAATGACAACTTTATCCTTTTTTTTTATACCTAATGAGCTTAGTCTAGCCGCTTGCTTGTTGATACTAGTCAAAGCTTCTTCATAAGTCGTTTTAGTTCCTAGTTCTTTAAAACCAATTAAAGGTTCATCGAAATAAATAGGAACTTTTGGAAATTGTTTAGCCGCATTTAAAAAATTAGTATAAAGATTTAGCTCTTCATACGGATTATCAGGAAAAATCATTTAAAAAGCTCCTCTGTTTTATTTTTTTTACTGGTTTATTATAACAAAAAGATTTGAATTTTTGTAGAATGTTTCACAATTAAATCGAGTATCTAAAGAAAGAATGAAAAATTCATATTTTTCGGTTATAATAGCCAAGGAAAGAGGGATAAAATGTCGCAAGTTTTAGAATTATTAGAAGAAAAATTTGGTTATCAAACCTTCCGAACAGGGCAAGAAACAATCATCAATAAAATTTTGAGAAGCGAGGATTGTCTTGGCATTATGCCAACAGGTGGAGGGAAATCTATTTGTTATCAGTTACCAGCACTAATGTTTGATGGGTTAACTGTGGTTGTTTCTCCTTTAATCTCTCTAATGAAAGATCAAGTGGATGCTTTAGTTGATATGGGCATCTCTGCTACTTATATTAATAGTACGTTGAACTATCAAGAAATCCAAAGAAGACTAGGAATTGCTGCAAGAGGTGAAGTGAAACTACTTTATGTTGCTCCAGAGCGACTTGAAACCTCAGATTTTACAGAATTACTGCGACATGTCAAAGTTGATTTAATCGCGGTTGATGAAGCTCATTGTATTTCTCAGTGGGGACATGATTTTCGTCCCAGTTATTTAAACTTAGCAAAAACGATTCGCGGATTTTCTCCAAGGCCTAGAATCATTGCATTAACAGCGACAGCTACTCCAGAAGTTGCAGAAGATATCTGTGAATTATTATCAATTCCATTAGAAAATCAAATTAAAACGGGCTTTTCTCGTGAGAACCTAGCTTTTCAAGTAATGAAAGACCAAAAAGATATTTTCTTATTAGAATATTTAAAAATGAACAAAGGTCAGTCTGGTATTATTTATGCTAGCACTAGAAAAGAAGTCGAGAGAATTTATCGCTTGCTTCATCATAGTCAATTTTCTGTAGGTATGTATCATGCCGGAATGAGTGAAATAGAAAGATCTAGAAATCAAGAAGCCTTTGCTTTTGATAGAATTAATGTCATGGTAGCCACTAATGCTTTTGGCATGGGAATTAATAAGAGTAACGTTCGATTTGTTATTCATGCTCAAATGCCTGGTAATATCGAATCTTACTATCAAGAAGCAGGACGAGCTGGAAGAGATGGGTTACCTAGTGAAGCTGTCTTACTTTACAGCGCACAAGATTCTCAAATTCAACAATATTTCATCGAGCAGTCAGAAGCTAATATTGAGTACCAGCAAAATGAATACTTAAAGCTAAGAGAAATGAATCAATATGCTCATACTGAAGGATGTTTACAAAAATATATTTTAAAATACTTTGGTGAAACAGGTTCAGATTGTGGACGTTGTAACAACTGTCTAGATGATAGAGAGTCTGTTGATATTACGATTGACGCTCAAAAAGTGTTGTCATGTGTTAAACGAATGGGCGAGAAATTTGGAAAATCATTAGTTGGGAAAGTTTTAACAGGCTCTAAAGATCAAAAAATAACTCAATGGCATTTTGAAGGGTTAACGACTTATGGATTGATGAAGGAATGGACGCAAAAAGAAGTTGTTCAGTTGATTGATTATTTAACTGCTGAAGAATATTTGATTCCTTCCAAAGGACAATACCCGTTATTATCTGTTTCCGATAAGGGGATAGATTGTCTGTTGGGTAAAAAACAAGTCTTTAGAAAACAATTAGTCGTTAAACAATTAGTAGTTGATGATGCTTTGTTTAATCAATTACGTGAATTACGTTCAGATATCGCCGATGAGAAAAATCTACCACCTTATGTTATCTTTTCTGATAAAACACTTCAAGAAATGGTTGAGAAACAACCAAAAAACTCAATTGAGTTTCTCCAAATCAAAGGTGTTGGTCAGAATAAATTGGATCAATATGGTGAAATGTTCATGAAACTGATTAAAGAAAATCAAACAAAATAGTTAAGAAAACGGATGTGGAACTTAGTCTCACATCTGTTTTTTGTGTTAAGATAGTTCTAAGAAGTTAGAAGGAAAGGGCAATGACTATGAGTATGACAAAAGATCAACTAAGTGTTGAGGTAGCAAAATTATATTACCAACTTGAATATGGGCAACAGCAAATTGCGACAGAATTAAATATTTCAAGACCAACTGTTTCAAGATTATTGAAGCACGCAAAAGATAGAGGCTTTGTGACAATTACGATTACAGATCCATTTAGTGAAACAGCCGTATTGGCTAATAGAATTAAAGAAAAATATGGCTTATCAGAGGTCAGGATTGCTCAAACACCCAGTGATAATTATGATTTAATCATAGAACAGATTAGTTTAGAGGCAGCTAATTTGTTAGGTGAGTCAATTATAGAAGGTGATATTATTGGTATTGGCTGGGGAACAACGATTTATGAAGTGGCCAAAAAGTTACAGCCAAGTAACTTACCAAATATTCAAGTGGTCCAACTAAAGGGTAGTATTACACATTCAAAGGTGAATACGTACGCTCACGAAACGCTGTCTATGTTTGCTGATAATTATCATACAACAGGAACTGCTCTTCCTTTACCTGTCATCTTTGATAATAAAGAAGTAAAGACTGTCGTTGAAAAAGATAGACATATTCAACATGTGATGAAACTACAAGAAGACTCAAGTGTAGCTATCTATACGGTCGGGACAACAAGAGAAGAAGCTCTTGTGTTTCAGCTAGGTTATTTATCAGATGAACAAAAGAATCAATTGCAACAAACAGCAGTTGGAGATATCTGTTCTCGCTTTTATGATGCATCAGGTAAAATTGCTTCAGAAGAAATTAATGCTCGAACAATTGGCATTGAGTTATCTGATCTACCTAACAAAAGACTTTCTATTTTAGTTGCTGGAGGGAATCATAAGTTTGAGGCTGTCAAGGGAGCACTAAGAGGAAACTACGTGAATACACTTGTAACGGACTATTGGTTAGCAAAAAAACTAGCGAATGAAAATTAGTTCAAAAAATACTTTACATTTGTTCAAAAGGGCGCTATAATAAATTTGTAAACAAATAGAGAGGAAGTATAATATGACAAATTTAGCAAAAATGATCGACCACACAAAATTAAAGGCAGACACTACAGAAGCAGATATCGTAACATTAACAGGTGAAGCAAAAGAACATGGTTTTTGGTCAGTATGTATTAATCCAGTATGGATTCCTTTCGCTAAAAAAGAATTAGCAGGAAGCGATGTAAAAATTTGTACAGTTATTGGATTCCCTTTAGGAGCAAATTCTTCAAAAACAAAAGCATTCGAAACAGATCAAGCTATCAAAGATGGTGCTGATGAAGTCGATATGGTTATCAATGTTGGTGCATTAAAACAAGCACAATACGATGTTGTTTTAGAAGACATTAAAGCAGTTGTTAATGAAGCTAAGGGACGTGCTTTAGTAAAAGTTATTATTGAAACAGCTCTTTTAACAAAAGAAGAAATCGTTAAAGTATGTGAGTTAGCAGTTGAAGCAGGTGCTGATTACGTTAAAACATCAACAGGATTCTCTACAGCAGGAGCAACTGCTGAAAATGTTAAATTAATGAAAGATACTGTTGGAGATAGAGCATTAGTTAAAGCATCAGGTGCAGTTAGAACAACTGAAGATGCTGAAAACATGATTGCTGCCGGTGCGTCACGTATTGGTGCAAGTGATGGTGTTAAAATTATTGGTGCTGCAACAGGTGATACAGCAGCAAGTGATTACTAAAAATTAAAAATTGTTGAAGACTTGAAATTAGGTAAAGACTTAATTTTAAGTCTTTTTTTGTTATTAAAAACATAATTTCACAAAAACAAAATTGTCCTAAAAGAACAAAAAAGATAGGTTTAAAAATAAATGTGTGAAAAAACAAGATTAGAATTTGATTAAAAATGAAATTAAATAACAAAAACTAAAAATGGGAACGCTGTCATATCAAGCTTTTGAAGAGGTATTAAAATTATTAATATAGGAATAAAAATTAACAATTTGTTTCCGCTTACATTTAGATGTAAATTAAAGGTGTCAAGAGGAAATATAAAAAGAGGTGAAAGAAATGATAACGATTTCTGTTGCAGGAGGTTCTCAACCAGAGATTCTGGCACTTGTAAAACAGGCAAAGAAAGAGTATTCAGAGGGACTTAAGTTTGTAGTGTTTGATACAAATGACAATATTGCAGACGAGAGTATGTGGGATTATTTTCACTGTGAAGATGAGTTGGACGTAGCAAAACAAGCAGTTAATTTTGTTGCTGAAGGAAAGGCTCAAATCCTTTTAAAAGGAATTATTCAAACCCATACTTTATTAAAAGAGTTACTTAATAAAGAACATGGCTTAAAAACTCAAAAGGTACTTTCACATGTGGCTATGGTAGATTTACCAAACCACAATCAATCATTCTTATTAACAGATTGTGCAATGAATATCGCACCAAGCAAAGACGCTATGATTGAAATTGTAGAAAATGTGAAACAAGTAGCGATTAAAGTAGGAATTGAAAAACCAAAAATTGCTTTACTAAGTGCAGCTGAAAACTTTAACCCAAAAATGCCATCATCAGTTTTAGCAACTGAGGTAACTGAAGTCTTTAAAGATGATCAAGAAAGTATTGTGTTTGGTCCAGTCTCACTTGATTTGGCTTTATCTAAAGAAGCGGTTGAACATAAACGTTATGAAGGTCCTATTATGGGAGATGCTGATGTGATTGTAGTTCCAGCAATTGATGCTGGTAACAGTCTTTACAAATCTTTAACTATTTTTGGTGGTGCTAAAGTGGGAGGTACAATCATTGGAACGAAAGTCCCAGTTGTACTAACTTCAAGAAGTGACTCAACTGATAGTAAACTACATTCTTTAAAATTTGCAATGAAGCAAGTATAAGTAATAAGGAGAGATTAAATGGAAGCAATCTTAGTCATTAATCCAGGTTCAACATCCACGAAGACAGCAATTTTTGCTGATCACAAATTAGTAGCAGAAGAAACATTGAGACACAGTGTAGAAGAGATTGCTCAATTTGATGGAGTTATTAGTCAAACAGAATTTCGTTATAAAATTATTTTATCCTTTGTAGAAAAATTAGAAATGACTGACAAATTAGTTGCAGTCGTTGGTCGTGGCGGTTTATTAAAACCAATTCCTGGCGGAACATACGCTGTGGGAGAAGAGATGTTACACGATTTAGAAACAGAAAAATATAATACACACGCTTCAAACTTGGGTGGCATTTTAGCCAATGAATTTGCTAAATCGTTAAACATTCCAGCATTCATTGTTGACCCAGTTGTTGTAGATGAAATGAAACCGCTAGCACGCATTTCTGGTTTAAAAGGAATTGATCGTCGTAGCGTGGGACATGCATTAAACCAAAAAGCGGTCTCAAGAAAAGCAACTGAAGAACTAGGCAAAACATATGAAACAAGTTCAGTCATTGTTGCTCATTTAGGTGGCGGCATTAGTGTCGGTGCTCACCAAAATGGAAAAATGGTAGATGTTATTAATGGTTTAGATGGTGAAGGTCCATACACACCAGAAAGAAGCGGTTCTTTACCACTTATTGATTTTGCTAATTTAATTATTACAGAAAATTTAGAATTAGGTGATGTGAAGAAGATTATTGCAGGAAATGCAGGTTTGAAATCTTACCTAGGCGAAACTGATTTACGAGAAGTGATTAAGCGAATCGACCAAGGTGAGGAAGATGCGAAATACTACTTAGACGGTATGTGTTACCAAGTAGCAAAAAGTATCGGTGAATTGGCAGTCGTGTTAGAAGGAAAAGTAGATGCAATTTGTTTAACAGGTGGCGCTATATATTCTGACTACATTCTTGGTCAAATCAGTCAATATGTTGAATGGATTGCTCCAGTTAAAGCTTATCCAGGAGAAATGGAAATGGAAGCGCTATACGAAGGTGCAGCACGTGTATTAGCTGGTGAAGAAAAAGCTTTAGATTATGGTTCAGTAGAGATTGTAAAGTAGGAGTGATGTAAAAGATGGCAGAACAAACAGATTTACTAATTTTAGGTGGCGGTACTGGTGGTTATGTAGCAGCTATCAGAGCAGCACAAAGTGGTTTAAACGTAACAATCGTTGAAAAATACAAATTGGGAGGAACTTGTTTACATAGAGGTTGTATCCCAACAAAAGCTTTACTAAGAAGTGCTGAAGTTTATGACACAATTAAAGAAGCTGAGACTTTTGGTATTGAAGGTAAAAATGACCATGTAGTCAACTTCAAAAAAATTCAAGAACGTAAACAATCAATTATTGATCAATTACACTCAGGTGTAGAAGGATTATGTAAGAAAAATAAAATCCGAGTTCTTGAAGGAGAAGGAGCTATTTTAGGCCCATCAATCTTCTCACCAGTTTCAGGTGCAGTAGCTGTTACATTTAACGATAAGAGTAAAGAAGAAGAAATCATCGTTCCTAAAAACGTGATTATCGCAACTGGTTCAACACCAAGAACTCTTCCAAACTTACCTTTAGATGAAAAAAATATTTTATCTTCAGATGGTATGTTACAACTTGAAGAATTACCAAAATCAATCGTGATTGTTGGTGGTGGTGTTATCGGTGTTGAGTGGGCATCTCTTTTAAATAGTTTAGGTGTTGAAGTAACAATCGTTGAATTCTTAGATCGTTTATTAATCAATGAAAGTTCTAAAATCTCTCGTGAGTTGAAGAAAAGCTTAACTAAAAAAGGAATCAATGTTTTACTTAGCAGCAAAGTTGAATCAGCTGAAATTAAAGGCGATAGCGTAGAAGTATCTATCGAAGGAAAAGATAAATTAACAGTTGATAAAGTAATGGTTGCTATTGGACGCGCTCCAAAAGTTGAAGGAATTGGTTTACAAAACACTTCAGTTAAGTATGAGCCTAAAGGAATCCAAGTTAACGAATTTTATCAAACAACTGAAAGCCATATTTATGCAATTGGTGATTGTATTGACACAATGCAATTAGCTCACGTTGCTATGAAAGAAGGCGAGTTAGCAGTAGCTCATATTTTAGAAGAAGAAGTTCAACCATTAAACTACAACAATGTTCCTCGTGGTGTTTATACTAACCCAGAAGTAGCAAGTGTTGGGTATGTAAAAGAAAACGTTCCTGCAGATAAGAAAGTTAAGATTGGTACATTTAACTTTGCTGGAAATGGTAAATCATTAGTATACGGAGCAAATGAAGGTTTTGTAGAAGTGATTCGTGATTTAGAAACAGATGATTTATTAGGAGTTTCTATTATCGGACCTCATGCAACTGATTTAATTTCAGAAGCAAGTACAGCTATTTACATGGATGCCTCTCCAATTGAAATTGGCGAAGCAATTCATCCTCATCCAACGTTGACTGAAGTGATTCAGGAAGCTGCATTAGATACATATGGCAAAGCCATTCATAAATAATAGAAAGGTTGATATAAATGAAAACATTAAAAAAATCAGGTCTAAGTAAAGAAGAGATTATCCAAGCATACCGTGAGGTGTTAAGAGGACGTCGTTTAGACGAACGTTTATGGCAATTAACAAGAATTGGTAAAACATCATTTAACATTTCAGGTCAAGGTGCTGAGGTAGCTCAAGTAGCTATGGCTATGGCTTTTGACCATGAAAAAGACTATTTCTTACCATACTACCGTGACATGACAGCTTGTCTTGTATGGGGAATGACACCAAAAGATATTTTAATGGGTTCATTTGGTAAAGACGCAGATCCATCATCACACGCTCGCCAAATGCCTAACCACTATGGTTCTAAAGAGCATAATATTGTGTCATTTGCATCAACAGTAAGTACTCAAATGCCACTTGCAACAGGTGTTGCTTATTCAGCTCAATTAGAAAAATCTGATTTTGTTACTTTAACAACAACAGGTGAAGGATCAGCTAACCAAGGTGAAGTTCAAGAAGCAATGAACTTTGCAGGAGTTAAAAAATTACCTCTAATTTTCGTAGTAGAAAACAATAAATATGCCATCTCAGTTCCAATCGAAGAACAATATGCAAACGAGCATATGTCTGATCGTGCTCATGGATACGGATTTGAAGGTATCTCAGTAGACGGAAATGACTTTACAGAAGTTTACTTAACTTTCAAAAAAGCTGTAGAAGACGCTCGTGCTGGTAAAGGCTCTAAATTAATCGAACTTAGAGTATCTCGTTTAACATCTCACTCTGCTGATGATGATCAAACAATCTATCGTTCTAAAGAAGAAATCGAATCTATGAAACAAAAAGATCCGATCGATGCAATGGTGAAACAATTGATCGCTGAAAAATATTTAACAGAAGATGAGTTAGCGAAAATTGATGAAGAAGTTCGTGCAGAAGTAGATGCAGCAACTGATGAAGCAGAAGCTATGCCAGAACCAACAGCAGAATCATTATACGAAGAAGTTTACGCTAAATAAACAGACAGACAAAGAGAGGATTGAAATAAAATGGCAGAAATGACATATTTAGAGGCAATTAACTTAGGAATATCTGAAGAAATGGGTCGCGACGAAAAAGTTGTAATCTTTGGTGAAGACGTTGGTGGAGATAAAGGTGGCGTTTTCGGTGTTACTAAAGGTTTAGCAGCAAAATACGGTGATGACAGATGTTTCAATACACCACTGACTGAAGGGTTAATCGGTGGGTTAGCAATTGGTCTTGGTTTAAGAGGATACCGTGCAATTGGTGAATTCCAATTTGCTGATTATATTTTACCAGCAACAAACCAAATTTTATCAGAAGCTCGTACAATGCGTTACCGTACTAAAGGTGACTGGACAGCTCCAATCGTTTACCGTACGCCTTACGGTGGTGGAGTTCGTGGTGGACTTTATCACTCACAATCAACTGAAAAAGTATTCTTTGGACAACCAGGATTACGTATTGTAACGCCATCTAATCCATATGATGCTAAAGGAATGATTAAAGCAGCAATTAGATCTGATGATCCAGTTATTTTCTATGAGCACAAACGTTTATATCGTTTACTTAAAGCAGACGTTCCAACAGATGATTACATTGTACCAATTGATAAAGCTAACGTTGTTCGTGAAGGTAGTGACATTACAGTTATTGCTTACGGAATGATGTTACAATACGCAATGTCAGCAGCTGACAAATTAGCTGAAGAAGGCATTGATGCAGAAGTAGTAGACGTACGTTCACTTTATCCTTTAGATAGAGAAACTTTAGTAAATGCTGCTAAGAAAACTGGTAAAGTTTTACTAATTTCTGAAGACAATAAAGAAGGAGCAATTATTAGTGAAATCGCAGCTATGATTTCAGAAGATGCTTTATTTGATCTAGATGCTCCAATTCAACGTCTTGCAGGCCCAGATGTTCCAGCTATGGGTTATGCATTGCCACTTGAAAGAGAGTTCTTAGTAAATGAAGAACAAGTAATCGAAGCAATGAGAGAATTAGCAGAGTTTTAATTTAAGTTTATAGGAGGATGATGATAGATATGGCAGTTAAAGAGATTTTATTACCTAGTTTAGGTGAAAGTGTTACAGAAGCATCAGTAGTACAATGGTTGGTTCAACCAGGAGATTCAGTAAAAAGATACAGCCCATTAATGGAGGTTGTTTCAGATAAAGTAACAACAGAAGTACCATCAGATTTTGATGGAGTTGTTAAAGAATTATTAGTAGAACTTGATACAGATTACCCAATCGGAACAGTTCTTATGACAATGGAAGTTGAAGGAGCAGAAGAAACACCAGCTGCACCAGAAGTTGAAGAAGCTCCAGCAAAAGCTGAAACACCAGCGGCTCCAGTTGCAGAAAAAGCAGCAGCTCCAGCAGCAAAACCAGCAGGTAAAAATGCAGGCCGTTATTCACCAGCTGTTATGAAATTAGCTCAAGAAAAAGGAATTGATTTAGCACAAGTTGTTGGTACTGGAAAAGAAGGCAGAATCACTCGTAAAGATATTCTAAACTTCACACCAGGACAAGCAGTAGCAGCACCAGTTGAAACGGCAGCTCCAGTAGCAGCAGCCGCTCCAACACCAGCACCAGCTGCACCAAAAGCAGCAGCAGCTCCAGTTGTAGCAAGTGGAAACGATGAAATCGTACCTGCTGACGGTGTTAGAAAAGCAATTGCTAAGAAAATGGTTCAAAGTGTTAACGAAATTCCTCATGCATGGATCATGGTTGAGGCTGACGTAACTAACATTGTTAACTTACGTAACAGCGTTAAAAATGATTTCAAACAACAAGAAGGTATTTCTCTAAGCTTCTTCCCATTCTTTGCTAAAGCAGTTGTTCAAGCAATGAAGAAAAATCCGAAAATCAATACATCATGGCAAGATGGTAACATTGTATACCATAAAGATATTAACTTATCAATTGCTGTGACAACAGATGAAAATCTATTTGTACCAGTTATTCATAATGCTGATAATCTATCATTAGCTGGTTTAACAAAAGAAATTAACCGTTTAGCTAAAGATGTTCGTAGTGGTTCACTTTCTAATGCCGATATGCAAGGTGGAACATTTACATTAAACAACACTGGTAGCTTAGGTTCAGTTCAATCAATGGGTATTATCAACCACCCACAAGCTGCAATCTTACAAGTAGAATCAATTAACAAACGCATTGTTCCTACTAAAGATGGCGGATTTAAAACAGCTGACATGGTTAACTTATGTCTATCAATTGATCACCGTATCTTGGATGGTCAACAAGCTGGTCAATTCTTACGTGATGTGAAAGAAAACTTAGCAAGATTCTCAAGCGAATCAGATATCTATTAATCATTAAATAGTTGTTAATTTAGGAATAAGATTTCCTGCCCGATTTTTGCGGGAAATCTTCTTCCTTAATATTTATTCTTATAAGTGCATTAATTCTCAAAGATTGTTATTAAATAAAATTTTAAAAATTAGGGGAAATTATCATGACAAATGAAGCCGTACAAACAAAGATGACACCCAAAGTATTTTTTAATAAATTATTGGCCGGTACTGCTCAAGGTACAATTATTGCGTTAATACCAAATGCTGTTTTAGGAGCTATCCTAAAATATTTTGCAGATATTGCTATTATTCAAATGATTATCCATGCCGCTCAAATTTTTCAAGTAGCAACACCATTAATTATTGCAGCGCTTGTTGCAAAACAATTTGACTTAACACCACCTAAAATGATGATTGTCGGAGGAGCTGCATTTGCAGGTTCTGGCGTTATCAAATTTGATGCTAAAGCCGGAGCGTTTATTGCTGCTGGTACTGGTGATATTATTAATATTATGATCACAGCCTCTGTTGCTGTTTTAATGATGATGTGGATCAAGAGTAAATTTGGTTCTGTCGAAATAATAGCGCTACCAATCGTTGTTGGTATCGGCGCTGGTTTAATTGGTATGTTGACTTATCCATATGTAACTCAAATTACAGCTATTATCGGTAACGTGATTAATACATTTACAGATTTCCAACCGATTGTGGCAAGTATTTTAATTGCTTGTTCGTTTGCAGCTTTAATTATTTCACCAATTACAACTGTTGCTATTGGTATGGCTATTCAATTAAACGGGGTATCAGCCGGAGCGGCAGCAATGGGTATTGCAGCAACAACAGTTGTATTAGTTATTAATTCATGGAAAGTAAATGAATCTGGTGTAACATTAGCGGTTGCTTTAGGTGGAATGAAAATGATGATGCCTAATCTTTTCAAATATCCAATCATTTTAGTTCCTTGTTTATTTACAGCGATTGTTTCAGCTATTCCAGTTGCCTTATTCAACATTTCAGGAACTCCAAACTCAGCAGGATTTGGTTTAGTAGGACTTGTAGGACCACTAGCTTCATTAGATGCAGGATTAAACGTTTTACTATTAATCATTTCTTGGTTTGTTGTCCCAATTGCAGCAGGACTTTTTGCGAAATTCTTATTTGAAAAAGTTTTAAAATTATATGACAGTAGTGTAGTTTTTGCTTATCAAGGATAATAAAAAAATCGAGATTATTAATTGTTCTTAATAATCTCGATAAAGTCTTTGATATCTTTTGTGATGTGGTAGTCTTTTCTTAAAGCAATACCAATTGGAAAGTAATCATATTTATCTATTAAAGGAATCCATTTCACATTATCACTCTTGCCGACTTCACGGTATTCGATTGGTAAGATGCAAATGGATTCATTTTTATTTACGCTGTGAAGTAATACTTGCAAATCGTCATTATGTAAAACAATGTTTGGCTTATAGCCACAATCACTTGCTCGGTCAATTAAAAGTCTTCCAAGCATAAAATTGGTAGTTAATGATGAGAAGCGTTGTCCTTCTAAATCTTTAAAAGTTAATTCTTCTTTTTGAGATAAGGGATTACTTTCAGGAACGACAACATGGACATTATAGCCTTTTGTTGATGTACCAAGTGCTTCGATTGTTAAAGTTTCTGGATAGAGGTTTGGAAATGAAATCAAGCCAATATCTAGTTCATTTTGATTAAGTAGTCCTTGTAGATATGGTGAGCCATCTTGTTTGATGACTAAATCTATATGAGGATGAGTTGAGAGATACTGAGAAATTTCTTTCATAAACTGAACAGAGAAAAGAGTGGTAATACCAAGTTTTATTTGTTTTTTCTTTTCATCAGGGTTTTCATTCATATTGTGAATATCAACGACTAATTGGTCAAATTGATCAACAATTTTTTGACCTTCTTCATAAAGGTAAAGTCCAGTTCGTGTTAATTGGAAAGGTTTATCCGTATGAGTAAAAAGAGAAGTTCTTAATTCGGTTTCTAATTTTTTTAAAGCTAAGGATAATGTAGGCTGCGTTACGAAAAGATTTCTAGCAGCTGCGGATAGGTTATTTGTGTTTGCAATTTCAATAAAATATTTTAACTGTTGAATATTCATAAAAATCACCTTTCAAAATGTTTTAAAAAAACGGTTCCAATTGTCACTTAAAAAGAGACAACAAGAAGATTTACTCTACCATTGATTTTAACACAAAAAGCATGATTTTAAAGCATTCGAAGCTTATTATTTATAAAAAATTGAATTTAATAGAATCTATTTAAGTAGTTTTTATTAAAATATAAAAGTAGGAGTGGATTGAGAATGAAAATTATTATTGCAGGAGCAGGAGCTATGGGAAGTCGTTTTGGCTTAATGTTACATCAAGCTAAAAATGACGTCATTTTAATAGATGGTTGGCAAGAACATATTGATACGATTAAAGAATATGGACTTCAAGCCAATTTTAATGGTGAAGAAGTGACAGAGATGATTCCAATTTATCATCAAAGTGATATTTCATCAGTTGAGTTTTCAGCAGACTTAGTGATTTTATTTACAAAAGCGATGCAATTAGATGGTATGATGCAATCTATTAAAAATATGGTCGGAGAAAAGACAAAAGTGTTATGTCTTTTAAATGGTATTGGACATGAAGATGTCATCAAAAAGTATGTCCCATTAAGTAATATTCTTTTAGGAAATACAATGTGGACAGCTGGACTTGAGGGACCTGGAAAGGCAAAATTATTTGGTAATGGCTCCATTGATCTTCAAAACTTAGGAAATGAAGGAAAAGAATCAGCTGATGAGGTCATTGCGGTGTTAAATGATGCCAAGTTGAATGCAAAATATTCAGATAATATTTTATCTTCAATCTATAAGAAAGCCTGTGTGAATGGAACGATGAATGGTCTTTGTACTATCTTAGACTCAAATATGGCTGATTTTGGTGAAACCGATGTAGCTGATGTAATTGTAGAGAGTATTGTTTCTGAGTTTGCCCAAGTAGCAGAGAAAGAAAATGCAACATTAGATATAGATGCTGTGTTAGCACAAATAAAATCTTGTTATAACCGTGAAACGATTGGGTTACATCATCCATCAATGTATCAAGACTTGATGATTAATAATCGTTTAACTGAAATTGACTTTATCAATGGTGCAATTGTAAGAAAAGGTGAAGTGTATGGCATTGAAACACCCTATTGTTCTTTCTTAACTCAGTTAGTTCATGCTAAAGAACAAATAATGAAAGCAAAATAAAATTATAAAGACTTAAAATAATTTTTTTAAGTCTTTAATTGAGCAAGATAATATCACCAACTTTTTTAAGTGACTCTTTTTTTAACCTATATAAAATGTAATAAAAATCATGATAATTTCTGAAAACAACTTCATAAAACCTATAAAATCAACCTTTCAGGCTAGGTATTAAAAAAATTAATAGTTAAATAAATTTTAATTATTTGTAAAAAGTTTCACAGACGGATATAGTTATTGTGAAATAAGTAATAGATTGAGGTGAGAATTAGTAAGAGGTTCTAAGTAAATTAGTTTTTGTACTCTCTTAAGTGAAGTAATTCGCAAACTAAGTTTAAGAGACTAGTCGATAAAAAGGATAGGGGAAAAGAGTTATGTCAAAAGAAGTAAGTGAAAACAAACTAACCGTTAAAAGCTTTTTTAATAAATTATTAGCAGGTACAGCGCAAGGAACTATCATTGCATTAATACCAAATGCTGTATTGGGAGCTATTTTAAAATATTTTGCTGATGTTGCTATTATCGAAAAAATTATTCAAGCAGGTCTGATTTTCCAATTAGCGACACCTTTGATTATTGCAGCATTAATTGCTAAACAATTTGATTTGACACCACCAAAAATGATGATGGTGGGAGGTGCAGCATTTGTCGGATCAGGAGTGATTAAGTTCAATCCTGAGGTTAAAGGATTTGTTGCAGCAGGAACAGGCGACATTATTAATATCATGTTAACTGCGGCGATTGCTGTATTAATGATGATTTATATCGATAATAAATTTGGTTCAGTTGAAATTATTGCTTTACCGATTGTTGTTGGTGTTGGAGCTGGAGTTTTAGGTATGTTAGCCTATCCATTTGTTACCCAAATTACAGTAGCTATTGGTAATGTCATTAACAACTTTACAGAATTCCAACCAGTTGTGATGAGTATTTTAATAGCGTGCTCTTTTGCGATGTTAATTATTTCACCAATTACAACGGTAGGAATTGGGTTAGCCATTCAATTAAATGGTGTTTCAGCTGGAGCTGCCGCTATGGGAATTGCTGCTACAACTGTTGTATTAGTAATTAATTCATGGAAAGTTAATGAATCAGGTGTGACTTTAGCAGTAACATTGGGTGGAATGAAAATGATGATGCCGAATCTTTTCAAGTATCCAATTATTTTATTACCAATTTTAGTAACGGCAACGATATCAGCTATTCCAGTTTCAATGTTTAATATTTCAGGAACACCAAACTCAGCAGGATTTGGGTTAGTAGGATTAGTAGGACCGCTTGCCTCACTTGATGCAGGACTAAACTTTGTCTTATTGCTTATCTGTTGGTTTGTAGTACCAATTGTAGCTGGATTAGTATCAAAAATCGTATTTGAAAAAATGTTTAAACTTTATGACAGCAATGTTGTCTTTAAATATCAAGGATAAAAATTAAAAAATAAAAATTTTAGGAGTGTATGATAAATGAATATTATTATTGCAGGCGCAGGAGCTATGGGAAGTCGTTTTGGATATATGTTACACAAAGCAGGTAATGAAGTTGTTTTAGTAGACGGATGGCAAGACCATATTGACTCGATTAAAGCAAATGGGTTACAAGGCTCATTTAACGGAGAAGAAATTAAAGAGTCAATGACTATCTATAATCAAAATGAATTAGGCAATGTTGATTTTTCAGCGGACTTAGTTATTTTATTTACTAAAGCAATGCAATTAGACAACATGATGAATTCATTAAAAGAAATGGTAGGAGAAAAAACGCAAGTTCTATGTCTTCTAAATGGAATTGGACATGAAGATGTTGTTAAAAAATATGTCCCAGAAAGTAATATTTTATTAGGGAATACAATGTGGACAGCAGGTTTAGAAGGTCCTGGACATGTTAAATTATTTGGTAATGGATCATTAGAATTACAAAGTTTAGGTAACGATGAAAAAGCGGCTACTGAAGTAATTGAAGTGTTAAATGCAGCAGATTTGAATGCTAAATATTCACACCATATCCGTGCTTCTATCTATAAAAAAGCTTGTGTGAACGGTACAATGAACGGTTTATGTACTATTTTAGACTCAAATATGGCGGATTTTGGTGAAACAAGTGTCGCAGACGATATTGTAGAAACAATTGTGAATGAATTTGCTGCAGTAGGTAAACATGAAGGAGTAGAACTAAATGTACCCGAAGTGTTAGCTCAAATCAAAACTTGTTATAACCGCGAAACAATTGGATTACACCATCCATCAATGTATCAAGATTTAATTGTAAGTAATCGTTTAACAGAAATTGATTATATTAATGGGGCAATTGCTCGTAAAGGATTAGCATACGGTGTCGTAACACCTTACTGTACATTCCTAACTCAATTAGTTCATTCTAAAGAACAAATTCTAGGTGCTAAGTAATCGATTAAAATAATGTTTAAGAAGCTGGTTTAGTCACTAGCTTCTTTTTGTTTATTTTAACTAAACAAATAATTATTTTAGGATAGAGTCATCTAATAAAATGAAAGTAAAAAATGATATAATTTTGTTTGAAAGAGGTGACCCGTATGAAAAAAATAGAAAGCATAAGTTATGATGAATCTTTAAACAACTTTAACTTGTCTGGCAAGATTCATAGTTCTTTTAATCGTACTTTCAATGTTTTGACAGAATCAGATCATTTTTTTACGGTTGCTGTGAATAGTGTTTTTGATGGCCCAAATATGTTAAAAATTAAAGAATCTAATTTTGAAAGTTTGGTATTTGAAAGAGGTATGATGGTTAAACAAGTGGATGAAGGATTAGTTATTGCTGATAAAGTGTGCCTGGATTTATCGACTGCGGCGATCTATCAAATTCAACCTTTATTTTTCCCTAGTAAACCAAATAGAAAAAACACTACTGTTTTTTCAGCACTTGAAAAAAAGTTATCAGAACAGTTAGACACTGTGGGCTTTTTTAGAAAAACATATCAAAATAACCTTGAAAAAGAGCAGCACGATAGATTATTAACATGTAAAAATGCATTGAATACAGCTGTTAAAGAAGAAAATAAAAAGCTGCTAGAAAAAGAAGTCATTCAATTGATTGGGTACGGAAATGGCTTAACACCTTCTGGAGATGATTTTTTAACAGGTCTTTTACTCGTAGCAAATAGCGTTAATTATCCTTTTGTTACTTTAAGGAACAGTCTAAATGGAGCAGTCAGTCGTAATTTAAAACGAACAAATGATATCAGTCAACATCAATTACTTCATGGCATAGAGGGTATTGCTTTAGAACCGGTTATGACTTTTTTAAGAGAACTGTATCAAGAAGAAATAGATAGTATTCAATTAGAGAACTCGCTTAATCAAGTTATATCGATTGGTTCTTCTTCTGGAAGTGATATGTTAGCTGGAATATTATTTGGTCTAGAAGTCACTTTTCAAAAAATAATCGACCGTGAGAATTGACAAGTCTAGCAGAAACGAGGAAAATTAAGGTACCAGTTTTGAGAGGACAGGTGAGTTTATGGAAAATTTTAATTTTAAAGCAGAAACTAATATTTTGTTTGGTAAGGGTCAAGTAGATAAATTACCAAATGTATTAAGTTCTTTTGGGAAGAATGTACTACTCGTTTATGGGGGAGGAAGTATTAAAAGAAGTGGCCTATATGACAAAATTAATCAATTATTAGGTGATGATTTTAATTTATTCGAGTTACCTGGAGTAGAACCTAACCCAAGAATTGAAACGGTTAGAAAAGGTGCAGCACTTTGTAAGGAACATAATATTGATGTCTGCTTAGCAGTTGGCGGAGGTTCTACTATTGATTGTACCAAAGCAATTGCTGCTGCTAGATTTTACCAAGGTGATCCATGGGATTTTACACAGGATAGTCGTTTAGTTAAAGAAGCTTTACCAATTGTAACGATATTAACGATTGCAGCAACAGGTTCTGAGATGAACGGTGGTTCCGTTTTAACTAATGTAGAGACAAAAGAAAAATTAAGTTTTGGTTCAAGAAAAGTTGTTCCAAAAGTATCTATTTTAGATCCAACGTTAACTTTTTCTGTTCCAACCTATCAAACTTTAGCAGGCTCCTCAGATATTTTAAGTCATTTATTTGAAAATTATTTTAACAAAACACCAAATACAATGGTTCAAGATGGAATTGCTGAAGGCTTGATGAGAACAGTCTATCATTACACACCTCTTGCTTTGAAAAATCCAGAAGATTATGATGCAAGAGCCAATTTAATGTGGGCAAGTTCTCTTGCTTTAAATGGTTTAACGGGTTCAGGAAAATCAGGTATTTGGTCATGCCACGGAATGGAACATGAATTAAGTGCTTATTATGATATTACTCATGGTATTGGTTTAGCAATTATTACACCAAGATGGATGCAACATATTTTAAGTGAAGAAACAGCTGAGCGTTTTGCGATGTTCGGCCGTCGTGTGTTTGATCTTGAAAAAGATGACGACATGATGAAAACAGCCCAAAAAGCGATTGAATTGACTTACGAAACCTTTAAAGAGTGGGGTGTTCCAATGACTCTTGGTGAAGTAGGGATTGATAATAAATTACTAGAAGAAATGGCAGAACAAACGATTAAACATAAAGATTTAGCAACTGAAGCTTATGTGTCACTAGACAAAGAAGATGTCTTAGCGATTTTTGAAGCATCGTTAGAAGAAATGAACTTCTAAAAAGAAAAAATCTAAAGGAGTGGTTTTTTGCAGCACCTATTTATGATTTTTATTGTATATGCTTTTATCGGTTGGCTATGGGAAAGTTTTTTTTGTTCATTTAAAGCAAAACATTTTGTTTATCGAGGTTTCTTATTAGGTCCTTATTGTCCTGTTTATGGGTTTGGCGTTGTTGCAGTGTTACTACTAATTCCAAAAGAGTATGGGACAATGCTAAATTTATATTTTAATATTGTAGTCATTGTGACGATAGTTGAATATATTACAAGTTGGCTACTGGAAAAATTCTTTCAAATGCAGCTGTGGGATTATTCAGAAGTTCCTCTTAATATCCATGGAAGGGTAGCTGTTCCAGTTTCGGTCTTTTGGGGATTTGGTTGTCTATTTTTAGTTCAAGTCATTCAACCTCGAGTAGATGAAATGATTCATACTGTTAATCAGGTGACGAATGGTTGGCTTCCTGTTGTCTTGTTTGTTATTTTTAGTGCAGATGTATTAAGTACATTGCTATTTACACTAACGACAAAGAAAGAAGTGGAAGCTGTTGTAGATACATCTGATAGTGAAAATGCTGTTATTAAAGAGTATCGATTGAAACACTTATTTGTTAATCATGAAGAATCTAACAGCAGACAGCGTGTATTAGAGCATCTCCATAGTAAAAAACCTCAATTGAAACATCGTAATTTGCATAGAATTGTTAATAATTATCCAAATTTTAAATTAAAAAAATAAAAAGAAGACTTCTTATCAAATTCGTCATTGAATTTAATAAGAAGTCTTTTTAGTTTTTCTATTCCTTTTTATTGAGGAATGTATAGAGGCATGAAGCCAAGACCGATAAGAGTCACAACAAAGATTAAGAAAATACCTGCTGCGTATTTAGCAGATTCTTTTTGCCATTCTCCCATATCTAATCCAGTTAATCTTAATAGTAAATAGATGAAAGCTACTAATGGACTTAGTAAATGGAATGCTTGTCCCATTAATGAAGCTAGAGCTAAGTGCATATTTGAGAAACCATATGAACGTCCAGCTTCTGCTAAGACTGGTAAGATACCAAAGTAGAAACCATCATTTGAGATAAAGAATGTACCAGGAGCAGAAATTAAAGCAACTACTAATCCCCAGAATCCAGCCAATTGTTGAGGAATAATCTTAGTAAAGCTCATTGCTAAAGCATCAGCCATACCAGAACCTTGGAATAGTCCCATAAAGATACCAGCGGCAAATACTAAAATAACAACTTGAACAGCGTCTCCACCGTTAGCACCGATACGTTTAGATTGATCTTTAAGATTTGGATAATTTACCATTAAAGCAATACAAGTACCAACTAAGAATAATAATAATGGTGGCATTCCAATTTTAGGAATAAATGAGCCAGCTACTAACCAAGCGATTAAGACAATTGTCAAAATGCCGTTAAAAGCAAAGTTTTTAGGACGTCTAATTTCAATTAATTCAGGGTCTTGAATACTAGTCATTGTTAAAATTTCATCTTCAGTTAAGTTAACAATTCCTAAACGAGCACGTTCTTTTTTACCCATTCTTGGGGCAACAAAACAAATAACATAAAGTAAAGATAGAATCATACCAGGAATTAAGTAAGATAAAATTTCAGGACCAACATCTAATACAGCCATAGCACGCGCTGTAGGTCCACCCCATGGTAAAAGGTTCATAATTGTATTTTGTAAAATAACCAACACTGCTAAGTTCATTAATTTCATATCTAATTTTTTGTAAATAGGAATGAATGCAGAACAAGTAATTAAAGTAGTAGTTGTTCCATCTCCATTTAATGATACGGCTGCTGCAACGACTGCTGTAGCGACCAAGACCTTCATTGGATCTCCTTTAGCAAAACGAATCATTTTTTCAGTGATTGGATCAAATAAACCTGCATCCAACATAATTGAGAAATAAAGAATAGCAAATAATAACATGATACCTGTGTTTGAAGTTGTTTTGACACCTTCCATAACGAAGTCGCCGATGTTACCTTTTTTAGCAACCCCTGTTACCATTGCAATGATTGTAAAGATTAATGGAACAATTACTAATGAAGTAAACGGTGACATTTTTTTCTTCATAATAACGTACATAAATACAATAATCATGGCATAGGCTAAAATTGTTAATAACATACTTTTATCATCCTCTCTTTTTGATTACCAATTGTGAAATCATGAATAAAAACTAATTCGTTTGATTGGTAATGCTTACATAGATGTTATAACTTTTTTTTAAAATAATCGTTCTTTTTTATTTTAAAAAACAAAAAAAAAACACTTGGATAGATAGAATGTTAATGAAATGTTAATTAAAAGTTAAAAAAAGGTTAAATCAAATAAAAGCTTGATATATCAGTGTTTTGATCAGGTTTAGTCTATTTACTAAAATAAAAAACATCAAAAAAACACTGATATATCAACAATATCGAAAAAAACAACCTATAATTGACTTAAATAAAAAATTAAAAGGGAGGTACAAAAATGGGTTTGTTCGATTTTTTATTTAAGGGTAACAAGCAAGAATCAGAAGAAAAACATCTTTCTAAAATAGTAAAAGAAGAAAATGATGATTTCGTTGATGTTGCTCCTTATATAGAAGCAACTAAAGAAGAAGCTAAGTTAGTTAGTTTAATTGCTACTTCAATTGCAACTGGTGATTCACCAGAGTCATCATTTGTAGTTAAAAAAGTTTTAAAACGTAACCCAGAAGCTAAAAAAATTTCATTGATTGCAGCAAGCATTGCCGCAATCGAATCAAATGGATCACCTTTAGTGGTTAAGAGAATTCAAAAAAGAAAGGGAGAAAAAGAATGTTAAGAAAATTTAAAATTAGATTAGAAGGCGAAGAGTACTTAGTAGAAATGGAAGAAATTGGAGGAGTACCACAAGCCGCACCAGCACCAGTTCAACAGGCCGCACCAGTTGCTGCTCCAGTACAAGAAGCACCAGCCGAGCAAGCAGCACCAGCTGTATCTGCTGCACCAGTAGCTCCTGGAGAAAATACATTAGATGCGCCGATGCCAGGTACTATTCTAAAATTATTAGTAAACGTTGGGGATACAGTAACAGAAAACCAACCGTTACTTATATTAGAAGCAATGAAAATGGAAAATGAAATTGTAACAAAGAAAAATGGTGTTGTTAAAGCAATTCATGTGCCACAAGGTCAGGTAGTTAATGCAGGAGACGCACTAATTACAGTTGAATAAAAATTTAAATAAAAAAAGGAAGTGAAGTAAGTGGAATCATTGATCCAAGGTATAACTTCAATAACAATGGGACAAATTGTCATGATGCTTATTGGATGTATTTTAATGTATTTAGGAATTAAGAAAGAGTATGAGCCAACATTGCTTGTACCAATGGGATTAGGAACGTTACTTGTTAACTTCCCAGGAACTGGTGTTTTAACACAAACAGTAAACGGTTCTGAAGCTGAAGGTGTTTTAGATATTCTATTTAAAGCAGGAATTAGTACAGAACTTTTTCCACTTTTAATATTTATTGGTATTGGAGCCATGATTGACTTTGGTCCATTATTACAAAATCCATTTATGTTATTATTTGGAGCTGCGGCTCAATTTGGTATTTTCTTTACAATTATTGTTGCTATTTTCTTTGGTTTTGATATCAAAGAAGCTGCTTCTATAGGTATTATTGGAGCTGCTGATGGTCCGACTGCTATTTTCGTATCAAACCAATTAGCACCTAATCTACTTGGACCAATCACAGTAGCGGCCTATTCTTATATGGCTCTTGTACCTATTATTCAACCGGTAGCTATTAAGGCAGTAACAACTAAAAAAGAACGTCAAATTAGAATGACTTATAAAGCTGAAAGTGTTTCTAAAATGACTAAGATTTTATTCCCAATTATTATTACAATCGTAGCTGGATTTATTTCACCGATTTCTCTACCATTAGTTGGGTTCCTAATGTTTGGTAACTTGTTACGGGAATGTGGTGTGTTAGATAGATTATCATTGACAGCCCAAAATGAATTAGTGAACATTGTAAGTATTTTATTAGGTTTAACAATTTCAGTTAAAATGCAGGCTGAGTTATTCTTAAATGTTCAAACACTTATGATTATCTGTTTTGGTTTAGTAGCCTTTGTAATGGACTCAGTTGGTGGTGTTTTATTTGCTAAATTAATTAACTTGTTTAGAAAAGAAAAAATCAATCCAATGATTGGGGCTGCTGGTATTTCTGCCTTCCCAATGTCAAGTCGTGTTATCCAAAAAATGGCAACAGATGAAGATCCTCAAAACTTTGTTTTAATGTATGCTGTTGGAGCGAATGTTTCAGGACAAATTGCTTCAGTTATTGCAGGTGGATTATTATTAGGATTCTTTAGCTAATAAAAATAGATTAGAAAAAGAAAGCGAAGGTGAAATAAATGAGTGTAGATATGGAGGCCTTAAAAATGGCTGGTGAGTTAATGTTGTTTGGAATGGGTGGCGTATTTTTAGTTTTATTCGTCCTATTCTTAGTATCAAAAGGATTGCTAGCAGCTTTTCCAGCAGATAAAGAAAACAAATAAAGAAGCAGGTGAATTCAGTGTTTAGTATAAAAAGAATCTGGCTTAATCGAGATAAGAAATTGTTTCAAGAATGGTCAAATTTGCTTGTATCAAATGAACTAGCTGTTGATACTCAGGTTGATTATACAATTGGAATTTTTAATGAAAATCAATTAATTGGAACGGCCTCTTTATATCAAAATATTATTAAGTGTGTTTCTGTCTCATCCGATTATCAAGGCAATGATTTGCTGGCTAAGCTGGTAACTCATCTTCTTGAGTATTTGAAAGAACAAATGATTTTTCATACTTTTTTATATACTAAACCTGAATCAGCTATTCTTTTTAAAGGACTAGGGTTTGAAGAAATTATCAGAACTGACCAAGTTGTGTTTATGGAATTTGGACAACCAAATTTTGATAGTTTTTTAGAAATATTGAAACAAAACAAACAATCTTTTAAAACGGCAAGTAGCATTGTAATGAATGCTAATCCATTCACTTTAGGTCACTTCTATTTAGTAGAAGAAGCATCAAAACAGAGTGAATGGGTCTATGTCTTTGTTGTTTCAGAGGACTCATCAGAATTTTCTTCTGATGAAAGAATGGAACTTGTAAAACAGGGGTGTGCCTCTCTTACTAATGTAACAATCTTACCAACCATGACGTATCAAGTGTCATCAGCAACATTTCCAAGCTATTTTCTAAAAGAAAGAGCAGAATTAGCTGTTGCCAAAACTCAGGCAACGCTAGATGCTAAGTTATTTAAGGAAAAAATTGCCAAAGCGTTGAACATAAAAAAACGTTTTGTTGGAGATGAGCCTTATTCGAAAGTAACTAATGTCTATAATGAAGCGATGAAAACTGAATTTCAAACAGATATTGAATTGATTATTTTAAATAGAAAAGAAGTTGAGTCAGAAATAATCAGTGCGACTAAAGTAAGAAAAGCTTATGAAGAAAAAAATTGGTCTAAGATTAAAAAAATGGTACCTGAGACAACCTACAATTACTTACTAACTAGAGGAGAATGAAAATGGAAATCAAAAAAACAGCTTCTGCTGGAACTTTGGAATCTAGTGATATTATGATAACTATCCAAAAAAGTGAAACAGAAGGAATTAGTTTACATCTTGAAAGTAGTGTAGAAAAACAATTTGGTCGAAGAATTAGAGAAGTCATTACCAAGTCATTGGAAAATTTAAATGTATCATCTGCTAAGGTCGTGGCTATTGATAAAGGAGCTTTGGATTGTACAGTTATGGCAAGAACAATTACAGCTGTTCACCGTGCTTCAAAAGAAGATATTAATCAATACGATTGGAAGGAGATTGACTCATGGAACGTTTAAGAAGAACAATGATGTTTGTGCCTGGTGCAAACGCTGCAATGTTAAGAGATGCTGCCCTTTATGGAGCAGATTCAATTATGTTTGATTTAGAAGATGCGGTTTCTTTAAAAGAAAAAGATTCAGCAAGAACATTAGTCCATTTTGCTTTAAAAACATTTGATTATTCGAATGTAGAGACAGTGGTTAGAATTAATGGGTTAGACACAGTTGGAGCCCAAGATGTTGAAGCAATGGTTTTAGCAGGAGTTAATGTTATCCGTTTACCTAAAACTGAGACTGCACAAGACATTGTTGATGTTGAAGCGGTTATTGAAAAAGTTGAAAAGGAAAACAATATTCCTGTTGGCCGTACTAAAATGATGGCTGCAATTGAATCAGCAGAAGGTACTTTAAATGCTAGAGAAATTGCTCTTGCTTCTGATCGACTAATTGGTATCGCTTTAGGTGCTGAAGATTATGTTACTAACATGAAGACAAAAAGACATCCTGATGGACAAGAATTATTCTTTGCTAGAAGCTATATTTTACATGCAGCTCGTGCAGCGGGGATTGCAGCAATTGATACTGTTTATTCTGATGTTAACAATATGGAAGGTTTTGCTGATGAGGTTCGCCGAATCAAACAATTAGGTTTTGATGGTAAATCAGTTATTAACCCAAGACAAATTCCAGTGGTCAATGATATTTACGCACCAACTGAAAAAGAAATTCAACATGCTAAAGAAGTTATCTGGGCTATTCGTGAAGCAGAAGAAAAAGGCTCAGGTGTTATTGCCTTAAATGGTAAGATGATTGACAAACCAATCGTAGAGCGTGCTGAACGTGTAATCGCTTTAGCTAAAGCAGCTAAATTAATTTCTGAGGAGGATTTATAAAATGGGTCAAAATAAATTAGGTAGAGATATCCCTCAAGAATTTGCAGAACAATATGGTGTGTTTGGTGGAGAGTTTGAAGAAATAAAAACTTATCAAGAACATAGCCGACAAATTAATCCTGTAAAACCAAGAGATACGAAATTATTAGGAAGTATCAAAGAAGCAATTGAAAAAACAGGGCTAAAAGATGGTATGACAATTTCATTCCACCATCATTTTAGAGAAGGCGACTTTGTCATGAACATGGTTATGGACACTATCGCTGAGATGGGGATTAAAAATATTTCGATTGCACCAAGCTCAATTGCCAATGTTCATGAGCCTTTAATTGGTCACATTAAAAATGGTGTTGTAACCAATATCACTTCTAGTGGCTTACGAGATAAAGTTGGAGCTGCTATTTCAGAAGGCATTATGGAAAATCCTGTTGTTATTCGCTCTCACGGTGGACGTGCTCGTGCGATTGCCCGTGGAGATATTAAAATTGATGTTGCCTTTTTAGGTGCACCAAGCTCTGATGCTTATGGAAACGTAAATGGAACAGTTGGTAAAGCGACTTGTGGTTCATTAGGTTACGCGATGATTGATGCCAAATATGCAGAACAAGTTGTTATTATTACAGATTACCTTGTAGACTACCCAAATACACCAATTAGTATTCCTCAAACAGATGTTGATTATGTTGTTGAAGTTGATGCAATTGGAGATCCAGATGGAATTGCTAAAGGAGCGACACGTTTTACAAAAAATCCTAAAGAGTTATTGATTGCAGAATATGCGTCAAAAGTTATTACTAAATCACCTTATTTTAAAGAAGGATTTTCTTTCCAAACAGGTACAGGTGGTGCGTCACTAGCTGTGTCTCGTTTTATGAGAGAGACCATGATTAAAGAAAATATTACAGCAGACTTTGCTCTTGGTGGAATCACTAATGCAATGGTGGAATTATTAGAAGAAGGTTTAGTTAAGAAAATTATAGATGTTCAAGATTTTGATCATCCATCAGGTATTTCTTTAGGTAATTCAGAAAACCATTACGAAATTGATGCTAATTTTTATGCTTCTCCATTAAGTAAAGGAGCTGCTATTAATCAATTAGATGTGGCTATTCTTTCTGCTTTAGAAATTGATACAGACTTTAATGTTAATGTTATTACTGGTTCAGACGGTGTTATCCGTGGCGCATCAGGTGGTCATAGTGATACAAGTGCTGCTTGTAAAATGAGCTTAATTATCTCACCATTAGTTCGTGGTAGAATTCCAACAATAGTTGAAGCAGTCAACACAGTTGTTACACCAGGTTCAAGTGTTGATGTGGTTGTAACAGAGATTGGTATTGCCATTAATCCAGCTCGTCAAGATTTAATTGAAGCCTTTAAGAACTTGGATGTTCCTCAATATACGATTGAAGAATTACAAGAAAAAGCGTATGCCATTGTTGGCGTTCCAGATAAGATTGAATATGGTGAAAAAACAGTTGCTTTAATTGAATACCGTGACGGAACTATTATTGATGTGGTAAAAAATGTCTAAGAATTTATTTGTTTCAGATGAAGAGGTCGTGCTTCTAGATATGTTAGAAGCGCGAGAACGTCGCCAAGAAAAACAAATGAGCTTGTTAACGTCTCATGACGCGCTAACTTTAGTGAGCATGACAATGAATATTCCAGGAAGCGTAAAAGTAATTCCTGAGATAACTCAAATTTTTGATCATCTTTTTGAAGAGTTAACGATTTTGTTTAAAGATTGTCTGTTTTTGAAAGAGTTATCTCATGATAAAACTGGACATGAAGGTTATTTTCTTTTAGAAAAAGAAAAAGAATCTATTAAAAAGCAATTAATTATGCTAGAAGAAACTGCAAATTTTGGCCGTTTATTTGATTTAGATGTAGTAAATTTAGTGGATGGAAACATCACTTTAATAAGTAGAAAAGATTTTGATTTAACTCCAAGAAAGTGTTTTATTTGTAATGAAGATGCAAAAGCTTGTGGGAGAAATCGAACTCATTCGGTTGAAGACTTACAACTAGCCATTTCCGAATATATTGAAGAAAGAAGGGATATGCTAAATGACTAAAAAAGTAAAGTTTATGGAAACAGTTCTTCGTGATGGTCAACAAAGCTTAATCGCGACAAGAATGCCTATTGAAGATATGTTACCCATTTTAAAAACAATGGATGAAGCAGGTTTTTATTCTTTAGAGGTTTGGGGTGGTGCTACTTTTGATTCTTGTCTCCGATTTTTAGATGAGGATCCATGGGAGAGACTACGTACAATTAGAAAAGAAGTAAAGAATACTAAACTTCAAATGCTATTAAGAGGACAAAACCTTTTAGGATATAAAAACTACTCTGACGATGTAGTAGAAAAGTTTATTGAAAAATCAATTAAAAATGGCATTGATATTATCCGTGTTTTTGATGCTCTTAATGATTTGAGAAATTTAGAAACTTCAGTTAAGGCTATTAAAAAATATGGTGGACATTGTCAAATGGCTATTTCATATACGACAAGTGATGTTCATACAGTGACGTATTTTCATCAGCTTGCTATTGATATGGCTAAACTTGGTGCAGATTCAATTTGTATTAAAGATATGGCTGGGGTATTACTACCTGAAACAGCTTTTGAATTAATAACAAAAATTAAACAAGATGTTAACATCCCAATTGAAGTTCATACACATGCAACAAGTGGTATTTCTGAAATGACTTATTTAAAAGCTGTTGAAGCTGGAGCAGATATTATTGATACAGCAATCTCCCCGTTTAGTGGTGGAACAAGTCAACCAGCAACAGAATCAGTTGCCTTTGGTTTACAAAATTTAGGGTATGATACTGGTCTTAATATGACAAAATTAGAAGAAATTTCGGATTACTTTGGTGTGATTCGAGATAAATTTAGAGAAGATGGCACACTTAATCCTAAAGTAAAAGATACACAGCCTAAGACACTTCTTTATCAAGTGCCTGGTGGAATGCTTTCAAACTTGTTAAGTCAGTTAACAGAACAAGGAAATGCTGATAAGTACGAGCAAGTTTTAGAAGAAGTGCCAAAAGTAAGAAAAGATATGGGCTATCCACCTTTAGTGACCCCTTTATCACAAATGGTAGGAACTCAAGCTTTGATGAATGTCTTATCAGGAGAAAGATACAAATTAGTGCCTTCAGAGATAAAAGATTATGTTAAAGGGCTTTACGGAGCTTCACCAGTTCCAATTGAACAAGAAATTATTGAAAAAATAATTGGTGATGATGAACGTGTAACTGTTCGTCCAGCTGATTTACTTGCGCCAAGTTTTGATCTTTTCAAGGAAGAGATTTCAGAGTACGCTAAAAGTGAAGAAGACATTCTAAGTTATGCTCTATTTCCTAAGCAAGGAAAAGATTTCTTAGGAAGACGTGAAGATCCGTTTTATGATGTTGTTATTCAAAATGTAGAAGTAAGTATAGAGTTATAGAGATAGAAGAGGTTATGACATAAGTCGACCTCTTCTTTTGTCTATCGATATATATACATTATGGATAAAAGAAGATAAAATAGGGTTATCATAAAATAATGGATGAGAGTGATAAACTTGGTTAAAACAGTTGATATTGTAAAGAAAAATATTGATTTAACAACAAATATACCTTTAAAGGAAGCAATTTATTTAGCATTAAGAAAAACAATTATTCTTGGGGAAATTGGTGCTGGAGAGAGAATCAATGAATTGGAATTTTCAGAAGCATTTAATATTAGTCGAACGCCAATAAGGTATGCTTTGCAGCGTTTGTTAGATGAAAAATTAGTTGTTCATCAAAAAGGTATTGGTACAATTGTTAAAGGTATTTCAATTAAAGATGCTTATGAGATATATGATATTAGAAAAGCGTTGGATACATTAGCAACAATTAAAGCGATGGAATTAATGACAGATGAAGACTTGGAGGAAATGAAGCAACTTTTAGAGTATGGAAATAAGTTGAACTCAGAAGATCGAGTAGATGAATTATTAGAGAATTTTTCTGATTTTAATTCGTTTATTTATGAAAAAAGTGACATGTTACGGTTAAAATCTATTGTAACGAAACTCCAAACCTATCTTGTTTATTTTAGGGACTTAGCGATACGCTCAAGCGATCGTCGTGATGATGCTATGGCGGAACATTGGTTAATCTATCGTGGCATTAAAAATAAAGATACAGAGCAAATAACGTTAATTACACATGAACACTTAGATAGATCATTACAATTTATTGTAAAAGAAATGGAAGAAAGAGAAATTGCGTATGGAGAAGAGTAAAGAGGTTTCGATTAAGGCTTTTGAAGCGTTACTTAAAGAAGTAAATTTGAGCCCCAAACCAGGTCTTGTTGATCGGTTAAATAATGGTTCGCATAGTGATATGACTTTAACAACATTTTATGATAGCGCCGAAGCTATTTTCCCATTTTTTGAAGGGTATTTTTTATTAGGTCAAAATCATAAAGGAACTGCCTTAGAACTATTTGAAAAAGTAAGGAATCTTGGAGCTAAAGCAGAAAAGGAAATGATGAAAGCTACTCAAAATATTAATACACACAAAGGAGCAAATTTTTCTTTTGCAGTTATTTTAGCTTCAATTGGCAATTACTATCAAAAAACGTCTAAAGTAGAGCTACTTGAAACGGATATTGAAGAGATTTTGAACTACACAAAAGAAATGTGCGCGGGACTTGCTTCAAGAGATTTTAAGCAGTTAGAAAAAAAAGAGAACCTAACAAATGGGGAAAAATTGTTTCTGAAAAAAGGGATTAAAGGTGTTCGTGGTGAGGCTGAATCTGGTTATGAATCATTAAGAGATAACCTTTTACCAAGTTTAAGAAAATACCGCCTTTTAGAAGAAGAAGAGCGCTTCTTAAGAGGTTTTGTTGATTTAATGAGTGATGTTGAAGATAGTAATATTTACCATCGTGGTGGAGAAGAAGGAATTTTATATTTAAAGACGGAAGCAAAAAAAATTCAGCAATTAGATATCTCTAAAGCTGAATTAATAAGTCATTTAAAAGAATTAGATGAAAAAATGATTGCTAAAAATCTGAGCCCAGGTGGTTCGGCTGATTTACTTGCATTGGGGATTTTTCTATTCTCATTAGAAAAGGTTAATTAATTGTAAAACTGTAACCTATACCCCAAATTGTTTTGAGAAATTCAGGTTTTTTAGGATCATCTTCTATTTTGTTTCGTAAATAATTAATATAGACTTTAACCAAATTAGCTTCTCCAGATTGATCATTCCAAACGTTTAAAAGAATTTGTTCTTTTGAAAATACTTGATTTGGATTCTCCATGAAGAAGAGCATAAGATTAGCTTCTTTTGATGACATCTCTATTTTGTCTTCATTTTTATAGAAGCTAAAGGTTTTTTTATCAAACTGAAATGGTCCTACGTTGACTTTTTCAGCTACAGGTTTTAAATCTTTTTTGATTGTTTGATAACGATTTAAAGTACTAGTAACTTGAGCTTTTAAATAATCGATAGAAAATGGTTTGGTGATGTAATAGTCTGCTCCAGTTTCGAGTCCCGTAATAATGTCTTGTTCCTCTGTTTTTCCACTTAAGAAGATAATAGGTGTTAAGGGGAAGTGTTCACGTAAGTGTTGAGCTAAATAGTAACCATCGTTTTCATAGGTAAGTCCAACATCTAATAAAAATAAATCAAAAGAAATACGAGATGAAATATCGATAGCTGAATCAATAGAGTCTGCTTGATATATTAAAAGACCTGTAGACTGAAAAGCTCTCCATGTTAGTTTTCTAATAATAGGATCGTCGTCAACTACAAGGATTTTTTGGTTCTTCATTCTTTATTTTGCCTCCTTAAAAAATTAAAAAAGGTGATGTCGTTGCTTTCTAAACCTTCAGATAAGCGAATAAAAATAATGTTTGTTTCTTTACTAAGTTTAATAGTACTATCAATGGTTTTATTAGTAAATAGCTATTTCAGTATTGAGAAAAGAATTAATAAGAGTGCTGAAGATTATTTGGGAAAAACAAATGATTATGCGATTAGTATTTTAGAACAAAATATTGAAAAATATTATGTATTGTTACAAGAACAGTCTTCTGAATTAATTGCTAGCCTAGATTCCAATGATGTTGATAAAAAAGAGTTGGCTTCATTGTCAGCGATTACAAAAGATGAAGTAGAGGGATTATTTTTACTTGATGAAACATTTAATCACAAAGTTTCAGTTAGATTTAATGATCAAGCTGAATTTTCTGTGAATCAACTGGATGAAGAGTATCTTGATAAAGATAAGAGTTTAAATAAATTTTTAGAAAATAAGGAAATTCGTAATGGCAAAGAATATTTTTTAAATGGATTGTACTACATTAATCTATATATTTATGATAAAAAAAGTCAAAAATCAATTGTGGCACCTATTAATTTACAACGACTTTATAAAAATCAAATAAAGAATGGCTCACAAGTTTATCAAGGGTATACGATGATTAAAAACAGTGATTTTGTTGTTATTATGCATCCATCAACGAATCAAATTAATTTAAATATTACAAAAGATCGGAAAAAAAACTACCCTTCTTTTGATTTTCATGGTTTAGAAAAAGTTGAGAAAATTCAACAAAATCAGGAAGAAGGAACTATTTACTATGATTCCTATTGGTGGGATCAAGAACAGCCGACAGAGGCTGCTAAAATGAGTGTCTTTAAGTGGGTAAACATTGGTGAAAGTCGTTGGGTAGTAGCAACTAATTCTGATGTGAAAGAAAGAAAAGGATTAACTGCTGAAAACTTGTTACTATTATTGGTAATTTTTATCATTATTGTCATTGTATTTATTTTATTTATTTTTATTTTAAGACAGTATCAACATCAATATAAGGTGTACATTAAATATAAAGAATCAGAAAAAAGACGAGAAGAAGAAAGAATCAGACATGATCTAGATTTAAAAATTCAACAAGAGTCTAAACTTGAAACAATTGGAATTGTTTCGACAACCATAGTTCATGACTTAAATAATATATTAACACCACTTCTTGGCATGACAAAATTAATGATGGAAGAAAATAATGAAGATGAGGCACTATTTAGTGATTTAGAATCTATTTATTTATCTGCTAAAAAGGGACAAGAATTATCTGGAAATATTTTAAGGTTTGCTAAATTAGATAATAAAGAAAAAAGAGATTCTGACATTGTTGAGGCAGTTAGTGAGGGTGTTAAAACAATTCGTCCATTGATTCCTAAAAATATTGAATTGGATTTACAGATTATTGACACTAACTATCCAAGTATTTCAATGGAACCACAAGACATTCAAAATATTTTATTCAATTTAATCACAAATGCCTACCAAGCAATTGGTAAGGGCCAAGGAAAGATAATTGTCTCGGTATCTAAAGAAAAAGCAGATGATAGTAAAAAAAATCCGTTCCATTTTAAAAACAAAGAAATAATAGTTATTAAAGTTATGGATAATGGTCCAGGGATACCAAAAGAAATTCAAGATAAAGTACTTGTGACGCCTTTTTACACGACAAAAGATGAAACAGGTGGAACAGGTCTAGGCTTGTTTGTTGTGACATCTTTAGCTAAAAAATATGGTTGGGAAGTTAAACTTTTTTCTGACGAAAATGGAACAACATTTTCTATCAGAATACCTATCTAACTACTTGAGAGAGGAAAACTAATGAAAATTGAACGACTAATGTATATTTTGGTCTCTCTACTTTCTAAAAAATATATTAAAGCAAATGAAATAGCTGATATTTTCCAAGTCTCGGTTAGAACGATTTACCGAGATATTGATACGTTATCTTTAGCAGGTATTCCAATTTATTCAAAGAAGGGAAATGCTGGAGGCTTTTATATAGATGAGGATTACCAATTAAATTCTTTTCTATTTTCTGATGTTGAAAAAAAGGCTGTATATGAAATGAGTCAGAGTTTAACTTCTAGTTTTCATCATCCCAAATTAGAAGAATTAAATCAAAAAATGGCTTATCTTGTTGAAAAAAATAAATCTCAATCACCGTATTTTTTTGATTTAAGCCTTTGGAAAAGTAAACATATCTCTTTAACAGAAATTGAAAAAGCAATTGAAGAAAGCCGTGTGATTGGTTTTGATTATGTCTCTTACTCAGGAGAAGTAACAACAAGAGAAATTGAACCGATTAATATAGTTTGTAAATCTCAAGTATGGTACGTATATGGTTTTTGTCGCCTAAGACAAGAAATGAGATTATTTCGCCTTAGTAGAATCAGAAAAACGTGTTTATCTGGGGAAAGGTTTAGTCCAGAAAAATTTAAACCGATTGAAAAAGAAGATATTAATCAGTTTTAGGAAGGAATCTCTAACTCAGTTAAGATGATTTTCGTTTCATTGGAGTTTGATTTAGAAGTTAGAGCCAGAGTCTATGATATGTTTTCAGAAGAAGAAATTAAAGAAGTTGATAATAAACTTATAGTCGAAAAAGAAATGCCTATGGAAAATTGGTTTATCGAAGTGTTGTTAGGGTTTGGAGGAACACTCAAGGTGATCAAGCCTTTGAATCTTAGACAAAAAATAATTCAACAAGCTCAAAGTATTTTGAAGCAATATGACATACGGTAGTCAAAAAGGTTTGTTAAACTATATTTATCAGGAGAGGATGAATTTAGTGGAAAAAGTATTTTTAAGGTGATAGACTGGCACGAAGAGTTTACAATTGAAGAAAAAATAGCACATGCGAAAGCTACTTATAAAATTGAAGGAGCTTTAACAGGGCAAATTCAAGTCGATTATAGTATTTATTATTTAAATTATAACAAAGAAGAAATTCATGCATCTTCTAGCCGATTTGAAGGATTTATGCTATTTGAAGGAAATATTGGAGAGAAACAAGGAAGCTTTGTTTTGTATGACCGTGGAAGTTTTATTAATAATCAATATGAAGCAAATGTTTCGATTGTTAAAGGTAGTGGAACAGGTGAATTTTTTGATATTTCAGGAGAAGGCACTTATTATCCCGCAAATGACGGTATGCTTCTTGAATTAAAAACTAATATAGGAGAGTAGCACGATGAAACATGAATGGCGAAAACAAGAAAAAGACATCTACTTACCTAAAAAAATTGAAATAACAAGAATACCTGCTTTTAATTTTTTGATTTTAGAGGGTGAAGGTAATCCTAATAGACCAGAGTTCAGTCAGCAAATAGAAGCCCTGTACAGTGTTTCCTATGCAATTAGGATGAAGTTAAAGAAAGGTATAGGTTGTGAAGCTTTCGAATATACTGTTTATCCATTAGAAGGAGTCTGGACAACGAGTGACGGATCAAGAGATGAGTCATTAAATAAAGAGGCACTGGTTTATCGGATAATGATTAGACAACCTGAATCAGCGACAAAAGAAATGGTGTTAGAAGCGATTGAAAATACCAAAGGAAAAAAAGTAAATCCTTATTTAGATGATCTTGTTTTTGAATCTTATGAAGAAGGCCTTGTGAGTCAAATTATTCACACAGGAAGTTTTGATACTGAACAAATGAGTTTTGAAAAAATGGATATGTTTCTAAAAGAGGCAGGTTATTCCAAGAATTGGACAATGAAAAGCTATGCTCACAGAGAAATCTATCTATCTGATGCAAGAAGGGTTACTCCAGAAAAAAGAAAAACAGTTCTTCGCTATAAGTTAAAGGAGTTGAATGAGTCATGAAATTAGATATGGTCGGACTGATTGTTGAGAATATGAAAGAATCAATCTCTTTTTATCAATTACTTGGGTTTCAACTTTTGGAAGGTGATGAAACAGCTAGTTATGTAGAGCTTAATAATGAAGGTGTCAGAATCTCTCTTAATAAAATAGAGATGATAACAGAAGTTTTAGGCTTTAAACCAGAAATAACTGGTGATAAAATTGAGTTGGCTTTTTTATGTGAAAGTAAAAAAGAAGTCAATGAACTAGTTGAAAAAATACGTCAGAATCAGTTTGAGATAATCCAAGAACCTTTCTTAGCTCCTTGGAAACAATATTACGCTCTTGTTCGAGATGCGGACCGAAACATCATTAGTCTATTTGTTAATGAAAACTAAATTAAAAGCCTTCTTTGTTTTTTTATTTTAAAGAACGAGGAAGGCTTTTTTCTTTAATTTGTTTGTTTAAATCTTTAATTTGTTTCTTCTTATTGAAAAATGAAAACGTTATCCTGTATAAGTAGGATGGTTTAATATAAGAACAAGCGTGATTCTATGGATAAATTCATTTAATGGAAACTTGTTTGAAAAAATTAAGGAGGAGCAAAATAATGTACAAAAATTCAGGGAAATTTTCGACTTATTTATTATTGACAACAGCAACTGCTGTTATTTTAACAGGATGTAGTACAAGTCAGTCTGCAGGAAATGATATTAAATTTACTGAAACACCAAAAGCTAAAGTAGATAAAGGAATGGAAAATCAACCAGAGTCTTCTTACTGGTTTCCAGAAGACTTACTTGCTTGGAATTTTAAAAATGATTTAGATGCTAAATACAATGTGAGCACTATTCCGTTAGCTAAACGAGTTGAGAAAAAAGAGTTACCTAAAGCAAACAAAACGCAAAATGATGAGATGAACGTTGTTGCACTATCAATTATGAACAGCAGTACAAGTGGTAATGCACCAAGAGGAATTAATAACTTTGATGCAAATGTTTTTTCCTATTGGCAGTACATTGATCAACTTGTTTATTGGGGCGGTTCATCAGGTGAGGGGATTATTGTTCCTCCAAGTCCAGATGTGATTGATTTAGCTCATAAAAATGGTGTTCCTGTTTTGGGTACTATTTTCTTTCCTCAAACAGCTCATGGTGGAAAAATTGAATGGTTAGAGACATTTTTAACAAAAGATGATAAAGGTGAATTTCCAATTGTTGATAAAATGATTGAGGTTGCTGAAGTTTATGGATTTGATGGCTGGTTTATTAATCAAGAAACTGATACTGAAGTGACTAGCTTTGATGAAGTGAAAAATGGAAAGAAAACGGAAGAGAAAGAGAAAAAAGAAGAGGGATTAAGGAAAGAACATGCTGATTTAATGCAAGAACTAATTAAGGAATTTAAAAATAAATCCAAAGATAAACTTGATATTATGTGGTATGACTCTATGACAAGTGACGGGAAAATGGATTGGCAAAATGCTTTAACAGATAAAAATAAAGACTACATGGTTGATGCTAATATGGAACCTTTATCAGATAGTATGTTTTTAAATTTTTGGTGGAATACAGAAGAATTAGCTAAAAAAGAGTTATTAAAATCATCGAATGAAAAGGCAAAAGAATTGAAAATAGATCCCTATGATTTGTATGCAGGAATTGACGTACAAGAAAATGGGTTTATGACTCCTGTAAATTGGAGTCTCTTAACTGATGACAAAGGCAATCCGTATACATCATTAGGATTATATGTGCCTAGTTGGACGCATGCCTCTTCTGATAACCCAACTGATTTTGAAGAAAAAGAAAGCATGTTTTGGGTAAATGATGAGTCAGACTCATCAAAAGGCAAGCTACCTAAAGGAGAAGAGTGGCCTGGTATTTCAACTTTTTCTGTTGAGCAGACTGCTATTACAGAGTTGCCTTTTGTCACTAATTTTAATTTAGGAAATGGTTATAATTATTTCATTGATGGAGAGAAAGTTTCTAGTATGGAATGGAATAACCGAAGTATGCAAGATATTTTACCGACTTATCGCTGGCAGTTTGATCATGAAAAAGAAAATAAGCTTGATGCAACAATGGATTATACAGAAGCCTATCAAGGTGGAAATTCATTAAAACTTCGAGGGCAAATGGATAAAAAAACTCCAAGTAAGATGAAATTATATGAAACAAAAGTTAATTTATCTAAAGATGTAACATTTACAACAACTGCTAAAGCATCTGAAGAAACTGAATTAAATCTTATTTTAGGGTTTGTTGATGGTTCAAATAAAACGATTAAATCAGATAAAATGATTGATAAGGACTGGACGACTGTTACATACGACATGAAAAAAATTGGAAATAAAACAATTACTTCAATTGATTACGAGATTATTTCTCAAACAAAATCAGATACGTATGAAATGAAGTTTGGTCAAATAAGTGTATTACCAAAAATGAAAGATGACAAAATTTTAGTTAAAAATCTAAAGATTGAAGATACCATTTTTGACGAAGAAGAAAGCAATTTTGCAGGAGTTAGATTAATTTGGGAAGAAAGTAGATCATCTAATCTATCTCATTATGAGATTTTTAGAGTTAATAAAGATAAAACACGAACTTTCTTAGGCGCAACTCCAGCAAATAATTTTTATATTAATGGACTAGAAAGACAAAAAGAAGAAACAAAAACAGATTTTGAAGTGGTTCCTGTTTCAATTAAAGGAAAAGAAGGAAAAGCCTCAAATTCTGTTACTATGGAGTGGCCTGATAACACAGTGCCAAAAGCATCGTTTAAAGCAAGTAGAACACTCATTGCACCAGGAGAATCTGTAACATTTAATAATACTTCTTCCAAAAATACAGATAGTGTCACATGGGAATTTGAAGGAGCCAACATCGAGACGAGTAAAGAGAAGTCTCCAACAGTTACCTTTAAGAATCCAGGCGTTTATCAAGTAAAATTAACAGCTAAAAACAAATCAGGAAAAACTCAGGTTGAGATGAAAGACTTAATTACAGTCGATGATAAGGCATCTGGAGATTTAAAACTTTTATCAAAAGGTGCTAAGACGGAAGCTTCCTCATTTGTTAATGATGGTGAAGCACCTGAGTTTGCTGTAGATGGTAAACTAGATACTAAATGGTGTGCCACGGGTAATCCACCTCATCATATAACAGTTGATTTAGGAAGTATAAAAACAGTTAGTGAAGTTCATATCGGTCATGCCGAAGCAGGTGGAGAAGGAGCAGATATGAATACAAGAGCCTATACGATTGAAGTAAGTGAAGATGGAAAAAACTTTAAACAAGTAACTCGGGTTATAGGTAATGAGTTAGGAGAAACTGTAGATACTTTTGCAGCTACAAAAGCACGTTTCGTTCGTTTGACGACTGATAAACCAACACAAGGATCAGATACGGCTGTGAGGATTTATGATTTAGGCGTATATGGTTTGAAATAGAAAAAGAACATGATTCATTTATTATGAGTCATGTTCTTTTTATTAGAATAATAAACCAGTTAATATAACGATTATTTCAGCAATTAATGTTCCTACTGAAACGGTAATAAAGGTTTGTTTAAAAGCATTTTTATGATTTAAGCCAGTCAAAGCAAGAAATGTTAAGAAAACACCACTTTGAGGAACAATTGTTAATATATTAGAAGCAATTGCTGCGACTCTATGGATCATTTCAGGATCAACGCCTTTATCTAAATAAAACTGTGCAAAGTTGGGCATTACAATACCTAAAGCTCCTGATGATGAACCTGTAATAGCAGACATGGATGAAGTTAAAACAGTCAGGCTAATTAAAGGATTTCCAGGGATATTTAAAATTAAATCAGAGAAAAATTTAAAACCGGGTGCAATCATAACTACTGCTCCAAAAGCAACTGCAGAAGCTGTCGCAAAAATAGGGGCAATAGAACCACTAGCTCCTAAGTTAAAGGTTTTAATTTTTTCAGGAATAAAATTTCTAAATAAAATGAATGCTAAGATAATAGCTGAAAGTAAAGCAATGTAAATGATATTTTTCTTTAAAAACTCTCCTCCAAAAATACTACCGGATAAGGCAAGTATGATTAGTAAAAGAAGTGGCGAGATACTAGGGATAAAATTAGGGAGTTCTTTTTCTTCAACAACTTCATTAGCATCTAGGACATAAGTAGAATAAGTTTCTCCTTTTTCTAAACTTTTATTTAAACAATATTTCATATAAAATAAGCCAAAAGTAATACAGCCAATAGAACCTAGTATACTAGGAATTGCAGCTGCAGTTAGAGAAGTGTTTAAATACTGAATAGGAATAACGTTTTGAATTGCAGGTGTACCAGGTAAGATTGTCATTGTAAATGTGGCAATACCTAACCAAAGAGGAACTTGAATCAGATTCCAAGATAAATCCATTTTTTTAAATAAGCTTCTTGCAAGAGGTAAAACAGCAAACATAACAACAAATAAACTAATACCACCATAAGTTAAGATAGCACTAACAGCGAAAATCGCAACAAGAACTTTGTATGGACTATCATAACCAACTTTTTTTAAAATATAATCAGCTATAGCTGTTGTAGCTCCACTAACTTCCATTAATTTAGCTAAGATAGAACCTAATAAAAAAATAGCAAAATAATTTAAAATATAAGTTGATAAAGCCCCCATATACTGATTTGCTTCTTTACCTAAAAGTGAAGTGATAGGATCCATTTGATTAAATAAAATAACGATTGCTGTTGCAAGTGGTGCAGCAATAATAATGTTAATTTCTTTTAACGAAAAGTATATGATGGCAATAACACCCAATAGTACACCAATAGAACCAATAATTTCCATAATAATAATTATCCTCCTTATTTGAGAAAACAAAGAGACGAACTAAAAGTGTCAGTCTCTTTGTCTAGCAATTAAATTATTGAGCAGTGTAACCGCCATCTAAGATACAAGCTTGACCTGTTACTCCTTTAGCTTTGTCACTTGCTAAGAATGACACGTAATCAGCAATTTCTTGAACATCAATTAAGCGTTTTTGAGGAACTAGTGGGTACAATACTTCTTCTAAAACATTTTCTAATGGAATATTGCGTGTTTTAGATAAATCTTCAAATTGCCCTCTTACAAGTGGAGTATCCACGTAGCCAGGACAAATAGCATTAACAGTAATACCAGAGTCAGCAGCTTCTAAAGCAGCAACTTTTGTTAAGCCGATTAGACCATGCTTTGAAGAGTTGTAAGCAGATTTTCCAGCAAATCCAATTACTCCGTTGATAGAAGCCATATTGATTACACGTCCATGTTTTTGAGCTTTCATAGTTGGAAAGGCACGTTTGATAGCGATAAAAGGAGCAATCAACATAATTTTAACCATAAATTCAAATTTGTCAGCAGGGAAGTCTTCAATCATTGATACGTGTTGTAGTCCAGCATTGTTAACTAAAATATCAATACGTCCATATTTTTCAACGACTGTATCAATGGCACTGTTGATAGCATCTTCACTTGTTACATCACATAGAACACCAAAAGCATCAAAACCTTCTTTATTGTAATCTGCTACAACTTCATCTAATTTTTCTTTGTTAATATCTGAAAAGACCACAGTTTTACCTTCTTTTAGGAAAGTTTCACCAATCTGTTTACCAATACCACTTGCTGCTCCTGTTACAAATGCAACTTCTTTTGAATGTGTCATTATAAAAATCCTCCAATATATTATTTTATTTTGTTTTATTAATTAAAATTGCTTCTGTTGCTTCTTGGACTTCTTCAAAAGTGAAATCAGGATGAATTTCAATAGCGCATAGTCCATCTTCTTGGTATTCAAAAACACCCATCTCAGTAATAATCATACTAACAACACTTTGAGCAGTTAATGGAAGAGAACACTCATTTAAAATTTTATGTTTTCCTTTATTTGTATGTTCCATAGCAACAATAACTTTTTTTGCTCCTACTAATAAATCCATTGCACCACCCATACCAGGCACCATTTTTCCGGGAATTAAATAGTTAGCAATATTTCCGTGTTGATCAACTTGAAGAGCGCCTAAAACAGTCGCTGCCACATGTCCACCTCTGATGATACCAAATGAGGTAGAGCTATCAAAAAACGCACCACCTGGTAAAATACCGACTGGTTGCCCTCCCGCGTTGACAATTGAAGGATCATAATTATCTTCAGTACCTGCAGTTAATCCAACAAATCCATTTTCGGATTGTAAAGTAATAGTAACATCCTCTGGAATATAATTAGCTACTTTAGTTGGTAAACCAATTCCTAAATTGACTAATGTATTATTTTCTAATTCTTGTGCGACACGTTTAGCGATACGTGATTGAACTTCCTCTTTTGATAAAACAACTTGTTCTATTGACATTGATTATTCTCCTTTCACCAAATAGTTAACAAATATGCCAGGGGTATGGACAAAATTAGGATTAATTTCTCCTACACTGACAATTTCTCTAGCTTCAACGATTGTAGTATCAGCATTACTTGCCATTACTTGGTTAAAGTTATTTTCAGAACCTAAATATTGAAGGTTACCATTTTCATCTGCTTTATCTGCAAAAATTAATGCAACATCAGCTTTTATAGGTTTTTCTAGTAAATAATCTTTCCCATCTATAGAGATGATTTCTTTACCTTCTTCAACTAGAGTTCCTATGCCAGTTGGCGTTAAAAATCCACCCAGACCAAAGCCTCCAGAACGAATCTGTTCAGCTAAAGTACCCTGAGGAACAAGATCAATGATTGTTTCTTTTTCATTCATTTGTCGACCAGCTTCTTTATTTAAACCGATATGAGAAGCTATAATTTTTGAAAATTGTTTATTAGCTACCATTTTTCCAACGCCCTTGTCAGGAAAACCAGCATCATTACAAATGAGGGTTAAATTTGTAACACCCTTTTCAACTAAAGCATCAATCAATTTTTCTGGTGTTCCATTTGCCATAAAACCGCCCACCATAATAGTATCGCCATCACTAATAAGTTTTGTAGCATCATTAATTGTGATTGTTTTACACATGTTTGTTCCTACTTTCTATTTATTATTGTTCATTTTTAACAACGACAGCAGTTCCTTGGCCCCCACCAATGCATAATGTCGCTAAACCATTTTCTGCATTGCGTTTTTTCATTTCATGGATTAAAGAAACAAGGATTCTAGCTCCACTAGCTCCAATTGGATGACCCAGTGCGATAGCTCCACCGTTAACGTTAACAATATCTTTATTTAATTTTAGTTCGTTTAATACTGCTATTGATTGAGCTGCAAAGGCCTCATTTGATTCAATTAAATCTAAATCGTTCACAGTTAAATTGGCTTTTTTTAGAGCTTTTTTAGAAGCTGGAATTGGCCCAGTTCCCATTAGCTCAGGTGCCACACCAGCGCTTGCATAACTGGTAATAGATACTAATACTTTTAGACCTAATTCTTTAGCTTTTTCTTCGGTCATTAACATCACCATAGCAGCTCCGTCATTAATTCCAGAAGCATTACCAGCTGTAACGGTTCCTTCGCCTGGTAAAAAAGCAGGTCTTAATTTTTGTAGTGTTTCAAATGTTGTTCCAGGTTTTGGGTATTCATCTTGTGCCATTAAAATAGGATCTTTTTTACGTTGAGGAATTGAAACCGGAACAATTTCTTCTTTGAAGCGTTCAGTTTCAAGAGCTTTAGCAGCTTTTTCTTGACTACCTTGAGCAAATTTATCTTGTTCTTCACGAGTGATACCATATTTTTTTGCAACATTTTCAGCTGTAATACCCATATGATAGTGATTAAAGGCATCCGTTAAACCATCGTTTACCAAAGTATCAATCACTTGGGCATTACCTAATCTTTGGCCAAAACGTTGATTTTGTAAAACATAGGCTGCTTGCGACATGTTTTCAACCCCACCAGCTATCACAATCTCTGCATCTCCTAAAAGGATACTTTGAGTTGCTAATTCAATCGCTTTTAACCCAGAGCCACAAACCATGTCTAAAGTGAATGCGGTTTTATCACTTGGTATACCAGAGTGAATGGCAACTTGTCGTGCAACATTTTGTCCTAATCCTGCATGAAGCACGTTTCCTAAAATAATTTCATCGATCATATCTGGTTTCACTTGAGTGGTTTCTAAAATACGTTTCATGACTGTACTTCCAAGATCTACAGCAGAAATATTTTTAAATGCTCCTCCAAATGAACCAATTGGAGTCCTTAAAGCTTCAACAATGACAATATTTTTTTTCATAATATGTTAAATCCTTTCTTTTTTGTAAAACGTTTCCACACACACAAGATATCAAGTTGCTTATTGTTTTGAAAATACATAAATTTTAGAATAGTATAAATTTAATTTATACTATATGCGTAATTGCTATTGATATAAGGGTTATGAGATACTATGAATATAAAAAAGTATAAGTATACATAATAGTTATGGAGACCATTACTAAAAAATATAGCGAGGTGCTTATTTTGGATATTAAACAGTTAAGATATTTTATGACAATTGTAGAAAATGATTTTAATTTGAGTAGAGCAGCTGAATTACTTTACGTTTCTCAACCAACCTTGAGTATGATGATCAATGATTTTGAAAAAAAAGAAGGAATAAAACTTTTTAAAAAAGAAAAAGGCCGCATGACAGGCTTAACTTATGTAGGAGAGAATTACTACAAAGATGCTTGCATCGTTTTAGAAGATTATAATGAAATGTTAAAAAATTTACATGATCAGTCAAAGGGCGTGAAAGGAACTATAAATATTGGCATACCTCCTTTAGTTTTATCAGTAGTTTTTTCGACAGTAATGCCTAAATTGATTTTAGAAAATCCTGATATTAAATTTAATATTAAAGAAATAGGAGCCTATGAATTAAAAAATGATTTATTGTTAGGTAATGTAGATATTGCTGTTTTACTGTCTCCCACAGGATTAGCGGATAATTTGATTGAGACAGTAGAAATTCAACGTTCGGAACTAGCTGTATTTGTTTCTCCAAAACATAAATTGGCTAAAAAGAAAGAAATCAAATGGGAAGATTTAGATAATGAAAAATTGGCTATATTTGATAATACATTTATGATTAATCATTTACTAACTGAAGCGTTTGAGAGGCATAAAGTACATCCGAATGTGATACTAACATCTGGTTCATGGGATTTTATGTTGAATTCAACTAAAATTAATCACGATATAGTTACAATTTTACCTAAACCAACTAACGATTTATACCAAGTAACTGATGTTGCATGTATTCCAATGTCACAACCTGTTTCATGGCGAGTTGTTTTAACGAGGCTCAGAAAAGAAAACTATTCAAGAATTGAGTCGTATATTCTAGACTCGCTAATACAATCGTTTATTGAAAACAAACAATGATTTTGAAGTATTTTAAAATCAAAATTTTTAACCCTATAATTTTTAGTTATATCTCATATGATTAAACAGTATTAGATATTATTTTAAAAAGGTATTATATTCGTGTTGTTGAAACAAGCAATCCGAATATAATATTTTTTTGTTATATTAATTGCTTTTTTAATCTATATTGCTCAATTGTTAACAAAATAAGAATAGGAGAGATTTCAATGCAAAAAATGTATGAAAGTGTTACTCAAGACAATATTCAATTAGGTCAAATAGCTGAAAAATCAAAGCGTATTACTGAATCAGATGTGGATTTATTTGCTCAAACAACAGGTGATATGAATCCAGCTCATACGGATGAAGAATATGCTAAAACAAGTATATTTAAGACTAAAATTGCTCATGGAATGTTAGGAGCTGGGCTAATATCTGCCACTTTAGGAATGGATTTACCGGGACCTGGTACTATTTATTTAGGACAAGATTTAAAATTTCTTCATCCTATTTATTTTGATGATGTGATTGTAGCAAAAGTAGAAGTTGTAAATTTGATTGATAAAAAGAAATTTATCATGGCGGAGTTAAGAACAACTGTTGTAAATCAAGACGGTGATTTAATAATAGACGGGACAGCAACTGTTATCCCACCAAAAGGAGAGTAATAAGTAAGATGAAAGTAGAAATGAAATTAAAAGGTAATATGGCAAGATCAGTAAATCCATATGGTTGTAAACAAGAAGTATTAAATCAAATTAATTATGTCAAAGCAGAAGGGGACTACGAAGGTCCGAAAAAAGTTCTTGTATTAGGTGCTTCTTCTAGTTATGGCTTAGCAAGTCGAATTACAGCAGCATTTGGTAGTCACGCGGATACAATTGGTGTGTCATTTGAAAGAGGACCTAAAGATGAATCGATGTTAGGAACAGCAGGTTGGTATAATAATATTTTCTTTAGAGAATTTGCAGAACAAGAGGGCTTAATTGCTAAAAACTTCATCGGAGATGCCTTTAGTTTAGAAATGAAAGAAGAAGTTATTAAGTACATTAAAGAATCTTTTGGTGGAAAGGTTGATATGCTGGTTTATAGTTTAGCCGCACCTAAAAGAACAGATTATAAAACAGGTATCACATATTCATCAGCTCTAAAACCGATTGGTCAAGAAGTTTCAGGAGAAAATATTAATTTAGAAAAAGAAGAATTATTTACTCAAGTTGTCGAACCGGCTACAGAGGAAGAAATTGAAGGTACTGTAAAAGTTATGGGCGGTGAAGATTGGGAATGGTGGATAGAATTGCTAAAAGAAGCAGATTGTTTAGCAGAGGGATTTAAAACCGTTCTTTATTCTTATATTGGGCCTAAAGTGACTCATGCGTTTTATCATGATGGTTCATTAGGTGTTGCAAAAGAACAAGCTGAAGAATCCTCTAAACGTATTAACGAGAATATTAGAGAATTAAATGGACAAAGTTTAATTTGTGTTTCAAAAGCAGTTACAACAAAAGCAAGTGTTGTAATTCCTATTTTACCTAAATATTTAATTTGTCTTTACAAGGTTATGAAGGAACAAGGAATTCATGAAACACCAATTATGCATAAAGATCGCATCTTTAGAACAATGCTTTATGGAAATGAAGCTAATTATGATGAAAAAGGTAGACTACGTCCAGATAGTTGGGAATTATCTGATGATGTTCAAAGAAAAGTAAATGATTTAATGGCACAATTGACTCCACAGAATTTTAAATCTGATTTAACAGAATATCAATTGTTTAAAAAAGAATTCTTTAATTTAAACGGCTTTGAAGTCGAGGGAAATACTATTAATGAAGTTGACTTTGAAACATTAAAAGCAATGAAACCATAGGAGGAGAAAAAATGACTGTTAAGTTTATCAAATCAAGTGAAGTGCCATCTTTAATTAAGGATGGAGACACACTAGCTGTTGAAGGTTTCATTGGAACAGGAGTGGCTGAAGAAATTCATGAAGCAGTAGAAAATTACTATGATAAAAATCAACACCCTAAAAATATCACATTAATGTACGCAGCAGGTATTGGTGACGGGGGAAATAGAGGACTTAATCATTATGCAAAAGAAGGTTTAGTTAAAAGAGTTATCGGGGGGCATTGGGGATTAGCACCTAAATTACAACCTCTTGTTTCAGAAAATAAAATAGAAGCATATAATTTTCCTCAAGGTGTAATTTCTCAAATGTTTAGGGACATAGCAGCCAAAAAGCCATTTTTAATAACTAAAGTTGGTTTAGGTACTTTTGTTGATCCAGATATTTCTGGAGGAAAACTAAATGAAGTAACAAAAGAAGATTTGGTAACTAAAATGACATTTAATGGTGAAGATTATTTAGCTTATTCTCTCCTTCAACCTAATGTAGCTATTATGAAAGGAACTTATGCAGATAATCAAGGAAACATTGCTTTTGATGATGAACCGTTAACGTTAGAGGCAACCTCGCTTGCAATGGCTGTTAAGAATGCAGGGGGAATTGTCATTGTTCAAGTAAAACGACGTGTTCTTTCAGGTTCTTTAGATCCTAAATTAGTTAAAATACCAGGGCTATTAGTTGATTATGTAGTTGAAGTGGAAGATGAGAGTAAGCATATGCAAACTTTCGGTACTCAGTTTAATTCAGATTTTATTAAGTCTGATGTCGTTAAGTCTGAAGGGGCTATCGATGTACCTCTAAATGAAAGAAAAGTAATCGCAAGACGCTCTGCTCAATTGATTCCAGCAGATGCGAAAATTGTTAACTATGGTATTGGAATGCCAGAAGTTATCTCTTCAGTCTTAAAAGAAGAAGGGGCTAATGGGAAGTTCACGACAACTATTGAGCCAGGTAGTTTTGGTGGAATACCAGTTGGTGGCTTAGATTTTGGTGCAGCAATATCACCTGAATCAATTATTGACCAATCATATATGTTTGATTTTTATGATGGTGGAGGAATTGATATTGCTTTTTTAGGCCTTGCTGAATGTGATAAATATGGAAATATAAATGTGTCAAAATTTGGCCCTAAAATTGCTGGGGCTGGTGGTTTTATTAATATCACTCAAAATACTAAAAATGTTATTTTTTGTGGAACCTTTACTGCTGGAGGACTAAAAACGGAGGTAGTTAATGGTGAAGTCATCATTAAAAATGAAGGGAAAAAATCTAAATTCGTTGAAAATGTTGAGCAGATAACTTTTAGTGGAAAAACTGCTATAAGTAATAAGCAGAATGTTTTTTATGTGACAGAAAGGGCAGTCTTTAAATTGGTACCAGAAGGTGTAGAATTGATTGAGATTGCTCCAGGAATTGATTTAGAAGAAGATATTTTAGCAAATATGTCTTTTAAACCTATCATCTCAAAAGAACTAAAATTGATGGATCAATGTATTTTTTCTGAAAATAAAATGAATTTAGCTTATTAAACTAAAAAGTAAAGGTTGAAACAAAACTAAAAAACAGTTTTGCTTCAACCTTTTTATGTACTAACTATTAAAAAAATGAATGAAAAAGTCTTCAACAAATTCAACTAAATGATTATGGTATACATTTTCTAACCGACAAATTTTAACAGTCCAACTAAAATGAGGGGTGATTGGGCGAGAGAGTAAAGTATTTTCAGAGTAGTGTGGCACGATTGGAGCCGGTAAGATTGTCACTAAATCAAGCGATTCACACATACTTGCTAATAAATCCCAAGCACCAGACTCAAAAAAAATATGAGGTGTAATACTAGCAACTTGAAAATTTTTCTTTATTTGATGATGAATCATAAATGTGCTGTTTAGTAGAATGATTCTTTCATTAGCTAAATCATTATAAGTGAGAGGCTCTTTACTTTCAGCAAAAGGGTGTTGTGTATTAAAAACAACTACAGCTTGATCTTCAACAACTGTTTTACTTTGTATATTGTTAGTTGTAATTGGATCGATTAAAAAAGCAATATCAATCTCTTGAAGTAATAACATTTTTTGTAATTCATAAGCTCCGGCTTCAACTATTTCTAATTGAATATTAGGATTTTCTAGAATAAATTGCGGAATAGCTTTTTTAAATAAAACTGTCAGTATAACTGGAGGAATGCCGACTTTAATAGTTCCCTTAATAGTTTCTTTATTGATTCTTAAATCTTGCATTAATTTATCATATTGTTCTAAAACAAGTAGAGCATTTTGATAAAATTCTTTTCCAATAGGTGTTAAATCAACCAATCGACCTTTAGATCGGACAAAAAGTTCAACATCTTCTTTGTCCTCGAATTCTTTAATAAATTTAGTTAGTCCAGGTTGAGAGATAAGTAAAATCTTGGCTGACTGAGAAAGATTAAAATTATTTTCAACAATTGTTGTAAAATACTCTAAATGTTTAATATCCATATGAGACAAGCCTCCAAAAATATAATGATAAGGAAAGAAATAAAAATGTATCTTAAAGACATTGTAGCGAAATACTCACCAAACATAAAGGTAAAAAACAATTTTTTTACTATAGGAATTACAGGAAATATAGCTTCGGGAAAATCAACATTTGCTCAACGACTAAAAAATGAATTAAAATTAATTTTCCCAGATGAAAAAATTGAAGTGATTTCAACAGATGATTTTTTATTCAATAATCAATATTTAATAAAAAAGAAACTATTTAATGAGAAAGGATGGCTATCTAGTTATGATCAAGAAAAAATTATAACATTTTTTAATGATTTAGAAATTAGCCATCAAGCAAGCATTAAGGGATGTTATTCTCAAGTAACTGGTGACATAGAAGATGAATGCTATTTTATTGATTTTCCAACAATTTTGATTATTGAGGGAACGATGACATTAACAGAACTATTCTCTTCGTATATTGACTATTCTATCTATTTAGAAGTAGATTTAACAACTAATTATAGATGGTTTGAGAAACGCTCACTAGAGAATTTAAAGACAAAAAAAGAATATACTCACTTAACAAAAAACAGGGCAAAGCCACTAATTAAAACTATTTGGGAGATAACAAATTTAAAAACTTTCGAAACCTACATTCTTCCTCATAAGTCGTGTGCCAATCTTTGTGTAAATTTAGATTCCAATCATCAAATTAATTACGTTATTTAAAATAAAAATGTGATTATTAAAATACCTCTTGAAAACAATTTCACTATTTGATACACTCAACCAAGTGATAATGATTATCAGTTTCATTATCGAACATCAAAGGGGGAATTATAATGAAAAAGAAGGTATTAATATCTAGTTTATTATTATTTGGTTTAACGCTGACAGGTTGTACTTCTCAAGTAGCTAAAGAAGAAACAAAAGAGACTGCAACAAGTTCAGTTAAAGAAGAAAAACAAGAAAAGAAAGAACAAACAATTTCTTATTTAGATAAAGAGTATCAAGTGAAATTTCCAACAAAAAATATTGTAGCAGCTAGTTTAGAACCAATGGAAGATGCAGTTGCATTAGGGGTTAAACCATCAGGAGCAGTTAGTGTTGGAAATGATATTCCAGAGTACGTGGCAAGTGATTTAGGTAAAGATGTTGTTAATGTCGGAGATAAGTTTAGTCCAAACGTTGAGCTATTAACAGGTCTTAAACCAGATGTTATCTTAGGTTCAAGTAAGTTTGATGATAGTGTAACAGCTAACTTAGAAAAAATTGCGCCAACTATCAATGTATCTCACTTATCTGGAAGTTGGAAAGACAACTTAGTGTTACTTGGAGAACTTTCAGGTAAAAAGGAAAAGGCCGATGAATTGATTAAAGAATATGAGAAAGATCTTGAAAAGTTAAAAGAAAATCATAAAGAAATCAGTGACCAATCTATTGTCATTTTACGTGTTCGTGATGGAGAATTATGCATGTATGGTAATCAAGTTTACTACAACCCAATGTTTTACGATGAAGTAGGATTTAAAAAACCTGCAGAAATTGATAAAGTAAAAGGTCAAGAAACAATTTCGGTTGAACAATTTTCAAAAATTAATCCAGATATTTTGTTAGTACAATTTGCAGCTGGAGAAAACAAAGGGCATGAAAACTTTGTAGACGAACTAAAAAGTAATCCTGTTTTTAAAAGCATGAAAGCTGTTAAAAATGATAAAGTTTACTTTGATATTGTCGACGGTGGTTATCAAGGCGGTACTTATTTAAGTAAAAAAATCATGTTAGAAAAATTATCGGGTCAAATTTTAAACTAAAAAAGGTGGAGTGAAGGTGAAACGAATTAGTAAAAAATTCATCCTTATTAACCTTTTAATGATTTGTACAGTTGCAGTTATTTTGCTTTCACTAACCTTTGATTTATCTATTAATTATTCAGATATCTGGCAAGCATTAACTCATTTTAATCCAGACTCTACTGAACATGTTTTAATTATTTCTAGAGTATCAAGAGTGATTGTGGCTTTACTCGTTGGAGCTAGTTTAAGTTTAAGTGGACAAGTGATGCAACTTCAATATCAAAACGATTTAGCAGATCCATCATTAATGGGAATTTCTGATGGTTCTGCTTTAGCTATTTCGATTTTGATGATCTTTAATCCAGAAGCTAAAATGCTTGAGAGGATTATTATTTCATTAGTAGGTTCTTTGGTTATTTATCTTTTGTTATTTATCATTAATCAAAAAATGATTAGTCAAAGAGATAAACTAAGTTTGCCGTTGTTAGGAATTATTCTAAGTTTATTAATTAGTAGTGTAACAACATTTATTGTAACTTATTTTGATATTGCTCAATCTGTTACTGCTTGGTATGCTAGCCGGTTATATCGTGTTTCTTTATCAGATGTCATTTATTTTTTACCAGTTTTAATAATAGGAATTATTTTATTATTAATTCTTAGAAAAGAAATGAATGTCTTTTCTTTTGGTCCAGAAATGACAACTGTGATAGGGATGAATCGTAAGTTGTTAAATACTCTCCTATCATTAGTAGTCGTTTTACTAACAGGAATTAGTGTGGCTATTGTAGGGAGAATGGCATTTATTGGATTAGTTGTTCCACACATGTCTAAACTACTAGTAGGTAAACGCTATGGTGATACGCTTCTTATCACTCCTATTTTAGGAGGTTTTCTGGTTTTAGTTAGTGATTATTTATCTCGTATTCTAAACTATCCTTTTGAAACACCTATAAGTGTTGTTATTGCCTTCTTAGGTGTTCCTATCTTTTTATATTTAGTTAGAAAGGGGACGAATATGAGATATGATTAAAAAATATCGTGGACTGTTTGTATGCATTATTCTTTTTCTAATAACTTTTTTACTAGGTTTGAAGATGGGAACTGTTAAATTAAGCGTAACAGAAACCTTACAACTTCTTTTTTGGAATCAAGGGACAAAAGAAAATCAGTTGATTTTTCACACCTTTAGAATTCCACGAGTACTAACTGCTTGCTTAGTAGGAATTAGTTTGTCCATGAGTGGGGAAATACTTCAAAAAATCACAAGAAATAAAATTGCTGATGCAGGTATTCTAGGTGTCAGCTCTGGTGTTGCTTTTGGTGGTGTGTTCTATTTCTTTCTGTTAGGGAACTATGTTGAAAACTTAACAGTTATTGGTGAGATGAGTTTGATGTTTTTTGGACTGTTAGGCGCCATCTTTGCTCTTAGTTTAAACTTAATTTTATCTGTATCTCATGGAAAACTGAATATGTCCCGTTTTATTTTAAATGGCATTGGTATTAGTTCCGGATTTTCTGCTCTAGTTACTTTCTTTTCGTTAAAGATTAATGCAGATAATTTCTCACAAGTTAATAGCTGGTTACAAGGTTCGATTAGTCAATCCAACTGGTCAAGTGTTCAAAAAATGAGTTATTGGATACTACCAATTTTATTATTGCTCTTTATTCTTTCTCCAAAACTTAGTTTATTAAAATTTTCAGATACTCACCTTGAATCAATTGGATTTCAAACCACATGGTGGCGATTAATTTTTATTCTTTTTGCCGCTATATTAATCTGTGTGAGTGTTTTAAATGCAGGGACGATTGGTTTTGTTGGTTTAATTGTTCCGGCTTTAACTAAAATATTTTTTAAAAGTGAGGGTAAAGGTTATCTATTAGGTGTTTGTTTAAATGGAATGAGTTTATTACTTATCTGTGACTTACTAGCTAGAACATTGTTCATTCCAAATGAGTTACCATTAAATGCCATGTTAGGTATTATTGGTGTACCGTATTTAATTTATCTCGTTTATCAATCAAGGAAAGGTGTGCTTAAGTCGTGAAATCTGTACCATTTGAAAATATCTTTTTAGATATTCACCAACCATCGGGTATTTCTGAGAATGAAAAAATTAACTTACTTTATGTTTTAGATGGAGATGCTTTTTCAACGATGATTGCTGAAGCTGTGAAACTTCAAATGAGAAATTCTCCAAAAACAGGTGTAGAACCAACATTAATAGTAGGTATTTCTTATCATAGTCAAGATAGCTTCTCAAGAGATCGTCGTTTCTTAGATTTTACACCTAAAAAGGAGAAACCATCTTTGGAGAATGATAAAAGGAAAGATTTTCCAGAGGGTGGTCAAATAGAGGTCTTTTTATCTCAATTAAATAGGGTCCATGAATATATCTCAAGAAATTATTCAGTTCGAGAAAGTAAAATTGGTTTTTTTGGTCATTCATTAGGTGGTTTATGCGTATTAGAAGGATATTTAAGTCAACAACTTCCTTTTGTAACAGACTATCTTGCTGTAAGTCCATCATTATGGTGGGACCAAGGAACGTTCTTTGAGAGATTAGTAAGAACTAATATAACTGACAAAAAAAGAGTAGCAATTGCAGTTGGAGAAGATGAAGGTGATATGGTTGAGTTTGCTTACAAAGCTTTTATAGCTCTAAAAGAAAGACAGTTAGTTTCTGATATCTCATATTATGAAGCATCCGAAGAAAATCATATGTCAGTTGTTTTCCAAACAATTAGTCGAAATTTAAGGTGGTTTTGTAAATGATGATAGAAAAAAATATTCTGGAAGTTAAAAATATTAGTTTATCCTATCAAAAAGACCCGATTGTTAAAGAATTAGATGTCAGTTTTATGAAGGGGAAAATCTCTGTTATTATTGGTCCAAATGGTTGTGGTAAATCAACTTTACTAAAAGGAATTAGTCGTTTACTGAAAAAAGAAACAGGCTCGATTATTCTCAATGATACAAATATGGATGAGTTATCCAATAAAGAAATTGCTAAACAGTTAGCTTTTTTACCACAAAGTGCTACCGCGCCAGAAGATGTAACCGTTAGAGATGTGGTCGAATTAGGACGATATCCATACCGAAAAGTTCTGCAGAAAGTAAGCCAAGAAGAAAAAATTATTGTAGATGAAGTGCTTCAGCAGACGGGCCTTTTTCATTTGCGGGATGAAAATATCAATAACTTATCTGGTGGTCAAAAGCAAAGAGTATGGATTGCAATGGCCTTAGCTCAAAAAACTGAAATTATTTTACTAGATGAGCCAACGACTTATCTTGATTTGGGACATCAAATCGAAGTGTTGAATTTGTTAAAAGAATTAAATGAAACGACAGGCCAAACGATTATTATGGTCCTTCATGATTTAAATTTAGCTTCACGTTTTTCAGATTATATGATTGGTATGAAAGATGGAAGAGTGGTCTATGAAGGTGTACCAACTGAAATGATGACGCCAACTATTTTAAAAGATTTATTTGGGATTGAAGCCTATATCGGTGAGGATCCAGTTGATAAAAAGCCGATTTGTTTACGTTTTGATTAAGATATGTTCCTTAACTAAGTGATATAGTTGAAAAAATAGTTAATTAATGCTAAAATTTTCCAAATTACTTAAAAAGGGGCGGACTTAATTGATGACTCGTTCAAACAAAAAAATAATCCATTTAGCGGCTTTTTTTGGAGCAATTGTTTGTTTAAGCCCAATTCCGTTTTCAGACTCCATTATGTTACTTCCAATACAAAGTCTAATGATTACGAAATTATATCGTTTACATGATAAAAAACTGACTAAAGGTTTAATGAAAGGTATAATGACTTCTATGACAGTTTCTGTTGTAGGCAAGTCTTTAGCCGGAAATATAATAAAGTTGTTCCCAGGAATTGGAACATCCTTAGGAATTTTTATCAATGTTATCGTTGCTGTGGCTTTAACTGAAATGATTGGTTTGTCTGTTGCAGAAGCATTAGAAAAAAATGAAATAGACAATACAAATGATTTAATAAATGTTTTAGGAAGAGCAACAAAATTAATTGCAAAATAAGATAAAAGAACAAAAATTAGGTATATAATTTTTGTTCTTTTTTATTTTTTTATTTCGGAAAACTTACTTTTATTGTTCCACTTTTTTTATCCGCTTTTTCTTTAAAAACGTATAGTGGTTCCTTGTTTTATATGGTAGGATAACGTTATCAACCGTAATTTATAACACATAAATAAATTAATGGTTTGTTTAAAAAATAAAAATAGTCGAGGTGCCAACATGGGAAAAATTCGTATTAATAACCTTAAGTTTTATACAAAAAATGGTGTTTTAAAAGAAGAGCGTGTTTTGGGTCAACAATTAGAAATAGATGTTGAATTAACCATGGATATTAATAAAGCGGGTAAGACTGATAACGTTCAAGATACAGTGAGTTATGCAGAAGTAAATGATAGAATACATGAACGTTTAGAAAATAGTTCGTTCGATTTAATGGAAGCAGTAGCTTCAGCTATTTTAGATGATATTGAAAATGATCATGGAGAAAAACTAGATAAAGCTTTAATTAGGATAAGAAAATATAGTGTACCGATGCCAGGTATTTTTGACAATATTGAGATTGAGATGGAAAGAGAGATGACTAAGTAATGACAGTTGGTTATCTTGCTCTTGGAAGTAACATGGGGGATAGGCTTGCTACTTTGAAAGAAGCTGTGTATTTATTGTCAAAGTCAGAAAAAGTAACTGTCTTAAAAAAATCTCTTATCTATGAAACAGAACCGTATGGAGGGGTTGCTCAAGACAACTTCTTAAATGCAGTTTTAAAAATAGAGACGAACCTTTCTCCTTTAGAATTATTAGAATTAACACAAGGAATTGAAAACTCTTTAGGAAGAAAGCGACTTGTTCGTTGGGGACCTAGAACAATTGATATTGATCTACTTTTACTTGGTACTGAAGAAATAGCTTCTGAAAAACTAACAATTCCACACATTGAATTAAAAAAACGATCTTTTGTCTTAATACCTTTAAAAGATGTTTATGAAGAGGAGACTTTATTTAATGAGACATTAGATGAGTTGATTGAAAAAACAGGAAACAAAATGGATGTATGGAAAAGTAAAGAAAGTTGGTAAATCATGGAATTAGAAAAAAAAGAAATTATTGAAAATGCAGTAACCCAAATATTAGAAGCAATTGGAGAGAATCCAAATAGAGAAGGGCTAAAAAACACACCAAAACGAGTGGCCAAAATGTATGCAGAGATTTTTAGTTCTTTAGAAGGGCCAGAGTTCGATGATTATGCCTTATTTGATAGTCGTAATGATGAAGATATGGTATTAGTTAAAGATATCCAGTTTTATTCAATGTGTGAACATCATCTATTGCCATTTTTTGGTAAAGCACATGTTGCTTATATTCCTGATGGTAATAAAGTCTTAGGTCTAAGTAAGTTACCACGATTAGTGGAATACTGTGCTAAACGTCCAAGTGTTCAAGAAGATTTAACGATCATGATTGCTGAACAATTGATTAAACATGTTCCCGTTAAAGGTGTTGCTGTTTCAATTGAAGCTGAACATATGTGTATGACGATGCGTGGTGTGAAAACACCACATAGCTCAACTAAGACATTCCACTATACAGGTATTTTTAAAGAAGATAGAGAGTGGAAAAATGATTTTTTAAAAGCGATTAATTAAGGTGATTACTGATGGAAATAATTGTAGGGACTAACAATATAGGTAAATTAAAAGAGATGCAAGATAGTCTTTCAAATAAGTCTTTTATTTTAATTTCATATACCAATCGCTATGGAAAATATATAGACGTTGAAGAAACAAAATTAACATTTAAAGAAAATGCCAAAGAAAAAGCAGAATCTTTTTCATCTAGTTTAAATTTACCAGTTTTAGCAGATGATGGAGGATTAATACTGGATGCTTTTCCTGATATGTTAGGCGTTAAGACTGCTCGATTTTTTGAAAAAGGATTAACAGACTCAGAAAAAAATGAAAAATTACTGTCTTTAATGACTAATGAAACCAATAGAAAATTGTCTCTTCATGCAGCTCTTTGTTATCAATATCCTAATGGTAAAACAATAATAGTCGAAGAAAAATTGGATGCAATGCTGAATAAAGAGGAAAAAGGGAATAAAGGATATGGTTTTGACTCCATTATTTTTTTACCAGAAATTGGAAAAACGCTGGGAGAACTGCCTCTTGAAAAGAGAAATGAGTACAGTCCGAGAGTCAGAGCCCTAAATAAAATAACTCAATTGATAAAAGAGGAGGTAACTAAAAATAATGACTAAAGTAAAAATAATGGGAATTGTTAATGTTACACCGGATTCATTTTCTGATGGAGGTCAGTTTTTTGATGCTAAAAAAGCAATTGAGCATGGCCTGTCATTAGTTGAAGATGGGGCAGATATTCTTGATATTGGTGGACAGTCAACAAGACCTGGATATATAGAGGTTTCTGCAGAAGAAGAAGTGAAAAGAATTAAGCCTGTTATAGAAGGATTACGTCAAAAAACGAATATCCCGATATCCATTGATACTTATTTTCCGGAGGTAGCAGAATGTGCTCTTTCTTTAGGTGCTAATATGATCAATGATGTTAGAGGTTTTGATATCAAAGGAATGTTAGATGTTGCTCTTAGATATTCAAATAGTGAATTAGTTATCATGCACTCTAGACCAAGAAGAAAGGAACTAACGGTTGAAGAAGATTTACATCAATTTTTTAAAGAAAAATATGAGGAATGTCAAAAAGTAGGAATTGCAGATAATCGAATTATATTTGATCCAGGTATTGGTTTTGGCAAAACTCTAGAAGAAAATATTAAGATATTACAACAACCAGAATTATTTAGATTTAAAGAATACCCATTGTTGTATGGTGTTTCAAGAAAAAGAACCATTGCTCATCTTATTGAAGAAAAACGTCCTTTAGAAAGAGATTACGCCTCTGTTGCAGCTAGTCTATTTTCTGCTACTAAAGGAGTAGAAATAGTAAGAGTGCATCAAGTTAAAGGAATGAAAGATTCTTTAAAAGTTTGGAATCAATTAAATTAAAAAAGAGAGAAATCAGAAAAAGAAATGATTTGAAGTTAAGTTCAGATTGTTTCTTTTTTTTGTTGCTTATTTTTCATAAAAAGGAGTATTAATAAAAGTTAGAAATACTATAAATGAAGAAAAAAACAGCTTGTTTGTGAAATGAGAATTTCACAAAATATCTCTTAAATGTTGATATAACAGCTTTTTTTTGACAAGTCAAATAAGGAATAGTGATTATTCTAATTAGTGAACCGCTTTAGAAAAATATAATGCTATACTTTGTTCACAGATAGTAAGCGCTTTAAAAATTGAAAGGAGTCAGACAGAAAGTAAATTTGAAAGCGCTCATCACAAGTCATGCTCATCAATTCTTTTAGCATTACTTGGTGAATTGCACAAAGAAAGGAGCGTTGAAGTTTTTAAATAATTCTTTAGGTTTGAAATTGTGAAACTAATAATTAATTGTTACTTACTTTTGTTATCTCCAAAAAATTTAAGTAAGAGAACGGCCATTTCAACCTAACAAAAAATAGGTACTGATATACATTTAGTCTATTAAACATGCTTATTAAAAATAGTTTTACTGGTTAATAAGCTTTAAAAGTCCCACAGTAATTATTTACATATTATTAATAATTTAAACTTTGACAAAGAATAATTGGAGGTATAAATATGTCTGATAGTGGAACTCATCAGTTAAAGAAAACGTTAGGTTTTACAGTAGCTTTAACAACAATCATTGGGATGGTTGTTGGGTCTGGGATCTTTTTTAAACCGTATGCAATATTTAATGCAACAGGTGGTGCACCTGGTCTAGGAATGTTAGCGTGGGTTATTGCAGGTCTGTTATCTATGGCAGGTGCTTTAACAGCGGCAGAAATTGCAGGTATGATTCCTAAAACAGGTGGGATGGTAACTTACATCCACGACATTTATGGACCAAAACTAGGCTTCATGACTGGTTGGGTGGATTCAGCATTGTATCAAACTGGATCAACAGCAGCAATTGCGGTTGTATTTGGAATTCAAGGTGCAAGTTTATTAGGTTTTCCAGCAGATAACTACTGGCCAAAAGTTTTACTAGCTATTGGAACAACAGGTTTCTTAGCAGTAATGAATAACTTTGGTGCTAGAACAAGTGGTATCATTCAAAATATTGCAACAGTTGGTAAGCTAATCCCATTAATTACCATTATTGCAGTGAGTTTCTTTAAAGGAACAGGTAATGATGTTTTAACTCCGTTACTTGGACCAGATTTGAATCCAGGTAAAGCTTTCTCTCTAGCATTATTAGCAGCATTATTTGCTTTTGATGGTTGGATGGGTGTTGGTATGATTGCTGGAGAAATGAAAAATCCAGGAAAAGACTTACCAAAAGCGCTTATTTTAGGGATTACAGCCGTATCTCTTATCTATATTGTAATGAACGTTGCTTATCTTTGGGTAATTCCAGCAGATCAATTGATGTTAACAGAAACACCAGCAGCTGATGTTTCTAAAGTTTTATTTGGACCTCGAGGTGGTCAGTTTGTTTCTATTGGTATTTTAATTTCAGTGTTCGGGGGACTAAATGGATACGTCTTTACGGCAGCTAGATCAACATTTACTCTTGCTCAAACAAACCGTATTCCATTTAGTAAAACATTACAAAAAGTTAACAAAAATGGTGTTCCATCAAATGCTACTTGGTTTGTATTCATTGTGTCATCATTATATTGTTTAACAGGTAAATATGACTTACTAACTGACTTGTCAACATTCATGGTTTGGAATTTCTATATTTTAACATTCTACGGAGTTATTAAGTTAAGAAAATCTCATCCAGATGCTGAACGTCCTTACAAAGTGCCTTTATACCCTATCATCCCACTTATTGCTATTTTAGGTGGAGCGGCAGTTGTTATTAGTACAATTATTACTCAGTTTACTTATGCAATGGCAGGTATTGGTATTATGTTATTAGGTTTACCAGTTTATGCTTATTATGAGAAAAAAGAAAAAAAGGCAGAATTAAATAAATAATTAGTCTTAAATAATCAAACTGTGACAAAAATATAAAAATTTTTGTCACAGTTTTTAATTATCAACAATAGGAAGAAGGAAAAAAGATGATTCCAAGTCATACAAGACCAAGTCGTGTAGTAGTAGATTTAGCGGCTGTTGAACATAATGTAAAAGAAGAAATAAAAAGAATAGATGATTCAAAAGATTTATTTGCAGTTGTTAAAGCTAATGGATACGGGCATGGAGCAGTTGAAGTTGGAAAAACAGCTATAAAAGCAGGAGCAAAAGGATTATGTGTTTCCAACTTAGATGAAGCATTAGAATTAAGAAGAGCTAACATTGTTGTTCCAATCATTGTCTTAAGTTATGTCTCACTAGATTACGTTGAATTAGCGATTGCTAATGATATTACATTAACAGCAACTAATTTAGACTGGATTAAAGGACTAGATGATCAACTGACACGTCCTTTAAAAGTTCATTTGAAGATTGATAGTGGTATGGGGCGAGTAGGTTTAAATAATTTAGATGAGATGAAACTTGCTAATGAGATTTTAAAACGTAATGAGTTAATTGATTTTGAAGGATTGTTCACTCATTTTGCCAAAGCTGATTCATTAGATACTACTTATGTGAGCCTTCAAAAAGAAAGATTTGAAGAAGCCATTGCTATATTTGGGCCAGATATTAAGTATATTCACGCTTCAAACTCAGCGTTAGCTCTTTGGCATGATGCTTGGTGTAGTAACTTAGTTAGATTTGGTGTAGCAATGTATGGTATGAATCCTTCAGGAACAGAAGTTGATGAGCCATTTGAACTAAAACAAGCTCTGACATTAGAAACAGAAATCACTCATATCAAGGAACTAGAAAAAGGTGAAAAAGTTGGTTATGGTGCTACTTATGAAACAACGGAAAAGGAATGGATAGCGACTTTACCAATTGGTTATGCAGATGGCTTGATTAGAAAGTATCAGGGTTATGAAGTATTGGTTGACGGTAAGAAAGTTCCAATTGTTGGTCGTATTTGTATGGATCAATGTATGATTCGTCTGACTGAAAAAATGCCTGTGGGAACTAAAGTAACAATATTTGGTAAAAATGGCGAGTTATTTAACTCTGTTCAATCAGGAGCGGAATATGTGGAAACGATTAATTATGAAGTGACTTGTGATTTAACGGACCGTTTACCGAGAGTTTATTTGAATAATTTTTAACAAATTAGGTATATACAGATTTGTTATTTTTCATAAATAATAGTTTATTAGACCTAAATCCCTATGTTTATAGGGATTTTTTTATTCTTAAATATAGAATAGTGATTATTCTATATTGTGAATAAATAGATTAGAGGATGGTGATATACTTTAATCACCGGTTAAGAAAGCGCTTTTAAAGATGGAAGGAGAATGGGATAAAAAGATGACGGATAAAAATTCGAAGACGGTTGATGAATCGTCAAACAATCTAAAGCGATCGATGAAAGTCCATCAAGTTGTTATGCTTGGTGTGGGTGGAACGATTGGGACAGGTCTTTTTGTTGGGTCAGGTTACACAATTTCTAAAGCAGGACCAGGAGGCACACTACTTGCTTACGGTTTTGGTGCCTTAATCATGTATTTAATGATGATGTGTTTAGGAGAGTTATTAGTAGCTAAGCCAATTGCAGGTGGTGTTCAAGCCTACGCGACTGAATTTATTGGAGATAGCATGGGATTTACAGTTGGTTGGGTGAAATGGTTATCATACGCAATCACCATACCAACACAGTTAGTTGCTTCTGGTATTATTATGAAAAATATTTTTCCAAGTGTTCCAGAATTAGTCTGGATTATTCTATTCATGGTATTACTTTTCTTCATGAATGCTCGTCCAGCTGAAAAATACGGAAATATCAATTTTTGGTTTAGTAGTATCAAGTTCATTTTAATAATTGTCTTTGTAATCGTTGGTTTAGGAATGATTTTAGGAATTGGACAACCTGAACCGATTGGTTTCTCAAACTTTACAAGTCACGGTGGTCTTTTCCCGAATGGTCTTAAAGCAGTTGTAATGACAATGATGATTTCAGCATTTGCTTATGGTGGGGCTGACCTTTTTGCTGCTACTGCAAGTGAAAGCGAAAACCCAGAAAAAGATATGCCTGTTGCGATTAACTCAGTTATTTTAGGTTTAGTTATTTCTTATTTTGTGAGTTTCATCGTTTTACTTGCAATTTTACCTTGGAACCAAGCTGATTTAGCAGGAAGCCCATTTGCTTACGTTTTCCAAAAAGCAGGTTTCAAATCAGCAGAGCTAGTTGTTAATATTGTTGTTTTAACTTCAGCTTTATCTTCTTGTAATGCGTTTATCTACTCAAGTACAAGATCATTATGGTCAATGGGGCAATACAAACAAGCTCCTGGCTTTGTAACAAAAGTTAACAAAAATGATATTCCGATGAATGCTTTAATTATTACAATGTTATTCGCATTAGGTGCTGTAGTTTCAAGTATTCTTTCTCCCGATTTAGTGTATTTATTCTTAACGTCACTAATCGGAATCAGTAACATGTTTATCTATGTACTATACGGTGTTTGTGTCATGAAATTTAGAAAGCAAATGAGTAAAGATAATATTTCTGTAGACACTTTAAAATATAAAACACCTCTTTACCCATTAATTCCTATTTTACTAATCATCTTATCAGCAGTTGTTTTTGTAGGAATGTTCTTTGATCCAACACAAAAATCAGCTCTTATCGCTGGTATCCCAACTTACTCATTAATCTTCTTAGGCGCTCATATTTATTACAAAAATAAGGGCAAAAAAGAAAATAAATAAATAATTAGATAAAGGAGCTTGTAAAAATGTACAAAACATTAGCAGAACAAAATGATTTAGCAAAAAGAATTGAAGAGTTAACTATTAGGTTAACAAATGTAATTAGTGTGACTGAAACAGCAGGAGAAATTGATGTTAGTCAAGAAGTTTTTGATATCTTTATGGAAATGGATTATTACAAAGAACATCCAGAAGATGTTTACATTCAAGATATTCCAACAGATCGTTTAGGTAGAAAAAATGTGATTGCTATTCTTCGCGGTAAAAAGAATAATAGCAAAAAAGCTATTTCATTATTGGGACACACTGATACTGTAGGAATTTCTGATTACGGTACATTGGTTGATTTTTGTAACAAGCCTTACGAATTGACAGAAAAAATGTCAGAAATCATTCATACATTACCAACTCATGTTCAAGAAGATATGAAGTCAGAAAAAGAAGATTTCTTATTTGGTCGTGGAATCTTTGACATGAAGAGTGGAGATGCCATCATTATCGCTTTAATGGAAGCTATCTCTAAAGATTTAGAAAACTTTGAAGGTAATATTATCTACACAGCAGTTTGTGATGAAGAATCAAACTCAGCAGGTATGTTTGCAGCTGTTCCAGAATTAAATCGTATTCGTAATGATAATGACTGGGATATTTTAGGCATGATCGATACTGACTATATGACAAATGAATACCACGGAGACGAAGACAAATATGTTTACGTTGGAGCGGTTGGTAAATTAATGCCTTCATTCTTTGTTGTTGGACAAGAAACACACGTTGGTGAATCTTTCAACGGATTTGATCCAAACCAAATGGTTGCTGAATTAACTAAGAAAATCAATATGAATACAGAATACTGTGATATTGCAGAAGGTCAAGTAACGTTACCACCATTAACATTAAAACAACGTGATTTAAAACCTGAATATTCTGTACAAAGTGCTAAAACATCAACATTATTCTTCAACTACGCAACTCATAAGAGTACACCAGATGAAGTCTTAGAAAAAATGGTTGCTGTAGCGAAAGAATGTATGCAAACAACAATTGATGATTTAAACAAACAATATAAAAACTTCTGTGAAATGTCTAAAATTGAGCACAAAGTTTTACCATGGAAAGAACATGTTATTACTTATGATGAATTATATGCAAAAGTTAAAGAAGAAATGGGTATTAAATTAGACGTTATCATTAGTGAATTTGAAGAAGAGAAATTAAAAGATGAAAAAATGGATGAAAGAGATTATTCATTAGCTTTAGTTGAAAAAGTACATAGTCTATGGTCTGATCGTGATCCTGTAATCGTTGTTTACTTCACACCACCTTACTACCCACACATCTTTGTAGATGGAAAAACTGAAAAAGAACAAAAAGTTCTTAAAGCAGTTAAAGATGCAGTAAGTGAAACAGAAAGTGATTACAATTTAGTTTACAAAAACTTCTTCCCATATATTGCAGATATTAGTTTTGCAGCAGCACCTCAAGGAGAAGATACAATTAATGCATTGAAACATAATATGCCTGGATTTGGAACAAAATACATTATGCCTTTAGATGATATGGCTGAGTTGAACTTACCTGTATTAGACATTGGACCATTTGGTAAAGATGCTCACAAATACACAGAACGTTTAGAAACAAATTATTCATTCAATATCACACCAGAATTAGTTTACCGCACAATGGTTAATTTACTTTCTGGCAACTAAATTAGTGAAAAAAAGTAATAAAAAGCGTTTTTCTTTTATTTCATGATAGTAACTATTCCTGTTTGGCAATTTTATTCCGGTTTATTGCTTTATAATATTAAATATAAAGCGCTATTATAGAAGAAGGAGAGTTGTAGATGAAAAATCCGAGAATTGTTGTTGATTTGAACAAGCTGAAAGAAAATATTGATTTTTTAACCTCTCACATAAAAGATCATCAAGATATTTCAGTAACAGCAATCACTAAATCTTTTTCTGCTCACCCAGAGATTATCGAGCTTTACGACAATTGTGAGGGCATCGATTACCTTGGGGATTCACGAATTGAAAACTTTATTAAAAATGAATCCGCTTCAAAGGAAAAAGTTCTGGTGAGAATACCGATGATGACAGAAGTTGAAGAAGTTGTGAAATATGTAGATATCAGCTTTAACTCTGAAATCGAAGTAATCAAGAAATTAAATGAAGAAGCGAAAAAACAAGGTAAAACGCATAAAATTCTTTTAATGGTCGATCTTGGTGACTTACGTGAAGGTATCTTTGAAGAAGAAGATGTGTACACAGTAGTCGGTCAAATCTGCGAGCTAGATAATATCGAACTGGTGGGATTAGGTGTTAACTTAACTTGTTATGGTGCCGTTATTCCTACAGAGAATATCTTGCAAACATTAGTAGATTACAAGAATCAAATTGAAGAACGCTTTGATGTTACTTTATCAATGATTTCAGGAGGTAACTCAAGTTCAATTTATATGTTAGGACAAGATACAAAAGAAAATCTACCAAAGGGTGTTACTAACCTAAGAATCGGAGAAGCTTTTGTACTTGGAAGAGAAACCGCTTACGGTAAAGATTATAAAGAAATGCATCAAGATGTCTTTACATTAACAACAGAGATTGTTGAGTATAAAACAAAACCTTCTTATCCAATTGGAGAAGTTGGGGTAGATGCTTTTGGTAACAAGCCAACTTTTGTTGATAAAGGATTAATGAAACGTGGGATTGTAGGAATTGGAAAACAAGATGTAGATGATACAGCAATTGTTCCAGTTGATTCACGTCTTGAAATCATTGGTTCAAGTTCAGATCATTTAATTATTGATTTTACAAAAGCTAGTGACGATTACAAAGTGGGCGATGAAGTTTCATTCCATATTGATTATGGTTCATTACTAAGTTGCTTCACAAGTGAATATGTTAAAAAAGATTTTATTAAATAAAATATAAATTATTATTAGGAGGAAATACATATGCAAAACGTAAAAGTAATTATCTGGGGAATGGGAGCTATGGGCTCTGGAATGGCACGTATGTTAATGACTAAAAAGGGTGTTGATATTGTTGGAGCAATTGATATTGGCGACAAAATCGGCAAACCAATTTTTGACCACCTAGGTGAAACGTTTGAAGGAAAAGAAAACATCAAGATCGGTACTGTTGAAGAATATATCACAGAAAAAAGAGCTGACGTTGTTTTATTATGTACAGACTCATTTACAGCAAAAGCTTTCGATAAAATTAAATTAATCGTTGAAAACAAAATGAACGTTGTAACAAGTGCTGAAGAAATGGCTTTCCCTCGTGCGCAAAGTCCTGAATTAGCAGATAAAATTGACGCATTAGCTAAAGAAAATGGCGTTTCTGTTTTAGGAACTGGTATCAACCCAGGATTAATCATGGACGTATTAGTATTAGTAATGACTGGAGCTTGCACAGACATTAAGAAAATTACTTCTCGCCGTGTAAACTCTTTATCTCCATTTGGAGCAGCAGTTATGGAAGAACAAGGAATCGGAATTTCTGTTGAAGAATTCGAAAAAGGTAAAAAAGAAGGTACTTTAGCTGGACACGTTGGATTCCCAGAATCAATTTCATTAATGTCAACAGCTTTAGGATTAGATTTAGACGAAATCGTTCAAGATATGGAACCAATCGTAACTGACGTTGATCGTGTTGCTCCTCATGGCGAAGCAAAAGCTGGCTCAATTGCTGGTGTTGCAATGAAAGCTTGGGGTAAAAAAGACGGCGAAACTGTTATCGAAATGGATCACCCACAACAAATTGAACCAGAACAAGTTGGTGTTAACACTGGAGATTATGTAATCATCGATGGAAATCCAGCAATCAACGTTGTTAACTCTCCAGAAGTTGAAGGTGGAGTAGGAACAATTGCTATGTGTGTAAACATGATTCCACAAACAATTAACGCACGTCCAGGATTAGTGACTATGATTGATTTACCAATCCCACATGCTATCTTAGGTGATTTCAGAGATCAAGTTCACCCAGAAGCTAAGATCGTAAAATAATATAACACTAAGTAATGGAGGCTTTATAAATGATTAAGAAAAATGAATGGGTACAAGTACACTCAATCGTTCTTACAAAAGAAGAAAGAGCGCCACAAGTCCCTGAAGATACAAAAAATGTTCCACTAGAAATGTGGGTTAAAGGTTACTTAACTGAAGATGCTGAAATGGGAGACGTTGTCACTGTGAAAACAGTGACAGGTCGCCTAGTTGAAGGGAAACTTGTTCAAGTGAATCCAACATTTAGACATAGTTTTGGTGAATTTGTACCAGAAATTTTAGAAATTGACCGTACTGTGCGACAAGAACTTTTTGGAGGTGATTATTAATGTCTAATAACAGTTATAAAGCAGTCATGGATCGTAAGAATCAAATCGTTCAAGACTCATTGAAAGTAAACTATGATGATTTCAAAATTTCTGATGTAGCATTTGACTACGAAAGAATGATGGAAGAAACTGGTTATTCAATCGACGAAATGATTGAAATTCAATCTAAATTAGGTGTTGGTAATACACCAATCGTAGAACTTAAAAATATTAGTGCTCTTTCTCGTAAATATGCTCCTAAAGGAAAAGGCGCTCGTATCTTTGTTAAAGATGAAGCAGCAAATGCTTCAGGAAGCTTCAAAGACCGTCGTGCAGCAGTTTCTTGTTACCATGCTAAAAAACTTGGTTACACAGGTGTTGTAACAGCAACAAGTGGTAACTACGGTGCAGCAGTTGCTTCTCATGCAGCTAAATTAGGCTTAAAATGTATCGTTGTTCAAGAATGTTTTGACTCTAAAGGTGTTGGACAACCAGAAATCGTTGAAAAAGCTCGTAAATGTGAAGCTTTAGGTGCTGAAGTTGTTCAATTAACAGTTGGACCAGAATTATTCTACCAATTCTTACAAATCGTTGAAGATACAGGATACTTCAATGCTTCATTATATACACCATTCGGGATTGCCGGAGTAGAAACGTTAGGTTATGAAATTGTTAAACAATTCGACAAAGAAGTCGGCAAACAACCAGACGTGGTTGTAGCAACAAACGCAGGTGGAGGTAACTTAACTGGTACTGCAAGAGGCTTGCGTAAAGCTGGAAACACAACGACTAAAGTTGTTGCAGCAAGTGTTGATTTAACTGGATTACATATGGCTTCTGATGGAGATTTCAACAGAAAATCATTCACAACAGGACATACTGGATTTGGTGTTCCATTTACAACAGGACCTGACAGATCAGATGTACCTCGTTCAGCAGCTCGTCCATTACGTTACATGGACCGCTATGTAACAATGAGCCAAGGTGAAGTTTTCTACATTACAGAAATGTTAGCTAACTTAGAAGGTCTTGAAAAAGGGCCAGCAGGTAATACTTCTTTAGCAGCAGCATTCGCTATTGCTCAAGAGATGGATGAAGATCAAATCATCTTAGTTCAAGAAACTGAATATACTGGAGCTGGAAAAACAGTTCAACCACAATTATCATTTGCAAGAGAAAATGGTGTTGATATTAAATTTGGTAACCCAAGAGAAGAAAAACCAGGTGTTAATATTATTTTACCAGAGTCACCAAAAGCAATTGAAATTAAAGATGTTGATTTAAATAGATTAAAACGCTCAGCAGTTAAAAATGCGACAAAAGGTATTGAAAGAGAATTAACAGCAGAAGAGTTTGATTACTTAGCAGAAGAAATCAACGACAGTGTTGAAAAAGTGAAAAGTCTTTTAGAAGAACTAAAAAATTAAGAGGTGACTAGGATGAAAGAAGTAACATTTGAAGAAGCAAGAAAACATCTTGCTGGCTTATCAGACGATGAATTAAAAGAGCGTTTCTGGGCTTTATCAGAAGAAATTATGGAACCTATGTTAGAAATGGGTAGAGAGTATACTTCTCCATCTATCGAACGTTCTATTTTACTAAGAATGGGATTTTCTTCAACTGAAGCAACAGAAATCGTAAACCGTGTATTAGCTCATGAATTAATGGGTAAAGGTGCTGGACATATTGTTTACCGCATCGCTAAAGAAAAAAATATTGAAGTAAGAGAAGCCGGAGTAAAATTAAGCGAAGGCGAATATTGGGACGATGTTCTTAATATTTTCAAGGGAGGTAACTAATTATGTCAGAAACAATTAAATTAGATAAAAATAAAAAATTAGATGTTAAAGAGATTCTTACTGATTTAGAAAACTACCGCCCTAAACGTCGTGGTTGGGTATGGAGAACTCCAGTACCAAATTATCAATTACATAAATTTGAATACAAAGATATGGCTGAATCATTGAAACAATCTGTTCCACTTCCATCAGCTAAATACTTTGGAAATATCGACCCTCAAGGTACGTCATCAATTACAACTGAAATCGCTTCTGGTCGTTTTGAAGATGATATCAGACGTATGCGTATGGCTGCTTGGCACGGTGCTGACCATATCATGGTTATCAGAACTGCTGGTCAATCTCACTTTGAAGGATTAATTGAAGGAACACCTCAAGGTATCGGTGGTATCCCAATTACTAGAAAACAAGTTCGTGCTCAAAGAAAAGCATTAGATGCTATTGAAGAAGAAGTAGGACGTCCAATTAACTACCATAGTTATGTATCTGGTATTGCTGGACCTGAAGTGGCTGTTATGTTTGCTGAAGAAGGCGTAAACGGAGCCCATCAAGATCCACAATATAACGTTTTATACCGTAACATTAACATGGTTCGTTCATTCGTAGATGCTTGTGAGTCTAAAAAAGTTATGGCTTGGGCTGGAATTGCTCAAATCGACGGAGCTCATAATGCGAATGCAACTGCTCGTGAAGCTTGGAAAGTTATGCCTGAGTTAATGGTACAACATGCTCTTAACTCTGTATTCTCATATAAAGTTGGTATGGATAAATCTGACATCTGTCTATCTACTGTACCTCCAACAGCTCCACCAGCACCATCAATGTTCTTAGATTTACCTTACGCTGTAGCATTACGTGAATTCTTTAGTGAATACCGTATGCGTGCACAACAAAATACAAAATACATGGAAGCTTCAACTCGTGAAGCAACTGTAACTCACGTACTTAACTTATTAATTTCTAAATTAACAAGTGCAGATATTCAATCAACAATTACTCCTGATGAAGGCCGTAATGTTCCTTGGCATATTTATAACGTTGAAGCTGTAGATACTGCTAAACAAGTATTCCAAGGCTTAGATGGATTTAATGAAATGGTTCAATTAAAAGATGATGGACCATTGCGAGAGCAAGCACGTGAAATTAAAGAGCGTTCTGTGTTATTCTTAGAAGGAATGATCGAAGCTGGCGGATACTTCCAATCAGTTGAAGATGCGTTCTTCGTTGACTCAGGTAACTACCCTGAAAGAAATGAAGACGGAATTTCAAGAAAAATCAACGGTGGAGTTGGCGCCGACACAATTTACAAACGTGACGAAGATTATATGGCTCCAGTTACAGCTCACTTTGGTTATAATAATGTGGCTCAATATGACGAATCAGCTGTTGAAGATCCAGCTAAATTAATTGGTGGATCAACATTTGAAAAACCAGAAAAAATCATCTTTATTGACGAATTAGACGAAAATGATAACGTTAATTTACGTCTTGAAGAAACAAAAGAATTCAGAGAAGAAGGTTTAATCAAACCTGAAGCTGAATGGCAAGGTGACGGAACAGTTCTATTAACATTTATGATCCCAGAATCATCTCGTGTTGCAGAATTTGCAGCTCTTGAAATGGGTAAAAAAATGGGCTTAGATGACTGTGAAGTTATCAATAAAGAAGTAATGCAAGCAGCAGAAGGAACTCGTATCGAAATGAAAGGTCGTTTACCATTTGCCATTGAAAAAGATTCATTAATCATCCCAGAAGAACCAATCGTTATGTCTGATGATGAAATTCGTGAAGATATCAAACGCAAGAAAATGGTAATCGTAGCTGGTACTGTCGGCGAAGACGAGCATTCAGTTGGATTAAGAGAAATTATTGATATTAAACACGGCGGAATCGAAAGATTTGGAATTGAAGTTCACTACTTAGGTACAAGTGTTCCTGTAGAGAAATTAGTAGATGCAGCAATCGAAATGAATGCTGATGCTATCTTAGCTTCTACAATCATCAGTCATGATGACATTCACTACAAAAACATGCAACGTATCAATGATTTAGCAATCGAAAAAGGAATCCGTGAGAAAATTATGATCATGGCTGGGGGAACTCAAGTTATTCCTGAAATCGCTACTAAACATGGTATGGACGCAGCATTTGGACGTGGAACAAATGGATCTAACGTAGCAACTGCATTAGTTGAAAGACGTCGGGAAATGGAAGAAAAATAGTATGAAAATAGATATCTTGGTAGCAGAAATAGGCTCAACAACAACAGTAGTTAACGCGTTTCACAATATCCATACAGACACACCAGAATTTGTCGGACAAGGACAAGCCGCAACAACAGTTGAAGAAGGTGACGTTCGTATTGGATTAGAGAATAGTATTCAGGATTTACAACGTAATTTAAAAGCTGATACTCTGACTTATGATGAATTATTTGCTACTTCATCAGCAGCAGGTGGCCTAAAAATGACGGTTCATGGGTTAGTTTTTGATATGACTGCAAGAGCAGCAAAAGAAGCGGCTTTAGGTGCTGGTGCCATTGTTAAGATGGTAACAGCTGGTAATATGAGACGAACTGATATTAAAAAAATTCAAGAAGAAAATCCTAACATTATCTTAATCGCAGGTGGCGTTGATTACGGCGAAAGAGAGACCGCTTTAAATAATGCTGAGAAATTAGCAGAATTAAATTTACCAATACCAGTTATCTATGCCGGAAATATCGAAAATGATGAAGAAGTTAAATTAATTTTTGAAAACTATGACAATGATTTGTACGTTGTTGAAAATGTTTTCCCTAAAATTGATGAACTTAATGTTGAACCAACAAGAAAAGTCATTCAAGATACTTTTGAAAAACATATCGTACATGCTCCTGGGATGGAGCATGTGTACGATATCGTTAATGGAACAATCACACCAACTCCAGCAGCTGTTATGAATTTAAGTAAATTAATTCATGATAGAATTGGAGACGTGCTTGTAATTGATGTAGGGGGAGCAACGACAGATGTTCACTCTGTTACAGAAGGAACAGAAGCAATTGCTAAAATACAAGTTGCACCAGAACCTATCGCTAAGCGAACAGTAGAAGGTGACCTTGGTCTTTACGTCAATAAAGAAAATGTTATCGACTTGATCGGTGAAGAAGAACTTGAAAAGCAAGGATTTGATTTGGAGACTTTTAGGAAAGAATATCATTCGATTCCTAAGAACGACCAAGAAAGAAAGTTAGTAGAGATTCTATCTGAAGCTGCAACTCTCACTGCAGTCGAAAGACATGCTGGACAAATCAGATATGTTTACGGTCCGACTGGACGATCAACACTTGCACAAGGTAAAGACTTATCGAATGTTAAATTCGTTATTGGAACAGGTGGTGCTTTAACAAGATTGCCAAATGGTCCAGATATTTTGAAAAAAATACCTAAAGATAAAAAGTCTAAATCGCCTATCCTTTTGCCTACTGGAACAGTGAAAGTTTTAATCGATCATGATTACATAATGGCCTCATTGGGAGTGTTAGCTTTCAAATATGAGGATGCAGCGTTAAAATTGCTTGAGCAGTCATTTGGTGAAAATGTCTTTGAACAAGCAGCAAAAGAAAGAGAATCAGAGGAAGTTTGAGTAAAAGGCTTTCAAAAATAATCAATATGAGTTATACTTACTAATGTAATAGTTTTAGAATATTTACATTCCTTAGCGAATGACAATGGAAGTTGGTTAAAGGCCAACACTGTACCCGCAACTGTATGAACATCTTAGGATGTTTGAGTCAGGAACATTGCTGATATTCTAAAATCACTTTTTCGGGAGTAGAGAAGTGGCTGACCATGTCATAATTATGGGCCACTTTGTATTATACAAAGTGGCCCTTTTATATTTCTAAAAACCAAAAAAAGTTCTTTCACCGGCAAGTAAAAGAACTTAATAAGTAGATTATGCCCATTTGATTGTTTGGAGTTTCGGGGTAGTTTGGATACCCTGTTGAGAAACTAGATTAAATAGGTTTGTGACAGTTTGATTTTTGAAATTTGATTTGTTCATGATAACTTGGATAGGCTCTTCTTTAGCAATGACTTCAATCATTTGGATTGTCCCAGAATCTATATAGTCTTGAAGTCTTCCCGTTCTAACGATACCAAGCATTTTACCTGAAAGAATAGCTTCTTGAACAATTTCATCACTACCTGTATTTATGATAGTGGGTTGATTGAGAGATTGTTGGAAAGCGTTGTCATAATTATAATACTCAGACTGATCAATCACAATTGGATATCTTGCAAAGTAGTCTTCTAATTTATAGTTTGGTTTGTAAAGGGAGTTGTGAATGCAAAGAGCAGCACTCTCGTAACCAATAGGTTGGGCAATAATATCTGAGCTGACGATTTTACCAGTTATGATACCTAAATCAACTTCATTTTTTAAGACTTTGCTGATAGTATCCTCATTATTTGAACCATTGATTGTAAAGTTTAATGTTGGAGATATTCGACATAGCTTTGTAATCGCTGGCATAAAGTAACGGAAACCGTAATAGTCGTGTCCCTGAAGCTTTAAGGAGATATGATCGCCATGATCTGGATTAATATTTTTGATTAGATTAATTTCTTTTAAAATATTAATGGATCGTTTATAAAGCTCTTCACCCGCATACGTTAAAACATATTTTCCGTTTTTTTTCATCAGAAGCGTACTTCCTAGCTCTGTTTCTAAACTTTGGATATGTTTTGTGATAGTAGGCTGTGAATAGTTTAGCTTAATAGCGGCTTTTGTCATATTCAATTCTTCTGCCACAACTTGGAAAGTTTGTAACGTTCTTATTTCCATAAAATCCCCTCCTAGATAATTAAATACTACATTCTATATTATAACTTAAAATGGACTAACAGTAAACGCTTTCTCATTTTAAGCTTATTTTTTTGCGTTTTTTTAATCATATTATAAAAAGAATAGTGACTATTCTTTTTTTTTAAGAGATAATAGTTTGGTCAATATATAATGAAAGAAAGGGTGTGTAGTAATGAAGACCTTTAATAATCAGTATTTTTATCATTTTCATCCATTGATTGTTTTTTTATACTTTAGTTTTGTTTTAACCATTATTATGTTTTCTGTTAATCCTATTGTTCGATTGATAACGTTGATAGTTGGATTAGTAACATTATGGCGACTTGAAAATAGGGATCAAATAAAAAAGGATTTGAAATGGTTGGCTATGCTTCTGTTCTTTTCAACTATTGGAAATTTTTTGTTTATTCATTCTGGTAGAACGATTCTTTTTGAGTGGGTCATAAGTGAATCAAAAACTTATCGTTTCACTTTTGAAGCCCTATTTTACGGTTTTTCATTTGGATTGATGATGTATTCAATATTAATATGGTTTCGTTTGTTTTCCTACTCTTTCAACAGTGAGAAAATTCTTTACCTATTTGGAAAAAGAATGCCCAGGATATCTTTGATTTTATCGATGATTCTAAGATTTATTCCTTTATATCAAGCGGAAGTTTCAAATATTAATTTAGCTCAAAAAGGGCTGGGAATCAGTGATAAAAATCAAGGGAATAAAAAAATTGAGAAAGAATACCAAACTTTTTTAAGTTTATTTGGCTGGTCTTTAGAACGAGCAGTTATTACGTCGGATTCTATGAATGCTAGAGGATATGGATTAAAAAATAGAACGCAGTATCAATCTTATATCATACAACAAAGGGATGTTTTGTTGAGTCTACTATTACTAGTTTTACTTAGTGGGTTTTACCTTTGTTCAAGTAGAGAAGCGTTTCAATTTTATTATTATCCTAAACTAAGGATTGACTTAGTACCTGGAGTATCAATAATTGGTTATCTCTTATTGATAGTATTATTAAGTCTACCTCTATTAATAGAAGCAAAGGAGAGAATTCGATGGATTTACTTAGAATGGAAAATGTAGGATTTAGGTATGAAGGAAGCTCCTCTCCTGTTTTAAAAGATATTTCTTTTGAGGTTAAAAGAGGAGATTTCTTAGTTGTCATAGGTGCATCTGGTAGTGGAAAAAGTACACTTTTACGTTTATTAAAACGAGAGCTAGTGACAAATGGTGAAATAAAAGGGAAAGTTTATTTTGAAGATCAATCTATTAATGAACTTTCTGATCATGAATCAGCAAGTAAAATTGGCTATGTCATGCAAGACCCTGATGCTCAAATCGTTACAGACAAAGTATGGTCAGAGTTAGCTTTTGGGCTCGAAAACATTGGTGTTCCAAGAGATGTGATTCGAAGTAGAATAGGAGAGATGGCTAATTATTTTGGTATTCATAACTGGTATCAAAAAGACGTTGCAGATTTATCTGGTGGACAAAAGCAGTTATTAAATTTGGCCTCTATATTAGTAATGCAACCTGAAATTGTTGTTTTGGATGAACCAACAGCTCAACTTGACCCAATTGCATCCCTTGATTTTTTGAGAACATTACAAAGAATCAATACTGAGTTAAATACAACTATCATAATGGCAGAACATTACCTTGAAGAAGTATTTGGGATGGCAGATAACATTCTGATTATCAATGATGGAACTAAAGAGTTTTATGGTTCCTCATTTGAAGCAGCAAATTTGTTGTTAAAAGATGACAAACGAGGAGAAAGTTTACCAAATCCGGTAAGATTGCATCATTTAATTGAAAATAAAGATAAAATGGCGTTCACAATAAGCGATGGGATAGAAATGATGAACAATCAATTTGGTTCTTTGAAACTTTTAGAACAAACAGTTGAATTAAAAGATAGTGATACTTCTAAACAAATAATTATCTCGTTAAAACATGTTTCTTTTAAATATGGTCGACTAGAGTCAGATATCTTACATGATGTAACTCTTGATATTTATAAAGGAGAGATATTTAGTGTTCTAGGTGGAAATGGAGCAGGTAAAAGTACTCTGATGAAAGTGATGAGTGGCTTAGTTTTACCTTATCAAGGAAAAGTAAAAATTGATGGAAAAAAGGTGAAACCCAAGAGTAACGATTTTGTTTACGGACATGATGTGGCGTACCTTCCTCAACAACCTTTATCTATGTTTGTTAAAGAAAGTGTCAAAGCAGATTATGAGTCTTTTCTAAAGACTATGGGTTATACTAATATAGAAGAATCAATAAATGGTATAGCTGATTGGTTTAATATTACTCATCTTTTAGAACAACATCCTTATGATTTGAGTGGAGGAGAGTTACAGTTAGTTGCTCTGGGAAAAGTATTATTACTAAATCCTGATGTCATATTCTTAGATGAACCAACAAAGGGGTAGATATACAAAATAAAAATAAAATTGCCCACTTACTTAAAGAGTTTTCTAATAAAGGCAAAACAGTTATCATTGTGACTCATGACGTAGATTTTTCTGCTAAGATATCTGACAGATGTGGTTTATTTTTTGATAGACAAATGATTTCTGTTTCAGATCCGATTACCTTCTTTTCAAATAACTATTTTTATACAACTCCTATTAATAAGATGGTCAAAGCCTATTTACCTAAAGTAGTTACTTTTGACCAGGCGAAGAAAAGTTGGAAGGTTATTAAGAAAAGAGAGGATTGTAATGAATAAGGTTAAGAAATTTATAAGTTGGTTATTACTGATTGTCTTTAGTTTAGTGATAATGTATTATTTTTACCAGAATAATCGCTATAATTTACTCTCTCTTTATGTGGTGATACTCTCTTTTGTTCCCTTTTTTAGTTCTTTTGAAAGAAAAGAACTGGCGACAAGAGAGCTTGTTTTAATAGCGGTTATGTCTGCTACAGCCGTAGTGTCAAAGGTTATTTTCTTTTTCACACCATCTGTAAATCCGTTAGTGGCAATTGTTATTATTTCGGGCATTCAATTTGGCCCTTTATTTGGATTCATGGTAGGAGCTATTTCTCCATTTGTTGCAAACATGATGTTCACACAAGGCCCGTGGACACCTTTTCAAATGTTAACAACAGGATTGATTGGTTTAATAGCAGGTAGTAAATGGATTAGAAAATCAGAGAATAATCGGTTGATAATGAGTTTATTGGCTGTTTTCTCAGGGGTTCTGTATTCATTGTTGATGGATATTTGGACGGTACTTTCAATTGATGGTGTCTTTACTTGGACAAGATATTTAACTGTACTGGTGCCAGCTGTTCCATTTACCATCACATACATGATTTCAAACGCTATATTTGTAAACATATTAATCAAACCATTGAGCACAAAAATTAAACGTGTCAAACAAAAATATGGTTTAAAAAATTAGAAAGTTGGAATATTGATGAAAAAATTAGTAGGTTTAGTTGTATTATTAGTTGCTTTAACAGGTTGTGGAGCAAAAGGAGAAGATACTGCGAAAGATAGTAGTACAAAAGCATCAAGTAGTGAAGTAGCAGCATCTTCTGAAAAAACAGAAGATGGTGTAAAAGTTACGTTACAAGAAGATGGAAAAGAAATTAGTTCTAAAGATATAGAAATTAAAGATGGTGCTTTTTTAGGAGACATCATGGCTGATAATTTTGATATTACAGAAGAAAACAATATGATTTCATCAATCGACGGAAAAAAACAAGATAATAAAGCTCAAAAATATTGGATCTATACTGTTAACGGTAAAGAAGCTGAAGTTGGAGCAAGTGAGTACAAATTAAAAACTGGTGACGAAGTTGTTTGGAATTTATCTAAATTTGAAATGAAATAATACTAAATAAAGGAAGTGGCAACGTGAAGGTTTATACTAAAGGTGGCGACAAAGGTAAAACGAGTTTAATTGGTGGGAAACGTGTTAATAAAGGTAACTTGAGAGTAGAAGCTTACGGTACTACAGATGAAATTAATGCTCAAGTTGGTTTAAGTATCTGTGAAGTAAGAGAATTAAAGAATAGTGAAGAGTTAGTTGCAGAATTAATTGAAGTTCAAAATTATTTATTTGATTGTGGAACGGATTTAGCAAACGTCTCTGATGAGATGCCTTTTATGATTAATAAAGATCATATTGCATGGCTTGAAGAAAGAATTGATAAATACACAGAAGAATTACCAAAAATTGAACGCTTTATCTTACCCGGTGGTAATAAAGCAAGTTGTAGCTTACATGTAGCAAGAACGGTAACAAGAAGAGCAGAACGAGTTTGTGCAACTCTAATTAAAGAGGAAGAGGAAATTTCAACTCATGCTTTCAAATTCTTGAATCGTTTGTCAGATTACTTCTTTGTAGTAGCAAGATTAGCGAATGTTCTAGGAGAAGAAGAAGAACATTTCTATGAGAGAAGTCAGATAGTATTTCATTAATTTTTTAAATCAAAAAGAGAAAAAAGACGTTTAGCTGATTATGGCTAAACGTCTTTTGTTTAATTAATTGTTGTTTTCATCTGTGTCATCATCGTTATTTTTTTTCTTTTTCATAAAGAAGATTAAACCAACGATAACAAGAACTACTATTCCAATAATTCCAGCAAATCTCATTTTTTCTTCACCAGTTTGAGGTAATTTTTTAACAGGTGCATAATCTTTTTTAACAGGCGCATATACTTTTTGATTAGAACCAGAGCCAGAACCAGCTTCAGTAAAGTTTACTTTAAGTGAGCTAGTTTCAATTTTTAAATCTTGTTCTGGATATTTTTTTTGTAATTCAGTTAAAGATTCTTTTGAAATAGTGAAAGTTGGATCGATTGAACCTTCTCCAGCTTTTTTAGCTTTCCAATTACCTTTTGCATCTAAAGAAAAGAATTCATTATCTTTAATTTCTTTAAATGTACCGGTGATTTTTACGCCCTCAACATCATTAAATGCAAGGGTACCACCACCGTTAATTTTAGCTGTTAAATCTTTAACTGTGTATGTCAATTTGATTACTTTTTCTTGAGATAGAGTGATAGTTGCTGGATGATCTTTATAGTTTGTTATGATTTTATCATTCTTAAAAGGATCAGAGTTTGCAATTTTTTGGAAATTAGAATCTTTTGTATCAAGTGTAATGGTTACTTTTTCAGTGAAAGTTTTGTCTTTGTTTGTTTCTGGTATTTTGAAAGAACCATCACTTGCTAATTCAATTTTGTCTGATTTTAATTCAGTAAAACTTGCTTTTAGTTCTACTGGGCTTTCTTTAAACTCAGCTTCTGCAAAAGTTACAACTAATTTATTACCTTTGTTTTTGATCGTTAAAGGAAGTTCAACTTCTTTTTGAGGTGCTGGTTTATCAGTATCAGTGAAATTAACTTTAATTTTTTCAGTTTTTATAGTAATTTCTTTTTGATTTTCTAAATTTAAATTAGAGAATTCCTTAGCTAGAGCTTCTTTAGTTTTTGCATCTGTTAAATCAGCTTTAAATTCTAATTGAATTGAACCATCTTTGATAGCTTTTTTTGCTGTCCAAATAGTATTAGAAAGAGCTTTTTCATCTTTTGATTCTCTATTAAGATTTCTTTCTACTTTAATGAAGTCATTTTCAAAAGGTTTGAATTCTCCTTTTAAAACAGTTCCATTAACTTTAGCTAAGAAAATATCTCCAGTATCTCCTTTTTTTCCTTTAATATTGTTTGACTCAACTTTTAGAATATTATCTTTAGCAGACTCAGGAGTTTGATCCTTTTCACTTTCTTTTGTTACCGCATTTTCTGATGTAGTATCTTTAGTTTCTTCTGTCTGAGGTTTAGCATCAGCAACTTCAGATGAAGAGACTGTTTGATTTGTATTTACTTCTTCAGCGTTAGCTAATTGAGTTCCACCAATTAAAAATGGAACACAAGCTAATACAACAGCTGATAAGCGTAATGAATTTTTTTTCATGACATTTGCTCCTTTTTGATATTAATTATAGACTATTATAATTAATTATACATTAGTTTCTTTTAAAGTTAAATAGTTATTTTATTTTAGTGATTCTATTCTTTAATTAGGATTTGTGTCACTAATAATAGTCTTAACAAATTTTTGAGAAGCAATTGATAATGAAACGCTCTTTAAGTAGCAGATACCAATGGATCTTTTAGGTATTTTTTCAATTAAATTAATCTCCTTTAAAATACCTTGATTGATATAAGAAGAAGAAAATTCTTTCGTCACACAGGCAATTCCTAAATTAATTTTAGCAAAATCTAATAATAAGTCGTGGGAACCAAGTTCGAATTCAGGCTCTAAAATAAGTCCTATTTCTTTTAAGTACTGGTCAACGAAACGTCTTGAAATAGAATCTTGATCCAAGCAAATAATCGGATGCTTTAAAACGTTCTCTATAGAAACAGCATCTTGGAAAAGATGATTATAATGCTCACCATAAACAAAAGTATCTTGTATATCGGCACAAATAATTTTTTCAAGCTTTTCGTCCTCAATAGGAAAATTACATATAGCAATATCAATTTTACCTTGTTTTAAACTATCAACTAATTCTGAAGTCGTTCCATTTAGAAGTTTAAAAGAGATGTCAGGATATTTATGGTGGAAAGTTTCTAAAAAAGGTAACAAAAAGTATCTTGAGATAGTATCTCCAACACCAATTGCAATTTTTCCTCCTTTTAATAATTTAAATTCTTCCATCTTTTTTTCACCTGAATCAAGTAAATTAAGAGCAGAATCAACGTATTCATATAAATGCTTTCCTTCTTCAGTGAGAGCAACACCTTGAGGGGTTCGATTAAATAGACGAATAGAGAGTTCATCTTCAAGTAATGAAATGGACTGGCTGACAGCAGGTTGTGTTAAATAAAGGCTTTTAGCAGCTTTTGAAAAACTATTATGTTGTGAGACCTCATAAAAAATACGATATAAATCTAATTTGGTTACCATATAAATTCTCCTTATATCTGATATAGTAGATATTAATTTTACTTATATCATGAATCACGGTATAGTACAAGTGTAGAAAATTTAGAATGCAGAGAAATTGTCTGTATAAAGGAGCGAGTTCTATTGGAACGCACAGTTGGAACAATTACTAGAGGTTTACGTTGCCCGATTATTAATGAAGGAGACAACATTGAAGCTATCGTTGTGGATAGTGTATTAAATGCCTCTAAAGCAGAAGGATTTTCAATTGAAGATAAAGATATTGTTGCTGTAACAGAATCAATCGTCGCTAGAGCGCAAGGAAATTATGCCTCAATCGATCAAATTGCAAAAGATGTAACGAATAAGTTTGGTGAAACAACTATTGGAGTTATTTTTCCTATTTTTAGTCGTAATCGTTTTTCAAATTGTTTACGTGGAATTGCTAGAGGAGCAAAAAAAGTTGTCTTAATGATGAGCTATCCATCTGATGAAGTTGGAAATCATATTGTTTCTTTGGATATGTTAGATGAAAAAGGTATTAATCCTTGGACTGATGTTCTGGATGAGAAACAATTTAGAGAATTATTTGGTTATAACAAACATACATTTACTGGTGTTGATTATATTGAATATTACAAAGAATTGATTGCTGGTGAAGGAGCAGAGTGTGAAGTTATTTTCTCTCAAAAACCTAAAACAATTCTTGACTATACTAAAAATGTCTTAACATGCGATATTCATACGAGATACCGTACAAAACGTATTTTAGAAAATAATGGTGCTGAAAAAGTCTTTACTTTAGATGATATTTTATCAGAATCTGTTGATGGCAGTGGATTTAATGAAAATTATGGTCTACTTGGTTCTAACAAATCAACAGAAGAAGCGGTTAAATTATTCCCAAGAGAATGTCAACCAGTTGTTGAAAAAATCCAAGATATGTTAAAAGAGAAAACAGGTAAAACGGTTGAAGTAATGGTTTATGGAGACGGAGCTTTTAAAGACCCAGTTGGAAAAATATGGGAGCTAGCTGATCCAGTTGTTTCACCAGCGTTTACTTCAGGTTTAGAAGGAACACCGAATGAAGTTAAATTAAAATATTTAGCTGATAATAATTTTTCAGATTTACGTGGAGCAGATTTAGAAGCAGCTATTAAAAAACACATCGATGAAAAAGAAGCTGATTTAACAGGTTCTATGGAAGCTCAAGGAACTACCCCAAGACAATTAACTGATTTAATTGGTTCACTAGCTGATTTAACATCAGGTAGTGGAGATAAAGGAACACCAATTGTCTTCATTCAAGGCTATTTTGATAACTTTACTAAATAGTAAGTTAGAAATAAGTTAGAATAAATATGTTCGAGTATTTCTAGGTAAGTTATGATGATTAACTTTTTCTTTTCATGAATATATGCATATTTTTAGAAGCTATGTCTTTAAGAATAGCTTCTTTTTTGTATAAAAATTTATAATTAAATGAATAATAACAAGATTTATTAATATTTATTGAAAACATTATTAAAAAAATATCATGAAAGAATCATAACTTTTATTTTCATATACAATTATAAGTAATTCTTTCTAAGGAAGGAACAATAAAAAATTGAGGAGTTTATGTTTAAATGGATGACGAACAGAATAATAAGAAGAAACTATCATTAACAGCATTAATTTTAATGATTTTTACTTCTGTTTTTGGTTTTGCGAATATTGCTAGAGCCTATTATTTAATGGGATATGCCTCTATACTGTGGTATGTTTTAGCAGCACTTACTTTCTTTTTACCATTTGCTTTCATGTTATCAGAATTTGGAGCAGCGTTTAAAGATGAAAAAGGTGGCATTTATTCTTGGATGGCGAAATCAATCAACCCAAAGTTTTCCTTTGTCGGTACAGTTATGTGGTACTCGTCTAATGTGATTTGGATGGTTAGTACTGGTATTTCGATTTGGATACCTTTATCAAATGGTATTTTTGGAGTTGATAAAACGCAACAATGGTCATTTCTTGGTTTAAACAGCGTACAAAGTCTGGGACTTTTAGGAGCTCTATGGATTTTATTTATTACTTTTTTTTCATCAAAAGGATTAGATAAAATAGAAAAGGTAACTAACATTGGTGGTATTGCAGTAGTTTTATTAAATGTCGTATTAATCTCAGTAGGGATTTTTATTTTAGTTATGAATAAAGGTCAAATGGCAGAACCTTTATCGGTAGCTAAATTTGTTAAATCACCTAATCCAGATTATGGCTCAATCATATCCGTATTTAGCTTTCTTGTTTTTGCTGTTTTTGCCTATGCCGGATTAGAGGTAATCGGTGGTTTAGTAGATGAAACTGAAAATCCAGAAGTTAATTTTCCAAAAGGAATTAAAATATCAGCGATTGTAATTGCAGCCGGTTATGCGATTGGTATTTTTATAATGGGTGTTTTCACGAATTGGTCCTATGCGTTTACTGAGTTTTCAGAAGCTGATATTACCTTAGGAAATGTTGCTTATGTCGCAATGAATAATATGGGGTATCAATTAGGCTTAACCTTAAATTTAACTGAATCAGTATCACGAGAAATTGGTATTTGGATGGGAAGATACATAGGTGTTTCAATGTTTTTAGCGCTAACAGGTTCTTTCTTTACACTGACATTTTCACCATTGAAACAGCTAATTGAAGGCACACCTAAAGAAATTTGGCCAAAAAAATGGACTAAAATAAAAAATGGATTACCTGTACATGCTATGTATGTTCAATCTGCTGTTGTCATTACGATTATCTTATTTGTCTCATTTGGCGGAAAGAGCGCAAAGGAATTCTTTAATATTTTGATTTCAATGACGAATGTCTCAGTAAGTATTCCGTTCATGTTTATTGTCATTGCTTTTTATGGGTTTAAGAAAAAGGAATCCATTGAAAAACCTTTTGTTATTTTTAAATCTAAAAATGGTTATAAATATATTGTTGTTATGGTGACCTTCGTATTAGCATTTGCTAATATTTTTACTGTAGTTGAACCAGCTATTCATGGTCATTACTCAGAAACATTCTTTTCAATGTTAGGTCCAATTTTCTTTTGTAGTGTAGCTATTATTTTATTTAACAGATATGAAAAGAAACAAAATCAATTAGCTCAAGAATCAATAATCGATCCAGTAATGGAAGATTGATTTATTAATTAAATAAAAAAGAAGAGACTGACAATTTAACTTTTGTCAGCCTCTCTTTTTTTATTTTGAAACAGTCAAATAGAAGTCATGTAAATAATCTAGGTTTTCTATTTGTTCGTTACATTTATGACTATCTTTACAAATATAATTTCCTTTTTTAGTATAGGTTCCATCACCAGCACTTTTAGTGGTTGTTAAAAACATGGCTACATTATCTACTTTATGGCAAATGGAACAAACATTTTTAATCACATCTGTTGACATAACTCCGTATAAACCAACAAGTTTATCGTCTAAATAAAAAGTGATGTATTTTCGCTGTGTACCAATGTCATCCCAAGCAAAGTAAGTAACATCATGAAAATCATAATGATCACGAATAGGATATTTAATTTTCTTAACTTTTTTAAAGGTTTTTTGAATCTGTTTATCTGTTACCAATTTAAAAGGAATAACTTGTTGTTTTAACTCTCTAAAGATTGGTTCAGCTTTTGCTTTTGTTAAAGTTATATCAAAAATTTTAGATTCAAATTCGTTGTATTTTTCTTCTCCTAAAAGCGGTCTTATTGTTTCTGACACTAACATTTCATTTGCCGAAAGGGTATTTTTGTCACTTACTGTTTTATAAACATTAATTAAGTGAAGGACTTGATTTTCTATTTGATTAAATTCATATGGTTGTAGCATATTATTTCCCTACTTTCTTTTTAATATGATACTATGGGAAAATAATCTACTATTGATAATTTATTATCTCAAAGTATCATTAGTTACATGAAACTCTGACATAAGATAAAGATGATAAAATCATCTCAATCACCTCCTAAAGTGCTAGTCGTATTGTAAAAAAAATTATTAAAAAAGTAAAGTAAAAAGAATAATTTATTTAGTATAGGAGACATTATATAGTAGGAACAAATGAATAAGGAGGAAATATTTATGTTGTATTATGTAAGAAAAGCAAAAGCAGAAGATTTAGAAACTATTTTATTAGTCATTGAAGATGGACGAAACACATTGAATCAACAAAATATTCCGCAGTGGAGAAATAATGATGGACCAAATAGAAAAATAATAATAGAAGATATTCACTTGGAAGAAGGATATGTTTTAATAGAAGATAACGAAATTGTAGGTTATGGAACAATTACTAAAAAAGAACAAGCCAGTTATGATGAGATAACAAATGGTGATTGGCTAGCTTCAACATACTATGTATCTCTTCATAGAGTTGTCATTCATTCTAAAATAAAACAAAGAGGGATGAGTCAGTTCTTTCTAGGTCATTTAATTTCATTCTCAAAAGAACAAGGTTTTAATGACATTCGTATTGATACGCATCCGATTAACAGCCGAATGAGGAAAGTAATCGAAAAAGCGGGCTTCTCTTACCGTGGAGACATTATTTTGCCTGTTGAAAACGGTGAAAGAGAAGCCTTCCAAATTCTATTAGAAAATTAAGCTTTATTCGCATACCCAGGTACCGTTTTTATCAAGATAGCAGTAGCTACCATCCTCAACAAGTACTAAAGGTTCATGTTCTTTTTCAGCAATGGTTTGAATGGCGTCTTCAATTACTTCTAAAGGTTGAGCGCCATTTATGCTGTATTTGTTGTTAATCACTAGAAAAGGAACACCACTTATTCCGTAATTTTGTGCTAATTGCAAATCTTCGTTTACTGCTTCTAGTGTTTTATTATCATTAAAGGTAGTCATAAATGCTTCCCATTTAAGATCTGTCTCAAGAATTATTTCTTTGATAATAGCCATCGATTCAATATTTTTATTTTCAACAAATAATTTTTCTTGAATCTTATCAAAAACAGACCAGTAAGTTTCTTCATTTCCAAGAATTTGAGCTGATTTAGCAGCTAAAAGGCCGTTCTTAGAAGTTGGAAAAGGAAAGTCAGTTTCTTTCATACCAGTAATATTAAAACGGTGCAGAGAGTCATTTTCATTAGCTTGTTGCCAATGAGAGAGTATTTCTTTTTTAGCAATCTCTCTTGAACCAAACATTTGTATTAAATCAGCTTCATCCCAAGCCAAAGCAAAAGATCGGTGAATTATTTCCACATTAGGATATTTTTTTTGAATCTCACGCATTCGGTGAGACATCGGAAAACAGAAACTGCAAATAACATCATGAAAAAATTCTATTTTCATTAAGTGTAACCACCTATCATTTATTTGCTCTATCATAGCTCGGTAAAATAAAAAAAACAAAAGATATGCTTACTGTCTCTTTGTGAAAAAATAAGTAGTATATCTATCTACTAATAAGAAAGGAAAGTGAAACCTTTGCCAATATTAGAGTTACCAGAAATAAAAGAATATGACTTACCAGAATTTAGGGCACTAACTATCAAAGAACGACTAGAAATTTATGCTAGATTAACTAGAAGTCAACGAGAATTGATTGATGCTCATCGAAAGTATTTAATTAAATCAGAATTCTTAAAGGATAGTTACTTAAAAGCATCAGATTGGGAATTTCAGGATTTAAAAATTGATTTGAATTATCCTGAAAAAGAGTCGAATCAAACATTATTGTATTGCGAATGTGGAAGACGTTTGAAATATCAATATATTGTCAAATCAAAAGAAACTGGCAAAGTAATGGGACTTGGTAGTCAGCATTTTAAAGATCACTTAAAAATTCCCCAACAAGTGGCAACAGAAATTGTCAATCGATTGAACAATGTTGATTTGGCATTAGATGAGTTACTTTGGTTAAAACGCTATGGTTTTGAGTTTCCAGAAGAACTCTGGGAAGTTTATGCTTTCAATCTTTACCAAATACAACAAGCCAATACAGAGTACGAAATTAACTTTTCTCTTGCACATCGTTTAGTAGATTTTAAAAAAGCAAACATGCCTCTTTATGTCACGGATTTTAAAGCAGTTCAACAAGAAATAGAAAAGATGAGTCAAATAGGGAGAGAAGAGGATAAAGATTCTCTAACAGAAGAAGGATTTACTCGCTTTAAAAAAAGTTTGCCAACCAATTTAAAAAAGGAGACATTATTTAATCAAGCTCTTATTTGGTCTAGTCAAATTCAAAAACGAATAGAAACTCATTCGGAAGTGCCAGTGTTACCTAAACGATTTTTTGAAGAACTTTTTCTGATTTTAAAGGAAGAAAATGAGGTCAGTAGAAAACGACATTTAAGTTATTTTTCAAATAAAGGAATGGGAAAATGGATTCAAAAAGAAGTGTATGATCATTTACTTGAAAAAGTGGAAGAATATGGATTAAATTCTTCTTTTTTAGATGAAATACACCCGTTTATGAGAGTAGGATTGTCTCCTTTTGTAGAAACATTAGAATCTTCTAAAAAATTAAATGACGAAAAAGTTAAGAATTCAGTTAAAAAAATAACAAATTTGTTGAGTGAGTTTGATAAAGAAATTCAGCGAGAAATCGTGAAAAATCTAAGTGCTTTTATAGAATAACACAAATTAAACTTAAAATAATCAAGAGGTTAATTTTTTTGAAAGTTGAAAACGGTTAATGTTAAGTGATAATGATATTAAAGTTATGTAAGATATTGGTTTAATAATGGTTATTTAGCTTTAATGTTAAATACTATTTCTTTTTTACGTGTTATATTTGTATTGCAATAATAATTGTAGAAAAGGAGAGGTACAAATGGAGAAAAAACAGAAGTTAACGTTAAAAGCTCTTATTCTTATGATCTTCACTTCAGTATTTGGCTTCACAAACATCATTCGTGCATATTACTTAATGGGGTATGGCTCTATTATATGGTATGTATTGGCAGCGGTAACATTCTTCCTGCCTTTTGCGTTTATGTTGTCAGAGTACGGAGCAGCTTTCAAGGATAGTAAAGGTGGTATTTATTCTTGGATGGCAGAATCGGTAAATCCAAAATTCGCTTTCGTTGGAACATTCATGTGGTATGCATCATACATTGTATGGATGGTAAACGTAGGTACTGGTATTTGGATTCCTTTATCAAACGGAATTTTTGGTGTTGATAAAACACAAACAATGAGCTTTTTTGGACTAAACGGTGTTCAATCGTTAGGTCTACTAGGAGTTTTATGGATTTTACTAATCACTTTTGTTTCATCTAAAGGGTTAGATAAAATCAAAAAAATTACTTCTGTTGGTGGTACAGCGGTTGCATTACTTAACGTTGTATTGATTCTTGGTGGTTTAATCATTTTAGCTTTAAACAAAGGTCAAATGGCAGAGCCGGTAACAGCAGCAGCATTTACTACATCACCAAATGCTGATTATCAATCAATTATATCTGTATTCAGTTTCTTAGTATTTGCTATTTTTGCTTACGGTGGACTTGAAGTTGTAGGTGGGTTAGTAGATGAAACTGAAAATGCTGAAGTAACTTTCCCTAAAGGGGTAACAATTTCAGCAATCGTTATTGCTGTTGGTTATGCTGTAGGTATCTTTATTATGGGTGCGTTTACTAACTGGACATTCGCATTTACTCAATTCTCTGATGCTGAAATTACATTAGGAAACGTAGCTTATGTAGCGATGAATAACATGGGTTACCAATTAGGTCTTGCCCTTCACTTACCAGAAGCTACAGCTGTTACTGTTGGTATGTGGGTAAGTCGTTACATGGGATTATCTATGTTCTTAGCTTTAACTGGTGCATTCTTTACTTTAATCTTCTCACCATTAAAACAATTAATCGAAGGAACTCCAGAAGAAATCTGGCCTAAGAGTTTTAGTAAAAGAGAAAATGGTTTACCAGTTGTAGCAATGAGAGTTCAAGCTGGTATTGTTATTGCTATCATTTTAGCAGTTTCATTTGGTGGAGATAGTGCCAAAGCGTTCTTCGACATCTTAGTAGCTATGACTAACGTATCAATGACAATTCCTTATATGTTCTTAGCTTTAGCATTCTTAGGATTCAAGAAAAAAGATGACATTCATAAACCGTTTGAAATTTATAAATCTAAATCATTCTATAAGATTGCTGTATTTAGTGTAACTTTCGTAGTTGGTTTTGCGAACGTCTTTACAATTATCAATCCTTCATTAAATGGTAATGTAAAAGAAACAATCTTCTCAATTTTAGGACCAGTATTCTTTGGTGTACTAGCATACATCATGTATACTCGTTATGAAAAAAAACAATAAAACTGTAAAAAAATAAACAATTAGAGGGAGTCTTTTTAAATGGATAAATTTAATCATTATTTAGATAAATATGCTGAATTAATCGTTAGAACTGGTGTTAACGTAAGTGATAACCATAGCGTTATTTTAGAAATCTCTGTAACACAAGCTCCGCTAGCTCGTTTAATTACAAAAAAAGCCTATGAAATGGGCGCTAAAGAAGTTATTGTAAGATGGAATGATGATGAAATCTTAAAAGAAACAGTAGCTCATAAAGATGCTGTTGCTTTAGAAACAGTTACTTCATACCAATTAGAAGAAGTACAAGATTGGGTAGATAAAAAAGCTTCAAGAATTAGTGTTGTTTCAGCTAACCCAGATGCTTTGTCAGGTGTGCCTTCTGAACGTGTTGGCTTATACCAAAAATTTGACCGTAAATTATTATTTAACTTACGTCAAGCTGGCCAATCAAATAAAATTAGTTGGACAGTAGTAGCTGCATCAGGTGCTGAGTGGGCTAAGAAAGTATTCCCAGAATTAGCAACTGAAGAAGAACAAGTAGATGCTTTATGGGATGCAATCTTTAAAGCAACTAAAGTTTATGCTGATGATCCTGTGGAAGCTTGGCAAAAACACGAAGCAACATTAAGAGAAAAAGCAGACATGTTAAATAAAGAACAGTTTGTTAAATTACACTATACAGCGCCGGGAACTGACTTAACAGTTGGATTACCTAAAAACCATGTATGGGATAGCGCTCGTAGTATTAATGCTTCTGGTGAAGAATTTATGGCAAATATGCCAACAGAAGAAGTCTTTACAGCTCCAGATTGCCGTGTTGCTGATGGTTTTGTAACAAGTACTAAACCATTAAGCTACGGTGGAACAACTTTAGTTGATATGGTATTCCATTTTGAAAATGGTCAAATCGTTAAAGCCGAAGCTGGCGAAGGTGAAGACGTGTTAAATCATTTAATCGATATGGACCCAGGTTCAAGACGATTAGGTGAAGTAGCATTAGTTCCAGATCCATCACCAATCTCTCAATCAGGTATTACATTCTATAATACTTTGTTTGATGAAAATGCTTCTAACCATTTAGCAATTGGAAATGGTTATGCATTTAATATTGAAGATGGAACAAACAAATCAGAAGAAGAATTGGAAGCAATTGGCTTAAACCGTAGCCAAAACCATGTGGACTTCATGATTGGTTCTGACAAAATGGATGTTGATGGTATCAGAGAAGATGGAACAATTGTTCCTATCTTCAGAAATGGTAACTGGGCATAAAAATAAGTTAAAAGTAAAGAGAGTAAGGACGTTAAAAATGTTCCTACTCTCTTTTTTGTGTTATTAAAAAAGTAAAAACTTTGTTTTGATTCTCTCAGGGAATTAAGGCAAAGTTTTTTCATTTTATCCAATCTGCACAAACAAATATTTAAAATTGTGAAAAACTGAGAATGTAACCGTTTTAAAATTTAAGTATGATGAAACCGTAGTTGATAGACAGGCTTTAAAGAGGAGGAGATGACGATAAAGCAAAAAGATGATTTTTCACTAAAACAAGAAGTGAAATTATCTGAAAAAGAAATAATTAGCTTTAAAAAAAGAGGCTATAACGATGATTTATTGCCAAAAACTAAAGAAAAGCGTCATATGTCAACAATGAATTATTTCACTCTTTGGATGGGATCGGTTCATAATATTCCAAACTATACAGCTGTAGGTGGCTTTTTATATTTAGGGCTTTCCCCCCTAGGCGTTATGTCGGCTTTAGTCATTAGTAGTATGGCAGTTGCTGCTTTACTTGTTTTAAATGGTAAAGCAGGATCAACCTATGGAATTCCATTTTCTATGCATTTAAGGGCAACGTATGGAGATGTAGGAGCAAAACTACCAGGTTTTCTTAGAGGAGTGGTAGTTGCTATTGCTTGGTTTGGTTTACAAAATTATACAGCTTCCCTTGCTTTGCTGATTTTAATTGGAAAAATTTGGCCTGATTTTCTTCTTTTAGGAAGTGGGTTTTCCTTTTTCGGACTTTCTTTTCCAGGTTTGATTTCTTTTACTGTATTTTGGTTCATTAATTTACTAATTGGACTTGGTGGCGGTAAGGCGCTTAATAAATTTACAGCTATTTTAAACCCATTAATCTATGTTGTTTTTATCGGTATGGCAATTTGGGCGATTCGGGTTAGTGGTGGCATTATGTCTATTTTGAATTTTACACCTGAGATAACTCAGTCAACATCTTCTTCAAAAATATTAACTTACTTAATCATTATCAATGCAGTGCTTGCTGTTTGGGCAGGACCTGGAGCAAGTGTCTCAGATTTTACTCAAAATGCGGTATCCACTAAATCTCAACGAATTGGTCAAAGTGCGAGTCTAGTTGTTGGCTATACGATATTTGCTTTTTCTAGTATTTCGATCCTGATTGGTGGTTCGATCTATTACGGTGTTGATGAATGGAATGTTTTAAATATTGTTAATAAATGGGATCACTTTCCGGCCATGCTTCTTTCAATCATTGTTTTATTGATGACGACAATTTCAACGAATGCTACAGGGAATATCGTGCCGGCAGCTTATCAGCTTTCAGCTCTATTTCCAAAACAGATTAATTATAAAAAAGGTGTTGTTATTGCCAGTGTAATAAGTTTTCTGATGATGCCTTGGAAATTAATGGACAACTCAGAAAGTATTTTTAATTTTTTGAATATGATAGGAGCAACATTAGGACCTGTCGCAGGCGTTATGCTTGCTCACTATTTCTTTATTTTAAAAGAAAAAATAAATTTAGATGAGCTTTATATGGATCAAACAAAAAATAATCAAGGAAATAGTTATAAAGGAATTAATAAAGAGGCTTACATTGCGACAATAACAGCTCTTCTTATTTCATTATTAGGACAAGTTAACGATAGCTTTAGTTTGATTTCGAAACTATCTTTTCTCATAGGTTTTGTCATGTCGTTTAGTATTTACCTTGTTTTAAAAAAGAAAACTGGTCACAAGAAAGGGAAGATTTAAATGAATTTTGATTTAATCATAAAAAATGGACTTGTTATCTTAGATGACGAAGCTAAAAGATTAGACATTGGTGTTTCATCAGGAAAAGTTTCTGCAATTGGACTCAATCTAGGAAAGGGAGCAGAAACAATTGATGCAACAGATTTTATTGTAAGTCCGGGAATGGTAGATGCCCATGTTCATATTACTGATCCTGGAGGAGGCGTTCGAGACTTTTGGGAAGGTTATGAAACAGGAACGAATGCTTGTGCTAAAGGTGGTGTTACAACTTTCATGGAAATGCCGTTAAATCAAGTTCCAGCTACAATTGATAAGGAATCTCTATTGATTAAATATGCGGCAGGAGAAGGAAAACTCTTATCAGATGTCGGCTCTTTTGGTGGTGTGGTTCCTTTTAATTTAAAGGGCGGCATACAAGAATTAGATGAAGGAGGTGTCTCTGCTTATAAATGTTTTATGGCAACTTGTGGGGACCGTTCAATTGATGGTGATTTCATGAATGTGGATGATTATTCTCTTTATGAAGGAATGAAGCAAGTGGCTAAAACAGGAAAAGTGTTAGCTATTCACGCAGAAAACGCAGCAATCACAGACCGTTTAGGCGAAATGGCGTATCAAAATGGTGAAACGACATTAGCTGCTTATGTGAAAACAAGACCTGTATTTACAGAAGTTGAACCCATAAGACGTGCAATCTTATTAGCAAAAGAAACAGGTTGTCGCATTCATATTTGTCATATTGCTTGTCCAGAAGGTGTTGAAGAAGTAACAAAAGCTAGAAACGAAGGCGTTGATGTTACTTGTGAGACTTGTACCCATTATCTTTATTTTGAAACGGATGAACTTGATTCGATAGGACCAATCGTTAAGTGTTCTCCTCCTATTAGAGATAAAAAGGCACAAAATGGTTTGTGGGAGAAAGTAAATCAGGAAGAAATAGCATTTGTTACGTCTGATCATTCTCCTTGTACACCTGACTTAAAAGATAAAGAAAATGCATTTGAAGCTTGGGGCGGTATTTCAGGCGTTCAAAATAATGTAGATGTTTTATTTGATGAAGCTGTTCAAAAAAGAGGTATGTCACTCTCACAATTTGCTAAACTAATAGCAACGAATCCTGCTAAGCGATTTAATTTAGAGGAAAAAGGTTGTATCGCAATAGGAAAAGATGCTGATTTTGTTTTTATATCTCCAAATAATCCTTATACTTTGAAAGCAGAAGATTTAGCTTATCGAAATAAAATTAGTCCTTATGTTGGACGCACAATTGGTGCTCAGATTGAACGAACTATTTTAAGAGGTCAGACCATTTATTCAAAAGAAAATGGTATTTCAACTAAACGAATCGGTCGTTTTATAAAATAAGTTGTGCAAAGTGCCTAATAAAAAATATAGAAATAGAACATTGGATGAATGTAATCGTTTTAAAAAATGTTTAGACTAACGGTGTAAGAAAGAAATGAAATGTTAAAAGAAGGGAAGATACCGGATGTATAATTTTTACGAATTAATAGAAGAGCATGTGAAATGGATTTCTGAAATTGGAGCTGATCCAACTGGTGGAACAACTCGTTTACTTTATGATGAAAATTGGCGACAAGCTCAAGCAGAATTAAAAGAAAAATTTGAAGCGCTTGATTTAGTAACTCAATTTGATGAAATCGGTAACTTATACGGTAAATTAGAAGGAACTAAATACCCAAATGAAACTATTTTAACAGGTTCTCACGTAGATACTGTTGTGAATGGTGGTAAATTAGATGGTCAATTTGGGATTATTGCTTCTTACTTAGCAGTAAAATTTTTAAAAGAAAAATATGGTGCTCCTTTAAGAAATTTAGAAGTTATTTCAATGGCAGAAGAAGAAGGAAGCAGGTTCCCATATGCCTTTTGGGGTAGTAAAAATATCTGGGGCTTAGCAGATAAAAATGATGTGATTGATGCAACTGATGCAAATGGTGTGAAATTTGTAGATGCCATGATGGATTCAGGATTTAAATTTAAAAATGATTTGGCTCCAACAAGAGATGACATCAAAGCTTTCGTAGAGATTCATATAGAACAAGGAAGCGTCCTTGAAAAAACGGGCAAACAAGTTGGAATTGTTAATAGTATCGTTGGTCAAAAACGTTATAGTATCACATTATCAGGTGAGTCTAATCATGCTGGAACAACACCAATGGGCTTTAGAAAAGATACAGTTTATGCGATGAGTAAAATGATTAGCGAAGCAACAGATAAAGCTTATGAACAAGGAGATCCACTTGTATTAACGTTTGGACATGTAGATGTTCAACCAAATACAGTTAACGTTGTTCCAGGTCAAGTAACATTTAGTATGGATTGCCGTCATACAGATGCGAAAGTCTTAAAAGAGTTTACGGAAGAAATTGAAACATTATTTGCAGAAATTGCTAAAAAACATGGTGTTGAGATAATTATGGATAATTGGATGGATGAATCACCTGTTCCGATGTCTAAAGAAATTGTAGGGACATTAGAAGAAGCCTGTAAAGAGGCCAATTTAAACTACACTGTGATGCATAGTGGTGCAGGTCACGATTCACAAATTTTTGCAGTCCATGTTCCAACAGCGATGATTTTTGTTCCAAGTATTGATGGTATTAGTCATAATCCAGCAGAAAATACGCGAACAGAAGATTTAGTTGAAGGATTAGAAGCGTTGATTGCTTCATTATACAAGTTAGCTTACGAAGAAAAATAAGGGGAATTAAACATGAAAGAGATGAATATTGAAAAGCAACAATCTGGTATGGAATATTGGAAAAAAGTTATCATCATGCTTTGTCTAGGTTGGGTCACTATTTGGATTTATCGTTCAGCATTAACACCTATTTTTCCTGAGATTCAAGAAACAATTGGAAAATATACGAATACTCAAATGGGTTTGATTTCAAGTTGTTACTTCTTTGGTTACACAGGAATGCAAATTCCAGCTGGGATATTAGTTGATAAGTTAGGTAAGAAAAAAGTGCTTATTCCAGGATTTATTTTGTTTGGTTTAGCAGCCGTTATGATTTCAATGTCTCAAAGTATTAGCACTATTTACATTGCTAGTGTTTTTGCAGGGATTGGTTGTGGTTCTTATTATGGCTCTGCTTATTCTTTATCTTCAGAAAGTATTCCGGAAGAAAAAAGAGGATTATCAACAGCTATTATTAATAGTGGTTCAGCAGTTGGTATGGGATTAGGACTAATTGGTTCTAGTTTAATTGTTAAACAGATGGGTATGCCTTGGCAAACAATGATGTATATCTGTATTGTTGCCATCATTGCGATGTTAGTTATTTTTATCGTCGTGATTAAACCAGAAGAAAAAACAGTCAAAGTAGTCAAAGAGACAGAGCAAGAAGTACCTGTTGAAAAAACTAAAATGGATGTCAAAAAATTATTTAGTTTAAAAATGATCACTGCTTACTTACTATATTTTGGTACTTGTTATGGTTATTACATGGTAGTGACTTGGTTGCCATCATTCTTACAAGAAGAACGTGGATTCCAAGGTTTAGCAATTGGTTTTTCATCAGCTTTAGTAGCTTTCTCAGCTATTCCTGGTGCTTTATTCTTTAGCCGCTTATCAGATAAACATCGCAATAAAAAAATTACATTTATCTTTGGATTAGAAATTACAGCAGCTTTAATGTTACTACTAACAGTATTAGCTCCAAGTTCTGGTATTTTACTAGTTGCTTTAATTTTATATGGTTTATTAGGTAAATTAGCCGTTGAACCAATCATCATCTCTTATATTTCCGATAGCGCTTCTAAAGAAAATTACGGTACAACATTTGGTGTATTTAATTTCTTTGGAATGAGCTCTTCAGTTATCGCTCCGGCTTTAACTGGCTTTATTTCAGATAATACTGGTTCAAAAATTATGGGATTCTATATCTCAGCTATCATTTTAGTGATTACAACCATCTCTTTTGTCATGGTTAATAAAAATAAGAAAAATGCTTAACAGATTATTTAGGAGGATTTAAAAATGAGTTATCGTACAAATGAATTGGGTTATCCAACAGATTTATTATCATCAAGAGCAGTTGTGGAAAGAGGCAATTTTGCTTTGATTCCACCAAAAGGATTAGTAAAAAATGTGTTACCGCATTTTGATAATTGTGAAATGACCATTCTATCAACACCAAAATTAGGTGCAGGTTTTGTTGATTATCTTTGCCGTGTTTTACCAAATGGTGGAAACACACATGGATTTGGTGGCAATGGCATTCAAACATTTATTTATTGTTTAGAAGGTGAATTAACTGTCACAATCGGTGAAGAAACTCACGAACTAACAACAGGTGGTTATGCTTACTGCCCACCAACTGAAACACTAAAATTTAAAAATAATTCAGATAAAGCAACTGAAACATTCCTTTATAAGAAAAGATATCAAGAAGCTGAAGGATTTGCTCCTTATAAAGTAATTGGTAATACAAATGACATGGAAGATCAAAACTATGAAGGCATGACGGATGTTGGTTTGAAAGATTTATTGCCAACAGATTTAAATTTTGATATGAATTTCCATATCTTAACATTCCATACAGGTGCATCTCACGGTTATATTGAAACTCATTACCAAGAACATGGAGCATTGCTTTTAAGTGGAGAAGGTATGTACAACTTAGATAATCACTGGATTCCAGTAAAAGAAGGCGACTATATTTTTATGGGAGCTTATAACTTACAAGCTTGTTATTCAGTAGGACGAAATGCGCCGTTAAGCTACTTGTATTCTAAAGACTGTAACAGAGACGTTGATTTATAAAAAGGTGTGAAAAAATGACTGAAGAAATAGTTTTATTAAAAGAAGCAGAGTTACAACAATTGATGCAAACTAAACTTGAAAAAGCAGGTTTGACATCAGAGCATGCGAAAGAAGTAGGAAAACATTTAACTTATGCAGATTTAAGAGGAGTTCATTCTCACGGTGCTGTAAGAGTTGAGTACTATGCTGAAAGAATCGCTAAGGGTGGAACAACGATTGAACCTAATTTTGAATTTGAAAAAACAGGTTCAAGTACAGGTGTTTTCCATGGAGATAATGCGATTGGTCATGTGGCTTGTCGTAAGGCTTTGGATTATGGAATTGATATGGCAAAAGAAACAGGTGTGGCAATTATTGGTGTTTCAAAAATGGGACATAGCGGTATGTTGTCATATTATGTTGATTTAGCAGCACAACAAGATTTAGTAGCCTTAGCAGTTTGCCAATCTGACCCAATGGCCGTTCCTTTTGGTGGAACAGAACCATATTATGGAACCAACCCAATTGCTTTTAGCGCACCAACTAATTCAGCTCGCCCAATCATTTTTGATATGGCAACAACTGTTCAAGCATGGGGCAAAATTCTAGATGCTAGAAGTAAAAATAATCCCATTCCTGATACGTGGGCTGTTGATGGTAACGGTGAAGCAACGACTGATCCTAATAAAGTTCAAGGATTATTGCCAATCTCAGGACCTAAAGGATATGGCTTAATGATGATGGTTGATATTTTATCTGGATCTCTACTAGGATTGCCTTTTGGTAAACATGTGAGTTCTATGTATGCTGATTTATCATCAGGTCGTAATTTAGGACAATTATTTATTTTAATTAATCCAGCTTACTTTACTGATTTAGATCAATTTAAAGAAAATCTTTCAACGATGATTGATGAATTACATGAGAGTAAACCAGCAACAGGTGTTGAACAAGTTTATTACCCTGGTGAATTATCAGAAATAAGATATCAAAAACATTTAGAAGAAGGTATACCTGTTGCAAAAAGTATTTACGATTACCTAATGAGTGATCAAGTTCATTTTAATAAATACGATCATTCAGATGCTTTTGCAGAAAAGTAAGAAGGAATAGGGGAGAAAAGAATGCTTCAAACAATAATTATGAAAAATAGTTATCAAGATTCAGTTGTCTTGATGCTTTTAACAAGTAAGCTAAATCAATTAGCAGAAGTTAATCGTGTATCAATTATGATGGGAACACCGTCTAATATCGATATTTTTAGAGCAAGTGGCTTTGATACTGAGGAATTGGACGAAGCTACAGCTAATGACATGGTAGTTATGTTAGATGTTGTTTCAGATGAAGATACTAAAAAAATTCTTAACATGATTGAAGAAGAATTAAGTCAAACAAGTAGTAGCGAAGGGGCAGTTGAAGAGAAAATTAATTCTTGGGACAAAGCTCTGAAAAAAGCACCTAATGCGAATGTGGCTTTAATTTCTATTCCTGGAGAATATGCAGCTCTTGAAATTGAACAAGCGATTGATAACGGATTACATGCTTTTGTTTTTAGTGATAATGTGCCAATTGAAGAAGAAGCTAGATTAAAACAAAAAGCTCATGAAAAAGGCTTACTTGTTATGGGGCCAGACTGTGGAACTGGAGTGATTCACGGCTTGCCACTAGCTTTTACTAATAATAATAGAAAAGGTCGTATCGGTGTTATCGGTGCATCAGGTACTGGTATTCAAGAAGTAACGACATTAATTCATCGTTATGGACAAGGTGTAACGAACGCCATTGGTACCGGAGGAAGAGATTTATCAACAGAAGTTGGAGCAACAACTATGATTGATACAATTGTGGCTTTAAATGAAGATCCTGATACAGAAGTGATTGTTGTTATCTCAAAACCACCTGCAAAAGAAATAGAAGAACGTGTTTTAAATGTCCTAAGAAAAGTTGAAAAACCAGTTGTCACACTTTTCTTAGGTTCAAAACCAACGTATCACGAAAAAGGGCTTTATCATGCTTATACGTTAGAAGAAACAGCTCAACTTGCAACAAAATTAATGAATGAAGAGCCTGTGATCTATACACCAGCTCCTGCTAAAGAAGTAGTTGCAAATCAAAAGAATTCTGGAATTAAAGGCTATTATTCAGGTGGAACACTCGCTTATGAAGCCGCATTTGTTTTATCAGATGCGTTAGGTTTAGCTAAAGAAAAATCACCAGAAGGATTTACTTTAAAATCAGGAGAACATGAAGTGATTGACCTTGGGGATGATATGTATACAAAAGGTAAACCTCATCCAATGATTGATCCAGAAATTAGAATTGAAAAAATTAAATCGGTCGTTGATCAAGAAGAAACAGCTGTTGTAATTTTTGATGTGGTTCTTGGTTACGGGGCTCATGAAGATATGGCAAGTGCTTTAAAACCAGCTATTGAAGAAACCATTCAAAAAACAAAAGAAGCAGGCCGAGAAGTAAGCTTCATCTCAGTTGTTGTTGGAACTGACGAAGATAAGCAAAACATGAGTAACCAAATTAAGATTTTAGAAGAAATTGGTGTGACTGTTTGCGAAAATAATGTTCAAGCACTTCAAACAGCTTTGGCTGTTGTTGGAAAAAAAGTGAACTTTGAAACAAAAGAAGTAAAAGAAAAAGAAGTAAGTCCTTTAGAAGAGTTACCTCAAACTTCAGAAAAAATTCAACGTTTGATTGGAGAAAAATCATCTATTATTAATGTTGGCTTACAAAGTTTTACTGAGTCTATTATTGATAATGGTGGAGAAGTTACTCATTTTGAGTGGCGACCTTCAGCAGGTGGAAATGTTAAACTACAAAAAATTCTATATTTCTTAAATCAATTTGAATTTTAAAACAAGGAGAAGATTTAATTATGTTTAAAACAATCGAAGAAGCAAATCAAGCAGTGATTGATAAAGTCATTCAATCTGCTCCCTTTTTACTAGATGTTGTACCAGCTAAATCAGTTATTCCCGCTTTAAACGAAAAAATGTTACTTCATGCAGGTCCTCCAATGACTTGGGATGATATGACTGATCCAATGCAAGGATCGTGTGTTGGAGCTGTTCTTTTTGAAGAGTGGGCAAGTACAGAAGAGGAAGCTAGAAAGATGTTAGCTTCAGGTGAGATTGAATTTTCACCGTGTCACCATCATCAAGCAGTAGGTCCTATGGGTGGTATTACTTCAGCAAATATGCCAGTTTTTGTTGTTGAAAATAAAACAGAAGGAAATACAGCTTACTGTACGATGAATGAAGGGATTGGAGCAGTTCTACGATTTGGTGCCTACTCAGATGAAGTTGTTAATCGTTTGAGATGGATGCGTGATACATTGGGTCCTGTTTTAAGTAAAGCCCTTCAAGAAATGGAAGAAGGCTTAAACATTAATGTGTTAGTAGCTAAAGCTATTGCTATGGGAGATGAATTCCATCAACGTAATATCGCTGCTTCCCTTGCGTTTTACAAAGAAGTTGGTCCAATCATTACAACATTACCCATTTCAGAAAAAGAAAAACAAGAAGTCTCTCAATTTTTAGCTGATACAGATCAATTCTTCTTAAACGTTATGATGGCAGCGTCTAAGGCAGTTATGGACGGAGCAAGAACAGTTGAAGAAGGAACAATTGTAACGGCAATGTGTCGAAACGGTAAAGACTTTGGTATTCGTATTAGTGGTATGGGTGACGAGTGGTTCACAGGACCTGTTAATACACCACAAGGACTTTACTTTGCAGGGTACAGTGGCGAAGATGCTAATACAGATATTGGTGACTCAGCTATTACTGAAACATTTGGTGTTGGTGGTATGGCAATGATTGCAGCTCCAGCAGTAACTCGTTTTGTTGGGACAGGTGGCTTTTACGAAGCTTTAAATACATCTAATGAGATGTCAGAAATCTGTATGAGTCAAAACCCAAATTTCCCAGTACCAACTTGGGATTTTAGAGGAATTTGTTTAGGCATAGATGCTCGTCTTGTTGTTGAAAAAGGTATTACACCAGTCATTAACACAGGGATTGCTCATAAAAAAGCAGGAATTGGTCAAATTGGAGCAGGTACTGTTAATCCGCCAATTTCATGTTTCGAAAAAGCCATTGAAGCATATGCAAATAAATTAGGTATGAAATAAGAAACGCCAATGATAGAGGGGGCTTTGGGTCACCCTCTATTATTTTCAAAAAAAAAGAATAAAAGAGGTTAAGAAATGAAAAAACGTGTCGTTTTAGCTCTTGGAGGCAATGCTATTTTACAGCCAGGGCAAGTCGGAAGTTATGAAAATCAAAAAGCTAATATCGAGGCTAGTGCAGATAGCATTACTGAAATCATTAAAAGAGGGCATGAATTAGTTATTGTTCATGGAAATGGACCTCAAGTAGGGCAAATTTTAAGACAAAATGAGTTAGCTAAAGAAGAAATACCTGTTCAACCGTTACCAATTTGTAGTTCAGAGTCGCAAGGATTTATTGGTTATATGTTACAGGAATCTTTAAAAAATAGATTACCAGAAAAAAATGTGGCAACAGTTCTAACAATGACAGAAGTTGATTTAAAGGATGAAGCCTTTAAACAACCAACAAAACCAATTGGATCATTTTATACTGAAGAAGAAAGTAAACAATTAGAAGTAGAAAAAGGATGGGTAATGGGAGAAGATGCAGGACGTGGTTACCGCCGATTAGTTCCTTCACCAAAACCGAAAACAATCGTTGAAGTAGATGTTATACGAACAATGCTTGAAAATAAAATTATCGTTGTTTCAACTGGTGGTGGAGGTATTCCCGTTGCCAAAAATGAATCAGGGCAATTAGAAGGTGTTGCAGCAGTTATTGATAAAGATTCATCTGCTTTGAAACTTTCAGAAGAAGTTGATTCAGATGTTTTAATGATTTTAACAGATGTTCCAAATGTTTATATCAATTATGGAAAACCTAATCAAGAAAAATTGGAAACAATTAGCATTGAAAAAGCAGAAGAATACTATAACGAAGGCCATTTCTCAGACGGCAGTGTGGGGCCTAAAATGGCAGCTTGTATTGACTTTGCTAAGCAAGGAAAGACAGCTATCATTTGTTCTTTAGATGAAGCAGCAGATGCATTAGAAGGAAAAGCTGGAACAAGAGTTGTAGGATAAACCTATTATTTAATCAGAAAGAAAGATTGTGATTATCAAGTCACAATCCTTCTTTTTTATTGTTCTAACCACTTAATCACTTCTTTGTAGCAAGAAATAGCAGCTTCTCTTATAGGGTCTGCATCAAAGTCATGGGGTAAATCTTTAACAAAAAAACTGGTAGTATTTGATGCTTGGTTGACTAATTCTTGGTTAATCTGGAAAGGAATATCTTGATCATGTTCACTTGCCGCAACAAAAATTGGAGGTAATTTTTGTAAATCTTCAGTTGTTAAACTGAAATCGTTTATCTCATTTTTTCTTCCGAGTAATTCTTTAACCCAAGTACCAGACTGTCTAAAAGAAAGGTAGATAGGAAAGCGCTCTTCAATGAGAGCTTCCTTAATTGGTTGCTTTCTTTTTAGATGGTGAACTGTCATAAATGGAACTATCGGTACTTTTTTATAATAATCACTGGCTTGATGTAGCAAAGGTTCATTCAAAGAATAATACCCGTAAAATGAAATAATTTTCTTTGGTTTTATTAAAGAATTACAATTGGCTAATTGAAGAGCAAGAAAGGCTCCAGCAGAACGGCCAAAGTAAATAAAATCTTGTTGAAAATTCTCTGAAACATAGTGTATACCTTCTTTTAAACATTCTAGTACAACATCAAGTTTTACTTCAGGAATAAGAGGATAGTCAAGTGTGATGACTGAATACCCATTATCCAAAAATATTTCTAGGTGTTCTTGAGGTAAATCATCTCGATTACCATATATTAAACCACCACCGTGAAAATAAACGATGAGAGGTTGTGTTGAGGAAGTTTCTTTTGCTGAGTAGTAAGTTCCCCATAATTCTAAGTTATTAAAAGTTGTGTAGCAAAATTCTTTTTTCATTAGTCATCACTTTCTATTTTTTTCAGATAGATATAAAGCAAGTCTTAAATTCAAGCTATTTTCAGGTGTATTAATAGTGGTTTTTAAGATATCTTGAATGTTATCTATTCGATATTTAACGGTATTTCGATGGACAAATAAATCATTAGCTGTCTTAGTTACTTCGCACTGATTATCTAAAAATATTTTTAATGTTTTTCGTAATTCAATTAAATTAGTATCAGTTGGGTAGGCTAATTCTTTTAAGATATTTTGGCAAAAATAGCTAATTTCATCATTTCCCATTGTTTCAAGTAAATTTAATAGTCCTTTTTGTTGATAAAATGTCACAAACTCGTCTGTTGATGAAGACATAAAATTATCATAAGCAATTTTAGCTTCGATAAATGAAGAGGATAAGTCATCAATTTTTTGACATTCTTGACCACAATAAAAGCGTAAATCAATAGGTAAAGTTTGTTTCAACTCATTAATTAAAATCATTAGTTTTTCTTTAATAAACTCATTAGAGTAGTTACCTTGTAAAATAATGACCGGACGATTTGTATTTTTTTCAATAAAAATAATAGAATGGCTGAACAAGTCTTCAATTTTTAAATTTAACCATTGATAGGCAAGTTCCATTTGTTCGTCATATTGTTTTCTATTTTTTGAATCTCCCTTGATTGAAGCAAAAATAATTCGATACTCAGGTGCGTACTGAATCCCAAAGTTTTTTCCAAATAAATAAAGTTCATCCGTATTATTAGGATGATTACTTTGCTTACCGATAAAATTAGTAAAGTAATCACTTTTAATTTGTTTTTTGGATTCTTCAATTTTTTCGTTTTTAAGTAAGACGTAACTCAAAACAAGGAGTGCTTGTTCTATCGCGAACTCTGAAACTGGATAAGGAATCTGCTCTGGTTTTAATATAATTAAAAAATAGGGATAGAAAAGATTACTTTTAATTGGATAAACTGCTGCTTGTAGTTTATTCTTATTCCGGTCTTCAATGATTTTAACGGTACTCTGATTACGGTCAGAAAAGCTGTTTAAATCAATTAACTGAGACGTAATAAATTGGGTTGGTAAATGATTTGTAAAAAAGTCTTGAGACTGTGCGATAACATGTTTAAAAGGATTAACCATGATAATCGGTACCTCAACAATTTTACTAAATTCCAAAATAATTTTAACAATCGTCGCATCATTAATAAGAAGATTAGAAAATTGCTTTTGAATATCTAGAGCATAGGTAAGTTCCTCTGTTTGAATATGACGGATATAATTAGTTAGTTTATGCAAAAGCCCACCTAAAGGTTTTGTTTTGGGTATCGAAAAGATAGGGAAATGTCTTTGATTAGCATAATCGATGATTTCTTGGTCTACGTCATCCAGAAATCGGCCCAGTTTGATTCCTAAACCAGCACAGTTAATGGTAATTAAAGTATCAATCAATTGTCTAAGTTCAGATTGGTTGTATTGATAATACATGGCAGTTGTCAAAAGAACACTATTTTCAGGCATGTAAAGAGCAATGTCTGGTGTTTCAGAAATTTCAATATTTTTAATATCAATTTCTTTATGTTTTCCATCAGTGAAGAAGGTTAAATCAGAAAATCTTGGAACCTCTAATAAATCGATTAATAGTGTCATGTATATCTCCTCTTTTCTTATCTCTATTATAGTACAAAAAACTTTATTTTTTTACTTTCATACTTGTTTGTTATGAACAAAAAAATATCATAATAGGTCATTTTGCACAATGAATTAAATGTGTAATACGAGGATAATAAAAGAAAGAGAAAAAAAGGAGAGTAAAGAAATGAGTAGAAAAATACGAATACCTGCTAGAACCATTATGACACCAGGACCAGTTGAAGTTTATCCTTCCGTTTTAAGAGTAATGGGTACTCCTATTTTAGGGCAATTCGATCCGATGTTTTTAAAGGTGATGGATGAAGTCAAAGAGATGATAAAAGTTCCATTTCAGACAAAGAATGAAGAAGCTTTTGCGATTGACGGAACTAGTCGTTCGGGCTTAGAAGCAGCCTTGATAGCTTTAATTGAACCAGGTGATAAAGTATTAATCCCTGCTTATGGGAGATTTGCTTATCTATTAGGTGAAATAGCAGAAAGAGCCAAGGCGGATGTTATTTATATTGAAAAAGAATGGGATAGTGTGTTTGAACCTAAAGTTGTGATCGATGCTATAAAAAAACATCAACCTAAAATTATTGCAATGGTTCATGGGGAGACTGCTAATGGTCAAATGCAACCATTGAAAGAAATCGGTGAGTTTTGTAGAGAGAACGACCTCTTTTTTGTTGTCGATACAGTCGCAACTTACGGTGGAGCTGAAATCAAAGTAGACGAATGGCAAATTGACGTAGCAATTGCTGGAAGTCAAAAATGTGTCAGTGTTCCAGCAGGTTTATCTTTAATTACTTATAATGAACGGGTGAAAAAAGTTTTAGCAAGTCGTTATCAGAAGGAATTAGGGTTAAGTAAAGATATTCGAAATAAGAGACACATTTCAAGTAATTATTTAGATTTGTCTCAATTGGAACGTTACTGGAATCAAGAAAGAATTAACCATCATACAGAGGCAACTAGTATGATTTATGCGCTTCATGAAGGATTAAGTCTTTTACTTGATGAAGGTATAGAAAATAGTTATCAACGTCATAAAATTAATGATCAAGCTATTGTTGCTGGTATCAAGAGCATGGGGCTTGAACTGTATGGTGATATGACAACTAAAATGCCAACAGTAACTCCTATTTTGATACCAGAAGGAATTGATGGAGAAAGTGTTCGAAGCATGCTTTTAGAAGAATTTGGTATTGAAATAGCGTCTTCTTTTGGTCCCCTGCAAAACAAAGTATGGCGTATTGGTAACATGGGATATAGTAGCCGAAAAGAAAATGTGCTTCATGTTTTAGGAGCACTAGAGGCTGTTCTTATTTTCCACGGTGCAAATGTTTCTCCAGGAAAAGCAGTACAAGAAGCACTCAATGTCTATTTAACATCAAAATAATAAAATGAGAAAACAAATGTTGTTAAAGCGTTTGTTTTTTCTTTGTCTAAAATAAGTGTCAATTTAAGAAATAATGGGTATTAACTAATAAAACAATGATTTTATGTAGCTTTTTTCAGAAGATTTGGTACAATGTAAGGGGTATCATTTTAAAATAAGGGGAGTTGGTTTATGGTATGGTAAACCGGTTTACGAGCATTAAAGGTTTCTAAAATAAGATTGGAGGAATTAAATTGAAGAGTAATAAGTGGTTAAAAAGATTAAATGTTTCAATGTTAACGTTTTTACTTTTAGGAACAGTTACGCCTACAGCATCAGTAATGGCTGAAACGTTGTCAGACAAATCAGATGACCTTGAAACAACAGAAGTGTCAGAAGAATCTTCAAAAACTGAAAAAGAGGAAGCTAAAGAAGTCGAAATCAGTGAAACAAAGAAAGACGCTGATGGTAAAGACAAAAAGAATGAATCTGATGAAAAAGAAGTAAAAAAAGATGCTGACAAAGAAAAAGAGTCAACTGACAAGAAAACATTAACAATTTTAGGAACATCTGATGTTCACGGAAACGTATGGGATTGGTCATATGAAGATGACAAGGAAGCTGATTTAGGCTTTGCTAAAATCGCGACACTTGTTAAACAACAAAGAAAAGACAACCCAAATAATATTTTAGTCGATGCTGGTGATAACTTACAAGGAACTCTTTTAACAGATGATTTGTATAGTTCTAAACCAGAATTACAAAATGAAGATCATCCAGTTATTACAGCAATGAATACAATTGGTTATGATGCAATGGCATTAGGTAACCATGAATTTAACTTTGGAACCGGTTTAATTAAACGTGTTGAAAAACAAGCTGAATTCCCATTGCTATCTGCTAATACTTATCTTAAAGGAACAGATGAAAATTTTGTTGGATCAACTTATGTTAAAGATGTTGATGGATTAAAAGTAGCAGTTATCGGTATGACAATTCCTCATGTTCCAATGTGGGATGGAGATAAAGTTAAAGATTTAGAGTTTAAACCATTAAACACTGAAGCAAAAAAACAAGTTAAAATTTTAGAAGAAACTGAAAAACCTGACGTAATTGTTGCTTCAATCCATGCTGGTCTTGACAATAGTGATCCAGGTGCAGCAGCACGTAATGTGATTAAAGAAGTTCCTGAAATTGATGCTTTCGTTTTAGGTCATGATCACCGTGAATACGCTGAAAAAATTAACGATAACGAAGGAACTCCAAAACCAGCAGCAGCCGTTAAGGATACTGGCTCTGGTATGGTGAAAATTGATTTAGACTTAGAAAAAGAAAATGGTAAGTGGAAAGTAACAGAATCTCATCCGGAAACACTTTCAGTTAAAGGTGTTAAAGGTGACGAAGAAGTTAAAGAAGCAACAAAAGAAGCTCACAATAAAACTGTTGAGCATGTGAACGAAGTAATTGGTGAAGCTAAAGATAACTTCTTACCAGAAGAACGTGTTCCTGGTATTCCAGAAGCACAATTACAACCAACTGCAATGATTTCATTAATTAATAATGTTCAAATGAAAGTAACAGGAGCTGATCTTGGTTCAGCGGCTCTATTCAAATTTGACAGTAAACTAGACAAAGGCCCAATCAAATTCTCAGATGTGTTTAGTATTTACAAATATCCTAATACATTAGTAGCAACTGAAATGACTGGTGCTCAACTTAAAAAATATTTGGAAAAACAAGGTGGCTATTACCAACAATATGAAGAAGGCGATGTAACAATTGGCTTCAATTCAAAAGTTAGAGTTTACAATTATGACATGATTTCAGGTGTGAAATATAAATTTGATATTTCTAAACCAGCAGGTCAACGATTGAAAGATTTAACTTTCAAAGGTAAAGAAGTAAAAGATGACCAAGTATTCAAAATTGCGATGAATAATTACCGTTTTGAAGGAATGGCAAAAGATGGTTTAGTTAATCCAAAACCTTACTTTGAATCAGATCCAGCAACATTACGCGGTTACATCGTTGATTACATTAAAGACAAAAAAGTAATCGACCCTAAAGAAGAAATTGAAAATAACTTTGAAATTATTGGTGCTGATTTAGACCATCCAGCTCGTGAGTATATCCTTGAGCAAAGTAAAAAAGGGACTGAAGGCTTCAAAATTGAAGCATCAGCTGATGGACGTACACCAAACGTTAAAAAATTAAATGCTAATAAATTGCATGCTGCAGGATTAATTCCTGATGAATACATGAAGGGTGCAGACAATGTTAAAATTATGCACACTAATGATATGCATGGACGTATGGAATATAAAGAAGATAAATACAGCCCTTCAATTGGTTTAGGCCGTGTTAAAACATTTAAAAATAACCAAAAACCTGACCTTTTAGTAGATGCTGGAGATGCTATGCAAGGATTACCAATCTCTAACTACTCTAAAGGTATGGACATGGTTAAAGCGATGAACGCTGTAGGTTATGATGCTATGACTTTAGGTAACCATGAGTTTGACTTTGGTTTAGATACAGCATTGAAATATAAAGAAGAATTAAACTTCCCAATTGTTTCAGCTAATGTTTATTACAAAGGAAAAGATGAAAGACCATTTGATCCTTACGTAATTAAAAATAAAAAAGTTAATGGCGAAGATAAAAAATTCGCATTAATTGGATTAACAACACCTGAAACAAGTGTTAAAACACATCCAAATAATGTAATCAAAATTGACTTTAAAAAACCAGCTCCAGTAGCCGTAGACACAATTAAAGAAATTAAGAAAACAGAAAAAATTGATTACTTTGTATTCATGACTCACTTGGGACTTGATGAAACAACAGTGAAAGATGAAACAAGTACTTACTTAGCTGAACAATTAGCTAAATACTACCCTGAAGATAAAATCTTTATTGCTGATGGACATTCTCATACACCATTAAAAGATGGTATTAAAGATAAGAATGTATTAATTGGACAAACAGGCGAACATTTAAATAATGTTGGTATGATGACAGGTGATTATACAAAAGAAAAACCTGAAGTAAAAGCTGTTTTACATCCATTCAGTGAATTAAAAGATTTAACACCAGATGCAGAAGTTGAAGCAATTGTTGCAACAGCTAAAGCTAACTTTGATAAAGAAATGTCAGCAGTTGTTTTAGAAGACAATAAAATCATGCTAAATGGTGAAAGAGAAAACGTTCGTACGCGTGAAACAAACTTAGGTAACTTAATTGGAGATTCATTAATTGCTTACGGTAAACAAGGATTTAAAGATCCATCTGATTTTGCCATCATGAATGGTGGAGGTATTCGTACTTCAATCAAACCTGGTAAAGTAACTAAAGGTGATATCGTTGGTATTATGCCATTTGGTAACACAGTTTCTCAAATTAAAGTAACTGGTAATGAAATTTATGCCATGTTTGAACATTCATTACGTTCAATTCACGTAAAAGATGACAATGGTAATGTTGTTCTTGATGAAAACGGCGTTCCTGCTTTAGGAGCAAACGGTGGATTCTTACAAGTATCTGATTCTATTAAAGTAACATATGACTCAAACTTACAAGGAGCAGAACCAGAAAATGGTGTTGCTGGTAAACGTGTGACTCGTATTGAAGTTAAAGATAAATCAGGTAAATTTGTAGAGGTACCAAGAAAAGATAATGTTACTTACAACATGGTAACAAACGACTTCTTAGCAGCAGGTGGCGATGGCTATACAATGCTTAAAGGTAAACCTGTTGAGCAAGGTCCATCAATGGATGAAGTCTTCATGGCATACTTAACTAAATTATCTGCTAAAGAATTGGAAAGCTACTCTAAAGAAATACCTTATAGCCGTATTATTGGTAAGAGCTCAATTCCACAAGGACCAGCTATTAAAGATGGACGTTATGTTCAAGTCGTTAAGAAAAACTATAGCTTATGGTCTAACTTTAATTGGAAGAAGAGAAATACTTCTAATAATGTGTTAAACGAAATCTTTACATCTAAATATAAATATAACCATGAAAATGGTGCAACTTACCTTTCTTTATATGATTCAAAAGGTAAATGGCAAGGTTATATCAATGAAAATGCAACAAAAGTAGCTACAAACTTACAAGGTGACTACATTAAGTATGGTAAATATGTAACAATTAACCGTACTGGTTACAACACTTGGTCTAACTTTGATTGGAAAGAACGTAATAAGACTGATAACTTATTAGGTAACACTTACCAAGCAAGAGGTAAATACAAACATGCGAATGGTGCTACTTACTTATCATTATATGATAACAAAGGTAAATGGCATGGTTACGTGAACAAAAATGCAGTGAAAGTTGGAAATGGTCAACAAGGTGCTTATATTTCTGATGGTCGTTATGTAACAATCACTAAAGACAATTACAACATCTGGTCTAACTTTAACTGGAAAAAACGTACAGCAACTAAAAAAGTGTTTAACGAAACTTACCAAGCTAAAGGACGTTACAAACATTTTAACGGCTCAACTTACTACTCACTTTATAATGATAAAGGAGAATGGAAAGGTTATATCAATGCTAACGCTGTAAAAGTTGGCGATGGTAGACAAGGAGCTTACATTAGTTACGGTAAAAAAGTTAAAATTAATAAAAAAGGCTACAACACATGGTCAAGTTTCAGTTGGAAAAAACGTAATACAACTGATGATTTAATGGGTAAAACATTTACTGCTAGAGGTAAATACAACCATATGAACGGTGCAACTTATTATTCATTATATGATAATGACGGTAAATGGCACGGCTATATCAACAAAAATGCAGTAAAATAAGTAAACAAAAAAGCAACGAATTTTATTTCGTTGCTTTTTTTTGCTTCTTAATCGTTAAGATAGTTAGAGGTAATGTTAAAATGCTATAGCCTAACACACTAAATATAATAACTTTTAACCAAAAATTATTAATGGTTAAATAATTAATTAAAATAAGAGGAATTAAAACAGAGAAAATATAAAAAATAAATAATTGAAAAAAACGTTTAAATGTCATAATACACTTCCTTTTAGATGTTATTAAAACATATAGGAACAAATAAAGCGATTGATGAAACTTAACATTTAAAATAAATTACCGATTATTATAAAAGAAGTATCTTTATAAGAAGGGGTGGTAAAGTGTTATGTATTAAAAGCGAAAAAAATGAACTTATTTTAAATTTTTACAGTGATTTATCAAAACAACATGCCAATTTTTTAAAAATTTTTATTAAAGATAGATTGGATATATTTAATAATATAGATATCGATTCAATTAATGAATTAGCTAAAGAGGAAGCTGCTTATCTTACAATAAGTAATACTTGTCACAGAGAGTGTGAAAATTTACTTGTTGTTAGCGACTACCCAACGCGCAACGAAATTTTAGATGTTTTGGAAAAAGTAAAAACTGTTTTAAAATTAAACTAACCTATTTTTAGCCGAATAGATTAATTAATTATACTCAATTAAAAACGAATTATTGAATTTTTTTAAATAATATGTAAATAAAGTGATGACATACTATAACAAGTCAGGTACAATAGATATGAATAGTCAAACATTTAGAGTTTGTTCTTTTTATGTACTCTCTAAACGTGAAGAAAAGGTTGGCCGAAAGGTACAACCTTTTTTTTATTATTTTTTTGATAGTTGAACTCTAATTGACTTTAGTTCTCAATTGAATATGGTATAATAAATGAATCATTCATATCTCGAAAGAGGTTATTTAAAAATTTAAAAGGAGTTTTTTGATGAAAGGATTAAAAGTTCAAGAATTAATATCATCAGGGGTTTATGCCACTGTTTATTTTTTTGTAGTAGCAATCGCAACTTTCTTATTAAGATTTACCATCCCAACATTTAATACATTATTCATACCAGGGTTATCTGCACTTTTTTCTGGAGTGGTTTATCTAATCGTCATTAATCGAGTACCTAAGTTTGGAGCTATCACAATTGTTGGCTCTGTCATGGCTATCTTTTTCTTAGTATTTGGTTATTTTCCTTTGGCATTCTTACCAAGTATTGTATTTCCTTTGATAGCCGATTGGATTCAAAATAAAACTAATTTGCAAGAAAAGCTAAAAACTTATTTAAGTTATGTTGTATTTAGTTTTGGTTTAACTGGACCAATCTTGCCTTTATGGTTTATGAAGGAAGCCTACGTTGCTTCTTTATTAAACCGTGGTAAAGATATGACTTATGTTAATAGTGTCTTTGCCCCGATTACAACAGCGTCCTTTTTTATATCAATGGGAGCAACTTTAGTATTAAGTATTTTAGGTTTAACAATTGGTCAAAAAATCTATCAAAAGCATTTTTCAAAAGAAGCGCGTAAAGGAATAAAATAATGGAAAAGAAATACTTAAAATTTGATCCTAGGAGTAAACTAGCAATTGTTATTTTTGCTAGTTTTCTTTTGATGTTTCGTGTAGATTGGTTTGTCGAAGTAACTTTTATCTTTCTAATGTTTATTTTACTATGGTTAAATGGTGGTTTTAAAAAAGGCCTTATACTCACTAGTCTTTACTTGATTATTACAGTTATTGATTTGAAATTTTTTCAAGAGATAAAGGGCCCATTAACAGCTTTATTTTCATTTTTATTAGTAGCGAACCGTTTATTAATACCTCCTGTTATGGCTGCGACACTAGCTTCTAATAATACAAAAATGAGCGAATGGATTGCGGCTATGAAGAAGTTAAGATTACCAAAAGTTATTATTGTGCCATTTTCAGTGGTCTGTCGTTTTTTCCCTGTATTAATTCAAGATTTTAAGCAAATTAGAAATGCGATGAAATTTAGAGGTATCGGAATTAATTCGTCTGACTTAATTAAACATCCGCTTTTAACGTTAGAATGTATTATTGTTCCCATACTTGTTTCAGTAGAAACAACTTCTTTAGATTTATCCGCAGCTTCACTTGTAAGAGGTTTAGGTAGCGAAGATAGTGGTACAAGTATTTATGAAGTTAAATTTCAAGTACAGGATTATATTGTTTTTCTAGTATTAATCATCTTTTTTTGTTGGGAGGTATTCTTTTAATGATATCTATTAGTCAAGGTAGTTTAACTTATGGTGATAAAGAAATTCTATCAGATATAAATTTAGAGATACAAAGAGGTGAATGTGTTGTTGTTTGTGGTGAAAGTGGTAGTGGAAAATCATCTTTAATTAGAGTACTGAATGGACTGGTTCCAGAACTATATGAGGGAGAAGTCGGTGGTGAATTTAAATCATTGACACATAAATTACCAACTGAACAGTTTAATGATTACGTAAAAGAAATTGGAGTTGTTTTTCAAAACCCGAAAACACAATTCTTTATGAACGATGTTTATTCAGAATTAGCTTTTGTGATGGAAAACTATGGTTATTCTAGAGAAGAGATGATAGAAAGAATCGAAGCTATTTCAAAAACGTTTAGCTTATCACATTTTTGGAATCGAAAAATGACTGAACTATCTGGTGGAGAAAAACAGCGAGTGGCGTTTGCTTCTGCTTGTATGATTTCTCACGAATTGTTTTTACTTGATGAGCCTTCTAGTAATTTAGATGAAAAGAATATTGATATTTTGACAGACTATTTAATTTGGTTAAAAAACAAGCAACAAACAATTGTTATTGCTGAACATCGATTATATTATTTATTGCCAATTGTTGATCGATTCATCTTAATGAAAAACGGTAGAATTATAGGTAACTATACAAAACAGGAGCTTCTTTCTTATTCAGATCAAGAATTATCTGGGTTAGGTTTAAGAACATTGAGAAAACCGTTTATTGAGTTGACTAAAAAATTGGATACTCTTGATGATTCAGTGAATCAATTAATTTGTGAAAACTTAGTATATGCTTACCAAAAAGGAAAAGCGATTATCGAAATGGATGAAGTTTTGGTTCAATCAAATTGTGTCACCGGATTAATTGGAGAAAATGGAGTGGGTAAAACAACTCTTTCTCATTTATTAACCGGATTATTGAAACCGACGGCTGGAAGTATTTTTTATAACGGTAAAAAGCAATCTAGAAAAGATTTAATTAAAAAAAGCTTTTTAGTGATGCAAGACGTTAATTTCCAATTGTTTTTTGAGACGGTCGAAAAGGAGATCACAGCAAAAGCGAAACGATTAGATTTATTTGAGACGGTTGTTGAGACCCTGCAATTAAATTCACTCTTAGACCGTCATCCGCAAACATTATCAGGTGGAGAAAAGCAAAGAGTTGCTATTGCAAGTGCTGTCCTCTCAGGAAAAGAAATAATTATTTTAGATGAGCCAACTAGTGGATTAGATTTAGTACACATGACAGAAGTGAGTCAGATGATAAAAAAAATAAGAGAATTTAATATTATTTTACTCATTATTTCTCATGACAAGGAGTTTATTAATTCTACTTGTCAAAAAATAATAAAATTAGATAATAAAAATACTGATTAAAAAAATATTTTTATAGAATCTAAATATGTTAAAATAATGTTAGTAATGATAAAGCTAATGAAAAGGAGGACATGAATGGGACTAGGATTAATATGGTTTATTATTGGGGTTTTAATGCCTTTGATATGTTTTTCATATTGGATGTATTTTCGCCCAACAAGTCTTTGGACAGGATTCTTCTTCATTATGTTAGCTGGTTTTCTGTATATAACACTTATTATTCAATTAGAACGAGTTAGTAGCCAATTAGCGATTGCTGTCGCTATGCCAGGAGTTATCTTTTTAGCAATTGTTGGCATTTTTGGCTTATTTACAGGAGTAGTAGCTTTATTTTGGAACGAGAGGGTACTTTTAAAAAGAGAGGGATTTTCATTAAGTAATTTACTTCCCTTACTTGTTGCACTGGGCTTAATTGCTTTTCAGGTAATGGTTGTTGTCTTAGCATATTATGGACATAATCCTTATGTAATTGCTTTTTCAATGTTTATTAGCATGTGCTTTTCTTATGTGATATCTGTTTTCTTTTTCTACCTGATAACATCCTTTTTATACAATGTATTTCCAACATTTGGAAAAGTCGATTACATCATTGTTTTAGGAGCGGGTTTAATCGATGGAGAAAGAGTTACACCCTTATTAGCGAGTCGAATTGATGTTGCGGTGAAATTGTTTAATAAACAAAAAAATAAAAAAAATCATGAACCAACCATTATTTTATCAGGTGGGCAAGGACCTGATGAAAAAATATCAGAAGCTCAAGCAATGATGAATTATATAGTAGATAAAAATTATCAACTTGGCTCTGTATATTTAGAAGAAAAATCAAAAAATACAAAAGAGAACCTTCAATTATCAGAAGCAATTGCCTATCAAAAAGATAATATTAAAAATTTCAATCGTAAAAATATTGTTATAGCTTCTAACAATTACCATATTTTACGTGCAGGTAAATTAGCTTACCAATCAGGCATTTTTGCTAGAGGAATTGGAGCTAAAACTAAATTTTACTATTTACCAACTGCTTTTATTAGAGAATATATCGGATACCTCGCTTTAACGAAAAAAAGACATTTAATTATTTTTGGCTGTATCTTCTTTATTTCTCTTTTAATGTTAGCTCTACAACTTTTTGTTTCTTAAAAAGACTAAACTCATTTTTCTTGATGAGTCTAGTCTTTTTTTAGGTTAGTATGATTCAATCGGATAAATTAACACATCAAGTTATTTTTAATCAGAAAAAGTTCTTAATATTTTCTGAGTTTTAAAAGAAAACTACCAAAAGGAAGTAAATATTTGATATAGTAAGATTATTAAAAAAATTATTGTTATGTTAGAAAGGATTTAATGAATGAAGAAGTTTAGTTTATATGTTGTAAGTTTTGTAATGACACTAATGGTGGGTGCTACTATCTTATCTCAAGAAGTATTAGCAGAAGAAAAAGCACAGCCATCTATGATGGATTTGATAAAAGAAGCTAATTATCAAGTTATTGAATCAGATAAACCTAAATCAGCTATTTTAATTGATGCGAACACAGGAAAATTTCTGTGGGGTGAAAATGAAGATTCTCCACATAACCCAGCAAGCATAATGAAATTAATGTCTATTTACCTTGTTTATGAAGCGATGGAAAAAGGTAAATTTAATATGGATACAATGGTAGAAGCAACAGAAAGACATCAACAAATAGCAAATATTTATGAAATTAGTAATAATAAAATCGTGGCAGGTGTGTCTTATCCTGTTAAAGAGCTTATCCCAATGGCTCTTGTTCCGTCTTCAAACGTAGCAACAATGATGTTAGCTGAACAAGTTGAACCAGATGCGGTTAAATTTTTACAAATGATGAACGATAAAGCAAAAGAGTTAGGTATGTCTAATACTAAAATTGTTAATGCTACAGGTGCTGAAATCTCATCTTTCCAAGGGTTGTATGCTAAAGAAGGAATTGATACAAGTAGTTTGGATATAAATGGTTCAAACGAAACCACAGCAAAAGATTTTTCTATTTTTACGTATAATCTAATCAAGAATTTCCCTCAAATTTTAGAATATACAAGTAAACCAACTGTGACTGTCATGGAAGGAACACCAAATGAAGAAAAATTTGAAACTTATAATTACTCCATTCCTTCACCAGATAAAGTTTATGATGATGTGGACGGAGATTATGGTTTTGAAGGTGTAGATGGTTTAAAAACTGGTTCTAGCCCATCTGGCGCCTTTAATTTAGATGTAACAGCTAAACGTGGTGATTTACGCCTAATCGCAATTGTATTTGGTGTGGGTGATTGGAGTGACCAAACAGGAGAGTATAAACGTCATCCGTTTGCTAATGCTATTTTAAACTATGGATTCAATCATTTTGAATACAAAGAACTTGTTAAAAAAGGAAAGCAAATAATTGATGAAAAAGAAATTGATGTTTTAGAAAATCTTTCTGATGTTGTCAAAAAAGACGAAACACCTAAAGTTCTCATCAATGAAAACAAAACGATTACGCTAGATAACCCATTAAAACCGGTATCTGAAAAAATCAAACCAGTTGAGACTAAATATGAAACAGTCGAAAAAGATATCGCAACGGATGTTGTTGACACGACAAAAAAACATACTAAAAATTTAATTGATACGCTAAAAAACACAGTTGATTTATCTAACCCAATTATTAAGGCAGCTGTTATTGTGTTTGGTTCAATTTTATTGTTATTATTGATTTTGATTATTCTTTTAATTAGATCTAATAGAAGAAGAAAAAAAGCTCGTCAAAGACAAGAAAGAAGAAGTAGTAGAGTGAATCAACCTGAAGAATAATAAATATTAGGAGGCATTTATATGAATACTATCTCAAGTAATTATCAACTAAGTAATGGGCAAATGATACCTGTCGTTGGATTTGGTACTTGGCAAGCTCCTGACGGAAATGTAGCTGAAAAAGCTGTTCTTGATGCTTTAGAAGCTGGTTACAGACATATTGATACAGCAGCTATCTATAAAAACGAAGCTAGTGTTGGCCGTGCCATTAAGAAAAGTGGTATCAAAAGAGAAGAACTCTTTTTAACAACCAAGTTGTGGAATGATAGTCATTCGTATGAAAAAGCGACTAAGGCAATAGATGATTCTTTAAAACGTTTAGATGTTGATTATGTAGACTTGTATTTAATTCATTGGCCAAACCCTGTAGATATTCGAGGAGAATATAGTAAATGGAATGCTGAGAGTTGGCAAGCGATGGAAGAAGCGGTAGAAGCAGGGAAAATTAAATCGATAGGAGTTTCTAATTTTCATCCTCATCATTTAGAAGAACTGTTAAAAACGGCTAGGATAAAACCAGTAGTAAACCAAATTTTCTTAAATCCAAGTGACCATCAGGCAAAAATTGTTGAATTTTGTCAAAAACAAGATATCTTGTTAGAAGCATATAGTCCTCTTGGAACAGGCGAAATTCTTGGTTTAAATGAATTAAATGATATAGCGAAACGTTATAACAAAACAAGTGCACAAGTTGTTTTGAGATGGTCGTTACAAAAAGGATTTTTACCATTACCAAAATCAGTAACACCTAAGAGAATTAAAGAAAATCTAGCTATCTTTGATTTTGAATTATCTAAAGAGGATATGGCTCTATTAGCTCAACTAGAAGGTAAAGCAGGATTTGCAAAAGACCCTGATAATGTAGACTTTTAAATAAAGAAAACGATACTTGAAAAAAAGTATCGTTTTTTGTTTTATTATAGTTGAAAGTAATCATTATTTACTATAGTATTTAGTATTGATAGATAGAGAGGTGACAGGATGAAAAACTTCATAAAAATTATTTCGAATCGAGCTATTATTATTGGTTTACTAATATTACTTCAATTAGGTTTATTGTTTGCTATTATTGTTAGATTTGAAGAGTATTTTGTTTATTTTTATACGATTTACATCATGGTTTCAGCGGCAGTTATCATCAAAATTGTCAATAATCGGAGTAACCCGGCTTATAAGATTGCCTGGATTATTCCAATTATGTTAATTCCGATTTTTGGAACGGTGATTTATCTTGTATTTGGACGTATTCGATTTACTAAAGAAGAAAAACAAAAAATGTCTTTAATTCAAGAAAAAGAAAAAGAGGCAAATCTCAAAACAGTTTGTAGTGTCACCATAGATGATGGGAATGAGGATGCCAAAATCCAATCTAATTATCTGAGTCAATACGGTGAAGGAGCTCTTTTCAAACATACTTCTAGTCAGTATTTTCCATTAGGAGAACAAGCTTTTAAAGCAATGCTTGAAGAGTTAGAAAAAGCTGAAAAATATATCTTCATGGAGTATTTCATCGTTGAAGAAGGAAAAATGTGGGATGCAATTTTAGAAATACTTGAAAGAAAAGCTAAAGAAGGTTTGGATGTTCGCTTTATTTATGATGATTTCGGTTGTTTAACCACATTACCACATCATTATTACCGAAAACTTGAGAATATGGGGATAAAATCATGTGTCTTCAATCCGTTTATTCCAGTCTTATCTCCAGTTTTTAATAACCGAAATCACCGTAAAATTACAGTGATTGATGGAAAAGTTGCTTTTACAGGTGGTATAAATTTAGCAGATGAATATATCAATGAAGTGGAACGTTTTGGTCATTGGAAAGATAATTCCATCATGGTAAAAGGAGAGGCAGCCTGGGGATTTACCTTGCTATTTCTTTCATTATGGGAATTTATTTATAAAAATGATGATAATATTGCAGACTTCTATCCGGATTTTGAAGAGGATCACTTAGTAGATAGTGAAGGTTATTATCAGCCTTACGTAGATTCACCCTTTGATGCTGAAACGGTGGGAATTAATGTTTATTTAAACTTAATTAATCGTGCTAAAAAGTATGTTTATATAACAACACCTTACTTAATTATTGATAATCTTTTAATGGAAGCCCTGTGTACAGCGGCAAAAGGTGGAGTAGATGTTCGAATTATTGTTCCTCATAAACCTGATAAATGGTATGTCCATGCAGTGACAAAATCAAATTATTCTCAACTAATTGAAGCGGGTGTAAAAATCTATGAGTATACTCCTGGTTTTATTCATTCTAAAACTTTTGTTGTAGATGATTTGTATGCGACTGTCGGAACAATAAATCTAGATTACCGCAGTTTATTTTTACATTTTGAATGTGGTGTTTGGATGTACAAAACAACCTCAGTTATGGAAGTTTATGAGGATCATATTCAAACAGAAGCAATGAGTCAATTGGTTACACTTGAAGAAGCAAGAAGTATCAGTTGGTTAAGAAAAGTTGGTCGTGCTACGTTAGCAGTCTTTTCGCCGTTGCTATAAGAGGTAAAAAAGTTTTCATCTAAATAGTAGAGAGGCTGACAATTAGTCAACCTCTTTTTTTGAAGATAAAATTGATAAAAAAAATAAAGAAATATGATATGATACTTGGTAAAGATAAGTAAGAAAAGAGTGGAAATATGGTAGCAATTTATCTAGATCATGCAGCAACTACACCTATGCATGAAGATGTCATTAAAGAAATGACTCGTATAATGTCAGATGTTTATGGAAATCCGTCTAGTATTCACCAATTTGGCCGAAAAGCAGACTTTGAATTAGAAAATGCTAGAGAAAATATTGCTAAGGCAATTAACGCTAACCCGACTGAAATTATTTTTAATAGTGGGGGAACAGAAGGTGATAATACTGCTTTAATTCAAACGGCAATTGACCGTAAAGAAAATGGTCAACATATTATTACAACAAATATTGAACATAGTGCGGTTTCACATTCCTTAGAGTATCTAGCAGATTTAGGATTTGAAATTACTTATTTACCAGTAAATGAAAATGGTTCGATTAGTGTTGAACAAGTAGAGGCAGCATTGAGAGACGATACTATTTTAGTCACAACTATGTATGGAAATAATGAGGTAGGAACTATTCTTCCCATCAAAGAAATTGGTGAGTTACTAAAAGATCATCAAGCTTTATTTCATACTGACGCAGTTCAAGCTTTTGGCACTGAAAAAATTGATGTGAAAGAACTTAATGTTGATTATTTGAGTATCTCAGGACATAAGATCAATGGTCCCAAGGGAGTCGGCTTTTTGTATATTAAAAAAGGTGCTCCAGTTCCTGTCATGTTGCACGGTGGTGAACAAGAAGAGAAAAAAAGAGCAGGTACTGAAAATCTGTCTGGAATTGTTGGATTAAGTAAAGCGATAGAAATCCTAACAGATGAACAAAAACAAGCTAACAGAAAAAAATATGAAGGATTTAAAGAAATTATTTTTTCTACCTTAGATAAAAATCAAATTGATTATGAATTTAATGGGGACAAGAACAATCATCTGGCCCATATACTGAACATTTGGTTTAAAGGAATTCCTAGTAATATCTTACTTTCAAAACTTGATTTATTAGGATTTGCTATCTCAACTGGTTCAGCTTGTAGTGCAGGTAATGTTGCACCATCTCCAGTGATTCAAATGATGAAAAAAGAGCATCCAAATGCTGCAGTTGAATCAATTCGAATCAGTTTTGGCTATGGTTTGAAAGAATCCGATATTGAACTTTTTTCTGAAAAGTTAGTTGAAACAATTAAATCATTTGATTTATAATCTCATAGCTTTTTTACTCATTTTTGTTTATAATTAATGTTATAAACAAACACTTTTGAGGAGGAGAACAATGTCTTTTTTAGATAAAGCAACAGTTGACGGTTCAAAAACATTTTATAAGGTTAAAGAAACAGCCAGACCTTACGCATTCAAAGATTATGGCTTTAAGGAAACAGCTTCTGGAAACTTCCAATTGGTAAGACCATTAGATACTAACCCACAAAATAAACAAAGCCCTAAATTAAAAATGACGGTCGCAAAAGATTTGAAAACATTAAAAATGTCAATCACAACACCTAATGGTATGAAGAGTATGAATATCTTTAGTGGTGATAACCATAAAGAAAAACAAGATCAGTTTAACTACATTATGGCTGATATGATTCATTACGGCTGTTTAGAAGAAGTTAAATAATAGTTATTATAAATAAGGGGGTTTATCTCATATTTTATGAGGTGAATCGCCTTATTTTTTTGTTATATTCTACATATAACCTAAAATTAATGATAAAATAAATTAGTAGATAATAATTATTATTATCTATTTAAATAAAGATAGGAGGAATAACATTGCGAGTAAGTATTTTTACAAGTTGTGTCGTTGATTTAATGTTTCCAAATGTCGGAATAGCCATGGTAGAAGTTCTAGAAAGATTGGGGTGTACTGTCGAGTTACCCGATAAACAAATCTGTTGTGGTCAGCCAACCTTTAACAGTGGTTATGAAGAAAAAAGTTATGCGACATTAAAAAATCAAATTGATGCATTTGAAGGAGCAGAGTATGTTGTTGGAGGAGCAGGTTCTTGTGTTGGGATGTTACGAGAATATCCAGAATTGTTAAAAAATGATCCAATATACGGGCCAAAAGCAATAGAATTAGCGAGTAAAACCTACGAATTTAGTCAATTTATTTACCGAGTATTAGGAATTAAGGATGTAGGAGCTTGCTTGGAAGCTAAAGCGACTTATCACCGTTCTTGTCATATGACACGTATTTTAGGAGAAAGAGAAGCGCCATTTGTTTTGTTAGATCATGTGGAAGGATTAGAGATGATTCCCTTAGATCATATAGAAAACTGTTGTGGATTTGGTGGTACTTTTTCTGTTAAAATGCCCGCTATATCAGAGGAAATGGTGACGGAAAAAATGAATGATGTTCTTAATACTGGTGCTGAGATTTTAATAAGTGCAGATATGGGTTGCTTAATGAATATTGGTGGTAAATTTAATAGAGAAGAACATCCAATTAAAATTATGCATATTGCAGAAGTATTGAATACTAATGTGAACATTACAAGAATAGAACAATCAATTAGTGAACAAGTGTAAGGAGGTAATCTAATGGGATTAAAAACAACGGATGCTCCTTTTGATGAAAGACTTAAAAGAAGCAAAGAAGATAAATTTATGCAGAAAGCTGTGGCAAAAGCGCAAGATACCCAGTGGGTTAAACGCGAAGGAGCAAGAGAAAAGTTAGGTAATTGGTCTGAGTGGCGTGAACTTGGTGAAAGTATTAGACAGCATACAATTCAATACTTACCAGACTATTTAAGAGAATTTAGTGATAATGTCACTAAAAATGGAGGACACGTTTTTTTTGCTCAAACAGCTGAAGAAGCCAATGACTATGTAAAAAAAATTGTTTTAGAGAAGGATGCTAAAAAAATTGTTAAATCTAAGTCTATGGTAACAACAGAAGTTGACATTGATCCGATGTTGTTGGAGTTAGAGAATATTGATGTTTTAGAAACTGATTTGGCTGAATTTATATTGCAAATGGATGATTGGGATGAGCCCTCTCATATTGTTTTTCCGAGTATTCATAAAAATAGAGAGCAAATCAGACAAGTTTTTGAAAAAAAGTTGGGTTATCAAGGGGATAACGAACCGGTTAATTTAGCAAGATGCGCTAGAGAAGTGATGCGGAAATTCTTCTTAGAAGCTGATATTGGGATTACTGGTTGCAATTTTGCAATTGCTGATAGTGGCATGATTAATTTAGATACAAACGAGGGAAATGCTGATTTAACCATTAGCATTCCTAAAACACAAATAGTATTGATGGGAATGGAAAGAATTGTTCCCACAATGAAAGAAGCAGACGTTTTAGATAATTTATTAGCAAGAAGTGCTGTTGGCCAAAGTTTAACAACTTATGTGACTTTTGCAGGTAGAAAAAATGAAGAAGAATCTGATGGACCAGAAGATTTTCATGTTGTTATTATTGATAATGGACGTTCAAATGCTTTAGGAACGATTTTTCAACCTGTTCTTCAATGTATACGTTGTGGTTCTTGCCTAAATGTTTGCCCTGTTTATCGTCATATTGGTGGTCATGGTTATGGGTCAATTTACCCTGGACCAATTGGTGCTGTTCTTTCTCCTGTTTTAGGTGGTTACAAACAATTCGGTGAGCTGCCCTATGCTTCAAGTCTATGTGGAGCGTGTACTGAAACATGTCCAGTTAAAATTCCGCTACATCATTTATTAGTTGAACATAGAAAAGTTATGACAGATGAATTAAAAATGCAGCATGGTTTTGATGATTTCCAAATGAAAGTAATTGGAAGTGGCACAGCTTCACCTTTTTTATTTAAATCAGCCTTAAGAATGGCTCATGGTGGTATGGGTGTGTTAAGTAAACAATCGCCTATTTTTGTTGACAATATGTATCAGTATGGAGGCTTTATTAAGAGTGGTCCAGGAATGGTAAAAGGTTGGACAGATGTAAGGGATTTACCTAGACCGCCTAAGTACTCTGATAGTTTTAGAAAGTGGTTTAAAACACATAAAGCAGGTGAAAAAAATGACTGATAATCAAAATAGAGAAAAATTTTTAAAAAACTTATATAATAAGCTGGAAACAGAGCCATCTGAGTGTCAGAGTCATCCTTATGTACAAATCAATAATCTATCAAATGAAACATTTGCAGATAAAACAAAAGATGAATTACTTGAAATTTGTTATGAAAAAGTAAAAGAGCTTAATATTGAAATGACAGAAGTTACAGAAAACGATTTAGAAGAAAAATTAAAGGACATTATAATCTCTTTTGGTAGTGGTCCAATGATTTTACCAACAGACAAAAGATTTGACTCAATAAGACCATTTCTTGAAAAAGAATACAAAGAGCAGATCAGTTATTGGAAAGAAGGGGCTGAGTACAGAGAAAGTAATATTAATGCTGCTGAACAGGCAAATATAGGTATTGCTTTTTCAGAATATTTATTAGCTGAATCAGGTAGTATTGTTGTAGAAACAAGCTCAGGACAAGGCAGAACTCTTCATTTTTTACCGACACATTATATTTCTATTATTCCAAAAAGTCAGATTGTTCCAAGATCAACTCAGGCTATTAATGATTATGCTAAAAGAATTGAGCGCGGTGAAAAATTAGGGTCAGCTATTCATATTATCTCTGGACCGTCAAACTCAGGTGATATTGAAATGCAATTAGTAATTGGTTTGCATGGTCCGCTAAAAGTTCATTATCTTGTCATATCAGATAAATAAAAGAAACAGCGTTGGTATCTCCCAGCGCTGTTTCTTCTTTATTTTATATATCGTTTAGTTAATATGAGCATAATAAATCCTAATGATATAAAATATATAGGCATTATATAAAGAGTACCATTATGTAAGTGACTCATTCCAAATGTAATCAAACTTACTAATAAATAATAACCTAAACTAAATATTGCTCCTGCAGAACCAACAACATCTTTAAAATCTACTAAAGCTAAACTTAGACAATTTGGTAAGGCTGTTCCTGTTCCAAGTAAAGTAATAAATACACTAATCAAAATAGCTGTAAATTGAATCCATTTTGATAGAAAATCGGTATAACTACTTACAAGTAGTAGGGTTGATCCTAATAGCATGATTTTAATTCCTAAAAGAATAATTCTTTCAGGTTGGTATGTTTTTAAAAGTTTTTTAGATAAAAGAGCACCAATAATGGAAGCTCCAGCAATGACAATACCTAAAAAGCCGTAAATTGAAGCAGAGATACCAAATTTTTCAATAAAAATAAATGGAGCTTCGGCATAATAACTGAATAAAATACCATTTATTGTCCCAATCAAGAAGCCGTAAGTTAATACTTTTGGATTTTTCAAAAATCTAACAAAGATTGGCAAAAGCTCAACCTTTTCACGTTTGCTTGTATCAAAAGTTTCTGGTAAGGACTTAACAGTATAGAAAAATAAAACTAAACTCATTAAGACTAGTGTCAGAAAGACAATTCTAAAACCATAGTAATTACCGACAAAACCGCCAATTAATGGGCCAACAGCAGGTGTAAAGGCTAGAGCTGCTGAAATTTGAGCAAACAACTCATGACGTTTGTTTCCTGAGAAAGCTTCTCGTAAAATTGTTTGTGTCGTAACAGAACCTGTACTGGCACCAAACGCTTGAACAAAACGAGCTAAAAGTAAAAATTCAATTGATTGAGAGATGTAACATAATAAACTTCCAATTCCATATAAAACAATACCATAAATCATTGCTGGTCTACGTCCAACGATATCTGATAAGTAGCCCCAAAAGAAAACACCAAAAGCAAAAGCAAGAAAGTAAATACTTAAAGTTAATTGTGCTGTATTCATACTTACTTGATAGCTTTGAGCAATTTCTGGTAAGGATGGTGTGAAAATAGTTTCGCTAATTTGTGGAAACCCTACTAAACAGATTAATAATAATAAAGATGGTTGTTTTTTACCGATGTTTTTTTCCAATTTTAATTCCTCCGTGATATTAAACTATGCGAAAAAAACATCCTTTGAAGGGAAATGGAGGTACCATGATTTTAATTTGTTCTAGTGTTGTCATGGAAATCACCCTTTCATAATTATTCTTAGAAAGCCTAACATAAAAGGATAAAGGTGTAAAGTAAAAACACTTGATTATGAAAAATAAATTAAAAACGTGATTTTCTAAGAAAAAATGTTTATAATAGAGGCACTGAAAATTTACGACCTTCAAATCGTATTAGATTTCAGAATCTAAAGAAATGATGGTGATTTAATGAAAGATAACAGCCAAACAAGAGTTGTTGTTGGAATGAGTGGAGGGGTTGACTCATCTGTTACTGCTTTATTATTAAAAGAGCAAGGATATGATGTAGTTGGCGTCTTTATGAAAAATTGGGATGATACTGATGATATGGGCGTTTGTACAGCAACTGAAGATTATAAAGATGTTGCTAAAGTAGCTAATCAAATTGGTGTTCCTTATTATTCAGTCAATTTTGAAAAAGAATATTGGGACCGCGTTTTTGAGTATTTTTTAGCAGAGTATCGTTTAGGTAGAACACCTAACCCAGATGTGATGTGTAATAAAGAAATTAAATTTAAAGCCTTTTTAGATTATGCTATGCAACTAGGTGCAGATTATGTTGCGACAGGCCACTATGCTCAAGTAACTCGTGATGAAGATGGTACTGTTCATATGCTAAGAGGTGTTGATAATAATAAAGATCAAACTTACTTTTTAAGTCAATTATCACAAGAACAATTGGCTAAAACAATGTTTCCGCTAGGCCATATGGAAAAATCAGAAGTTCGTGAGATTGCCGAAAAAGCTAATTTAGCAACTGCCAAAAAGAAAGATTCTACAGGAGTTTGCTTTATTGGTGAAAAGAATTTTAAAGAGTTCTTGGGTAAATATTTACCAGCTCAACCTGGAAAAATGGTAACTCTTGATGGTCAAGTAAAAGGAGATCATGCAGGGTTAATGTATTATACAATTGGCCAAAGACAAGGTCTTGGGATTGGTGGAGGCCAAGGTGAATCAAGTGAACCTTGGTTTGTTGTAGGAAAAGAATTAGCAACTAATACCTTGTTAGTTGGACAAGGATTTCATCATGAGCATCTTTATGCAACAAGCTTAGAAGCAAGTGATATTCATTTTACAACTAATGAGAAAAAAGAAACAGAGTTTACTTGTACTGCTAAATTTAGATACCGTCAACAAGATACTGAAGTAAAAGTTATTTTAAATGATGACCAAACTAAAGCAACTGTTATTTTTAGTGAACCAGTACGTGCCATTACACCAGGACAAGCTGTGGTCTTCTATCAAGGCGACGAGTGTTTAGGTGGCGGATTAATTGATTCAGCCTATAATGACGAACAAAAAAGACAATATGTTTAAATAATATTTGTTATTGGTTGACAGTTATTTAAAAATGATTTATAGTACATGTGTGTTAGACAATTAAATAGATTTGTTAGGTGAGGCTCCTATACAAACACAGGCTACTGCCCAAAAACGTCGAGAGACACCAATGGGTATAACAGGAATTATCGAGATAAGGTTTTTCTTAACGTAGCTAAAGCAACGACTTTTACGTTGTATAGTGCTAAAACTCAACGATTGGATCTTAAGAATGCTTATTTAGTGATGAATTCAAACCTCTCGTCGAGTTTTTGGCGAGAGGTTTTTTGCGTGATAAATCAAAAGGAGTGGGAAAGATGGTAAAACAGCAACATTAAGAAGAGTGCTTTTTGGTAGCATTGAGTATTGGGCAGGTGTCCAACTTAGAAATGAATTACTGAAAAAAACATCAGGAAAAGAATTGATTACGACATTACCGATTGAAGAAAAAAATAATTTTCATCTTGTAGTAATTGTCGAAGGGGAAGTAGTTGGGACATTGATGTTATCACGAATGAATCAAACTACTATGCGAATTGAGCAAGTTGCTATTTCTAAAAAAGTTCAAGGACAAGGACTTGGTATTACACTTATTGAATACGCAGAGGAGTTTTCAAGCGAACTTGGATTTCAACATGTTTTTTTAACTGGAAGAGAATCGGCTTGGAGTTTTTATGAAAAGCTAGGTTACCAAGGGAATGACGTGGTTGAAATGAATGGAACCATTAGAATTAAAGAATTTAATAAAATAATAAGGGTAAAGGAGATGGAAACAAATGGATGACAGTAGTCAGAGTCGAAGACAAAAGGGTTTGTGTTATAAGAAATGTTTTTTAAAAGCAAGCTATTATTGTTTATTTGTTTCTAGTAAATAATATTTAGTAACTGCTTTAACCTTTCTTCTTTCACAGCCCAACTAAAGTAAGGAGGAATTATTATGCCTGAATTGGTAATATTTTTATTATTTATAGGTGTTGGATGTTCTCTCTGGGGTTTATTTTACGGAAAGAAGGTAAAGAATAATGGTAGAAAAAAAAGAACAAATGATTCAAAATAATCAACTGAACTATGAGTTTTTTTCACAAGCAACAATCGAAAAGGTATTAGGAATTTTTAAAACATCAAATAAAGGTGTTTCAGATGAAAGAGTAGAAGAATTAAGAGAAGAGTATGGTGAAAATGTTATTTCACATGGTAAAAAAACACCGTTGATTGTTGAAATATTAAAAGCTTATTTCACACCATTTACGATTGTTTTAATTGTTTTGGCTGTTATTTCGTTTATAACTGATTATGTGATTGTTCCTGTGGCAGAAAGAGATTTGACTGGTGTTTTAATTATTACTGCAATGGTAGCATTAAGTGGAACAATGACTTAATTCAATCAGTAAGATCTAATAAAGCTGCTGAAAAATTAGGTAACTTAGTAAAAGTTACAGCAACTGTTATTAGAAAAGGACAAGAATTTGAATTACCGATTGAAGAGTTAGTTTGTGGTGATATGATTAAACTTTCAGCTGGTGATATGATTCCTGCTGATATTAGATTATGCCAAACAAAAGACTTATTTGTTTCTCAAGCAGCTATGACAGGAGAAAGTTATCCTGTAGAGAAAAAAGCACAATATCAAATGATCGAGCATAGTAGTGAAACTGATTTAGAAAACATTGCTTATATGGGAAGTAACGTAGTGAGTGGTAGTGCGCTTGGTGTTGTCGTTGCAGTTGGAAATAGAACTTTATTTGGTCAAATTGCAAAGGATGTATCAGAAGCGAAGACATTAACAAGTTTTGATATTGGTATCAATAAAACGTCATGGTTATTGATCCGTTTCATGTTAGTAATGGCGCCTGCTGTGTTTTTAATTAATGGGTTAACTAAAGGTGATTGGTTAGAAGCGTTTCTATTTGGTTTATCAGTAGCGGTAGGCTTAACACCTGAAATGTTACCAATGATTGTGACAACAAACCTTGTAAAAGGTGCTTCTACTATGGCTAAAAAGGGAACAATTATTAAAAATTTGAATTCAATTCAAAATTTTGGTGCGATTGATATTTTATGTACAGATAAAACAGGTACATTGACTCAAGATAAAATTATTTTAGAGTATCACTTAGATGTAGATGGTAAAGAAGATGACCGTGTATTACGACATGCCTTTTTCAATAGTTATTATCAAACAGGATTAAAAAACTTGATGGATAAAGCTATTATTGATTCTGCCGAAGAAGAATTAGATATTAATGTAAAAAATTATAATAAGGTAGATGAAATTCCATTTGATTTTGAACGTAGAAGAATGAGTGTTGTGATTGAAGATAAAAATGGCAAGACTCAAATGATTACAAAAGGTGCCATTGAAGAGATGCTTGAAATCTCAAGTTACGTTGATTATCAAGGTAAAGTTATTCCGTTGACTGAAGAGTTAAAAGAAACTATTTTGAGAACGGTAGATGAATTAAATGAAGATGGTCTTCGTGTTATTGGTGTTTCTCAAAAAACGAATCCAAGTGTTGTTGGTGAATTCTCTATTAAAGATGAGAGTGAAATGGTTTTAATTGGTTACTTAGCCTTTTTAGATCCTCCAAAAGAAACAACAAAAGACGCTTTATCTGCTCTTAAAGCACATGGAGTAGGGGTTAAAGTTTTAACAGGTGATAATGCATTGGTAACTAAATCTGTTTGTAAGCAAGTTGGCTTAGAACATGAAGAATTAGTTACTGGAAGTGAAATTTCTAAAATGAATGATGTGGAACTAAAGGTAGTTGCAGAAAAATACAATATTTTTGTTAAACTTTCTCCAGCACAAAAAACTCGTCTTGTTCGTGTTTTAAGAGACTCAGGTCATACAGTTGGTTTCATGGGAGATGGTATTAATGATGCCCCTGCTATGAAAGAAGCTGATGTTGGTATTTCAGTTGATACAGCAGTTGATATTGCTAAAGAGTCAGCAGATGTGATTCTTTTAGAAAAAGATTTAATGATTTTAGAACGTGGTATTTTATCAGGAAGAACTATTTTTGGTAATATTATGAAGTATGTAAAAATGACTGCCAGCTCAAACTTCGGAAATATGTTCTCTGTTGTTGTTGCAAGTATTTTCTTACCATTTTTACCAATGCTACCATTACAGTTATTATTCTTAAATTTAATTTATGATATTTCTTGTATGTCAATTCCATGGGATAACATGGATAAAGAGTACTTAGAAGAACCTAAAAAATGGGATTCATCTAGTATTGGTTCTTTCATGAAATGGTTAGGGCCTACAAGTTCAATTTTTGATATTACAACTTATGCCTTAATGTATTTCGTTATTTGTCCAGCCGTTGTTGGCGGACCGTACAACTCATTAAACGCGGAACAACAAGTTTTATTTGTCGCAGTTTTCCATGCAGGCTGGTTTGTAGAATCATTATGGTCTCAAACTTTAGTAATTCACACATTGAGAACGCCTAAAATGCCATTCTTACAAAGTAACGCATCGTTTATTTTAACAACAGTAACAACAATTGGTATTGCAATTGGAACGATTTTACCATTTACAGCATTTGGTGAAAGATTAGATTTAGCGCTACTTCCATCTAGTTACTGGGGTTGGTTAGCTATAACAATTGTGGCTTATCTAGTATTAGTTATGTTTATTAAAAAACTTTATGTGAAACGATTTGGTGAATTACTTTAATAAAATCTTAAAGATAATGATAAAGGTGAAATTACTTTTATTATTATCTTTTTTCTTATTTAACTAAAAAAACAGGTGGTTTATCTTGTGCTATAATAGAAAAATGAACGAGGAGGTAGTTATCGTGTATCAGGTAATAGTTACTTACAGTGAGAATGAACCCTGGTGGTTTTTTGAAGAATGGCAAGAAGATATAGTAGAAGAAAAAAGTTTTGAAACTTTTTGTTCAGCCAAAAAACATTATGATGATTTATTTGAACAATTAAAAATAACTTATGAAGAAAATAGAGTTAAACCACCGTTACTAGCTGCATTTTGGAATGATGGAGAATTGATTTATTGTGATGATTGTGACGAAGAACTTCAAGCTTATAAAGGCTTAATGTTAGTAAAAGACTACCAAAAATTAGATGATGGAGAATGTGAACATAATGAAACAGTTGATAATTGCGGAAAAACCAAGTGTTGCCAGAGACATAGCTAAAGTTCTTGGGGCAACGCAAAAAAGTAAAAATTATATTGAAGGAAAAAATGTTATTGTGACTTGGGCTTTAGGTCATTTATTAGGCTTAAAAATGCCTGAAGATTACAATAAGGATTGGGCAAATTGGGAGATGAATACTCTACCTATGATTCCTAAAAAAGCAGGAATCAAACCCTTGCCTAAAACAAGACCCCAACTTAAAGCTATCAGTCATTTGGCTAATCGAAGTGATGTGTCTGAAGCAGTTATTGCAACGGATGCAGGAAGAGAAGGGGAATTAGTTGCTCGTTGGATTTTAGAGTATGTTAAATTTAAAAAACCAGTAAAACGTCTATGGATTTCTTCACAAACAGATAGAGCAATCAAAGATGGATTTAATCAATTAAAACCAAGTAAAATGTATGATGATTTGTATTATTCAGCAATTGCTCGTGCAGAGGCTGATTGGTTAGTCGGTCTGAATGTCACAAGAGCTTTGACTGTTAAATATAAAGATAGCTTATCAGCAGGACGTGTCCAAACACCAACTCTTGCCATGGTTAGAAAACAAGAAGAAAAACAAGAAAAATTTAGACCAGAAACTTATTTTACGCTTGATTTGAGTTACCAACATTTACTTGGTCGTTTGCAATTAAAAAATCCTAGACAATTTAAAGAACGTGAAAAATTAGAAGCGTTTTGTGAGTTAGTAAAAAAAGAACCAATCAAAGTTATAGATATTAAGGAAAAGAAAAAAACAGAAGCAGCACCATTGCCTTATGATTTAACAGAAATTCAAAGAGAGGCTAACCAAAGATATCAGTATTCAGCTAAAAAAACGTTATCTATTATTCAAAGATTATATGAAACACATAAAATTGTGACTTATCCAAGAACTGATTCAAAATATTTAACAACTGATATGAAACAAACAATGAAAGAAAGACTCCATGCTGTAACTGTAATGGACAGCTCCCGCGTGAAAACCATAATCAAAGATGGTGGAGTGGTGAAACAAAAAAGTGTGTTCCAAAATGGAAAAGTAACAGACCATCATGGATTAATTCCAACAGAGCAAGCACCTAAGCTAGAAAAACTTGATAACGATGAAATGAAGATTTATCGTTTAATTGTTGAGCGATTCTTAGGATTGTTTGAAGACCCTTATGTTTCAATGAATCAAACGATTATTGCAAAAAATAAAGAAGCAGAGTTTATTTTTAGACAAAATAAAGTTGAGTCATATGGATGGAAAAAAGAAAAAGAATCAGAAACAAATCAATTAGATTTTAAAGTGGGACAAGGAATTCCTCATAATTTTATTATTAATAAGGAATTAACAACACCTCCAGCTTCCTTAAATGAAGGTACATTGTTGGGGCAAATGGAAAAACATAGCCTAGGTACACCTGCTACTCGAGCAGAAATAATTGAAAAGTTAATTAGCTCCGAATTAATGGAGAGAGTACCTGGTAAATTAATGGTTACCGCAAAAGGGAAACAGCTATTAACACTTGTTAATCCATCTCTTGTAACACCTGATTTGACTGCTGAATGGGAAATTTCTCTCGAAAAAATTGCTCAAGGTAAATTAAATCATCGTCAATTTATTCAATCGATTGAAAATGAGACAACACGTTTAGTAAAAGAAATAAAAATGAGTGAAGATAAATATGTCGATCATTCATTAACAACAAAAGATTGTCCAGAGTGTGGTTCGAAACTAAGAGAGAAAAACACACGTGATGGTAAGATTCTTGTTTGTAGTAGTGATGATTGTTCTTATCGCAGGAGAAAAGATCCTAAAGTATCTAATCATAGATGTCCACAATGTAAGAAAAAAATGGAAATATTAGAAAATAAAAATGGGTCATACTTTAAGTGTAAAAACTGTAATATCACTGAAAAGATGGAGAAAAAAGGCGGCAAAAACAAAAAAATGACGAAACATGAAGAACGTCGTTTGATGAAGAAATATAATGACAAAGAAGAGCAAGAAAGTCCATTGGCATTAGCCCTTAAAGCGGCTATGAAAGATCAATAAAATAAAGACTCGCGTATTTAAAGCTTAGATATTTTCTAAGATAAGTACGTGGTCTTTTTTTCATCAAGAATGTTATAATAAGCAAATAGGGGGTTGTTTTATGAAAAATGATATGTGGGAAGTATTTGAACAACAGCGTGAATTTTTTAGCACACAAAAAACGCATTCTATTGATTTTAGAGTAAAACAATTAAAAAAATTAAAAAATCAAATTAATCGATATGAAGAAGAATTACTGGATGCCTTACAAAAGGATTTAGGAAAAGCTACCACAGAAAGTTTTATGACTGAAATTGGATTAGTTTATCGCCATTTAGATGAGATGATTAAGAAATTACCAAAATGGGGCGGTAGAAAAAAAGTTTCCACACCTCTGTTTTTATGGCCAGCACAAAGCTATACGGTTCAAGCACCATATGGTAATACGTTGATTTTATCTCCTTTTAATTATCCGGTATTATTAACGATAGATCCATTAATTGGTGCAATAGCAGGTGGTAATACAGCCATTGTCGGTATGTCAGAATATACAGAAGCGACTAATTTTGTTTTAGAGGTACTAATTTCAGAAGTTTTTCCAGAACACTACATCAAATTTTTTACAACAAGTAAAGAACTAAATCAAGAAGTATTATCGTTTAAATTTGATAAAATATTTTTTACAGGTAGTGAAAAAGTTGGGAAAATTATTTTAGAAAAAGCAGCTAAAAATATGACACCCGTCACACTAGAACTAGGTGGAAAAAGCCCAGTTATTGTTACTAAATATGCTGATTTAGAAATAGCAGCAGATCGAATTATTTGGGGGAAATTTATTAATGCAGGACAAACATGTGTTGCACCAGATTATTGTTTAGTAGACGAATCAATTAAAGCTTCTTTTATTAAATTGTTGAATGAAAGAATTACGCTTTTTTTTGGCAATTCAATTAAAAATTCTAGTGATTATGGTCGAATTATTAACGACAGATCAATGAATCGTTTGATTAATATAATCAAACAAGATGAACCATATTTAGTGACAGGTGGAGATTATGATTTAGAGAAAAAATACATTGAGCCGACAATTTTGTCTGGCAAGATGAATGATTCGCTAGCTTCAATGTCTGAAGAAATATTTGGTCCGATTTTACCAGTCCTTAGTTATGAGAACTTATATGAAGTTATTCCTTTTATAAAAAAACAAGGACAACCACTGGCTTTTTATCCTTTTAGTAGTGATAAAGATGAAATTGAATTTTTAATCAATAGTGTTAATTTTGGTGGAGCAACCATTAATGATACTATTTTACATTTAGCTAACGAGAATTTACCATTTGGTGGTGTGGGAACTTCAGGTATGGGAAGTTATCATGGCATCAAATCACTTGAAAGTTTTAGTCACACCAAATCTGTATTAAAGAGATCGACTTTATTAAAAATACCACTCATGTTTCCACCCTATACAAAGGAAAAAGATAATATTATTCGCACTTTTTTTAAGTAAATTCACAAAAAAAGCTCTTTATAGTATAATGTGGATGGATCAAAGTAAGGAGTTTATATATGGCAAAAAAGAAAAAGGGGAAAGCACCCACTAAGAAACAAAAACAGCAACAAGAAAAAACAACTTATTTCTTAATAGGTGTTGCTTTTATTATATTTGGAATTCTAGGTGGTCTAAAATTAGGATTTCTAGGTATATTAATGGCCAATGTATTTCGCTTTTTAGTTGGAAATACTTATGTTGTCATGGCCGTTTTGTTAATATTGTACGGCTTTTTATTAATTTTTATGGGAAAAGACCCAAAGTTCAAACGAAAGTCAATTTGGATTGGAGCTTTAGTCTTTTATTTAAGTTTTTTACTGTTTGTTGAAATTGGCTTATTCAAACAAATTAACCGAGATACTGCCATTATTACATTAACTTGGCAAAAAATATTTGCGGATATAAAAGTTAATAAAATTACGCAATCTGTTGGTGGAGGGATGCTTGGCGCAACGATTTATAGTGCTACTTACTTCCTAGTTTCGAAATTTGGCTCTTACGTTGTTTCTTTTACAGGAATGATTATCGGAGCGTTACTTGTTTTTAATGTTGGTTTAACAGATGTTATTGAAAAAATCAGAGCTTGGGGTGGAAATGCCTTTAACTCAATGGATGAAAAGAAACAACAATTAGCAGAAAAACAAGAAGAAAAAAAAAAGCTGAAGAGTGAGAACGAGAAAAAGAAACTTTCAGAAAATAATGTAAGAAAATTAACTCCAGGTGAAGAATTAGCGCAAACAAATAAAGAAGTTACTTCGGAGCCAGATATTGAATCAGAACAGATGACATTAGAAATAGATAGCTATCAAGATAATTATCAAAAGAAACAGATAGAAAAACCTGCTAAAGAAGCTAAAGTTCCAAAAGATAAAATGCAGGAAAAGGAAACAAATATTCATTTTGAATTACCTGAAGAGGTCGATAATCCAGATTATATTCTTCCTTCGATTGATTTATTAAATGATATTCCTCTGACAGATCAGAGTAAGGAGTATAAATTAGTTGAAAAAAATGTACAGGTATTAGAACGAACTTTTGATAGTTTTGGTGTGGATGCTAAAGTTGTCAGAGCAAGTTTAGGCCCTTCTGTTACAAAGTTTGAAATTCAACCAGCTGTAGGTGTTAAGGTGAGTAAAATTGTTAGTTTAACAGATGACTTAGCTCTAGCATTAGCAGCTAAAGATATTCGAATGGAGGCACCTATTCCTGGTAAATCATTAATTGGTATTGAGGTGCCAAACCAAACAACTAGCATGGTCTCCTTCAGAGATGTTATTGAATCTGGTGAAAGTAATCCTGAGAGTTTACTAGAGGTTCCACTTGGTAGAAGTATTTCAGGTGAAGTTATGAATGCCGATTTAACGAAAATGCCCCATTTATTAATAGCTGGATCAACTGGTAGTGGTAAGTCCGTTTGTATTAACGGGATTATCTCTTGTCTACTAATGAAGGCAAAACCAAATCAAGTTAAATTGATGATGATTGACCCGAAAATGGTAGAGTTAAATGTTTATAATGGCATTCCTCATTTGCTAACACCGGTTGTAACTAATCCAAGAAAAGCAGCTCAAGCACTCCAAAAAGTTGTTGAAGAGATGGAACGTCGTTATGAGTTATTTGCTGGTTTTGGTGTTAGAAATATGAATGGCTATAACGATATGGTAAGACGTCATAATGCAGAAACGGGAGAAACTAAATCTGTTCTTCCTTTCATTGTTGTAATCGTAGATGAGTTGGCAGATTTAATGATGGTGGCTAGTAACGAAGTTGAAGATGCTATTATCCGTTTAGCTCAGATGGCTCGTGCCGCAGGAATTCACATGATTCTAGCAACGCAACGACCAAGTGTTGATGTTATTACCGGAATTATTAAAGCAAACGTACCTTCAAGAATCGCTTTTGCTGTTTCAAGCGGGATTGATTCTCGTACGATTATTGATGGAAATGGTGCTGAAAAGCTACTTGGTCGAGGAGATATGCTCTTTGTACCAATGGGAGAAAATAAACCGATTCGTGTTCAAGGAGCCTTCATTTCTGATCAAGAAGTTGAAAATATCGTTGAATTTGTAACGAGTCAACAAGAAGCTGATTATCAAGAACACATGATGCCATCAGATGAAGTTGAAACGTCGTCAGGCACTGCTGATTCAGTTGATGAGTATTTTGAGGATGCTAAAGCTTTAATTATCGAAATGCAAACGGCAAGTATCTCATTACTTCAACGTCGCTTTAGAATAGGGTATAATCGTGCAGCTAGATTGATTGATGAACTAGAAGAGCATGGTGTTGTAGGACCTTCTGAGGGAAGTAAACCAAGAAAAGTATTACTAACTTATTTACCTGAAGAAGAAACAACCGAATAATAGACAAAAAAGTCAAAGGTCATATTACTTAACAAGTTTAAGTAAAATAATCTTTGACTTTTTTTTTTAGTCATCAAATGTACCTTGAAGGAAAGTTGATTCATTGTAATTAACTGATTGTCTTAATTGATGAGCCAATTCAGATGAAATCTTACCTTGCTCGAAAAGGCATTGAATAACGGTTCTTTCTTCATCTAAAGTTTTTAAGAAGTATTCTTGATAAACAATCTGATACTCTTCTTGTTGTCTTAATTGATAATTAGTAATGCGGTCAATCTTACTTTGATATTCTAAAATAATTTGATGCAAAATAGAGTTCTTTAAGACAAAATGTTCATCCGAAGTATCTAGTTCATTTTGACAAGATTTAAGAGCACTTATGGCTTGTTTTGAACTTTCATTTTCTAGTAAAATGACGCTTCTTTGGTTACTTTTCGGATCATATTTTTGATGTAAAAATGTTTTAAGAAGTAGTCTTTTAGTTCTTTTTTTAGCTTTGAATAAAGATTGCTTCATGACGATTGTAAAGTTAGTGCTGTGGGCACGTTTTTTATATTTGAGCATTTGTAAATAATTTTTAGCAATTGTTCTTGGAAAATCATGTTCATTCGTTAATTTCATGACGGCATTGAATTCATTTTGAACGGCAATTTGTCTATAATCCATCTCAATTTTATGATAGAGCTCGTTCGATGTAATCGTATCATTTAAATAAAGAGTTTTTAACTGTTTATCTAAGTCGTTTAAAATATCTGTTACAACAGTTTTGTTTTCTGTCTTAAGTTCTTTTTGAAGTTCGTTAATGGCTTTTTTAGTCATTAGCTTCTTAGCTTCAACCTCAGATAAATCTGAATGAACGTTACTTTCTTCGAATTCTGTATCCATAAAAGCTTCATCCCCCGTTAAAATTAAACGAGTTCTTTTCTTAGTTAGAACTGGAAGGGCGATAACTGCCACAATTAAACTAGTCAAGATAACACCACTGGCTAGGAAGATTATCAAGTAGCGTTCTTTAAATATTTCACCATCTAGTAAAAAGAATGGAATAGAAAGAACCATAGCCATTGTAACGGCTCCACGAACCCCTGTTAGTCCAGTTAAAAGGGCTGTGTAAAATTTAGGCTTAACATTAACTAAATTTCTAGATTTAAAGTAACTAAACCACATGTAACCATATGACCAAATGGTCCGAATAATTAAAAGAATTAACCAAATAATAATAACGTAACCAATCAATGTCCAATTGTTAATCGCCGGATTTATGATGGCAGAATGCATTGCAAATGGTAGGGATGCTCCTAAGACAACAAAGACAATCCCGTTTAGTTGGTAAATAATAATATCCCAAACTCTTGTGGAAACTAACTTTATTTCAGAGTATTGTCTTCTATAAAGTGGTTCTTGTTGGATAGAAACAACTCCTGCAACAACAACTGCAATTACGCCTGAAGCATGAAATATTTCTGCTGCAATAAAGATTATAAAAGGTGTTAATACTTGAAGTGATACATGTAAAATCACATCTTGTATCCCTTGTCGCAATAAAATAGTTTCAACAAAATAAAATAATTTAGATAAAAGAAAACCGACCAACATGCCAATAAACGCCATATAAAGAAAATCTGTTGTTGCTGTTTTAACAGAAAATGACCCTGTTAAAAAGGCTGCTAATGCGTACTTAAAAGCAATTAAACCACTGGCGTCATTGATTAAACTTTCACCACTTATCAAACTTAGAAGTCTCTTGGGGAGTTTGACTTGTTCAGCAATCCCTTGAACGGCAACCGGATCAGTTGGAGAAAGAACAGCTGCTAGAGCAAACGAAAGTGGTAGTGAAATCTCTGCTACAAAAAAGTTAATTAAGAAGCCACCTAAGAGAGTTGTCAGTAGAACTAACCAAATCGCATTGGCAAAAATCGGGGCTCGTAATTCCCAGAGTTCTTTTTTTGGAAAATGCTTAGCATCTGCGTAAAGTAAGGGCGCAATAAAGAGTAGCATAAACCAATCCGTTTCAAGTTCAATTTTGACATTTAACAGCAAAGCAGCCATTACACCTAGGGCAATTTCAATTAACGCTGTGGGCATAAAAACCATATAATGACTAATTATATTTGAAATGATAACGAGTAAAATCAGTAAAATAGTTGTTTCTAAAACGGCCATAAAATACCTCCTTTTTATATTCTTTCTTATTATAACAAAAAAATTTGCCCGTTTTTAGATAAATAGTGTTTTTCATCAGACAAATGCTCATCTTACAAAACTGTTCGTTTGTCGTTAGGTCAATGAATGTTCTTATCTAGGGATTTTTAATAAACTATGAGTAAGAAAATATTAGAAAGAGGTCTAATCATGTTAGAAATTAATAATGTTACAAAAACATATGGAGAAAATATTAAATATCAAGCACTTAAAGGAATCAACCTGACTGTCAATGAAGGAGAATTCGTGGGTGTTATGGGACCTTCTGGTAGTGGGAAATCAACTTTACTTAACTTAATTGGTACGATTGATAAACCAACCTCTGGAACAGTTTCATTAGATGGTTTTGAACCAGCTAAGTTAAATCAAGAACAATTAGCTAAATTCAGACGGAATCAATTAGGTTTTGTTTTTCAAAGTTTTAATCTAATGCCAACACTTACGGTAGAAGAGAATATTGTTTTACCATTAACTCTTGATGGTGAAAAAGTAAGTGTCATGAAGAAAAAACTACATGAGGTTTCTGCAACATTAGGAATTGATAGTTTGTTAAAGAAAAGAATTGCAACTATCTCTGGTGGACAAGCTCAACGCGTGGCGATTGCTCGAGCGATGATTCATCAACCAAAATTATTACTGGCAGATGAGCCTACAGGTAACTTAGATACTAAGTCTTCAAAAGATGTTATGGGCCTATTATCAGACTTAAATCAAGAAGAAAAATCAACTATCTTAATGGTGACTCATGATCCATTTGCAGCTAGTTACTGTGAAAAAATTATTTTTATTAAAGATGGTGAATTAGTTCAACAAATTCAACGTAACGGTAGTCGTTCTGAGTTTTACGACGTTATCTTAGAAAGTTTAAGAGAGTTAGAAGGTGTTTCGGATGAGATTTAAGGAGTTTGTTTTTAAAAATACAATTCGTAATAAAAATTTATATATGGCTTACTTTTTTAGTACGTTAACAACAGTTATGACATTTTTTACCTTTGCTGTTTTTGCTTTCCATCCTAAATTAGGTGGAGATTTGCATGTGGCTGTTAAATCAGGCATGTTATCATCTGCTGTGATTATTTACTTATTTTCTTTTTTCTATGTTTTGTACTCAATGGATATCTTTTTACAATCCAGAAAAAAAGAATTTGGTTTACTGTTGATTCAAGGAATGTCACCTAAGCAACTAAGAAAAATGGTCTTTCAAGAAAATACGATTATTGGTTTTTTAGCCACTTTAACTGGTATTGTAATTGGTCTATTTTTCTCACAATTAATTTTATGGTTAAGTAAGATAACGATGCATGTTGACTTAGGTTTTTATTTCCCAGTAAAAGCAATGGGGGTTACCTTTGTTTCATTCTTATTGTTATTTATGTTCATTTCTTTCTTTATTCAGTTCAAAATTCCTAAAATGGATGTTCAAGAATTGCTTAAGAGTAATGATTTAGGAAAAGGTGAAATGAAACCTTCAACTATCAAATCAATTTTAGCGATTGTTTTAATCGGAGTTGGTTATGCAGTTGCACTTGTTGTAGAGGGTATGCAAGTTGTTATGGCAATGATTCCAGTTATTTTTGTCGTTATTCTAGGAACAAGATTTTTATTTAATCAATTAAGTGTTTATGTCGTTAACTTTTTAAGAAAGAATCAAAATCGTTTTTGGAAAAAAACGAATATGTTAGTATTTTCAGATTTAGCCTTTCGAATGAAAGATAATGCCCGTTCATTCTTCTTAGTAGCCGTTATTACAACTGTTGCATTCTCAGCAATTGGAACGCTGACAGGCTTTAAAGAAATGACACTAAAAGGTGTTAATTCTGAAGCTTACGACTTTTCTCTTCGTGTGGATCAAGAAGATCAAACACAAGGTGAAAAAGAATTACAAGCAATTCGTCAATCATTTAAGGATAATAAAGTTGAAGCAGAAGAATTTAAAATACTGCCAGTTGATGTGACGAGCGAAGATGGAACAGGTATCGGTTCAAAGATCATTGATGACAAACAATACAATGAATTAGCTAAGAAATTAGATTTAGAAGAAATAACTTTAGAAAATAATCAAGTTGTATTACTAAATGATTTGAGTATTCCGGATATGGGAACGGGAGAATTAGACAATCAACCAAAAACATTTAAAACAAGTGATGGAGAAGATTACGCTGTAAAAAAACTAGATGTTAAACAAAAACCTTGGTCAACTTTTGAAAATGTTTATGTCGTTTCTAGTAATGTTTATGAAGGTTATAGTCAAAAAAATAAACCAGTTGCTACATATGGCTGGTTAGTTTCAGAAGGTTCTTTTGATCAGCAAAAAGCAGTTGGAAAAAAACTTGAAGAATATCCAAATGTTATGGCAAAAGCAAGTATGATTCAAAGTATCACAGATGGCTACGCTCCAATTCTATTTATCGGGTTCTTTATCGGAATTGTGTTCTTTGTTTCTGCAGGAAGTTTCTTATACTTTAGACTGTATAGTGATATGGAAGTTGACGTTGAGAAATTTAGAATGGTTCATAAACTTGGATTTAGTAAAAATGAAATGAAAAAAGTAGTCTATCAACAAGTGGGGATTTTATTCTTTACGCCAATTATCGTTTCATGTATTCACGGAGCAGTTGCTCTAACAGCAATGTATGCTTTATTTGGACAAGGTTTACAGATTACAGCAATTTATGTGTTAGGTATTTTTATTCTGATTCAAATTGCTTACTATTTAATTGCTAGAGTTTTCTATTTTAGAAAATTATATCGTTCAGTTATTTCCTAAACAATTCAAAAACATCTTTTCTAAATCGCTAGAAAAGATGTTTTTTGTTATAATTTAAAAGAAAAGGGGTGTGACTCATGATTAAAGAAAGAATGGATATACTAATTGAATATGGTAATGAACTGCCTCATGCTAAAGTTTATTACCGAGAGGATTGGGATACTTATTATTTTGATTTATTAGGAAAACAATTTGGACTTATGTCAAAAGAAGCGACACCTGATGCTTTTATTACATTAAAAGGAAAACCAGAAGTCAATGAAACACTAAGAGAGACTTATAAAGATGTTGTTCCTGGTTATTATGCCAATAAAAAGCATTGGAATTCTATTAAATTAGAAACAACAGAAATAACAGATGAAGAGTTGAAACGGATGATTTTAAACTCTTATGAATTAGTTTGGGCTAATTTACCTGCTAAAATCAGAAAAGAGATGAAACTAAATCAATAGTCTCATCTCTTTTTTTAGCTTTTCATAATGGTATCAATCGCATTAATGGTTGCATATCTAAAGCCTTCTTTTTCAAGTGCTGTAACGCCCTTAATTGTAGTGCCACCAGGAGAGGTAACTCCGTCTTTTAGTTCACCAGGATGTTTTCCAGTTTTCAATAAAAGATTAGCCGAACTACTAACCATTTTAGCTGCTACTTGATAGGCCATATCTCGGTCCATTCCATTTAATACAGCCCCATCAGCTAAACTTTCCATAAAAACATCGACAAAAGCAGGGCCACAGCCTGCTAAAGTACCAAAAATACCAATTTTATCTTCAGAAATTTCAACCAAGTCACCTAGCAAATCAAAACTAAATTGAATGGTTTCTTTAGCTTTTTTATCTATATTTTCAGCAAAAACAATTCCGGTCATTCCCTCATTAATTTGAACAGGTGTATTTGGAATAGCTTGTGCTAGAGGATAGTTATCTCCCATTATCTCTTGCATTTCTTTAACTGAAACACCTGCTGAAACAGAAACAATTGGAATAGAAGAAGTTTCTACCAAACCTTTTAATTCATTTAAAATAGGAAGAATTAAAGGTGTATTAACTGCTAAGAAAATAATATCCATTTGTTTAAAGTCACTTGTTTCCGATGTTAATTGAAAGCCTAATTCTTTTTGAAGAGATTGAGCAGTACCTCTTCGTCCACCGCGGACTAAAAGGTTTGAAGGTTCAATTTTTTCAGACTTAATCCAGCCTTTAATCATTGCGCCACCCATATGTCCAGCACCAAAAATACCAATTTTCATTCTACTTCCTCCTTAACTTGTTATTCTTAGTCTATTATAAAAGATACGTTAAGATAAAAACAACTATTTTTCATATGGTAAAAACGTTTTATTTTCGGTATACTGATTTAAATTATGTTTCTTTTTATTGGAGGGAAAAAATGAAATTAGTGATTGATCATCTTGAAAAAGAATTTAAGGGTAAACAAGTAATAAAGGATGCTTCTTTTGAATTTCAAAAGGGGAGAATATATGGTTTGTTAGGAAGAAATGGTGCTGGGAAAACCACACTTTTTAATTGTATTTCAAAAGATTTATCTTATGAAAATGGTTCTATTTTACTAGAAAAAGAAGATAAATTAGAAGATTACAAAGAGACAGATATAGGTTTAGTCCATGCAACTCCTAATGTACCAGACTTTATGACAGGTTATGAATTTATCAAATTTTTTATTGATATGAACCAACATCAAATGAAAAATATTCGTACACCTGATGCTTATTTAGCAAAAGTTGGAATAAAAAAAGAAGACCGCCATCGTTTGATGAAAGAGTACTCTCATGGGATGAGAAACAAGGTTCAAATGATAGCGACTATGATGATTCAACCACCTATTTTATTATTAGATGAACCACTCACTTCTTTTGATGTGGTTGCAGCACACGAGGTTAAAGAATTGATTCTTTCGATGAAGTCAGAATCTGTCGTTATTTTTTCTACTCATATTTTACAATTGGCTCAAGATTTATGTGATGAAATTGTTCTGTTACATAATGGTGAGCTAAAAGGAATTCCTGCAAGTCGTATTCATGATGCTGATTTTGAAAGTGAAATTGTAAGACTACTTTCAGATGAAGATGGTGGTAGTGAAGATGACAGAAATTAAGCAGTTATTTTATTTTAATTGGAAATATCGAAATTATAAAGCAAGTACGTTTATTAATGGCTTATTCTATTTTCTAGGAAGAATTCCGTTCATTGGTAAAATAGTACCAACAACTATGCTTTACCGAGAATACGGACTAAAAAAAGGATTTACCGCTATTAAATTACTTTTTTCATTAGCACTTTCTTTTTTACTTCACGGAATCCCATTTATCATTAGTTTTTTTATTAGTAAAGGTTTAAGTGATGTGGTTGGTAGTCCTATTACTATTTTTTTTGTGTGGTTATTTTTATTTAATTTGATTGGTTCTTGTTTAGGGGAATTATTTTTAAGTTTAGAAAAACAAGAAATTCAATTTATTATTAACTTTCGAGTTTCTAAGGAAGATTATATTAAAAGAAAAACAATTCTAGGGACGGTTGAAGGGGTTATTTTTTCTCTTCCTGGGTTGGTGATTGTTGGTCTCATTGAGAAAAATATCTTATTATATTTACTAATAGGTATCTTTTCATTAATATCTTACTCTCTTTTATGGTCAGTTGTTAATTTACATTTAACCTTAATTAAAAGAAGATTATTAGCCAAATTGGCTGTTTGTTTACTAGTCGCCGGTTTAGAAGTTGGTTTAATTTATCTATTGATTCAATCTAACGGTTTATTTGCGTTTCAAGAAAAATTTGTGAGCTGGGCTAGTGCCTTTATCTTTTTAATCATATGTTTACCATTTTTTTATTTATATGTTAGGTTTAATCAATTTGATGCTTTTTCAAGACAAATGTTTGCTTCTTCAGAAATAATGATTAATTATTCAGAGAAAAACACAAAAGATCAAGAGTATTATCTAGGCGAAGGTAAAAAGATGAAATTAGAGAAGGAAACAAATGAAACAGATTTGTCTTCATTGAAGGGTAGTAAATATATTAATGCACTACTTTTCAGTCGTTTCAAAACAAGCCTAAGAAAGCAGCTAATCTATCGAATTATTGGGATAACTGTTATTATGTTGCTGATTAGTTTAACATTTAGATTCATTCCGATGTCTATTAGTGAAGCTAAATTCGAAAAAATCGTTTATAACTTTTTACCAATTATGTTCTTTATTCTTTATATTTTATCTTTTGGTAAAAAGGTGGTGCAAACTATCTTTGTTAATTGTGATTCATCTATGTTAGCTTACCCGTTTTATAGAGAGTCAAAAGCAATTGTTAGAGGTTTCTTTTATCGTTTCTTAAAAATATTTTATTACAATGGGATTATCAGTTTAACGATTTATTTGGGTCTTCTTTTCTTTAATGTATTAAATCATCAGATTTTAAGTACCGATTTATTGTTACTTTTCTTATTTGTCATGATAAGTTTAACCATTTTATTCTCATTTCATGAATTATTTATTTATTATATTTTACAACCCTTTACCAGTGATTTTCAGGTGAAAAATCCTGTCTACAAATTAGTTGATGGCGTCTTTTACGGAATCGCTTATATGAGTTTACAAATAAAGACTGCAGGTGTCTTGTATGCGTTACTTGTTTCAGGCATTTCAATTGTCTACTTTATTATTGGATTAATCGTGATTGTAAAATTTGCTCCAAGAACATTCAAATTAAAAAATTAGTGAATGAGACTTGATAATTAATTAAAATAGTGTTTAAATGTTAGTAAGATTTAAATAATTAGATTGATGCGAAAGACACCGATTATTAATTACTATTTTTAGGGAGGAAAATCTTGACTGAAAGTTTTCCAATAAGTGTAATAATTGACCACTTTCAAGAGTTCAGTTGAAACTGAGCCGGTCGTACCGTTATCACGATAGAGAAGATAGTTTATTAAACTATCCAAAATTTAGGTGGAACCACGATAATTCGTCCTATTAGGCTTATACAGGCCTAGTAGGGCTTTTTTTTATTAATTTTTATAGGAGGAGATTTAATGTCAGTTATTAAAATTACATTCCCAGATGGCGCAGTAAAGGAATTTGAGGCAAAAACAACTACTTTTGAAATTGCTGAAAGTATCAGTAAAAGCTTATCTAAAAAAGCTCTTGCGGGTAAATTCAATGGAGAAGTAATTGACCTTAATCGTGAAATTGAGGAAGATGGTTCGTTAGAAATCATCACACCAGGCCACGATGATGCACTACAAATTTTACGTCATTCAACTGCTCACTTAATGGCTAATGCTCTAAGACGCTTATACCCAGATATTCATTTTGGTGTAGGACCTGCCATTGATAACGGCTTTTACTATGACACAGATAATGGTGAAGCGGCTGTGTCAGAAGAAGATTTACCAAGAATCGAAGAAGAGATGATGAAGATTGTTAAAGAAAACAATCCAATCGTTCGTAAAGAAGTTTCAAGAGAAGAAGCTTTAGAAATCTTTAAGGGTGATCCTTACAAAGAAGAATTAATCAATGACTTACCAGCTGATGAAGTGATTACTGTTTATGACCAAGGTGACTTTGTTGACTTATGTCGCGGAGTTCATGTTCCTTCAACAGGTCGTATTCAAGTCTTTAAATTACTTTCAGTAGCAGGTGCTTACTGGAGAGGTAATTCAAACAATAAAATGATGCAACGTGTTTACGGTACAGCGTTCTTCGATAAAAAAGAATTAAAAGACTATCTAAAAATGCGTGAAGAAGCTAAAGAGCGTGATCATCGTAAATTAGGTAAAGAATTAGATTTATTTATGGTTAATCCAGATGTTGGGTCAGGTCTTCCATTCTGGTTACCAAAAGGTGCAACTATTCGTCGCGTAATAGAGCGTTACATTGTAGATAAAGAAATTAGTTTAGGTTATCAACATGTCTACACTCCAATTATGGCAGATGTTGAATTGTATAAAACATCAGGTCACTGGGATCATTACCATGAAGATATGTTCCCTCCAATGGATATGGGAGATGGCGAAATGTTAGTACTTCGTCCAATGAACTGTCCTCACCATATGATGGTTTATAAAAACGATATCCATAGTTACCGTGAGTTACCAATTCGTATTGCAGAACTTGGCCAAATGCACCGTTATGAAAAATCAGGTGCTTTATCAGGATTAGCTCGTGTACGTGAGATGACTTTAAACGATGGTCATACATTTGTTAGACCAGATCAAATTAAAGATGAATTCATGCGTACATTGAAATTAATGGTAGATGTTTACGAAGACTTTAATATTGATGATTATCGTTTACGTTTAAGTTTACGTGATCCAAAAAATACTGAAAAATACTTTGATGATGATGAAATGTGGGAAAAAGCAGAAGCAACTCTAAGAGAAGCTTTAAATGAAGCGGGTGTAGAGTACTTTGAAGCTGAAGGAGAAGCAGCCTTCTACGGACCTAAGATGGATGTTCAAATTAAAACTGCCTTAGGTACTGAAGAAACTCTTTCTACTATTCAATTAGACTTCTTATTACCAGAACGTTTTGACTTAACTTACGTGGGTGAAGACGGAGAAAACACACATCGTCCAGTTGTTATTCACCGTGGTATTGTATCAACTATGGAACGTTTTGTTGCTCATTTAACTGAAGTTCATAAAGGAGCTTTCCCAACTTGGTTAGCACCAGTCCAAGGAACTATTATTCCAGTTAATTTAGATATGCATAGTGATTACGCATTCGAAATTAAGGAAAAATTAGAGATGCAAGGATTACGTTTTGACGTAGATACTCGTAATGAAAAAATGGGTTACAAGATTCGTGAATCTCAAACTCAAAAAGTTCCTTATCAAATAGTAGTTGGAGATAAAGAACTTGATTCAGGTGAAGTAAATATTCGTCGCTACGGAAGTAAAGATACAAGTACAATGAATGTTGACATGTTTGTTGAGTCAGTCGTAGCTGATGTGAAAAATTATAGTCGTCAATCTAATTAATGAGAGAAAACCTTTAGCGAAAGCTATTGGTTTTTTTGTTTAAGGAAGCCATAAAAAAATGTGAAAAGAAGATGAATATCATTGAAAAAGCAATAGATCCATGAGATACTCAATACTGGGTTTTTTAAAACTAAAATTTTTATAAATATTATTAAAATAACTAAAAAAATGAAAAATTAACCAGTATAATATAGATTAATTGCAGAATTGAAAGGATTTTTTACTTAGATGAGAAATAAAAAAATACCATGGCGACCATTTTCGAAGAAAGTTAAGAAAGCACAAGGACCCAAAAAGACGCATGTCCCTTTTAGATTAGACTTTCTTTTTTTTATTGTCTTTGTTCTATTTACAGCATTAGTTGTGAGACTATCGTACTTACAAATTAACCAGCATGATGAATTTGTTCAAATCGTTGAAAAAGGACAAAAAAGTGTCATAGAAGAGAATGCTCCTAGGGGATTCATCTATGATTCAAAAGGAAAAGTACTCGTTGGAAATAAAGCAAATCAAGCAATATTGTATACGAGAAGCTCAGGCATGACAGCAGAAGATATTAAAAAAGTCAGTGAACAGATAGTGGACTTAATTCATATTGAACCTGAAAAACTATCTGCAAGAGACCAAAAAGATTACTGGTTGTCTGACCCGAAAGAATTAAAAAAAGCAGAAGCTAAGTTAACCGTTTCGGATAAATTAAATAGTAAAGGTGAACAACTTTCAGCTGGAGACCTTTATAAAAAAATGGTAGATAAAGTCGATGTAAAAGACATTGAATTATCAGATAAAGAGAAGCAAGTGGCGACTGTTTTTAAAAAGATTAATGGGGCGTATGCTCTTCAGCCGGTTATTGTGAAGAATAAAGATGTGACACCAGAGGAAATTGCCGTTGTCGGAGAAAATACTGCTTCTATCCCAGGATTATCGGCTGGAACAGATTGGGAAAGAGAGTATCCTGAAAAAGATCAACTACGCTCAATTTTAGGAACTGTCTCAACGGAAAAACAAGGTTTACCAGAAGAAAAAGCAGAAAAATATTTGAAAAAAGGTTACAAAATTAATGATCGAGTCGGTTTAAGTTATTTAGAAGAAGCCTATGAAAATGACCTTAAAGGTAAAAAAGGTGAATCAGAAATTGTAACAGATAAAAATCAAAAAATTACTTCTAAAAAGGAAACAAAAGCAGGTGAAAAAGGCGACAATGTTGTCTTGACCATCGATTTAGAGTTCCAAAAGAAAGTCCAAGAAATTTTAGAAAATAACTACAATGGTTTAATTCAAAGTGGTAAAGCTGAATTTTCAGAAGGGGCTTATGTTGTTGTAACAGAGCCTGCAACAGGAAATGTTTTATCCATGAATGGAGTCAGAAAAGATCCTAAAACAGGAGAACTGCAAGATGATACATTAGGAACGATTAATCAAGCCTTTGTACCAGGTTCTTCCATCAAAGCTGCGACTGTTATGTCCGGTTATCAAAATAATATTATTAGTGGAAATGAAACGATGGTGGATGAGCCTTTAGTCTTCCAAGGTGGACTGACTAAATCATCTTTATTTAACCACTACAGTGCGATTCCGTTAACAACAACACAAGCCTTAGAAGTTTCTTCTAACGTGTACATGATGAAGATTGCTTTAGGAATGATGGGAACTAGTTATTCTCCTAATATGTCTATGCCGATTAGAACAGATGTCTTTGGAACACTTCGCGATACCTATGAACAGTTTGGTTTAGGAACTAAAACAGGTATTGATTTACCAAAAGAAGGCGTTGGATTCATCAATAAACAGTATAAAGATAAAGATGGTAATTATATCCCAGGTATTATGGGTAATTTACTCGATTTATCTTTTGGGAACTATGATACCTATACACCAATGCAGTTAAACCAATATGTGGCAACAGTTGCAAATGGTGGAACACGTGTAGCGCCTCATGTTGTTAAAGGTGTTTATGGAAATAACGACACAGGTAGTTTAGGTGAAGTGAAAAAACCAATCGAAACAAAAGTTCTAAATAAAATTGAAGGTCAAGATGCAGAGTTTGAGTTAATCAAGCAAGGGATGTATCAAGTTGTAAATGGACCAATGGGAACAGGACACGCTTTACAAGGTGCTAGTTTACCAATAGCAGCTAAAACAGGTACTGCCGAAACGTTTGCTGGAGGACAAGAAGTTATTAATAGTACGATTGTTGGTTACGCACCATATGATAACCCTCAAATCGCAGTTAGTGTCATTTTACCTCATATTAAAGACGATGATAACGGAGCTAATACAGCTGTCCTAAGAGAAGTTGTTAATGCTTATGCTGAAACTAATAATAAACAATAGTGAGGGTAACGTCTTTTAATTGTAAAGGGAAACTACTTAACAAAAGCTTGTAATTGTAAAAAAAACATGGTATTATAATCTAGTGTCAAGTAAAGATACTTGAATATTTAATTTTTGGAGGGAACACAACATGCGCGTAAACATTACTTTAGAATGTACTGAATGTAAAGAAAGAAACTATCTTTCAAATAAAAACAAACGTAACAATCCTGATCGTTTAGAAGTAAAAAAATATTGTCCACGTGAACGTAAAGTTACTTTACACCGTGAAACAAAATAATAGTTTTAAACTATGAGCTAGAATCCTTTAGTAGTAAAGATTCTAGCTCTTTTTTTATTTTATAAGTCAAGATTGTATACATTTTTGAATACGGTTTGTTTAAAAAAATGACATAATTAACAAATATTTAAGCTGATTTTTTGTTATTTTTTGTGACATAAGCATTCCTGAATCCGTTTAGTTAGATAGAATAAAAATTATATGTTTGTTCTATTCAAGTATTAATATGCTGATGTTGCTACCGATAAAATTGACTTGAAATCTTATAACGTTGACAAATTCCAAATACCTTAGAATGATTTGTCTGTAGTGGTTTAAGATGGAAGTTAAACAATACTCCTGACCTTTAAATCGTATTTAACTTTCATCTCGTTTAGTGGTAGTCACTGGTCCTGCTTGGGTGATTTTACCAGAATCTGTATTTTTCCATACTGATTTATGATAACGTTCTTTTCTCCACTTTTCAGATTCTAAAAGACTATTGCGATTTTTTTATAATTTGTTTTTACTTTACTTTTTGTTTTCCGGGCTTTAGCATTATTAATTAGTTTTTTATTTTCTCTCTCGATTTGACGATCCCACATTTCTTTACTTTGTATTCTAACTAAATGTTCTTTTTCAACTACATTTGGAAGAAAACGTTTATATTTAATAGTATCGATATAAATGTGGCCTTCTGGAGCGATTTTGTTTTCCATAAAATAAACCTTCTTTCATGTTAATGTTAAAAGTAGAATATTTTTATTTTATTACTTTTTTGAATTTTGACTTCATAAATTATTCATTGGGATCTTTTTTAGTGTGCTAAACATTTTTTTATAATAGAATAAACAGGAATGAACATAAATTAAACAAGGAGAGAACTAAAATGATTTCTTTAGAACTACTTCAAAAATTAACTCCCATCCAACCAGAAAATATCTGTTATGAAAAGCAAAATGGAGAATACGAAGGTATGACATTTACAATAAATAATCAATCATTTCGGAGTCGGCTAGCTAAGAAAACACCGACTAAAAAAGGGTATTTTGTTGTCTTTTGGGAGAAAGATGGAAACAACATCAATCAGCCTTTCTTATTTGAAGAATCTCCTCAAGAAACACTTGTTTTTGTTTCAGATAATGAAAAAAGAGGTGTGTTTAAGTTTCCTAAAGAAATATTGTTAAAAAAAGGAATACTAAAGGACGATAAATCAAAGGGTAAGATGGGAATTAGAGTTTACCCTGAATGGGAATCTGATTTAAATCAAACAGCTACAAAAACACAGCAATGGCAACTTGATTATTTTACTTTTCTTGATTAGAAAAGCAAAAAGTCATAGAATATTCTTTTGTTTAGGGGTATTAATGAGTATAATAGGGCTATTGATAAAAAATTCTTAGGGAGGCTAGTCCCATGAAAAAAGACATTCGAAAAAAGGTGCTGACTGACTTAAAGTTGTTGAGTCAAACGCCTGAAAAAAAAGAAAAGCAAGAAAATAATATTTTGAGCCAATTGTTTTCAAGTCAAATGTGGCAAGAAGCTCAAACCATTGGTACGACACTTGCGATGGAAAAAGAGTTTAATACAAAACCGTTGATTGAGCAAGCTTTAAAAGAAGGAAAGACAGTTGGTGTTCCTAGGACTTTTGGTTTAGGGAAAATGGATTTTTATTTTTTTGATTTTGATGAAGAGTTAGAGTTAACTTCCTTTGGTGTTTTAGAGCCGAAAAACGAGAAAAAAATAACTAAAGATAAAATAGATTTACTTATTGTACCAGGAGTAGCTTTCTCACCTGATGGATTCCGTGTTGGTTTTGGTGGTGGCTTCTATGATCGTTATTTAACAGATTTTAAAGGGAAAACGTGTAGTTTAGTTTTTAAAGAACAAACAGGTTATTCTTGGCAACCGGAAATTCATGATTTACCAGTTGAGAAATTGTTTATGTCTCAAGAAGAGGAGTGTCTGGATGAGCCAATTTTCAAGTAGTTGGAATCGAATTAACCGAACGCCGTTTTTCACCTATGCTTTTTTAGCGATTCAAGTTGCTGTATTTATCTTGATGGAGTTTGTTGGAGTGAGAAATGGTATTGTGAATGGTTCTGAAAACTCAAGTCTGTTGTATTTATTTGGTGCGATGTCACCTCAAGCGGTTATTCAAAATCATGAGTACTGGCGTTTTGTAGCCCCAATTTTTATTCATATCGGTTTAACTCATTTAGCGTTAAACTCTTTAAGCTTATATTTTGTGGGACGAATTCTTGAACCCATCATTGGCCATATGAGGTTTTTCATTGTTTATATGGTAAGTGGTATTATGGGAAATTTACTTAGTTTTGCTTTTGGTAGTTCATACGGACTATCAGCTGGTGCGAGTACTTCTTTATTTGGTATTTTCGCAGCCTTTATTGTTCTAGGGAAAATTTACCGATATCATCCAATGATTCAGCACATGTCTCAAAGTATGACACTGTTGATTATTCTTAATTTAGTGATGAATTTATTTGACTCTGGTGTTGATATTTTAGGTCATCTTGGTGGAGCCATTGGTGGCGTCTTATTAATGATTGTGGTGAGTGTACCAAGAAATAACCGTCAAGAAAAAATGAATGTTCATAAAAGAATTATAGCTGGCATTTTAACTATTTTCTTTATTGGATTTTGCTTAGTGTATGGTTTTACTTTTAAATAAACAAAGAAATGATGAAAAATTTGGAAGATTGAACAAAAATGAAAAAGACTCTATTAATTTATTTTTGTTATCTGTATAATGTTATGGGAGCGTTAATATGAGGACTATGTACGATGTACAACAATTACTAAAACGATTTGGTATTTTTATCTATGTTGGGAATAGATTATGGGATATTGAATTAATGATGATTGAGCTTCGTCAATTACACGAGAGTGATGTTATCGAAAAAAATGACTTCGTTAATGCTATGATGGTCTTAAAAAGAGAGCATCGATTAGAATTGGAATATCAGGAGGGGCAAAATTGAGTAAGAAAATAATTGGTATTGATTTAGGTGGAACGACTGCAAAATTTGCAATTTTAACAGAGACTGGTGACATTCAACAAAAATGGAGTATCGAAACAAACATTAATGATGAAGGATCACATATTGTTCCAGATATTATTGCATCTATTAAGCATCGTTTAGAGTTATATAACATGACTTCTGACGAGTTTATTGGTATTGGAATGGGAACTCCTGGAACGGTTGACCGTGAGGCAGGTACTGTCATTGGTGCATATAATTTAAACTGGAAGACATTACAACAATTAAAAAAACCAATTGAAGAAGCTTTAAATATTCCATTTGCTTTAGATAATGATGCCAATGTGGCAGCTCTTGGCGAAAGATGGAAAGGTGCAGGTGAAAACTCACCAGAAGTTACTTTTATCACTCTTGGAACAGGAGTAGGTGGTGGCATTATCGCTGAGGGTAATCTTTTACATGGTGTAACAGGTGCAGCAGGCGAGATTGGACATATCACAGTAGATCCTGAAGGTTTTGATTGTACATGTGGTAAAAAAGGTTGTTTAGAAACAGTTGCTAGTGCGACAGGTGTGGTTCGTTTAGCTAGAACAATGTCAGAATCTTACTCAGGTGATTCATCTCTAAAATATAAGATTGATGATGGGCAAGAAGTGACTAGTAAGGATGTATTTGACGCAGCTAAAGCAGATGATGATTTTGCTTTATTAGTTGTTGATAAAGTTTGTTTCTATTTAGGCCTTGCATGTGGTAATATTGGTAACATATTGAATCCAAGTGACATCGTCATTGGTGGTGGGGTTTCAGCAGCAGGAGATTTCCTAATTGAAAGAGTACAACAATACTTTAATCAATTTACTTTCCCTCAAGTAAGAGAAAGTACAAAAATTAAATTAGCTATTTTAGGAAATGAAGCTGGTGTAATTGGAGCTGCATCCCTAGCGTTACAATTCAAATAAGATAAAGAGATTAGAGAGGGCTTTTAGTTATGTCATTTTTAGCAACAATTAACATTTTTTTATTTTCAATTATTGTCATTTATGGTTTGTATAAACTATATTTCTTCATTATGAGAAAGAGAACAGCCAAAATGTTAACTCAAGAAGAGTTCCAAGAATCAATGCGAAATGCTCAAGTAATTGATGTGAGAGAAAAAGAAGACTTTAATCGTGGTCATATTTTAGGGGCAAGAAGTGTTCCTTACACTATTTCAAAAGCACATAAAGAGTATTTAACAGCAATTAGAAAAGATAAACCAATCTATCTTTACGACAATAAAGTAGCAATGGCAATTTACATGGCTAAATTATTGAAAAAAGAAGGTTTCACTGATATCTATATTCTAAAAGATGGTTACAGTGGTTGGACAGGTAAAACAAAGAAAAAATAAGCTAACAATAAATATCTTTTAAACATAAAAGAGAGATTGACCACATTATCTACGGTCAACCTCTCTTTTTAATTAGTCATTTTAACGAGCGCGACTTTTACGCATTGCTTTTTTACGGTTATCGTCAATCATCATTTCTTTTTCCTCAACTGGTTCGATAACAAGTTTTTTAATTCCGACAGCAACACCAGCTAAAGCAGCAAGAGTAACTGTAGTACCAGTTAAAAAGCCTGAAGTAAATTTTTTCATATGTTAACACATCCTTTACTTTTTGTACATTACCATTATCCCTCATTTTAAGGAAAAAATCTAGTAGAAACTTATAATGAGTGATTTTAAAAAGTGAGTATAAATGTTAAACTATTATCTGAAATGGAGTGGTAAAAAATGACTTTAATTTTTGCGCATAGAGGAAGCAAAGGAACACATCCTGAAAATACATTAGCTGCATTCAAAGAGGCAGTTCGCGTCAAGGCAGACGGCATTGAGCTAGATATTCAATTTTCAAAAGATGAAGACTTAATGGTAATTCATGATGGCGATGTAAAAAGAACGACTAATGGTGAAGGTTTAGTTAAAGACCTGACATTAAAAGAATTGAAAGCATTGGATGCTGGTAGTTGGTTTGATAAAGCTTACAGTGAAGAAAAAATTCCATTATTTAAAGAAGTGTTAGCTTTATTAGAGGAAGAAAAATATACTGGTATTTTAAATATTGAAATAAAGACAGATGAATATGATTATATGGGCATCGAATCTAAAATCTTAGAGACATTAAAAGAGTTTGATTTATCTTGTGATATTTTATTTTCAAGCTTCAATACAGAAACAATGGAGAGAGTCATGGCATTAGATACCACTACACCAAAAGCTGTGATTATGGATAAATCAGAGCGAAAAATTAATTTTGGAAAAGATCAAATAGCTATCGGTGGTATTCATCCTTCTATCGAATGGATAAAAGAAAATAAAGAGATTGCTAGAGAGTTTCCTAAAGCAGTTCGTCCATGGACTGCGAATACAAAAGAAGATATGGCTCTTTGTTTTGAGCTTGGATTGGCGGCTTTTCATACCGATTTTCCTGAGAGAGCAATGATGGAAAAGGATGCTTTTTAATGGAAAAACAAAAAGTATTAGTAATTGTTGGACCAACCGGTGTTGGAAAAACAGCCTTAAGTATTAAATTAGCTAAAGAGTTTTCTGGAGAAATTATTAGTGGAGATTCTCTTCAAGTTTACAAAAAACTTGATATTGGAACAGCAAAAGTAACAGAAGAAGAAAAATCAGGCGTACCTCATTTTTTAATTGATGTGAAAGACGCAACTGAAAACTACTCAGCTTTTGAATTTAAACAAGAAGCTGAAGAAAAAATAACAGAAATAAGTACACGTCATCATCTACCAATCATAGCTGGTGGGACAGGCATGTATATTCAATCCCTGTTATTTGACTTTCAACTAGGCAGTAAAGAAGAAGAGAAAGAAGCTAAAAAAATACGAAACAAATGGGAAGCTTACGCAATGGAACATGGTAAGGACGAACTTTGGGGATATTTAAATCAAATTGATCCAAAAGCCAGCGAAAAGATCCATATGAATAATGAAAAAAGAGTGATTCGAGCGATTGAAGTGTTCGAAAAAACAGGTACAAGTATCCTAGAACAGCAAGGACTAGACCTAACTGACTTATCTCAATGTCAGTATGACGTTAAATTAATTGGGTTGGAAACAGATCGTGCATTTTTATATGAACGAATTAATCAACGAGTAGACTTGATGTTAGAAGAGGGGTTATTAGAAGAAGCAGAATATGTTTTTTCTTTAGGTGAAACTCAAGCTAGTCAGGGAATAGGTTATAAAGAGTTTTTTGCTTATTTTAGAGAAGAGATCTCTCTTGAAGTTGCGACTGATAAAGTAAAACAACATTCAAGACAGTATGCTAAAAGACAATTAACTTGGTTTAAAAACCGAATGAGTGTTGAATGGTATGATTTAGTTCAAATGCCAGAACAAGTGGATGAATTAATAGAATCAGTTAAAGAATGGTTAGCTGAGTGAAAGAAGGTATGATGTGGAAAAAGTAATTCTTGTTGGTGTAGAGACCCAGGAGAATTTTAAGACATTTGATGAATCAATGACAGAACTTGGTAACTTAGCTGAAACAGCGCAAGGCGAGGTTATTGGAGAATTAATTCAAAAAAGACAAGTCATTGATAGAAGGACGATTTTAGGAAAAGGTAAACTTCAAGAGTTAGCTTCTTTAATTCAATCAAAAGAAGCAGATACAGTAATTTTTAACCACGAACTAACAGCTAGACAAGCTAGACTTATTGAAGAAGAAGTACAAGTTAAAGTCATTGACCGCGTGCAATTAATTCTTGATATCTTTGCGATGCGAGCTAAATCAAAAGAAGGTCAACTTCAAGTGGAGTTAGCTCAGCTTAACTATTTGCTTCCTCGTTTAGTGGGACAAGGGACAGCTTTATCTCGTTTAGGTGGAGGTATTGGAACAAGAGGTCCTGGTGAGACAAAATTAGAAACAGACCGAAGACATATACGTCATAAAGTCACTATCATTAAAAGAGAGTTAAAAGAAACAAGTGAGCATCGTGAAAGAAGTAGACAAAAACGAAAAGATTCCTCTGTTTTTCAAATAGGTTTAATTGGTTATACGAATGCTGGAAAATCAACCATTTTAAATTTATTAACTAATACTAAAACTTACGCTGAGGATCAATTGTTTGCGACATTAGATCCTTTGACTAAAAAATGGCAACTGCCAGACGGTTTGGAAACTACATTAACTGATACAGTTGGTTTTATTCAAGATTTACCAACTCAGTTAATCGAAGCGTTCCAGTCTACGTTAGAAGAAAGTCGAAGTGTTGATTTATTACTTCATGTGGTAGATGTGACGTCTGAAAATAGAAATCAACAGGAAAAAACAGTATTAGAATTATTGGATACATTGGAAATGAATCATATACCAGTTTTGACGGTTTATAATAAAGCAGATCAGTTATTAGATACTAGCCAATTTGTTCCAACTATTTATCCTAATTGTTTAATATCTGCTTTTGAGGATTCAGGAAAAAATATCTTAACTGAGGCAATTTTGAAACGACTAAAAGAAATTTTTGTTCCATTTGAAATTCATTTAGAGGCTAATGAAGCCTATTTATTAAATCAAATGCCAAAAGAAGTCTTAATAGAATCTTATGAATATCTAGAAGAAGAAAACAGTTATCAAGTAAAAGGTTACTGTCAAAAGCATTCTAAATGGTTACAAAGGGCTATTGATTAAAGAAATTTAAAAAAAGTTATTATCCATGTTAGATAATCTAACATGGATAATTGACTTTTTTTTTTTTACCTGTTATTCTTTTTTTATCCTTTAAGGAAAAGAGGGAAATTGATATGAAAGAAAAGGAATTAAGACGAAATTTAGCTGTCTTTCCAATGAGTTCTGTTATGAAGTTAACCGATTTAACTGCTCGTAAAATTAGATATTATGAAGAGCAACAGTTAATTTTTCCAGAACGGAATGCAGGGAATAATCGTTTGTTTTCTTTAAATGATATTGATCGACTTCTTGATATTAAAGAGATGCTAAGCGATCACTTTACGATTAAAGAAATTCAAAAGCAATTTATCAAACAAGATAAAAGACAAGAACAATTATCTGAGGAAAAAATAAGAATTGCTTTATACAATGATTTGATGAAGGAAAGTGGCTTAAATTAAACTAATAAAGAAGAGGGCAAATAATGGGAAAATACACAACAAAAGAACAGATTAAAGAAGCAGCACAAAATGAAAATGTTAGATTTTTACGCTTAATGTTTACTGATATTTTAGGTAGACTGAAAAATGTTGAGGTTCCTATTAGCCAAATTGATAAAGTATTAGATAATAAAATGATGTTTGATGGATCATCTATTGAAGGATTTGTTCGTATTGAAGAAAGTGATATGTACTTATATCCAGATGTTTCAACATTCATGATTTTCCCGTGGGAAAGCGAAAAAGGAAAAGTAGCTCGTTTAATCTGTGATGTTTATAACACAGAAGGCAAACCTTTTGAAGGCGACCCTCGTGGTAACTTAAAACGTGTTTTAAAAGAAATGAATGACTTAGGATTTACTGGATTTAACATTGGACCAGAACCAGAGTTTTTCTTATTTAAACTAGATGAAAATGGTAAACCAACAGACCAATTAAACGATCAAGGTGGCTATTTTGATTTTGCACCAACCGATTTAGGTGAAAACTGTCGTCGTGATATTGTATTAGAGTTAGAAAGTCTTGGTTTTGAAGTAGAAGCTTCTCACCATGAGTGTGCACCAGGACAACATGAAATTGATTTTAAATATGCTAATGCGATTGAAGCATGTGATAACATTCAAACGTTTGAATTAGTTGTTAGAACGATTGCTAGAAAGCATGGTTTACACGCTACTTTCATGCCAAAACCACTTTACGGAATTGCTGGTTCTGGTATGCATATTAACATGTCTTTATTTAATGAAAAGGGTAATGTTTTCTATGATGAAAACGGAGAAGATGGCTTAAGTCAAACAGCTTATCATTTCTTAGGTGGATTATTGAAGCATGCAAGAGGGTATACAGCTGTTTGTAACCCGATTGTTAATTCCTATAAACGTTTAGTACCTGGTTACGAAGCTCCTGTTTATGTAGCGTGGAGTGGTAAAAATCGCTCACCACTTGTTCGTGTTCCAAGCTCACGTGGTTTATCAACTCGTTTAGAATTACGTTCAGTTGATCCAACTGCCAATCCTTATCTTGCAATGGCTGTTTTATTACAATCTGGATTAGATGGTATTAAAAATGAGTTAACTCCACCAGCAGCAGTTGACCGTAATATTTACGTGATGACTGAAGAGGAAAGAAAAGAAGCTGAAATCACAGATTTACCATCTACTTTGCATAATGCGATTAAAGCAATGAGAAAAGATGAAGTGGTTAAAGAAGCTTTAGGTAGCCATATTTACAATAACTTTATTGAAGCTAAGAAAATGGAATGGTCTGCGTTCCGTCAACAAGTTTCTGAATGGGAAAGAGAACAATATTTAGAAATGTATTAGAATATTTAAAGCTTGCTGATCAAGTCACACTTATATCAGTAAGCTTTTTTTGTAGAGATAGATACTGCTTATGAGTAATTAAAGATATTTTTCATAATTTTATGGGGTATATTGAATTTTTGTGATAGAATAATGTTAGTTTAAATATAAAGGGGATATAATAATGATTTCAGTTGTAGATTTAAGAAGTGGTATGACATTTGAAAAAGATGGCAAATTAATCAAAGTTTTAGAAGCTAGTCATCATAAACCTGGTAAAGGTAATACAGTTATGCGTCTAAAATTAAGAGACATGAGAAGTGGCTCAACAACAGATACAACAATGCGCCCAGATGAAAAAGTTAAAAAAGCTCATATTGATAGTAAATCAGTTCAATTCTTATACATTCAAGATGATATGGCAATTTTTATGGATTTAGAAACATATGAACAATATGAAATTCCAGTATCAGTTATTGAACATGAATTAAACTACTTATTAGACAATATGGAAGTAAAAATTCAATTTTATATTGATGAAGTTGTAGGAGTTAGTTTACCAACAACTGTTGAATTAAAAGTTGTTGAAACACCACCTTCAATTAAAGGAGCTACAGTTTCTGGTTCTGGTAAACCTGCAACAATGGAAACTGGTCTAGTTGTAAATGTTCCTGATTTCATCGAAGTTGGAGAAGTGTTAGAAGTTAACACTCAAGATGGTTCATACGTTAAACGTGCTAAATAGTTTATAAGAAGGCTACCAGTATTGGTAAGCCTTTTTTTAGTGTTTTAATTTTTCATTAATTAAATTAGAATATTTTTGGAAAAAGGCTAAAAAATAATAGACATTATGCTATACTTGAAAATGTAAAGACTATATGAGAGGGGGACGGACAAGATGAGCTTTCATCTATTAGACTTGTTCAAACCCAGTACGTGGCAATATTTTTTGAGCAATTATTTTTCAACGAATTTAATTATTAATATTATAGATATACTAGTGGTATGGTTTGTTATTTACAAACTTATAATGCTACTCAATGGAACGAAGGCAATCCAAGTTTTTAAAGGAATTGCAATTATTATTATTGTTAGAATTCTTAGTGATTTTATTGGACTTTCAACAGTTTCTTGGTTGATGAGTCAGGTTATCACTTATGGAGCTATTGCAGCTATTGTTATTTTCCAACCAGAAGTTAGACGAGGATTGGAGCATTTAGGACGAGGTTCTATTTTAAAAAACATCAAGCGGCAAACAGATCATAAAAATAAATTAATTATCGAATTAGATGATGCGATTCAATACATGTCAAAACGTAAGATAGGTGCACTGATTTGTATTGAAAATAGAGATAGTTTAGTGGATTATGTGGAAACGGGTATTTCGTTAGATTCTGATATTTCAAGTCAACTTTTAATCAATATTTTTATACCGAATACGCCACTTCATGATGGTGCAGTTATTATTCAAGATGAAAAGATAGCTTCAGCCTCATCATATTTGCCACTATCTGAAAGTTCTTTGATTCCTAAAGAATACGGAACAAGACACAGAGCAGCTATTGGCTTAAGTGAAGTTAGTGACGCTCTAACGATTATTGTTTCAGAAGAAACTGGTGACGTGAGTATAACTCATAGTAATAAATTTATGCCTCATTTAGAACAAGATGAATACATTAAAATTTTAAATGATGAATTAATTCAAAAAATAGAAGAAAACAAACAAAATATTTTTTACCAATTCATTGAAGATGCTAAGAAAAACTTCAGAGGAGGTAAAAAATAATGAAAAAAGACAATAAAGGTTTATGGTTAATTCGCTTGTTATCTTTTTTCTTTGCCATTCTGTTGTTCTATAACGCAAATTCAATAAGTTTGAATAATGACGACAATGGTTTTACTGAATTAAGTGCAACAGCAGAGAAGGTACCAGTCAATGTGACTTATAATCAAGACAAGTATTTTATTTCAGGTTTTGATCAAACTGTTAATGTAGATTTGAAGAGTTCTAATAAAATTTTGTTAGACAAAGAGTCGAACTCTGAAACGCGTAGTTTTTCAGTAGTGATGGATTTAACTAAATACGGTGAGGGGACTCATGAAGTATCACTTCAGTTAACAGGACTACCAACGGCTATAAAAGGAACTATTAAACCAAGCAAATTAACTGTTACGATTGAAAAGAAAAAGAGCAACAAATTCCCAGTGGAACCAGCTATTGATAATAAGATTTTTACTTCAGGATATGAACTTGAAAAAGCAACCGTTGATCCAGCAAGTGTGACGATTTCAGGTGGGGAAGATTCTATCAAGCACGTATCAAAAGTTATTGCAGGTATTAGTGATAAAACAGATGTGTCGACAGATTTTTCTCAAAAAGTAAAAGTTTATGCGGTAGATGAAAAAGGCGAAGCTTTAAATGTTAATATCGAACCACACACAGTCAGAGTGGATGTTAATGTGACAGCACCAACTAAAGAAGTGAAAGTTGTTCCTGTTCAATCAGGAGTCATTCCTAAAGGGATTAAGGACTACTCCTTCTCATTGGAACAGAGCAAGGTACACATAACAGGACCAAAAGATATTTTAGACGAAATCAATTCAATTGATTTAAAAATAGATACAACAAACATTAGAGAAACTCTTTCAAGTTCTTATGTAGTTGTTGTGCCAAAAGAGGTCAAAGTCAGTCCTGAAACAGTTTTTGTTACAGTAACACCAAACAAAGAAACGTCAGATTCTAGCACAACAAAAAGAGAAAAGTCGACAACTTCTAAAGATTCTGATAAAATTTCTGATAGTAGCAAAAAATAATAAGTAGTTATTAAATACAAAAAATTGACATATTTAGTTAGGAGATTTATTAAAAAATGGGTAAGTATTTTGGAACAGATGGCGTTAGAGGTATTGCAAATCAAGAATTAACTCCAGAGTTAGCATTTAAAATTGGTCGTTGTGGAGGATATGTTTTAGTTCAACATAGCGATTTAGAAAATGAGATGCCACAAGTTCTAGTGGGAAGAGATACTCGTATTTCTGGTCAATTATTAGAGCAAGCTCTTATTGCTGGTTTGCTATCTGTAGGAATTGAAGTTTTACAATTAGGTGTTATTTCTACACCTGGTGTTTCTTATTTAACACGTACGCAAAAAGCAGCAGCAGGAGTTATGATTTCAGCTTCTCATAATCCAGCGCAAGATAACGGCATTAAATTCTTCGGACCAGACGGATTTAAATTAGCAGATGACGAGGAATTAGAAATTGAAGCTCTTTTAGATTCAAAAGAAGATATTTTACCAAGACCTTCGGCAGCAGGATTAGGAACATTGGACGACTATCCAGAAGGTTTACAAAAATATATGGAATTCTTAAAAGAAACAATTCCTTCTGATTTAGAAGGTTTGACAGTTTGTTTAGATGGTGCAAATGGAGCAACTTCTCCACTTGTTAATCATTTATTTGCTGATCTAAATACTGATTTTTATACAATGGGAATTAGACCAGATGGAATTAATATCAATGATGGTGTTGGTTCAACTCACCCAGAAGAATTAGCTAAATTTGTTGTTGAAAAGCAAGCTGATTTAGGACTAGCTTTTGATGGTGATGGGGATCGTGTTATTGCAGTTGACGAAAAAGGAACAATCGTAGATGGTGATAAAATTCTTTATATCTGCGGAAAATACTTAAAAGAACAAGGTAAATTAAATGGTAACACAATTGTTGCGACAGTTATGAGCAACTTAGGTTTCCATAAAGCTGTTAGCCAAGCTGGTATGAGAGCTATCGCAACTCAAGTTGGTGATCGTTATGTTGTTGAAGAAATGAGAAAATCTGGTTACAACTTAGGTGGAGAACAATCAGGACATATTGTTTTCCTTGATTACAATACAACAGGTGATGGTTTATTATCAGGTATTCAGTTAATGAATGTTATGAAAGAAACTGGTAAAAAATTATCAGAATTGACAGCTGAAATTGAAGAATACCCACAAAAATTAGTGAACATTAAAGTTAGTGATAAATATGGTGCAATGGATGTTCCAGCTATTAAAGCAGTCATTGAAGAAGTAGAAGCTCAGATGGCAGGAGACGGACGTGTGTTGGTTCGACCTTCAGGAACTGAACCATTATTAAGAGTTATGGCTGAAGCGCCAACTGAAGACAAAGTGAACTATTATGTCGATAAAATTGCCGAAATTGTTATTAAAGAGATTGGCTTATAATTAACGTAAACAAATCGTATCATCGTCAAATATTCTTATTTGATTATGATACGATTTTTTATTGAATAATTTGATTGAAAGATATCAAATGATTAAAAATTTGTTATAATGGATAGCATAAAATTGATTGAGGGGAAAATACATGAGAGTCATAGCAGGAGATTTTAAAGGTAGAAAACTTAATTCACTTTCAGGTGACAATACACGTCCGACAAGTGACAAAATAAAAGGCTCTATTTTTAACATGATAGGCCCTTATTTTGAAGATGAGGTAGTTCTTGATTTATTCAGCGGAAGTGGAAACTTAGCTATTGAAGCAGTTTCAAGAGGATGCGAAAAGGCTTATTGTTTTGATAACCATTTTAAAGCAATAAGTATCATCAAAGAAAATATTGGGTTGACTAAAAAAAGTGAAGCTTTCACTGTTAAAAAAATGGATGCAGATAAAGCTCTTGATTGGTTAAAAGGAGAAGGCATCCGTTTTGATTTAGTGTTTTTGGATCCACCTTACGCTAAGCAAGTGATTGAAAAACAAGTTGAAAAAATGTTGTCACTAGGCTTATTAAATGAGTTTGCTAAAGTTGTGTGTGAGACAGATAAGCAAGTAGAGTTGCCGGAAAGAATTTTAAATTTAGAACAAATAAAAGTTCAAGATTACGGTACAACTAAAGTAACTATTTATAAATTACTTGAAGGAGTTGGTTTAGATGAGTCATAAGAAAATTGCTCTTTTTCCAGGTAGCTTTGATCCTTTTACTAACGGTCATTTAAATACAGTTGAAAGAGCTAGTAAATTGTTTGATGAAGTAGTAATAGGTATCTTTACAAATACGACTAAAAAACCTCTTTTTTCTCCAGAAGAAAAAAGAGATTTAGCAGCTGAAAGTGTGGCACATATTGAAAATGTACGCGTAGTAACGCAATCAGAAGGCCTAACAATTAATATCGCAAAAGAATTAGGTGCTAATTTTTTAATTCGTGGGGTAAGAAATGGCCAAGATTATGAATATGAAAAGAATATCGCTTTTATGAATAAACAAATGGATCCAGAAATTGAAACAGTCTTTTTACTTGCTGATGAATCATTTAGCAATATCAGCTCGAGCATGATTAAAGAAATTGCAAAATTTGATGGTAATGTTTCCTCTTTTGTTCCAGAAAATGTCAATAAAGCATTGAAAGTAAAATACGGTCAGGATGAGTAGATGAAATTTAAAAATGATAAACGATTTAAATCGTTTATAGTGACCATAATTGTTGCTATTTTATTAGTGACAGTTATTCCAATACCTTATTATGTTGAAAAACCTGGTACTTCAGAAAATTTAAGAGACTATGTCTCTGTTGATGGGAAAAGAGACAAATTTGATGGCTCTTTCATGCTTACCACTGTCGCAGTTCAACAAGCGACAATAGCTTCTTTAATTAGTGGTCATTTGAATCATACGAATGATGTCATCAGCAAAAAAGAAATGATGGGAACTAACAGTGGAAAAGAATATGAAGAGATGCAACACTATCATATGGAAACGTCACAAAATATAGCGACTAAAGTTGCTTTAGATCTAGCTAAAAAACCATACAAAGTTGATTATAAAGGTATTTATGTCATGTCAATTGATGAACATTCTAATTTTGAAAATAAATTAAGAGTGGGAGATACTATTGTAAAGGTTGATAATCAAAAAATTGAGAGAACTGAAGATTTAACGAAATACATCAAAACTAAAAAAGTAGATGATTCAGTTAAAATAACTTATGAACAAGATGGTAAAACTAAGGAAACTAAAGGAGACCTGATTAAATTACCTGAAACTAAAAAAGCAGGAATCGGAATTACTCTAGTTGACCACACTGAAATTGATACAAAAGAAGAGATTAATTTTTCAACTGAATCAATTGGAGGTCCTTCTGCAGGCCTAATGTTTACTTTAGAGTTATATAGCTTGATAACCGGAAAAGATTTAAGAAACGGTCAAGATATCGCTGGCACCGGAACAATAGATTCTGAAGGCGTTGTTGGCAGAATAGGTGGAATCGATAAGAAAGTTATCGCAGCGGACCATGAAGGAGCTGATATCTTTTTTGCTCCTAATGATGAAATTGATCCTGAAATAAAGAAAAAGAATCCTGATGTTAAAACAAATTATGAAGAAGCTGTAGAATCAGCTAAAAAGAATCATTTAGAAGTTAAAATTGTACCAGTCAAAACGGTAAATGATGCCATTAAATATTTAGAAAAAGGAAAGTAAAAATGTTAATTTAGCATTTTTTACTTTCTTTTTCTTATCTTTTAAATAGAAGGGAGATAGATAATGGCATATTTTAAAAAATACTTAAAAAAAGAAACCATGTTGTTCATAGGTGTAAGTTTGATTATTTTGATAGGTGTGAAATGTCTTATTTTTAATCAAGAGACAAAGGCTACGACGTTTGTTGAGGATGATGTAACAGTTTCTAGTCAAAGTGATCTGAAAGAAACTGAAGAAGAAAAGAATGACGGAAAAATGTATGTTGATATTAAAGGTGCAGTGAGAATGCCCGGTATGTATGAAGTTTCTTCAGATATGAGAGTTTTAAATGTAATTGATATGGCTGGTGGTTTAAAAGAAAAAGCTGATGATAAACAAATAAATTTTTCTCAAAAATTAGAGGATCAAATGATTATTTACATTCCTTTAGAAGGAGAGGAAATACCAGAAGCTATTAATAATCAAAATACTTCTAAGGAAAGTTTAGGAGGAAAAGGAAGCGAAGAGGCTGGAAAGGTTAATTTAAATCAAGCAGAAAAAGACGAGTTAATGACACTAAATGGAGTTGGGGAGAAAAAGGCAGAAAAAATTATCGAGTATCGGGAAGAAAATGGCTCTTTTAAATCTATTGACGATTTAAAAAATGTGAATGGAATTGGTGAGAAAACATTTGAAAGTTTGAAGGAATCAATTACAATATAAGATAACAATAAAAAAAGAAAGTAGTGACGAGATGGAATTTGAAAGAATCCCTTGGGATCAATATTTTATGGGACAGAGTCTTCTGTTATCTTTAAGAAGTACTTGTACAAGACTTGCAGTAGGTGCAACGATTGTCCGTGATAAAAGAATCATTGCAGGAGGTTATAATGGCTCAGTGAGCGGGGATGTTCATTGTATTGATGAAGGTTGCTATTTAGTGGATGGACATTGTGTGAGGACTATTCATGCTGAAATGAACGCCATTTTACAGTGTGCAAAATTTGGTGTTGAAACAGATAACTCGGAAATTTATGTGACACATTTTCCATGTTTACAGTGCACGAAAATGATTCTTCAAGCAGGAATTAAAAAAATTCATTACTTAAAAGATTACCGTAATGATGAATATGCAATTCGTTTGATTGAACAGGCGGGCGCTTCTGTTCATCAAGTAAAACTTTCAAATAAATATTTCAAATCGTTAGAGTTTGTTAATGGGACTGATTTCTACTCTGAAGAAGAGTAGAGGCTATTATTTTTTTCCGATTATTGCCTTTGTTCTTTCTCTTTTAACATTAAAGGAACGTCAGCCAGTTCTTCTTATCGTTTTAATTTTACTTTGTATAAGAATTTTATGTCTTAAACGAAAAGAGATTTTTATATTGACTTGTTGTTTACTAGTCAGTTCTCTCTTCTTTTTTCATCTATTTGAAAGCAAAGAAAAAAATGCAGTATCAGAAAATACTGAGTTAAAAGTTTACCCAGATACAATAAAGTTAGATGGGGATTTACTGAGTTTTAAAGCGAAAGATTCCAGCACTCGTCAGACGATGCTTGTTAAGTATCGCTTACAAGATGAAAAGGAGAAAGCCTATTTTTCATCTAATTGGCGAACACTTGTGATTCAAGGAGAATTTGAAGAGCAAGAAGTTGAAGGTGTTAGAAATTTAAATGGATTCGATTATGCTCATTATCTTGAAATAACAAATATCTCTAAGCAAATTAAATTGATACATATTCAATCTATGAAGCAAGAAAAAATTCCGTGGTATCAGCTAAACTGGAAACTTAAGGAATTAAGAAGAGCTTGTATTGTTCACAATCAAAAACAATTTGGTCTGTTAACTCAGAATTACATGAACTCTCTTTTGTTTGGTTTTCAAGATAATACACCAGAAAATTATCAACAAACATGGAAGAAGTTAGGGGTTGCTCATTTATTCAGCTTATCTGGTATGCATATTTATTTCTTTTTAACACTCTTTGATTATATCTTGTTAAGACTATCAATTTGTCGTGATAAAGTTTTTAAACTTAATTTGCTCTTTACTTTCATTTTAGTTAGTTTAACAGGAATGGGTCCTGGAATGGTGCGAGCTGGTTTACAACATGTGATTAAAAGATTAAATCAACGCTTTGAATGGATTCTAAGTCCTCTTGACTGTTGGTCGCTGGCTCTATTTATCAATTGTTTATTTTCACCCTACGTTTTACTTACTGTTGGTGGACAATTAACCTATTATTTAACTTTTTTAATTATAGTTATTTTACCGATTATTGAAAAAATTGAAAATGTTTTTTATCAAGGAATCTTTTTTAATATGTTGCTGTCTACTTTGTCTCTTCCTTTAATTTGGTACTATTTTTATGAATGGAATTTACTTAGCTTTATCGTTAATCTAATACTTGGACCAGTTCTGTTTATAGTTATTATGCCGCTTCTTTTATTATCTTTTCTAACCTCTTTTGTTTTGATTAATAATCATTTTATTTGGTTAGAAAAGATATTAATACTTTTTCAATCAATTGGAAATAAAACCAATGAATTAACTTTATTTAAACAAGTTGTTGGCAAATTACCTTTTTGGTTATTGATTATGCTGATACTTTCTCAGATATTTATATTGATTGAATGGGAGAAAAGAAATAGTTGGCTAAACCGTAAAATTATAGTATTAGGAAGTCTCACATTATTAGTTCCTTTTTCTAAGTATTTAAATCCTTTTGGGACACTTGCAATAGTTGACATAGGTCAGGGAGATAGTATCTTTCTTCAGTTACCATTTCATCAAGGTAATTATCTTCTTGATACAGGTGGAGTGCTAGGTTTTGAAGTTGAAGAATGGCAGAAACGCTCTGATAAAAGAAGTGCTGACTACACAGTTATTCCTTATTTAAAGAGCATGGGAGTTAAAGAGTTGGATACTGTTTTTATTTCTCATGCTCATGAAGATCATTTTGGTGACTTAGACCGAATAGGCGAATCAATCGATGTTAAATCAATTTGTTATGGTCCTGGTAGTTATGAACAATCTAATTTTAGGAAATGTTTGGCACTTTCTCAGTTTAAAAGAACTCGGAAAAAGGCAATTACGAATCAAGATAGGTGGCAGAAACATGGAATTAATTTAAATTGTTTATATCCTACTGAAACAGGAGATGGTCAAAATAATGATTCACTTGTTATGATGTTAACGATTAAAGAGAAAAGAATACTTCTAACAGGAGATTTAGAAAAAGAAGGGGAAAATGATCTGATGAATCAAGAGGATATAAACTTGAAAGCAGATATTTTAAAAGCAGGTCATCATGGAAGTAATACATCCAGTCAACCTGATTTTTTAGAAAAAATTTCGCCAAAAATAGCGATTATTTCATGCGGAAAGAATAATAGATACAATCATCCTTCAAAAGAAACGTTAGATAATTTTGGTGAGATATCAACGAAGGTTTATCGTACTGATTTAAACGGGATGATTTATTTTAAATGGTCACTATTTTCAAATTACTTTTCTGAAGCTTTTGTAATGAAATAAAATAGAATTAAATCTGAAAGTTATGATAGTATAGATAGGAATGGATGGTGTGATTTAATGTCGTTACAAGATGAACTAGTAAAAATAAAGAAACAACAGTTTAAGCCTATCTATACTGTGATAGGAACAGAAACTTTCTTAATTGAAACTTTTAAAAAGCAATTGAAAAGCTCGATATCAAGTGAAGCTGAAGATGAATTTAATATTATTACTTTTGATATGACAGAGGTAGAATTATCATCAGTTATTTATGAAGCTGAGACAGTTCCTTTTTTTGGGGATTATAAAGTTATTTTTGTTGAAAATCCTTATTTTTTAACAGGAGAAAAAAAGAAAAATGAATTAAATCATGATTTATCTTTATTACTAGCTTATTTGGAGAATCCATTATCAACAAGCATAATAGTCTTTGTTGCTAGCTACGAAAAATTGGATGAACGAAAAAAAGTGGTTAAGTTGTTGAAGAAGGAAAGTCAGCTTGTTGATGTTAGCAAAATGACGGATAAAACACTGATTCCTTATGTGAAACAGCACATAGAAAATGAAGGTTATTCTATTGATAAACAAGCTTTTGAAAGATTAACTTATTTAACAGATATGGATTTAACAAGAATTATGAATGAGTTAGAGAAACTCTTCTTATTAACTCTATCATCAAAGAGTATTACTAAAAACGATGTTGAATCATTAATTCCTAAATCTTTAGAACATAATATTTTTGATTTAAATCAATATGTTATTGGTAATAGGACAGATGAAGCTCTTAATCTATATCATGATTTATTAGTGAGTGGAGAAGAGACCATTAAAATAATATCAATACTTTTAGGCCAAATTAGGTTGTTATTACAAGTCAAAATATTGCTAGATATGAATTACCAGCAAAGTAATATTACTGATACACTGAAAATTCATCCATACCGTGTTAAATTAGCGGTTCAGCAATGTAAGAGTCTATCCTTTAAACAATTAGGTGAGATGTTTGATGAATTAATTGAAATGGATTTTAATATTAAAACCGGAAAAATCGAAAAAGAACTTGCTTTCGAGTTATTCTTATTGAAAAAAAGATAAAATAAAAAACTTGATGACTTGAAATCGAAATGAGATCAGTCCATCAAGTTTTTATTATTTAGCTAATTTTTTGGCTAAACGAGATTTTTCACGGTTAGCTTTATTTTGATGAATAAGTCCTTTTGCAGAGACTATATCAATTTCTCTAGTAGCAGCAACTAATAATTCTTGTTGGTTATCAGCATTAGCTTCTACAGCTTTTTCAAAATTTTTCATAGCAGTACGCATTTTACTCATTTTTGCAGAGTTAGCTTCATTTGATTTTTCACTAGTGCGAACGCGTTTGATAGCAGATTCGATGTTTGGCATTAAATTTCACCTCCGAAATAGAGTTTATATTTGATTAAACAAATATAATTCAACATTCTCATTATACAGAAAGCCAATAAAGTTTGCAATAATTAATGTAAAAAGTTATTGATTAAATTGCTAACATTGACACACCGATGGCTCCAGGGCCTGAGTGGGCACCTAGAACAGGGCTGACTTCAACCATATAGAAATGACGATAATTTGGAAATTTTGATTTCATTTCTTCAACCATTTTTAAAGCTTCTTCTTTATCTGTTCCGTAAGTTACAGCAAGGTCGTAAGAAGAAACATGGTTTACACTCTTTTCAATAGCATCGACCATCTTCTTTAAGCTTTTTCTTCTTCCGCGAGCTTTACTAAAAGTATAGTAAATGCCATCTTCATTACAAGTGATAATAGGATTTAGGTTTAAAGCTGTTCCTAAAACAGAGCTGACTAAACCGATTCTTCCACCTTTTTTCAAATACTCTAAAGTTGGAAAACTAAAGAAAACATGTCCTTTTTCTGGAAGATGAATAGCTATTTTTTTTAGTTCTTCAAAGGTTTTACCATTTTCAATTTCATGTTTAAGGTATGCTGCTTGAATACCTGCACCAATCCCAATACTTTTAGTATCTACAATGAAGCTTTCGATTTCAGGATGTTCTTCAAGTGTTAAACGTAGAGCGTTATGAGTACCACTTAAACCGCTTGAGATTGTGACACAGACTATTTTTTCATAACCAGCAGCTTTAATTTCTTCTATTAATTGTTGTACATAAGAGATACTTGGAAGAGATGTTTTAGGCACTTCTTCATCTAGTCGTTCGTAAATTTCGTTAGCTGTAATTTCAATTTTATCCATGTAAATACCATCAGAGTAGATAATATTAAGAGGTGCAACAAAAATACCACCTTTTTCAATTAATTCTGGTGGTGTATCCATTCCAGAATCTACAAGCATTGCAATTTTTTCAGTCAATTTATTTTTCCCCCGTTGTAATAGTTTCTTTTAAAATATCATCCAAATGTTTCTCAGTAATTAATTTAGCGATAAAAGTTGTGCAGGCCATTTGAATTGGATCATAGTCTCGTTTGATGTCATTAATCGTTACTGATTTATTTTCCTCAACAAGAAAACATTCAATCGTACTTTCCAAATGTTCGCAGAAAAGGTTATAGGCCTCTTTAGCGTTAGTAGCATCAATTTTTAATTCAATACCATTTCTGATGGCAGGAATTTCGAAGGCTTGCTTTAAAATGGTGATGACAAGCACTCGTGCTAAATGATTTTTTCCATATTTTTTTTTATATGGTTTTGGAACTAGTTTTAGTTTGACATAGTTATTAATCATTGATGGTGTTAGAGCTTTAGTATGATCAAGAAGTAGTGGTTGAGTGTATTTATCGACAATCTTAACTAATTGATCCATGTAAATCTCAATATCAGGTAATTCATCCCATCTGGGAAGAGTGAAAGCTAGCAGCTCTAATTCCCAATTGCCATCTTCTAGAATATTATTCATTCATCTAATCTCCTTAGAAAGGTTATCTGGTTATCAAAACTATATCATGAGGTTGTTAGAATTACAATTAATATTTATCAGATTTTAATAATCAAAATTCATCTTATTTTAGGTACAAAAATAGGTTCCAATCAATTTTTCTAATTAATTGGAACCTGTTTTATTTTATTTGTTTAGTGGCTTAGTTGTTCTTGAAAAGAACTATATGATTCAGATTTTTCTAATTTTTGTTTTTCCATTTTTCTTTCGATAGGTAATTTTCTAAGCATTCTCAGTCCATTTAGAATAACTAAAATTGTACTACCTTCATGCCCAATAACACCTAGAGGTAAATTAATAACTTGGAAAAAGTTTGAGATTATTAAGATAGCGATGACTGAAAGAGAGAATACAATATTTTGAGTGACAATTCGTTTTAGTTTTAATGATAGCTGATGGCTGACTGCTAATTTTTCTAAGTCATCTTTCATTAAAACAATATCAGCAACATCAATTGCGATGTCAGTTCCTTGTCCCATTGCAATACCTATTGAAGCATTAGCAAGAGCCGGAGCATCATTAACGCCATCACCAATCATAGCATTTGTTCCCAATTTTTCTTTTTGTTCTTTAATAAAAGTCGTTTTGTCTTCAGGTAAACAATCAGCAATCACATGATCGATATCGATCATTTTAGCAACAGCGTTGGCAGTTCTCGAATGATCCCCAGTTAACATAGTTGTTTCGATCCCGTTGTCTTCAAAATATTTAATCGTTTCAACTGCGTCTTGTTTAGGAACATCAAGTAAACCAAAGAAAGCAATAATTTTATTATTCTTACTGAAATAAATAACAGTTTTTCCTTCTTCTTGCCATTTTTCTGTTTGAGCAACTAAGTCAGAAGTCATTGGTTCAGTAGTAACAAACTCAACATTTCCAACTTTCCATTCGTTTTCTTGTTCTCTACCTAACATACCAGATCCAGTAATATCGTTAACTTCTAAGCTTCTCTTTTCAGAAATTAAGGGAGCGTATTTAGAAGTGATTGCATTTGCTAAAGGATGGGTTGATTCTGTTTCAATAGCTGTCAGCATGTCAATTGCAAGCTCTTTCTCATCTGTAATAAAGAATTCATCCGTCACAACAGGTACTCCTTTAGTGATTGTTCCTGTTTTGTCAAAAGTAATTGCTTTTAAATCAGCTAAAGCTTCAAGATAAATACCGCCTTTAAATAAAACACCATTTTTAGCACCGTGAGATATAGCGGCTAAGGTTGCTGGTGTAGCTGATGCAACCAAAGCACAAGGGGAAGCTACAACGAGTAGAACCATTCCTCGGTAAAAACTTTCACTCCATGTCCATCCAAAAAAGAAATAAGGAATTAGAATTGCTAAAGGAACTAAAACTAAAACTGCTTTAACATAAATATTCTCAAAGTTTGTCAGGAAACTAGCAGTTTTTGAAGGGGTATTTTGAGCGTCATCAACTAACTGAATGATTTTACTGAAAAGAGTGTCTTTTGATTCTTTAGAAACAGTCATTTTCAATGAATTTCCAATGTTAATTGTACCTGCAAAGAGATTATCATTTAGATTTTTATCTCTGGGAATTGATTCACCTGTTATAGCAGCTTCATCAATAGAAGCATAATTTGTTAGTAACTGGCCGTCAATAGGGACACTAGCACCTTTGGGAACAAGTAATGTGTCACCAATTTTTAAATCTTTAACAGGTACTTCAGTTGTTTGACCATTCTCATTTAATAAAAAAGCATTTTCAGGTTGAATCTCCATTAAACTTTCAATTTCTTTTTTACTTTTATTGGTTGTGAATTCTTCTAAAGATCCACTTAATGAGAAGATAAACGTTAACATGATTCCTTCAAAATAGTATTGAATCATGCTAGCTCCGATAGCTGCAAGAGCCATCAATAAATCGACATTCAAATGTTTGTCCTCAATGGTATCAATAATACCATCTTTTGTTTGATGGAAACCTCCGATGATCATACCGATGATAAACAAATAAGGGTAAATAGTACCACCGGTTTTTTGGTTGTAAAGACCTGCAATCATTAATAGTCCACAAATAATGGTTGAGATCATACTGCTTTTCTCTTTTAATAGTCTCATGTTATCTCCTCCTACAAATGAAGTCTAACATAAAAACTTCTAGATTGGAATAATTATAATCTAGATAGTAATGATAGTCATTATCAATGATAATGATTCTAAATTGAGCGGGTATCAAGACACAAAAAAACTGGCATTAAGTAATGCCAGTTTTCTTTATTTAACAATAAGCCAGTAAGCTATGATGATAACTCCAAGCGCAATTCGATACCAACCGAATACCTTAAAGTCATTTTTCTTAATGTAATTCATTAAGAATTTAATAGCGATAATTGAAACAACAAAGGCAACAATGCTTCCTAATAGTAGGAGAACGGTTTGTGTCATATCAAATGAATTTCCAATTTTTAAAAACTTATAGATTTTATAACCGCTAGCTCCAAACATAACTGGAATTCCTAAAAAGAAGGTGAATTCAGCAGCCACGTATCTAGAACAGCCAATTAAAATGGCTCCGATAATAGTTGCACCTGAACGAGATGTACCTGGAATTAAAGAAAGTACTTGGAATAGTCCAATAATAAAAGCTGTTTGGTAGCTTAGTGTTCCTAAAGTAAACGTAGTAGGTTCTTTTCCTTTATTTCTGTTCTCAACGATAATGAATAGGACACCGTAAAGAATGAGCATAATAGCAACGGGTAAAAAACTATGGAAATGCTCTTCTAAAAAATCATCAAAAAGTAAACCTAAAACACCAGCAGGAATTGAAGCAAGAGCAACTTTAAACCAAAGTACCCAAGTAGCTTTCTTTTGACCAGCTGTCTTCGTTGATGAGAATGGGTTTAGTTTACTGAAGTAAAGAACAACAACTGCCATGATTGCGCCTAATTGAATAACAACATTAAACATCTCTTTAAAATCAGCAGAGGCATTCAACTTGATAAATTCATCTACTAAAATTAAATGGCCAGTACTACTAATAGGGAGCCATTCGGTAATACCTTCTACAACCCCAAGAAAAATTACTTTTAAAATATTAATAAAATCCATTTTTTCATTCCTTTCATTTTAAAAAATATTTCTCAATGTTACTAGTTTAGATGAATTTAGTGAATAAAACCAGTTAAATTTATAAAAAAAGACTAACATTATTGTAAGAGGATGATTTTGTTTTATTTACTTTTTGATTTATGTTAAAATAATGCGTTATTAATCGAATGGAGTGTGGTCAAATTGTTTCATTTTTTGAAAAAGAAAAAAGAGCCAGTAAAAGAGTTAAACTTTTACTCAGTGGCAAAAGGTGAAGTTATTTCGATGGATGAGGTGAATGACCCAGTTTTTTCAAAAAAGATGATGGGAGAAGGCTACGGAGTGAGACCGATGTCATCAAATGTCTATTCTCCAGTTTCAGGAGTTGTTATGAGTATTTTCCCAACTAAACATGCGATTGGATTGAAAACAGCATGTGGGCTATCTATTTTATTACATCTTGGAATCGATACAGTTGAATTAAAAGGTGCTCCTTTTGATATTAAAATCAAAGAAGGAGACAAGGTAACACCAGAAACTTTAATAGCTATTATGGATTTAAATAAACTAGCTGAAGCTGGTAAATGTAGTGAACTAGTTGTAGTGATTACTAATTCAGCTGATCAACTAGAAGAGTTTACTTTATCTACTTTAGGAAATATTGATAAAGGTGAGTTTGTTGCGACAGCTATAGCCAAATAAAAGAGATTGACATGGTTAAATGTCAATCTCTTTTACTGTTTTTAGTTAGTTAAAAAAAGGATTTGTTCTTTTTTCTTTTCCAATTGTGGTAGGTTCTCTGTGGCCAGGATAAGCTCTGAATTCATCAGGTAAAGTGAATAATTCATTTTTAACAGCATTTAATAAGTCTTCACTACTACCAAATGGTAAATCGGTTCTTCCAATACTTCCGCTGAATAGTGCATCTCCTGTAATCACAAAATCATCAAAAATAAAGCTAAGGCTACCTGGAGAATGCCCTGGAGTTGGGACAACTTTAAAAGTCATATCACCTAAAGTGTAAGATTGATAGTTTTCAAATTCAAATTCTGCTGGTTGACAACGAACATCAGGAATGTCATCATGTCTCATTAAGCCAGATAGGTTTAATTCTGGATCAGATAGCCAGCTTTGTTCGATGGGACTGATATAAACAGGAACATGATAGAATTCTCTGATTTCTTCAAGAGCTCCAATATGATCATAGTGAGCGTGAGTAATTAAAATCGCAGCAACGTTTAATGATAAACTTTCGATTTCTTTTTTGATAGTTTCAGCATCGTTGCCTGGGTCAACAATAAGAATATGTTGATCATTATAAATTAAATAACAATTTTCTTCGATAGGTCCTGTAATTATTTGTTTAACTTGAATCATAAAAAAACCTCCTTGGTAATGATTCTATTATAGCGTAAACGTATTAAAATATCTCTTATCCCGTTTAAAAGAAGTTAGCTTTAAAAATTATTTAAAAGAAGTATAATAGAAGTAGTGAAAAATTTATCTGTACTAGAGGTGTTTTATGAATAAACGTAATAAGAGAATGTTATTATCTCTTCAATTTATTCCTTTTGTCTTAACTAATGGGATGAACTTATTCCCTATTCTAATATTTGCTCATTTATTTTTAACACATCGTGATATCAGTCATTATGTGTTACCTTTGATTCTTTACTATAGTTTTAAAACAACGATTCTTTTTTTAGTGAGAATAAAACCGATTAGAGCAAGCCGTCTGCTTCAACTCTCTATCCTAATTGGAATAATTGGTTCGTTTCTAGGTATTTTTTATGAAGGAAATTTTTATTTTGGACTGATAGCTGGTGCAATGCTAGGCATTTGTTCGGGTCTATTGTATCCAAGTTTTCTCACGGTTCAGCTACATGAAAAAACAATGAATAATTTTGGGACTAGTAAAAATGATCAATTTTATTCGATTGGATTTGCTCTTATTTTTTCAGTGATTCTTTTTCACTTGATTAATTATTCAATTCCCTTAACTTTTGCTTTTTTAGGTTTAAACTTAATGTTACTTTTAATCATTGTTTCAGTCTATCCTCATTATGAAATAGAAGAAGAGATAGAATACCCAAATTACCCAGTGATTGAATCTTTGTTCCTATTTTCAGTTGGATTTTTTTCAATATTTATTATAAAAGGTGAAAAAAAATTAGGGGTTGCCAATCTTTTACCAGTTTTCTTTTTATTTTTAGTAGTAATGGTAATAATTTACCTTGTTTATCTTATGAAAATAAAACCAGAGAGAAGATTATCGCCATTTCTTACTCAAACCATAATTTTTAAAGGGATGCTAACTAATTTTATTTTAGTTTTTACAACATTTAATCAGTTAATCAGAGTGGGCGGTAAATCTCTTTATGTCATTTATAGTTTGTATTTACTCGCTATAATCATTTCACCAATAATAAAAAAAATGTTGTCTAAAAAATATACTGAACCAAGTCAAATCAAAATAATAAAATGGGGAGTTATTAGTGGTCTGATTTTAGTATTGTGGCCTACTAGTTATTATCTTGGTGTTTTTCTTATTAGCCTGTTTAGTTCGCAGCTTAATCAGCAATTAAATCAATATGTTTATTTGAACGCTGAGTTGCCAAAGGATTTTAGATTAATGGCTAAGTTTCGTTTAAATAATTTAGGAAGTATCTTCCATCAAATAATAATGATGTTAATCATTTATTTAGTAACTGTTGCATTCAAAACCGTAACAGTTGATGAAATATTCATGTCGTATAGCTATAAACAAGTCGATAAATCAGCTTTTTTTACATTGGATGTTACTAAATGGATTCTTGTTACATTTTTTGTCCTGTTTATTTCCATTTTAGAAAAACAATACCAAAGAAAAAAAACACTTTAGAATAACGTCTAAAGTGTTTTTTTTAATGTTCTTTAAGAAAAAGAAAAATATTTACAGTGGCGATAATTAGAAACATACCTAATGTTATCGCAGGACCCCAAATGTGAGTGTAATAGGTTGCAAAATTTAGGATGGCACATAAGATAATAAGACCATAAGTTAAGAAGAAAGGATTATGTTTGTACTGCGTACCTAATCTTCTTGTTACAACATAAAAAATATAGGGAATTGAATCCAAAATCATCCAAACAGAAGTTAATGTGATTAAAAATAATGAACTTGTGTAAATATTTAATATTAAAATAACTCCTATGATGATATTTAAAATAGCTCCCGTAATAAAAATATTTTTGTGCTTGTAGTGTCTTAATCTAGAATCAACAATAAAGAAATTATTGAAATTTAAAAATCCTTTTAAGATTGAAAATAATCCAATAATAATCATTAGTTGATTTATACTTGCTGAATAATTGATAAACAAGCCAATGCCAGTCACTAACATGAGTGCCCCATAATTGTATTAATCCACTCATGGTTATCTAAGAAATAGACAACTGATTTAACCTTTTCAGGCATAAAACTACTCACTCCTTATTTAAATCGAACTTAGCTATTCTAACATGAAAAAAGAATGATTGAAACCATAAAAATTAATCTAAATAGCTAGTGTCATTCCAATTTAAAATTTTATAGGAAAGTGTTTCAGGATTACTTTCAACAGTTGTAATACTTGTATTGTCTAGTAATCGTCCTTTTCTGATGTCAGAAATAGGAGAACCATCTAAGTGTTTTAAAATGGTTTGGAGCGTTAATCCGTGAGAAACGATTAATATAGTGTCATTAGGGTATTGTTTAGTTAAATGATTGAACACATTTAAACTTCGGTCAATAACACTTTGAAATGATTCACCGTCAAAAGAATTAGGATCATAGAGGTGCGGAGATTCTACAAGATGTTGAAATTCTTTTAAATGATAAAAATCCTTTTCTGGTAAACCGTCCCAACTACCAAATTCCATTTCTCTTAAATCATTAATTGTTTGTAATTCGATAGCTGAAGGATGCTGGGATAATAAAATTAAGGCAGTATCTTGTGCTCTTTTCTGTGGACTACTAAAAGCATGTTGAAAAGAAATATCTTCTAAGTAAAGGCCAACTTTTTTAGCATTTTCAATTCCTTCAGGTAGAAGAGGAGAATCTACTAAGCCACCTTGAAAAATTTTATGTTGATTAAATTCTGTTTTTCCGTGTCTCACACAATAAAATGTTGTCATAAAGTAATTAGCTCCTTCTTTAAATGAGTTGATAGTTCTATTATAGAAGAAATAAATTTTAATGCAAAAAGGATAATGAAGAAACACCATGTATAAAAAGATTTAAATTGAATCGTAGACATGGTAAAATTACATATGATTTTATATTCATGTGTAAAAGGAGATTAATGATGATTTATTTGATTACTTCATTCTACGCTATTTATTTTTTTAAACAGATTAGCTTAAAAAAGAAAAACGTAGATACTAACAGATTAGCTAAAGGTAATAAACCGAAAAATGTCGTCAAGCTAGAACGTTTTTTATTAGCATTTACTTATTTAACTGCTTTATTTCAATATTTGAGCCTTTTTAAGTTTGACTTTATGGGACAAGTATCAAATTTATCTATTTTAAAAGGTACTGGAATTTTGGTGACTTTAAGTGGAGTTTTAATATTTTTTCTTGCGACGACGCATATGAAAGAAAGTTGGCGTGCTGGAATTGACAAAGATCAAACAACTGATTTAATTACAACGGGTATTTATCAATATAGTAGAAATCCTGCTTTTGTTGGCTTTGATTTATTCTATCTTGGAGTAGTGTTAATGTTACCTAATATTGTGTTATTTGGTAGTTCTTTAATTACTGTCATTTGTTTGCATTTACAGATTTTAGAGGAAGAGAAGTATTTGATTGATGTCTTTGGAGAATCATATGTAGTTTATAAAAGAAAAGTTCGAAGATATATTTGAAAGTTAGCATCTTTTTGTATAAAAGATAGCTTCGTGTGATTTTATGTTGCATTCCAAATTTACCTATTGTATAATGTTAAAGGTTGAGTGTAAACAGTAATGTTGACACTTAGCTAAATCCACATCAGCTGTGATTTTAATAGTGGTGCTAAATTTATTTAGTTCTATTAAGAGATGATACAGTTTGAGAGGGAAAAATAAAAACCAATTGGAGGAAACAAAAATGGCAGTAATTTCAATGAAACAATTGCTAGAAGCCGGTGTACATTTTGGTCACCAAACACGTCGCTGGAACCCTAAAATGAAGAAATATATCTTCACAGAAAGAAATGGTATCTATATCATCGACCTACAAAAAACAGTACGTTTAGTAGACGATGCATATAACTACATGAGAAACATCGCTGAAGAAGGCGGAGTTGCTTTATTCGTAGGTACTAAAAAACAAGCTCAAGAAGCTATTAAAGATGAAGCTATCCGCTCTGGTCAATACTATGTAAACCACAGATGGTTAGGTGGAACTTTAACTAACTGGGATACAATTCAAAAACGTATCGCTCGTTTAAAACACATCAACAAAATGGAAGAAGAAGGAACATTCGAATTACTTCCTAAAAAAGAAGTTGCTGGTTTAAACAAAGAACGTGAACGTTTAGAAAAATTCTTAGGCGGTATCGCTGATATGCCTAGAATTCCTGATGTTATGTTTATCGTTGACCCTCGTAAAGAACGCATTGCTGTTCAAGAAGCTCATAAATTAAACATTCCTATCGTAGCTATGGTTGATACTAACTGTGATCCAGATGAGATCGATGTAGTTATCCCATCTAACGATGACGCTATCCGCGCCGTAAAATTAATCTCAGCTAAAATGGCTGATGCATTTATCGAAGGCCGTCAAGGTGAAGATGAAGTAACAGAAGAAAGCTTCGCTTCAGAAGAAACTAGCGAACAAGCACCTTCAATCGAAGAAATCGTTGAAGCTGTTGAAGGAAATAACGCTTAATAATCAATTATAATTGGCTGTCTTAGGCTGCGGAGTCAAGGTGAACAAAGTAGCCTATGTTCTGTTTGCTTAGGGCAGTTTTTAGTTAACTTAAAAACAAACTGGAGGAAATCTAAATGTCTAAAATTACAGCTGCAATGGTTAAAGAATTACGCGACTTAACTGGTGTTGGTATGATGGATGCTAAACGTGCATTAGTTGAAGTTGAGGGAGAATTAGAAAAAGCTATTGACTTATTAAGAGAAAAAGGAATGGCTAAAGCTGGTAAGAAAAATGATCGTATTGCTGCAGAAGGATTAGCAAACGTTGCTGTTTCTGGAAACACAGCTGCAATCGTAGAAATTAACTCTGAAACAGATTTCGTTGCTAAAAATGAATTATTCCAAAACCTAGTTAAAGAAGTTGCAGAATTAATCGCTGCTAACAAACCAGCTAGCATGGAAGAAGCTTTAGCAATTAAAACTGAAAAAGGAACAATCGAAACAGATTTAATCGAAGCTCAAACAGTTATCGGTGAAAAAATTAGCTTCCGCCGTTTTGAAATTGTCGAAAAAGATGACAATGGTGCATTTGGTGGATACTTACATATGGGTGGTAAAATCGCAGTTCTTGTTACTTTAGAAGGAACTACTGACGAAGATGCGGCTAAAGACGTTGCTATGCACGTTGCAGCTATCAACCCTCGTTATGTAACAAAAGACCAAGTATCAGCTGAAGAGTTAGAACATGAGAAAAAAGTTTTAACTGAACAAGCATTAAATGAAGGTAAACCAGCTAACATTGTTGAAAAAATGGTTATTGGTCGTATGAACAAATTCTTAGCAGAAGTATGTTTAGTAGATCAACCATTCGTTAAAGATCCAGACATGACTGTTGAAAAATTTGTAGCTTCAAAAGGTGGAACTGTTAAAGGATTCATCCGTTTTGAAGTTGGCGAAGGAATCGAAAAACGTGAAGAAGATTTCGCTGCTGAAGTTGCAAGCCAAATGAAATAACAGTAATTGATTGGGAACGCATCTATTATTAATAATGATATATGCGCTCCCTTTTTTTAGACAAAAACGTATTAATAATTCGTTTTAGTTATGATAAAATTGAGGTATGGATATTAAACGGAGGGAATTATTATGACAGAACCAAAATACCGCAGAATATTACTTAAGGTGAGTGGAGAAGCTCTTGCAGGAGAAAAAGGCTTCGGAATTAACCCGCCAGTAGTAAACGAACTAATTAAAGAAATTAAAGAAGTTCATAGCTTAGGCGTAGAAGTCGCTATTGTTGTTGGCGGTGGTAATATTTGGCGTGGAAACATTGGCGCTGAAATGGGCATGGAAAGAGCTCAAGCTGATTATATGGGAATGCTTGCGACAGTAATGAACGGACTTGCATTGCAAGATACGTTAGAAAATCAAGGTGTTCCAACAAGAGTTCAGACATCAATTGAAATGAGACAAATTGCAGAGCCTTATATTAGACGTCGCGCTGTTCGTCACTTAGAAAAAGGACGTGTTGTTATCTTTGCTGGTGGAACAGGTAATCCTTATTTCACGACTGATACAACAGCAGCTTTAAGAGCAGTTGAAATTGAAGCAGATGTTATTTTAATGGCTAAAAATAACGTAGATGGAGTTTACTCAGCAGATCCAAAATTAGATGCATCAGCAACTAAATTTGAAGAGTTGACACATTTAGATGTTATCTCAAAAGGTTTATCAGTTATGGACTCAACAGCAAGTAGCTTAAGCATGGATAATGATATTCCATTAGTTGTGTTTAATATCAACGAACCAGGAAATATAAAACGAGTTTGTTTAGGAGAACAAATCGGAACAACAGTGAGGGGGAAATAACATGCATAAAGAAGTATTGAATGATGCAAAACAAAAAATGACAAAATCTGAAGAGAGTTTACAACGTGAACTTGGTCAAATCAGAGCAGGACGTGCTAATGCTAGTCTTTTAGATAGAATTACTGTGGATTATTATGGTGCTCAAACACCATTGAATCAAATTGCAGGAATTTCAATTCCAGAAGCACGTATTTTAATGATCACACCATTTGATAAAACAGCTTTAGAAAATATTGAAAAAGCGTTGATGGCAAGTGATATCGGAATTAGCCCAACGAATGATGGATCAGTAATTCGTTTGGTTATTCCTCAATTAACAGAAGAACGTCGTAAAGAATTAGCTAAAGAAGTAAGCAAATATGGTGAAAATGCTAAAGTGGCTATTAGAAACATTCGTCGTGACGCTTTAGATGAATTGAAAAAACTTGAAAAATCAAAAGACATCACAGAAGATGAGTTACATACTCTAGAAAAAGATGTACAAAACATTACAGATGGTAGCACAAAAAATATTGATAATATTGTTGCTCAAAAAGAAGAGGAACTTTTAGAAGTTTAGATAATCAAAGTCGTGGAATGTTATCGTAATCCTTATTAGTGTCAACTAATAAGAGATTAGCTTAATTTTCCACGATTTTTATTATTTAGAGTTATGTTTTTATTAAATTGTGTCATAATTTTCTTTTTATGTGGGCTTTTTAATAAGGTTTTGCTACAATAGAAAAGGTAGTTTAAGTAACTCAAGTCTTTTTAGGGGGCTTTTATATGTTAAAAATATTTAAGAAGAATAGTAAACCAGAAACAAACATAGCTGATTCATTTGATCCAGAAAAACCAATTCCTAGTCATATAGCAATTATTATGGATGGAAATGGACGTTGGGCTCAAAAAAGAATGTTGCCACGTATAGCTGGTCATAAAGAAGGCATGAATAATGTTAAGACGATTACAAAACATGCTAGTCAATTAGGTGTTAAAGTGTTAACTCTTTATGCTTTTTCAACTGAAAATTGGAAAAGACCGACAGACGAAGTGAACTTTTTAATGAAGCTGCCTGTAGACTTTTTTGATGTCTTTGTTCCTGAGTTGATTAAAGAAAATGTGAAAGTGAATGTTATGGGATACAAAGAGTATTTACCAGCTCATACACAAGAGGCTGTTGAAAATGCCATTGAACAAACAAAAGATAATACTGGTATGATTTTAAATTTTGCTTTGAATTATGGTAGTCGTGCAGAAATGTTAACAGCAGTTAATGAAATTGTTGATTTAGCTAAGGAAGGGAAAATAACAGAAGAAGTTGATGAAGAACAATTTTCTAGTTATTTAATGACTGCTAGCTTAGGAAAAGAATTACAAGATCCAGATCTTTTAATCAGAACAAGTGGAGAAGAAAGAATTAGTAATTTTCTATTATGGCAAATAGCTTATAGTGAGCTATTCTTTACTGATATGTTTTGGCCTGATTTTACAACTTATCATTTAGAAGAAGCAATCGGCTCTTATCAGTTAAGAAGTCGACGTTTTGGTGGATTAAAAGAAACAACAGAAGGAGATGCTTAAAAATGAAACAACGCATTATTACAGCAGTTGTCGCATTGATATTTTTTATACCCTTAATTATTTTAGGCGGTATGCCACTGCACGCATTAGCAGCAGTTTTGGCAGCTATTGGTGTTTATGAACTATTTAATATGAAAGGATTAGAAATTAAGAGTTTCGAAGGAATCCTAACAATCATAGCAGTAGTTTTATTAGTTTTACCAATCGCAACATGGTTTAAATTTTTACCTTCCAACATTGATGATGTTACCTTATATTATTCCATTGTTATGATTATGTTAGTAGTACCCGTGTTTTCGAAAAATACATATACATTTGATGATGTTGCTTTTCCAGTGTTAGTTAGTTTATATGTTGGTATTGGCTTTCAAAATTTTGTTTCAGCGAGAGAAGCTGGTTTTAAAGTGCTGATGTTTGCATTGTTAGTTGTTTGGTCAACAGATATAGGTGCTTATTTTTGTGGAATGAAGTTTGGCAAAAACAAATTAGCTCCACACGTATCACCGAATAAAACAATAGAAGGAGCTATAGGTGGAGTACTTTCTGCAGTTGTCGTGGCAGGTATTTATATGGTATTCTGGCCTTTACCTTATAATATAGGAGTTATGCTTATTCTGACGGCTATTTTTTCTATTGCGGGGCAAATGGGAGATTTGGTTCAGTCTGCTTATAAACGTCATTACGGCGTTAAAGACTCAGGAAAAATATTACCAGGGCATGGCGGGATTTTAGATCGTTTTGATAGTTTGTTATTTGTATTTCCGTTAATGCACTTAGTAGGTTTGTTTTAATCTGGTTTGGTAAGGAAAGGAATTTCATATGATAGGAACAATCGTAACATTTATATTTGTATTTGGTTTAATTGTTTTAGTTCATGAATTTGGTCATTTTTATTTTGCAAAACGCGGTGGCATTTTGGTTAGAGAATTTGCTATTGGAATGGGTCCGAAGCTGTTTCATCACCGAAAAGATGGGACGACTTATACGATTCGAATGCTTCCAATTGGAGGTTATGTACGAATGGCTGGAGATGGGGATGATGATATTGAATTAGCCCCAGGTATGCCATTATCTTTAGTGCTTGATGATAACGAAAATGTTGTTAAAATTAATCCTAATAAAAAGGTTCAACTACCAAATAGTATTCCAGTAGAACTTATTTCTTATGATTTAGAAGATGAATTGTTTATTTTAGGTTATGAAAATGGTGACGAATCGCAAGAAAAACGATTTGCTGTTTCTCATGATGCAACAATTATTGAAGAGGATGGAATTGAGACACAAATAGCACCAAGAGATGTACAATTTCAGTCTGCTTCTTTAGGACGTCGAATGATGACGAACTTTGCTGGACCTATGAATAATTTTATTTTGTCTTTCATACTATTTACTATATTTGCTTTTATGGTAGGTGGAATCTATGAACCAGATAAATCAAATCTTGTTGGTGGGGTTATGGAGGACAGTGTTGCAGCTAAGGCAGGTATTAAACCAGGGGACAGAATTTTGGAAGTTAATGGAAAGAAAACAGAGACTTTCCAAGCATTGTCCGAAGAAATCGGCCCAAATGCAGGAAAAGAAGTAAAATTAGTTGTTAAAAGCGAAAAAGGAAAAGAAAAAAAACTAACAGTCAAACCATATAAAAGTGATGAAACCAAACAAGGAATGATTGGTATCGCTCCAGATAGTGAATTCAAAGAGCTAAGCTTTGTTGGAAAATTTAAGTATGGTATGATGAAAACATTCAGTGATTCGTTACTAATATTTAAAGCATTAGGAAATTTAGTAACAGATTTTAGTTTAAACAAATTAGGTGGACCTGTAATGATCTTTAAAGCATCAGAAGCTGTTTCAAATAGTGGACTTGCTTCAATTATTTCATTTACAGCTATGTTATCTGTTAACTTAGGAATCATGAACTTAGTTCCAATTCCTGGACTTGATGGTGGAAAGTTAGCCCTAAACCTATTTGAAGGTGTTCGTGGTAAACCACTAAGCCAAGAAAAAGAAGTAATGATTACAATGGTAGGAATTGGTATCTTACTATTATTAATGGTTGCTGTTACATGGAATGATATTCAAAGATTCTTTATTCAATAAAAAAAGTTTTTAAAAAGGAGTTTTTTAAATGAAACAATCGAAATTTTTTATGCCAACTTTACGTGAGGTACCAAGTGATGCAGAAGTAATCAGTCATAAAATGTTGTTAAGAGGTGGATATATTCGTCAGGTATCAAGTGGTTACTATAGCTACTTACCACTAGCTTATCGTGTTTTAAAAAAATTAGAAGCGATTATGCGTGAGGAATTTGAAGCAATTGATGCCAATGAAATGCTGTTACCAGCTGTTATTCCAGCGGATTTTTGGAAAGAATCAGGTCGTTATTCAACTTACGGCGATGCTCTAATGAAATTACAAGATTCAAATGGAAAAGATTTTATTCTAGGTCCAACTCATGAGGAAACATTTACTGATTTAATTAGAAATGAGATTAGTTCATATAAAAAATTACCAATGTACTTGTATCAAATTCAACCTAAATATAGAGATGAAAAACGTCCTCGTTTTGGTCTTTTAAGAGGTAGAGAATTTATTATGAAAGATGCTTATTCTTTCCATTCAACTAAGGAAAGTTTGGATGATGGTTTTAGAGATTTTGAACGTGCGTATACGAATATATTTGAACGTTGTGGATTAGACTTTAGAATTATTATCGGTGATGGCGGAGCTATGGGAAGTAATGATTCAAAAGAATTCATGGCTGTGTCAGAAATTGGAGAAGACACAATCGTTTATTCAGATAGCAGTGACTATTCTGCTAACTTAGAGATGGCAACTAGCTTATATACAGCTAAAAAATCTCATGAACCTTTGTTAGAAGTTGAAAAAATTGAAACACCAAACATTGGAACTATCCAAGAGTTATGTGATTTCTTAGATATCGATGCTACTAAGACAATTAAATCATTATTCTATATTGCTGATGATGAACCTGTTATGGTACTAGTTCGTGGTGACCATGAATTAAATGATATTAAATTGAAGAACTTCCTAAATGTTGATTTCTTAGAACCAGCAACTGAAGAAGATTCAGTTAAATATTTAGGAGCTAACTTTGGCTCATTAGGACCAATTGGCCTTTCAGAAAAAGTAAGACTATTGGCTGATAGACATGTTGAAGATGTTACTAATAGTGGTGTAGGTGCAAACGAGACTGGTTACCATTATATTAACGTAACACCTGGTCGTGATTTTGAACCGGAAACTTACCAAGACTTTATTTTAGTAAAAGAAGGAGAACCATCACCAGATGGACAAGGAGCTCTAAAATTTGCTAAAGGAATTGAGTTAGGTCATATCTTTAAACTAGGAACATTCTATAGTGAAAAAATGGATGCTAATGTTTTAGATGAAAACGGACGTGAAATTCCAGTTCAAATGGGAAGTTACGGAATTGGTGTAAGTCGATTATTAGCAGCTATCGCTGAACAAAACGCTGATGAAGATGGCATCAATTGGCCAAAAGGCATTGCGCCATTTGATGTTCATATTATTCCAATCAATCCAAAAGATGAAACACAATGGAATTTAGCGATTGATATTGAAAAAGAAATGGAAAGTCGCGGTTTAGATTGTTTATTAGATGATCGAAAAGAACGTCCTGGTGTTAAATTTAAAGATGCTGACTTAGTAGGCGCACCATTTAGAATTACAGTTGGTAAAAAAGCAGAAGAAGGTATTGTTGAAGTTAAAATCAAACGTACAGATGAAATGCTTGAAATTAGACGTGAAGAGTTATTTGAAACGTTAAATATTTTGAATAAATAATGACAAGGGATTCTTAGCACGAAGTTTTGTGCTAAGGCCCTTTTTAATGTAAAATGGTGTAGAAAGTGAGGAGTAAGGTATGCCAATAAATCCAACAGAATTGTTTCAACAATTATTAAAACAAATTGAGATGACACCTGATGAATCAACGTCAGACGTCTTGAGTACAGGTGAAATTAAAGAAGTAACTGTACATAAAAAAAGTAGAATTTGGGAATTTCATTTTCTATTTTCAACCATCTTACCCTTTTCTTTATATCAAGATTTTTCAAATAGGCTAACGCTTGCTTTTCAAGATATTGCAAAAGTTAAATTAAATATTTCATCAGTAGATAGTACTTATGATGAGAAATTAGTTCAAGATTATTGGTTAGAAGTTTTAAAGGATGAAAACTGTGTGTCGCCAGTTGTAGCACAACGGTTGACTAAACAAGTTCCTTTTATTGAAGATAACCGAGTAACATTATTAGTTGAAAATGAAGGAATGATTGATTACATTAATCAGCAATATGCTTCTTTTATTGTCTCAAGTTATCAAAAATTTGGTTTTTCTAAGTTCCAATTTCAGCCAAAAATGGATGAGAAAAAAGCAGAGGAAATCAAGCAAGCTTTTGATATGAGACAACAAGAGCAGACAGAGCAACTAATGAAACAAGCAGCTCAAGCAATTGAAAAAAATGAACAACAACAAAAAGTTAAAAAAGATGTGGCTCCTTTATCAGGGCCAATTCAATTAGGCAGATCTATTCCAGCCGATGAAGTTATTACACCTATGGGACATATTTTTGAAGAAGAAAGACGCGTCACTTTAGAAGGTTATGTATTTTCTAAAGAAGTTCGTGATTTACGTTCCGGAAGAAAGATATTAATTATCAAAATGACAGATTATACGTCATCTTTTTCAGTTAAAAAGTTTTCGAATAATGAAAAAGATGTAGCAGTCTTTGAAGCAATCAAGGAAGGCTCTTGGGTAAAGGTAAGAGGTAGTATTCAGGAAGATACTTTCATGAGAGATTTAGTGATGAATTGTCAAGATTTAGTGGAGGTTAAACATGCTCCTCGTAAGGATAAATCAGAAGATGGCCAAAAGAGAGTTGAGCTACATACTCATACCAATATGAGTATGATGGATGCGGTCGCTAGTGCAGATGCACTTGTTGCTCAAGCTGGTCAGTGGGGAATGCCTGCCATTGCTATTACGGATCATGCCGGAGCACAGGCTTTTCCAGACGCGTATCATGCAGGGCAAAAAAATGGTGTGAAAGTCATATTTGGTCTTGAAGCTAATGTGGTTGATGATGGTGTTCCGATTGCTTACAACCCTAAACATGTTTCTTTATCAGATGCTCATTACATTGTTTTTGACGTTGAGACAACAGGACTCTCAGCTGTTTATGATACAATCATTGAATTAGCCGCAGTAAAAATGCATAAAGGAAACGTTGTCGAAACCTTTGAAGAGTTTATTGATCCAGGTCATCCGCTGTCACAAACAACCATTAATTTAACAGGTATTACTGATGAAATGGTAAGAGGCTCTAAGTCAGAAAAAGAAGTATTGAATTTATTTAGAGAATTCTGCGGAGATGATATTTTAGTAGCCCATAATGCCAGTTTTGATATGGGATTCTTAAATACGAGTTATGAAAAATATGATATGCCAGAAGCTCCTAATCCAGTTATTGATACATTAGAGCTATCTCGTTTGCTACATCCAGAAATGAAATCCCACCGATTAAATACGTTGTCCAAAAAATATAACATTAATTTAGAACAACATCACCGTGCGGTATACGATTCCGAAGCAACTGGGCATTTATGTTGGATTTTTGTCAAAAAAGCAAAAGAAGATTTTGGTGTCGAATATCACGATGAATTTAACCAGCATATCGGTGAAGGAGATGCTTATAAACGAGCACGTCCATTCCATGTAACTATTTTAGCTCAAACGCAAGAAGGGTTAAAAAATCTTTTTAAATTAATTTCGATGGCCAATGTTAACTATTATTACCGAGTTCCAAGGATCCCTCGTTCTAAGTTGTCTGAGTATCGAGAAGGATTATTAATTGGGTCAGCTTGTAGTAAAGGTGAAATATTTGAAGCGATGATGCAAAAAGGGGTAGATGAAGCTAAAAAAAGAGCAAAATTTTATGATTACATTGAAATTATGCCTAAACCAGTTTATGCACCTCTTATTGAAGCAGAATTAGTAAAAAATAATGAAGATATGGAAGATATTATTCAAAATTTAGTTAAAATCGGAAATGATTTGGATAAACCAGTTGTTGCAACAGGTAATGTTCACTACATTAATGAGGAAGATAGTATTTATCGTAAGATTTTAGTTAATTCTATGGGAGGAGCTAATCCCTTAAATCGCTATTCTTTACCAGAAGTTCAATTTAGAACAACTAATGAAATGTTAGATGAATTTTCATTTTTAGGTAAAGATGTGGCACAAAAAGTGGTTGTTGAAAATACGCAACTTATTGCTGATATGATTGAAGAAGTTGTTCCAGTTAAACAAGATTTATTCACACCTAAAATTGATGGTTCTGAAGATGAAATTACTAACTTAAGTTACACAGAAGCTCATAGGTTATATGGTGAAGAATTACCAGATATCGTTGTGAAGCGAATTGAAAAAGAATTAAAGAGTATCAACGGGAATGGTTTCTCGGTTATTTACTTAATTTCTCAAAAACTAGTGCATAAAAGTCTTCAAGATGGTTATTTAGTAGGGTCTCGTGGATCTGTTGGTTCAAGCTTTGTTGCGACGATGACAGGAATTACTGAGGTAAATCCTTTGCCTCCACATTATCGTTGTCCTAAATGTAAATATTCTGAGTTTTTTGAGGATGGTTCATATGGTTCTGGGTTTGACTTACCAGAAAAAGAATGTCCAACTTGTGGAGAGCGATTGTTTAAAGATGGGCACGATATTCCTTTTGAGACTTTCCTTGGTTTCCACGGAGATAAAGTACCCGATATCGATTTAAACTTCTCAGGTGTTTACCAATCTACAGCACATAACTATACTAAAGTTCTTTTTGGTGAGGATTATGTCTATAAAGCGGGAACGATTGGTACTGTTGCAGATAAGACAGCTTACGGGTTTGTAAAAGGATATGAACGCGATAATAATTATAACTTTAGAGCAGCTGAGATTGATCGACTAGCCAAAGGGTCAACAGGAGTTAAACGAACAACAGGTCAGCATCCGGGCGGGATTATTGTTATTCCTGATTATATGGATGTTTATGATTTTACACCAATCCAGTACCCAGCAGATGATCAAAATGCAGAGTGGCGTACAACTCACTTTGACTTCCATTCAATTCATGATAATGTCTTGAAACTTGATATTCTTGGACACGATGATCCTACCGTTATTAGGATGTTACAAGATTTATCGGGAATCGATCCAAAGACTATCCCGACAGATGATCCAGAAGTGATGAAAATTTTTGCAGGACCACAAGTCTTAGGTGTTGAACCAGATCAAATCTTCTCTAAAACTGGGACTCTTGGCATTCCAGAATTTGGAACGAAATTTGTACGAGGCATGTTGGAACAAACTCATCCGACTACATTTTCTGAGTTACTTCAAATTTCAGGTTTATCTCATGGGACTGATGTTTGGTTAGGAAATGCAGATGAATTAATCAAACGTGGTGAGGCAACACTTGCTAAAGTTATTGGTTGTCGTGATGATATTATGGTTTATTTAATGCATGCAGGACTTGAAGATGGGATTGCCTTTAAGATTATGGAAAGTGTGCGTAAGGGTAAAGGAATTCCAGATGATTGGCAAAAAGAGATGAGAGATAATAATGTACCTGAATGGTATATTGATTCTTGTTTGAAAATTAAATACATGTTCCCTAAAGCCCATGCCGCAGCTTATGTATTAATGGCACTTCGGGTAGCCTATTTTAAAGTTCATTTCCCAATTCTTTATTATGCAGCGTATTTCAGTGTTCGAGCAGATGACTTTGATATTGTGGCAATGTCACAAGGAAAAGAAGCGACGAAAGCTCGAATGAAGGAAATTATGGATAAGGGAATGGAAGCCTCAACAAAAGAAAAAAATCTTTTGACTGTTTTAGAACTTGCTAATGAGATGTTAGAGCGAGGATTTAAATTTAGCATGATTGATTTGTATAAGTCGGATGCTGAGAACTTTATTATTGAAGGTGATACATTAATTGCACCGTTTCGATCTGTTCCAAGTTTGGGAACAAACGTGGCTAAACAAATTGTAATTGCTCGTGAGGAAAGTAAATTTCTATCTAAAGAAGACTTACAAAATCGTGGTAAAGTTTCGAAAACATTGATTGAATATATGACAGAAAATGGTGTTTTAAAAGACTTACCTGATGAAAACCAATTGTCACTATTTGATATGCTTTAAAAAAGAATGATAGGCTAACCTCCAAGTCAGCCTATCATTCTTTTATTTTTTTATATCAACAAATATCAAATGAGGATAGTTGTTAATTCTAGCTGGAAATGAACTATTAGCAAGTCCTCTACTGACAAATAGATGATTACCATCCATTTCATAGTGACCATCTGTATGTTCAGGTAAAAATCCTTGATCAGGTGCATAGAGTCCTCCAACTACGGGCAGGATAACTTGTCCTCCGTGAGCATGTCCACTAAAAACAGAAATTTTGGTATTAGGAAAGTTTTCCATATAAGTTTCCATTTTTTCAGGATGATGAGCTAATATTAGTGTTTCTAAAGATTGATTCATTTTTGTCATCTTTTCTTTTGAAATAGAAACGTGTTTATTACTTAAGCCAACAATATTGATCTTTTGTTGGTTGACAGTCGTTTCTAAAAAATCATTTTTTAAAAGAATAGCATCACTTTGTTTGACGATCTCTAACCATTTATCATATTCAGGATTTGTTTCTTCATGATTTCCTGTCACAATGTAAGTGGGAGCGATTTTTGTTAATTTACTTAAGAAAAAACGTAAATCAGATTCATCTAATTTTTCAGTTCGATCAATCGTATCTCCTGTGAAAAAAAGAATATCTGGTTTTTCATTTGAAATAGACGTTAATAATTTTTTCATGGGAACTCGTAACCTTGGAAATTGAGTATCGGAAATATGTCCGACACGAATGAAATCATTCGCATTATTTATTTTGGAGCTTTTAATAGTAAAATAGTCTTTGTCTAATTGTCTGTTTTCTCGGTAGCCTTCTAAAACAAAGGCACTACCTAATAGTAAAGTCATGATTGATACTGATTTTATTACTTTCATTCATTACACCTCTCAATGGCAATAAGCATATCAAATAAAAGTTAAGGAAAATTAAAAAATAACATTCTTAATGAAACCTTAAATAACAATAGTCGTGTATTTGTTTTTTTTAGAAAAACATGATAGAATAGTCCTGTAAGATAAGTGTGGAGGAGTGAGCGTCTAGGCGCTCACTCTTTTTGATGAAATTCTTAAAAACTTTAAAGGAGGCGAATATTAATTGGCAAACGTTGTTGATATCGTTACAGACTTAGTAAATCCAATTCTTGATGAATTAACATTTGAATTAGTTGATATTGAGTATGTAAAAGAAGGGAAAAATTGGTTTTTACGTGTATTTATTGATAAAGAAGGTGGCATTGATATAAATGAGTGTGCCCTTGTCAGTGAAAAATTAGGTGAAAAACTTGATACAGTTGAACCAGACCCGATTCCACAAGCGTATTTTTTAGAAGTCTCTTCTCCTGGAGCAGAGCGCCCTTTAAAGAAAGAAGCAGATTACGAACAAGCCATCGGTGAATATATTAATATTTCTTTTTATCAGGCTGTTAATGGTGAGAAACAATACCAAGGTTTCTTAGAAAAACTTGATAAAGAAACATTAACATTACGTGTAAAAATAAAAACACAAGAAAAAACAATGGAATTTGAACGTAAAAATATAGCCAAAGCAAGATTGGCCATTCAATTTTAATAACGGAGGTTAAGAAAGAATCATGAACAAGGAAATGTTAGGCGCATTAGACGCTCTTGAACGAGAAAAAGGCATTTCTAAAGCAATCGTAATCGAAGCTTTAGAAGCAGCAATGATTTCAGCATATAAACGTCACTACGGACAAGCTCAAAACGTTGAAGTAGAATTCAATGAAAAAAAAGGTGATGTGCATATTTTTTCAGTTAAAGAAGTAACTGAGGAAGTAATGGACTCACAATTAGAAGTTAGTTTGAAAGAAGCTCAAAAAGTTAATCAAGCTTACGAAATTGGCGATATGATTCGTTTTGAAGTAACACCAAAAGATTTTGGTAGAATTGCAGCTCAAACAGCTAAACAAGTTATTTTACAACGTGTTAGAGAAGCTGAGCGCTCAATTATTTATAACGAATTTAGTGCCTATGAAAATGAAATCATGCAAGGAATCGTAGAAAGACAAGATAACCGCTATATTTACGTTAATTTAGGTAAAATTGAAGCGGTATTATCAAAACATGACCAAATCCCTAATGAAGTATATCAACCACACGATCGTATCAAAGTATACATTCATAAAGTTGAAAACACATCAAAAGGTCCTCAAGTTTATGTAAGTCGTAGCCATCCAGATTTATTAAAACGTTTGTTTGAACAAGAAATTCCAGAAGTTTATGATGGAGAAGTAGAAATTGTTAGTATCGCTCGTGAAGCAGGAGATAGAGCTAAAGTAGCGGTACGTTCAGAAAACAAAGATATTGATCCAGTTGGAACATGTGTTGGACCTAAAGGACAACGTGTTCAAGCCATTGTTAATGAATTAAAAGGGGAAAATATGGATATTGTTGAATGGGATGAAGACCCAGCTGTCTTTATTTCAAACGCATTAAATCCAGCACAAGTTGTTGATGTTATCTTTGATGAAACACAAAGAGCTTGTACGGTAGTTGTACCTGATTTCCAACTATCATTAGCGATTGGTAAACGTGGACAAAATGCTCGTTTAGCAGCAAAATTAACAGGTTTCAAAATCGATATTAAACCTGAATCAGAAATGGAAGCTTTAGAAACTGAAGAAGACGTAGCTGATTTAGAGACTGAAGGAAATGATATTCTTGAAGAAGTTATCGAAGAAGCTGTTATAACTGAAGAAGTAGAAGAAACAAAAGAGTAAGATTGGGAGGCGAAAATAGATGAAAACAAGAAAAATTCCAATGAGAAAATGTGTTGTATCCAATGAGATGAAACCTAAAAAGGAAATGATAAGAATTGTTCGTTCTAAAGAAGGGGAAGTTTCAATCGATCCAACAGGTAAGCTAGCTGGAAGAGGTGCCTATCTCTCTATTGAGCCTGAAGTGGTTCAGTTGAGTTGGGACAATAAAACCTTAGATCGGATTTTAAATACTAGCTTAACTGATGACTTTTACCAAGAGTTATTGGATTATGTAACTCACCAAAAAGCGAGAAGAGAGTTATTTTCTAATGACAAATAAAGATAAATTTTTAAATTTACTGGGTCTAGCGACCAAAGCAGGTAAATTAGTATCAGGTGATGAAACGACTGTTAATGCTGTTAGAAAAAATAGTGTTAGTCTTGTTATTGTCGCAACTGATGCTAGTGAAGCAACGATAAAAAAAATGAAAGATAAATGTAACTATTATGAAACACCCATTCTTGTTTCATGTACCAAAGCAGAGTTAAGCCATGCAATTGGTAAGAGCCGAGCGATTATTGGTGTGTCTGATAATGGTTTTTCTAGGAAGATGCGTGAACTAATGACAGTAGAATAGGATGGTGATTTGATGAGTAAGAAACGTGTATATGAACTTGCAAAAGAACTTGATATTTCAAGTAAAAATATCGTCGAGAAAGCTCATTCAATGGGAATGGATGTAAAAAATCATATGAGTAGTTTAACAGACTCAGATATTTCTAAACTTAAACAATCTATTTCGAATAAACAAAAAGAAGTAAAAGAAAAAATCTCTCCAAAACCAGAAGCAAAAAAACAGGAGAAGACTCATTCTACAAAAGTAGAAAATAAACCAAATAGTAAGGAAAATCGTGTGAATAAACAAGGACAACAAAATCGCCCAAATAATAACTCAGGTAATAAGCCGAATAATAATTCGACTAACAAACCAAGCAATAAACCGCAACAAAAAACAAGTAACAACCAATCACAACAACATTCAAATCAAAAGAATGACCAAAATAAAACTCAAAATCAAGGCCAAGGAAACAACAACAACTTTAACAAAGGTGGTAACAGAGGTCGTAATCAAGGTGGTTACCAAAACCCTAATAACCGTTTCAACAAGAAAAATAGAAAAGGTAAAAAAGGGAAATATCAACCATCAACTAAGCCTGCTGTACCAGCACGTAAGTTTAAAGAATTACCAGAAGTGTTAGTATACACTGAAGGAATGAACGTGGCTGACATTGCTAAAAAAATCTATCGTGAACCAGCTGAAATTATCAAAAAATTATTCATGTTAGGTGTAATGGTTAACCAAAATCAACCATTAGACAAAGATACAATTGAAATTCTTGCAACAGATTATGGTATTACACCAGAAGAAAAAGTTCAAGAAGATGTGGCTGATATTGATAAATTCTTCGAAGGTGATGCTGTAAATGAAGATAATTTAGTAACAAGACCGCCAGTTGTTACAATCATGGGACACGTTGACCATGGTAAAACAACACTTTTAGATACTTTAAGAAATACAAAAGTATCATTAGGTGAAGCCGGTGGAATTACGCAACATATTGGTGCTTACCAAATTCAAGCTGATGGCAAACCAATCACTTTCTTGGATACACCAGGACATGCGGCGTTTACAAGTATGCGTGCTCGTGGAGCTAGTATTACAGATATCACTATTTTAGTGGTTGCTGCTGATGATGGTGTTATGCCTCAAACAGTTGAAGCAATTAACCATGCCAAAGCGGCTGAAGTACCAATTATCGTAGCTGTTAACAAAATTGATAAACCAACTGCAAATCCTGATCGCGTAATGCAAGAATTAAGTGAACATGGACTAATTCCAGAAGCTTGGGGTGGCGATACTATTTTCGTTCCAATCTCAGCTAAATTTGGTGACAATATTGATGAATTATTAGAAATGGTCTTACTTGTTTCTGAAGTAGAAGATTTAAAAGCTGACCCAACGCAACGCGCGATTGGTACGGTTATTGAAGCTCGTTTAGATAAGAGCAAAGGACCTATTGTAACATTATTAGTACAACAAGGAACTCTACATGTAGGAGATCCAATCGTTGTTGGTAATACACACGGTCGTGTACGTGTTATGACAAATGATATTGGTCGTCGTGATAAAGAAGCAGGACCAGCATCTCCAGTAGAAATCACTGGTTTAAATGATGTCCCTCAAGCAGGGGATCGTTTTGTAACTTTTGAAGACGAAAAAACTGCTCGTTCAGCTGGTGAAGAAAGAGCTAAGCGTGCTTTATTAGAACAACGTCAAGTTAGCTCTCGTGTGACTTTAGATAACTTATTCGAAAGTCTTAAAGATGGCGAAATGAAAGAAGTTAACGTTATTATTAAAGCTGACGTTCAAGGTTCTGCAGAAGCATTAGCAGCTAGTTTGAACAAAATCGATGTAGAAGGTGTACGTGTTAAAATCGTCCATTCTGCAGTAGGTGCAATTAGTGAAAGTGATATTACTTTAGCTTCAGCAAGTAATGCGATTATTATTGGATTTAACGTTCGACCAACTACTCAAGCAAGAGTTCAAGCTGAACAAGAAGAAGTAGATATTCGTTTACATAGAATTATTTATAAAGTGATCGAAGAAATTGAAACAGCAATGAAAGGTATGTTAGATCCTGAATTTGTTGAAAAAATTACTGGTCAAATGACTGTTCGTGAAACAATCAATGTTTCTAAAGTTGGAACAATTGCTGGTTGTTATGTAACAGAAGGATTTATCCGTCGTGAAAGTGGCATTCGTTTAATCAGAGATGGTATTGTTATTCATGAAGGTACTTTAGCAAGCTTAAAACGTTTCAAAGATGATGCTAAAGAAGTTAAAATGGGATTTGAATGTGGTGCAACCATTGAAGGATATAACGATGTGAAAGTTGATGACGTTATTGAAGGCTTCGTTATGGAAGAATTAGAAAGAAAATAAACATCACAAAAGAGGAGTGTGTACGATGGCAAACTATCGTGACCGCCGAGTAGCTCAAGAAATACTAAGAGAAGTTAATGATATCTTACAAAAAAAAGTAAGAGATCCTCGTGTTGAAAACGTGACAATTACTGAGGTAAGAGTGACGGGAGATTTACAACAAGCAACTATTTATTATAGTTCTTTAGGAGATAAGGCTTCAGAAAAAGAAAAAGTGCAACAAGGCTTAGAAAAAGCAAGTGGTCTAATTCGTCGTGAATTAGGACATCGTTTGCAAATTTATAAAACCCCTGAGTTGTTATTTGAACTAGACAGCTCAGTCGCATATGGTAATCATATCGATGATTTGATCAGAGGGTTAAATAAAAACGACTATTAAATAAAAAGGCTAGAAATTGAGTAAATCCAATTTCTAGCCTTTTTTTATTAGAATTTCTAATTCTTGAATATTTTGTTCAGTTGGAAAATCATTCATTAAAAGTGAGTCTACTTGTTGATTAACCTCTACTGAATTGGTAATGACCAAATCGAAAGAATCAAGGTCATAAAGAGGCATATCTCTTTTTGCAATGCTGTTAATATCATTAAAGTAATGTGGTGCAATATTCATTTTTGTTTGGATAATGCTACTTAAGAATTCAGCATGCTTTTGCGAGTTATTACTTATAACTAAAGTTTTTTTCTGAAATTGTGTTTGAATCAGTTCTGGTTGACTAGTAATTAGGAGATAAATAATGAAATCCAAATGCTTATTAAAATCGACATTTATTTCCTTGGATAATTCTTCAGTAAACCGCAGAATTTTGTCATAAGTTGCTCTATTTTGTATAGAAGTTTGATGAGCAAAATAAGTAAAACGATTCGTAAATAAATAATAAGGAATATTGATATATTTTTCATTAATGTACAAATCGCTTAATGAAACGGCTAAATAATTTTCTTCTAAGTTGTCTATATCTAAGTAAAATTCTGAGAGGAATTCATTTATTTTAAAAGAAATTGTTTCAGTTATTTTCTCATCGTAATGACTATTTAGAGAGCTTCTAAAAGACAAAATGGCTTTTTCAACTTCTATTAAATTTTTTAAAGTTAAGTGGTTAAAATGTTGAGAGATAAATTCTTTTTCTTCTTCATCAAAGCTTGTTGTTTGGCCAATAAAATAATTTTTTCTATGATGGTGAAATCCTTGTTCTTCCCGTTTTAATGAAACAAAATAATAAGAAGCATAGACTGGTAATTGAATGTCTGCTAGAGGTTCATTATGATCAAGATAGATTTTCTTCACTCGATGATGAAAGAAATCTAGCTCTTCTTTAGGAATAAATCGTTTCAGATTGTAGCCAGATAATTCAAATAGAAAAATCGAAAAAAAGCGTCTGAGTTTTAATTCATCTTTAGCAACAACTTGATAAGATGAATGATCAGATTTAATATCAATAGAGTATTGATTAAGATACTGATTGATATGTGGCAAATAGCGATAAAGAGTGGATCTGCTGACATGCAACTTATCAGCGTAAACATTTAAATGTTCGTTTGGATAATAAAATAAAGCTTTAATAAATTTGATTGAAACAGAAGATAATAGAATTTCAGATTGGATGTCAATTAGGTTACTAACTGACAAATTAGTTGCTTTCATCCCTTGAGTAAAGGAAGATGTCAAACTGATAGTAGATTCCCAATTATCTTTGATCAATTTCAGGTCATCATTAATTGTTTTTTCTGAAACATTAAGTTCACTAGCAATCTGTTTCACTGTTAACCAATCTTGATTTTGCAAAAATAATTGTAGGATTTTAATGATTCTTTTGGAAGAAATATCAATAATCGATATCACCCATTTCACGCTTCTTTCTATGTGAATATATTATGATTGTCAATCAAGTGACAATAATTCGTTAATTTGCTACATTTAAAATAACATATTTAACTTTTTTTAGACAGTGAAAGAGATTGAGACCTTAAAAATCGATACGACTCAATCATTGTGTTAAAATAAAAGCAAAAGTTAGGAGGATTCAAATGATAAACAAAATTGGTGTAGTAGGAACTGGAGACATTGCAGGTCAGTTTGTCTCTCAAATTAATCAAGACAAATATCAAATTGTTTCTGTTTTTAATCATAGAGAGTCATCACTTAAAACGTTTACTGAAACTCATAAAATCCCTCATAAGACAACTAATTATGAAGAGTTTTTAGCAAATGATAAAATCGACTGTGTCTACATAGCAACTCCTAACCAAACTCATTATGAGTTTGCTTTAAAAGCACTTCAGGCCGGAAAACATGTTCTATGTGAGAAAGTTATGGTGATGAAGGGTGAAGAAGCAAAGAAATTATTTGCTGTTGCTAAAGAAAAGAACTTAGTGCTATTAGAGGCAGTAACTTTATTTTATATGCCGATGTACTCGACAGTTCAACAATTATTAAAAAATAACAAGCTAGGTAAATTGAGCAATGCGAATATAACATTTGGTAGTTGTAAAGAATATGATCCTAATAATCGTTTCTTTTCTCTTGAGAAAGGTGGCGGAGCTCTTTTTGACATTGGAACATATGCTTTATCAGCGGCTGTATACCTTCTTAATACTAGCTTAGAATTGATTGCTACAGATGTTTCTTTGAGTGAATCTGGCGTTGATGAAAAGTCGATGACGCTATTAAAAAATGCAGATGATGTTCAAGCGAGTGTTATGATTTCTTTTAGAGGAAAAATGCCAAAACAAATTATTTTAACTGGAGATAAAGGCTATCTTTTGATTGATGATTTTCCAAGAGCTGAAAAGGGGCAAATTTTTTACAATGATGGACAAGTTGAAATCATTGATCAAGGAACAGGACATGATGTGTTCACTTACGAGATGGACCGAGTTAATCAATATGCTAAGGGTGAAATTGATACAGAAGATTTAAGAGAGGTCACTGAGCGAGTTATTTGCTTAATGGATGAGATGCGAGAGTCTTGGGATTACTTACAAGATTAATAGAAAAAAAGGCTTGTGATTACAATGATCACAAGCCTTTTTTAGCAAAAGAATCTATTCTTTTTAATAATAAGTCAATTTTTCTTCTAGGCGTTTTTGTAAAAAATTAATGACTAAACAAATTCCCCAGTAAATAAAAGCAACTAATACATACATCGTCATATAATCAAATTCTCGACCACCAACTATTTTAGCTTTTTGAAAAATATCTGGTACAGTAATCATTGCGGCTAAAGAAGAACCTTTTACAATATCCATAGCAACGTTACTTAATGAAGGGATGGCAATTCGAAAAGCTTGGGGTAAAACAATATCTTTCATGGTTGCCCAGTAAGATAAACCTAGAGCTTTTGACGCCTCCCACTGACCGAAGTCGATTCCTAAAATAGCTCCGCGATAAATTTCTGCTAAAAAAGCACTGCTGGTTAGTGAGAAACAAATGATAGCAGCATGTACAGGATCTAGTTGAATAGGAAGTCCAAAATACAAAATAAAAAGTAAAACAAGAGCCGGTGTTCCTCTTAAAAAAGATAAATAAAATTGAATGACATATTTAATAATCGGAATGTCAAGTAAACCAATAGACGTGAGTAGAATCCCTAGGACATTGCCAATAATGAATGAAGCAATGCTAATCACTAATGTAAAAGGAAGTCCTTTTAAAACAAAAGGAAAGGATTCAATGATTAATGAAATATCAATTGTTGGAAAGTACATAAACTTACTCTTCTACAGAAACAGACTCGACTGTCGGAATATCAACTTTTTTTGATACATCTTCGCCAAAGAAATCTTCAGATATTTTTTTCATTGTGCCGTCTTTTTTCATTTCTTTAATTGTTTTATCTATCTCTTCTTTTAACTCTTGATTTTTTTTGTTGAATAGTAAGCCACTTTCTGATGGATTAAAGTAAACATCTTTTAAAATCATAACAGGAATATCGGGTAGAGCGTTTACTGACATTTTTTGTAAGTAATAGTCATTTAGAATCACATCAGTTCTTCCATTAGCGACATCAGTTAAATATTGATCGTTGGTGGCATTATCATAACTGATTAACTCAGCTCCGTACTTTTCTGCTATTTTCATATAACTTGTCGTCGCTTCACCAGCTGCCTTTTTATCTTTCAAATCTTCCAATTTTTTAATTCCTGATTGGTCTGATTTTCTGACAATCATACTACCAAATGAATATTTAATAGGTTCAGATATTAGAAACTTATCTTTTCGACTATCACTTAAAGAAAAATCATTTGCTGCAAAATCAACAGAATTATTTTGGATAGAAGCAAGCATTCCATCAACGTTTAGTTCTTTAAAAGTCACTTTTTTATCCATTCGATTGGCAATCTCTTTAACAACTTCAATATCATAGCCAGTTAACTTATTGTCATCATTATAATAAGATGATGGAAATAGTGTACCAGATGTAGCTACAACCCATTCCTTTTTATCATCTACTGACTGCTCATTCTTTGATGTACATCCCATTAAAGCAATCAATCCAACTGCTAGTAAAGTCCCTAAAAATCCTTTTTTCTTCATCTCTATTTCTTTCCTTTCGAAACAATAATTTTTAATCCGCTTCGATTATAGTCAAATTTAGGTTGTTTAGAAACTTTTTGATAACAAGTAAATGAGTGAGCAAGGTAAAAGCTTGATTTTGCTCTTTGTTTAATTGAAAATACAGACAAAATTGTTTTTTAAGAGTTTTATTGTAGTTCTATGAATGACTGAAAATATGTTATAATATCAAAGTATATTTAAAGATTGGAGCATGAATATGGAAGGAATTATTCCTGTTTGGAAACCGCGTGGTATGACAAGTCATGACTGCGTATTTAAATTAAGAAAAATTTTGAAAATGAAAAAAGTAGGACATAGTGGTACATTAGATCCTGATGTAGATGGTGTTTTACCTATTTGTATTGGTAAAGGAACTAAAGTAATAGAATACATCCAGGATTCAAATAAAATCTATATGGGAGAAATAACACTAGGCTTCTCAACTGAAACAGAAGACGCTAGTGGAGAAATTGTAGAAAGAACACCTATTACTTCAGAGATTGAAACAGAAATGGTTGATGAGGCGATGAGGCAATTGGTTGGAGAAATCACTCAAATACCACCAATGTATTCTGCTGTAAAAGTTAATGGTAAGAGATTGTATGAATATGCTAGAAATGATGAAGAAGTTGAGCGACCACAAAGAAAAGCTATGATTTATTCATATGAGAGAACAACTTTACCAGAATATGATAAAGAAAATCAATTGATGAAGTGGGAGTTCACAGTGGACTGTGGTAAAGGAACTTATGTTAGAACTTTAGCAGTTGATACAGGCAAAAATTTAAATGTTGCATCACATATGTCAAATCTAACACGAATTAAAAGTGGTGGATTTACAAAAGAAGAGTGCTTCACTCTTGAGGAAATAGCTTTGTTAATGGATTTAGAAAGAGAGTCAGAATTTTTATATCCAGTTGAAAGAGGCGTTAAGGATTTTCCAAAAGTTGAATTAACAAAGGAAATGTACCAAGTCATTCGAAACGGTTCAGTCGTTCCAACGTCTTTTTTTGAAAATATTGTGGTTACTGAGCCAATTGCTTTGTTTTATCAGGAAAAAGTTGTTAGTATTTATGGGGAGCATCCTTATAAAGAGGGTATGTTAAAACCAATTAAAGTCTTACGAAATGATTAAAGGGGAAAGCACATGGAAGTCATAAGAATACATCATCCATATAAAAAGTCACAGATACCAAAAGAAGAGGTGGTATTAGTACTAGGCTTTTTTGATGGTGTGCATTTAGGTCATCAAAAAGTAATTGAAGCAGGAAAAAAAGAAGCAATTGAAAAAGGAAAAAAATTAGCAGTCATGACGTTTAATCATCATCCTTCAGTTGTTTTTAAAAAGATAGATCATAAAAAAATGAAATACATTACTACAGTAGATCAAAAAATAAAACGCATGGAAGAAAACGGTGTAGATATTCTTTATGTTGTTGAATTTACTTCAGCTTTTGCTGGTTTAGAACCACAAGATTTTGTGGACCAGTATATTGTTGGCTTAAATGCGGTCACTGCAGTTGCAGGATTTGATTATACATACGGTAAAGCAGATATTGCGAGTATGGATTTACTTCCAACTTATAGTAAAGACCGTTTTAGTATTATTGAAGTACCTAAACAAAAACAAGGTGACGAAAAAATTAGCTCAACTAACATCAGAAAAATGATGGCAGAAGGTAATATGGAAGGTGCTAATGAATTTTTAGGTTACACGTATGAGTTATCCGGAATGGTAGTTCATGGGGATAAGCGTGGTAGAACTCTTGGTTTTCCAACTGCAAACATTAAAATATCTAATCAATCTTTATTACCAGTTGGTGGTGTTTACGCTGTTAAAATTAAAGTAGCCAATCAATGGTACATGGGAATGTCTCAAATCGGTTATAATATAACATTTGAAAAAAATCGTCCAATGACAATCGAAGTGAATATTTTAGATTTTGATGAAGACATCTATGGCGAACATGTTTCAGTTCAGTGGTGTCATTACTTACGAAAAGAAATGAAATTTGATGGTGTAGAAGGCTTAATTGCCCAATTGAAAAAAGATGAAGAAGATACAAGAGAGTATTTTACTTATAAAGGAGTCTTATAATGACTTCAGCTTACATTCACATCCCTTTTTGTGAACACATCTGTTTTTATTGTGACTTCAATAAAGTATTTATTGAAGGGCAACCAGTAGATGACTATATAGAATCTTTAATAAAAGAAATTAGATTGACCAAGGCTAAATTTCCATCAGATAACACGGAAACCATTTATATTGGAGGAGGCACACCAACTTCTCTTTCTGCGAATCAATTGGATGTATTATTAAAAGGGGTTCGTGAGGAGTTACCTTTTAAAGATGGTGATGAATTTACAGTAGAAGCTAATCCTGGAGATTTGACTTTAGAAAAATTAAATGTGTTACAGAATTACGGTGTAAACCGAGTATCAATGGGCGTTCAATCTTTTAATGATAGACTTTTAAAAAAAATTGGGCGAAAACATTCTGCAAAAGATGTTTACGACACTATGAAAATTTTTGAAGCAGCTAATTTTGATAATATTAGTATTGATCTAATTTTCGCTTTGCCTAACCAAACAATTGAGGATTTTGAAGATACGCTAAATCAAGCTTTGTCTTTAGATTTACCGCATTATTCCATGTATTCTTTAATACTTGAGAATAAAACCATGTTTTATAATTGGGCAAGACAAGGGAGACTGCATTTGCCTGGCATTGATGTGGAAGGTGATATGTTTGAGCTGGCTATTGATAAGATGACAAAAGCAGGAAGACATCAATATGAAGTCAGTAATTTTGCTAAACCAGGAAAAGAAAGTCAACATAATTTAATTTACTGGAACAATGAACATTATTATGGACTTGGTGCTGGTGCTAGTGGCTATTTAGGAAATATACGCTATAAAAATCATGGGCCTATTCAACACTATTTAAAACCTCTTGAAAACGATGAATTGCCAACTATTACGATTGAAGAATTATCTATAGAAAATCAGATGGAAGAAGAAATGTTTTTAGGTTTAAGAAAAACAGAAGGCGTTTCAATCAAAAAGTTTGAACAAAAATTTAACCGTTCTTTAGACGCAGTTTATGGAAAAATAATACAACAATTAATAGAAGAAAAACTGATTAAAAAAGAAAATGGTTATGTTTCTTTAACAAGTAAAGGATTAATTCTTGGTAATGAAGTATTCAAAGAATTTTTAATCAATTAAAAAGCGACTGGATTTTTTTCCAGTCGCTTTTGTTTTTTTATTTATAAGAATACACCAATTGCAAGAAGAACAATTGAGACGATAATTGTCGCTACCATCAGTTTCCAAACGAATTTTAACCACTTATCAAAGGTTACATCAACCATTTCAAGAGAAGCTAAAACTAAACCAGTTGGAGCAACGTAAGAGATGATTCCTTGTCCCCAGTTATAAGCATCAATTACTAAAGCACGATCTACATTCACAACATCTGCTAGAGGTGCCATGATAGGCATAGAAAGAACCGCTAAACCAGATGAAGAAGGAATAAAGAATCCTAATAAAATATAGATGAAGTACATCATCGTTGTGAAGACAGGGCCATGCATACCTGACACACTGTTACTTAACCAATACATTAATGTATCACTGATCATTCCGTTTTCCATGATGATTGTTACACCACGAGCTAAACCGATGATTAAAGCAACACCTAGTAAATCACTTGCTCCTGTAACAAACTCACTAACAAATTCTTTTTCTTTTAAGCCAGAAAGTGCAGCAATGATAAAAGTGATTAATAAGAATAAAGAAGAAATTTCAACAAATAACCAACCTAATTCTTTTACACCGTATACCATTACACCAAAGCCAGCAGCAAAGATAATAAGCATTAATTTTTTACGTAAATCAAAAACAGGGATTTCTTCATCACTGTTAGATTTTAAGTATTTTTCTTCAAGTTCATCTTTTTGATCATATACTAATGATTCAGCTGGATTTTTTCTAACTCTCTCAGCATAACGAACTGTATACCAAATACTCATGATAGTACCAATGATTAACATAGCAAGTCTCAAACCAATACCGTCCGTAAAGTTGATACCTGCTGTATTACTAGCAATTACAATTGAAAAAGGATTAATTGTAGAAGCCAAGGTACCTATAGAACTACCAAGATAAATCGTGGCTATGGCAACTAACGCATCATAACCAGCTGCCATGAAAATTGGAATTAGTATTGGATAGAAAGCAATTGTTTCTTCAGCAAATCCAAAAGTTGTTCCTCCAATGGCGATTAGGGTCAAGGTTAAGATAATTAGCCATTTCTCCTTTCCTTGAAGCTTCCTGGATAGGGAATTCATACCAGCGTTAAAGGCTCCAGTTTTATTGATAACACCAATAATTCCTCCAAGAATTAAAACGAAGGTAATGATATCAATGGATTGAGCTAAACCTTGAACGGGAGCGCTCAAGAATTCTTTTAGCGCACTAAAAAGTGTTCTTTTTTCACGCTGTAACTCTTCATAAGAACCAGGGATAGCAACGGGTTTGTAAACATCACCGTTTGTAAACTTTTCAAGGTTTGTGTTTACTTTGTATTTGTCCAATGTTTTTTGTGTAGCAGGTTCTTTAGATGATTCTCCATCGGGCTGAGTAATAACAAACTCTTGATTCTCTGCTTCATAACCTAATGTGGCGTACTTACCGGCGGGAATAAAATAAGTTAATACAAGTACCAAAAAAAGAACAATCAAAATAACCGTGTACGCACTGGGAAAGCTAAACTTTTTTTTCATCGTTTTCCATCTCCTTTGTTTGATATCTTCTATTATATCGGATTCTAAGAAACAACTGGTGGAAAGAAAGAATATATTTAGAATAACATGTGAGTTTGTTAATCATATGAAACTAAAACATCATAAAGATTTAATGAAAACAAAGGTTAGCACTCGAGTGTAAAGAGTGCTAAAAATTTAAAGGTTTATTGTTGACAATTTTTTAGTAACTTGATATATTAATACATGTAGTTAGCACTTGCTTGTTAAGAGTGCTAAAAAAGAAGGTGATGATTGTGTTAAGTGAAAGACAACTGAATATATTGCATATGTTAGTCAAAATTTATACTGAAACGGGTGTACCAGTCAGTTCTAAAACTCTGATGAATCATGGTATCAATGCCAGCTCAGCTACAATAAGAAATGACTTAGCAAAACTGGAAGAATTCGAGTTGATTCAAAAGATGCATTCATCATCAGGGCGTGTTCCTTCTATTAAAGGATATCGTTTTTATGTGGATCATTTGATGACACCAGTTGAAATGACCAATCATGAAGTGATTAAGATTAGGCAAATGCTAAATCAACGCTACAATGCAACCAATGAAATCATTGAACAATCTGCCAAGATTTTATCTGACTTAACTAGTTATACGGCCTTTTCATTAGGTCCAGAAGTTAAGGAAAGAAAGTTAACAGGTTTTAGAATTGTTCCATTAAATAGAAATCAATTGATTGCCATTATTGTAACGGATCAAGGTTATGTAGAAAGCCAAGTCTTTTCTATTCCTAATGACATTTCATCAGAGGACATCGAAAAAATGATTCGAATTATCAATGATCGACTCGTTGGAGAAAATCTTTTAACGGTCTATCATAAACTAAGGACGGAAATACCTTTAGTCCTTCAGAAGTATTTCTCAAATTCGTCTAATGTATTATACTTGTTTGAGGAAGTCTTTAATCAAGCTTTTGATGATCAAATCTATATTAGCGGGGGGATGAATTTATTAAATTCAGAAGTCTTAACGGATGTAGCTGAATTTAAATCAATTTACTCTTTAATAAGTGATTCAGACAAATTAACTGAGATTTTATTACCTGATACAACAGGTATCGATATTAAAATAGGTGATGAAATTGAAAATGAATTACTGTTGAACATGAGCTTAATTACAGCTTCTTATGAGGTACCTGAGCATGGTAAAGGTGTTATTGCTCTTTTAGGACCAACCAGTATGTCCTATTCGAAACTACTAGGTTTAGTAAATGTATTTAAAGACGAATTATCGGGACATCTAGATTCTTATTATAGAAGTTTAGAAAGTCCATTAGAAAAATAGTGTTGGAAGGAGACGGATGATTTGAGTAAAAACGAAGAGATTGAAGAAATCGAAGAATTAGAAGAAACAACAGAAGAAGCTGTAGAAGAAATTTCAGTTGAAGAAACATTAAAACAAGAGTTGAGTGAGATGGAAGATAAATTCTTACGTGCTCAAGCTGAAATTGTTAACATGAGAAATCGCCATAATAAAGAACGCGAGGACTCTGCTAAGTATCGTGCACAAAATTTAGCAAAAGACTTGTTAACAGCATTAGATAACTTAGACCGTGCTTTGGAAATTGAAACAAATGATGAGCATGGCGAAAGTATGAAAAAAGGAATCGAAATGGTTAGAGAAGGCATGCTTCATGCATTTAAAGAAGCAGGAGTTGAAGAAATTGACTCTCTTGGACAAACATTCGATCCAAACAAACATCAAGCGGTTCAAACAATTCCGTTGTCAGAAGGTCAAGAGTCAGATGAGATTGTTCAAGTCTTACAAAAAGGCTACATTCTACATGATAGAATTTTAAGACCAGCAATGGTAATTGTTGCACAATAAATTAAAAATTAAAATCAAAGGGGATCATAAATATGAGTAAAATTATCGGTATTGACTTAGGAACTACAAACTCTGCTGTATCAGTATTAGAAGGTGGAGAAGCAAAAATTATTACAAACCCAGAAGGTAATAGAACAACACCATCTGTTGTATCATTTAAAAATGGCGAAATCCAAGTAGGGGAAGTTGCTAAACGTCAAGCAGTAACAAACCCAAATACAATCGGATCAATTAAACGTCATATTGGTGAAGTTGGCTTTAAAGAAGAAATCGAAGGAAAATCATATACACCTCAAGAAATTTCAGCAATGATTTTACAATACTTAAAAGGTTTTGCTGAAGATTACTTAGGCGAAAAAGTAGATAAAGCAGTTATTACTGTACCTGCTTACTTCAATGATGCACAACGTCAAGCAACAAAAGATGCTGGTAAAATTGCTGGTCTTGAAGTAGAACGTATTGTTAACGAACCAACTGCAGCTGCTTTAGCATATGGTTTAGACAAAACAGACAAAGAAGAAAAAGTTTTAGTATTTGACCTTGGTGGTGGTACATTTGACGTTTCTATCCTTGAATTGGGCGATGGGGTATTCGATGTATTATCTACAGCTGGAGATAACAACTTAGGTGGGGATGACTTTGACGAAAAAATCATCGCTCATTTAGTAGAAGCATTCAAGAAAGAAAATGGTATTGACTTATCTCAAGATAAAATGGCTGTTCAACGTTTGAAAGATGCAGCTGAAAAAGCTAAAAAAGATTTATCAGGTGTAACAAGTACTCAAATAAGCTTACCATTTATCACTGCTGGAGAAGCTGGACCTCTTCACTTAGAAATGAACTTAACTCGTGCGAAATTTGACGAATTAACTTCAGACTTAGTTGAAAGAACTAAAATTCCAGTACGTCAAGCAATCAAAGATGCTGGCATTTCAATTTCAGAAATTGATGAAGTTATCTTAGTTGGTGGATCTACTCGTATTCCTGCAGTTGTTGAAGCTGTAAGAAAAGAAACTAGTAAAGAACCAAACAAATCAGTAAACCCTGATGAAGTAGTAGCAATGGGAGCAGCAATCCAAGGTGGAGTTATCACTGGAGATGTTAAAGACGTTGTTCTTTTAGACGTAACACCATTATCATTAGGTATTGAAACTATGGGATCAGTATTTACTAAATTAATTGATCGTAATACAACAATTCCTACAAGTAAATCACAAGTATTCTCAACTGCAGCTGATAACCAACCAGCAGTAGACATTCACGTATTACAAGGTGAACGCCCAATGGCAACAGACAACAAAACATTAGGTCGTTTCCAATTAACTGATATTCCAGCAGCACCACGTGGAATTCCTCAAATCGAAGTAACATTTGATATTGATAAAAATGGTATTGTAAACGTAAGTGCTAAAGATTTAGGTACTCAAAAAGAACAAACTATTACAATCAAATCATCTTCAGGTTTAACTGATGAAGAAATTGAAAAAATGGTTAAAGATGCAGAAGCAAATGCAGAAGCGGATAAAGAACGTAAAGAAGAAGTAGATTTAAGAAATGATATCGATGCTTTATTATTCTCAGTTGATAAAACTTTAGGAGAATTAGAAGGTAAAGTAGACGAAGAAGAAGTTAAAAAAGCAGAAGTAGCTCGTGATGAATTAAAAGCAGCTGTTGAAGCTAATAACTTAGAAGACATGAAAGCTAAGCGCGATGAATTAAACGAAATCGTTCAAGCTTTAACTGTTAAATTATATGAACAAGCAGCTCAACAAGCTCAAGCTGAAAACCCAGAAGCAGCAGCTGGTGGCGCTGATGATGTTGTTGATGCAGATTTTGAAGAAATCAACGACGACGAAAACAAATAAAGAATGAACTTTAGAAAAAGCCAAAGCGTTGAGCTTTAGGCTTTTTCTCTTCATAATAAAAATTAGGTTTCAGAGACATCTGATTTGTGTTATGATTTAGTGGATTCTGATAGTAGAAAAGATGGAGGGTTACGTAAAATGGCCAAAAGAGATTATTATGAAGTCTTAGGTGTTGAAAAAACAGCGACAGATGATGAATTAAAAAAAGCCTATCGTAAATTATCAAAAAAATACCATCCAGATATTAACAAAGAGCCAGATGCAGAAGATAAGTTTAAAGAGATATCCGAAGCCTTCGAAGTGTTGAGTGATTCTCAAAAACGTGCTGCCTATGATCAGTATGGTCATGCAAGTACTGACCCTAACTTTGGGGCCGGTGGCTTTGGTGGCGGAGGTAGCTTCGGTGGGTTTGAAGATATCTTTGAGTCATTCTTTGGTGGTGGATCTGGTAGAAGTTCTAATCCAAATGCACCAAGACAAGGTGCTGATTTACAATATACGTTGGATTTAACGTTTAATGAAGCAATTTTTGGCTTGGAAAAAAATATTCGTTATAACCGTGAAGATGATTGTACAACATGTAACGGAACAGGTGCTAAACCTGGTACTCAACCTGAAACATGTAGTAAATGTCATGGCTCAGGTACAATCAATGTGGAAAGACAAACACCACTTGGTCGAATGATGAGTCGTCAAGCCTGTGATGAATGTAATGGAACAGGTAAAACAATTAAGGAAAAATGTACAACATGTCATGGTGAAGGTCGAATGGTTAAATCTCATTCTGTTAAGGTTAACGTACCAGCCGGTGTAGAAGACGGACAACAAATGCGTTTAGCAGGACAAGGTGAAGCAGGATTTAATGGCGGACCTTATGGCGATTTATATGTGGTTTTCCGTGTAGAAGAAAGTCCAATCTTTGAACGTGAAGGCTCAGAAATTTATTATGAACAGACTGTTTCTTTTGTTCAAGCAGCACTAGGTGATGAAATTGAAGTTCCAACTGTTCATGGTAGAGTTAAGTTAAAAATACCAGCAGGAACTCAAACAGGTACTTCCTTTAGACTAAAAGGTAAAGGTGCTACAAAACTTCGTGGAAGTGGTAATGGTGACCAACGAGTAACTGTTGTGATTGAAACACCTACTGATTTAAATGAAGACCAAAAGAAAGCTCTCCGTGAATTTGCAGTTGCTAGTGGAGATAAAGCTGTTATTGAGCAAGAAGAAGGTTTTTTTGATAAAATGAAAGATGCTTTTTCTTCAGGGAATAAAAAAAAACGTAAATAAACAATGAGAAGTTAATCTGAAAAATGATTAACTTCTTTTTTATTAAAAATACTTGCAATTAAGAATGAAAAAGGATAGAATAAAAATCTAAATAGTAACAATTACGATTTGAAGGAGAGTTTAGATGAAGAAATTTTTAAGTTTGACGTTTATATTAGGAGCAGCAATGGCTTTTGTTGCGTGTTCCCCAGCAGAAAAAAAAGAAGAGGTAAAAAAAGACCAATTAAACGTGGTTACGACTTTTTATCCAATGTATGATTTTGCGACTAAAGTAACGAAAGATAAAGCTAATGTTTCAATGTTAATCGATGGTGGAGTAGAACCACATGATTATGAACCAAGTGCAAAAGATATGGCAAAAATTCAAAATGCTGATGTATTTATTTACAATTCTCATGAGATGGAAACTTGGGTAGAAAGTGTATTAAAAAATATTGATACATCAAAAATTAAAGTTATTGAAGCAAGTAAAGGTATTGAATTACTAGAAGGTGCTCACGATGATGAGGAAGAGTCTGATGAGCATGAAGGACATTCTCATGCGGTAGATCCTCATGTATGGTTAGATCCTATTTTAGTAAAACAAGAAGTTGATACAATCACAAAAGAAGTTGCAGCTGTTGATAAGGAAAATGCTTCTTTTTACAAAGAAAATGCTGATGATTTTAAAAAGGATTTAGACAAACTTGATCAAGACTATGCAAAAAGTTTTAAAGATGTGACTAATAGAAAATTTGTAACGCAACATATGGCATTTTCATATTTAGCACATCGTTATAATTTAGAACAAAGACCAATTTCTGGTATTTCACCAGATCAAGAACCGACGCCTAAAGAATTAAAGAAAATAGAAGATTTTGTTAAAAACGAAAAAATAGAAACTATCTACACTGAAAGTTCTGCTTCACCTAAAATTGCTAAAACAATTTCTGATGCTACTGGTGCTGAACTTGCTGTATTAAATCCAATGGAGACTGTTTCAAAAAGTAAGAGAGATGCTGGTGAGGATTACTTATCTATCATGAATCAAAATTTAGATGCTTTAAAACTATCTATTAAATAAGACGTTAACTCTAAGAATATTAATTCTTTTTTCAATTGAATTAATATTCTTAGATTTTTTTTGCTTATTTTAGTCAAAATACACTATAATGGAGGACAGTTAGGGGGATTAGATTTTTATGAACAAAGTTGGAAATAAAACAAAAGGTATTTTATTAGCTATTATAGGAGCAATCTTTTGGGGAGGCTCAGGAGTTTGTGCTCAATACATTATGCAAAATAAAGGTGCATCAACAGGCTGGTTAGTTAGCGTTAGAATGTTGTTTGCAGGTATTTTAATTTTATTCTATTTATATTTTTCACAAAAAAATAAATTATTTACTATTTTAAAGAATAAAAAAGATATGCTGAGCACATTGATCTTTAGTGTGTTTGGGGTTATTTTTTTACAGTATGCTTTTTTTGCAGCTATTAAAGTATCTAACGCGGCAACAGCAACTATTCTACAGTACTTATCACCTATTTTTATTGTCATTTATTTTATATTTGAATCAAAGAAGATACCGAATGTGATGAGCATGATAAGTATTGCTTTATCCTTGTTTGGAACAGCATTACTTGTAACAAAAGGTGACTTTGGTACATTATCAATTTCAGTCTTAGGCTTATTCTGGGGGTTAATGGCAGGTTTCTTTGGTGCTTTTTATATTATTCAACCAAGAAGAATCATGGCAAAGTATGGAACAACAACTATTATTGGGTGGGGTATGTTCTTTGGTGGCTTGCTATTCCAATTGTATCATCCAATTTGGAAGGATGTTCCAGAGCTTGACTTACAAACATTTGGTTTAGTTTGTTTTATTGTTGTCTTTGGTACTATTCTTTCTTATATTTGCTTATTGAAAAGTACAAGATATATTCCTGCGCAATTTTCTAGTTTATTAACATCGTTTGAACCGTTAAGTTCTGCTCTTTTTTCGAGTTTATTCTTAGGAGTAGTGATTTTACCAATTGAAATAATTAGTATGGTTATCATTATTTTCTCAGTCTTTTTACTTTCTAGAAATAGTGATATGTAATAAAGGTAATAATTATTTTAATTTAAATGAAAAATGAGCTATAATAAAATAGATTAAAAAAATCTTATTATAAGATGGTACGAATATTAGGAGGTAGTTTCATGTCCAAACAACAAATCGGTGTCGTAGGAATGGCCGTGATGGGAAAAAATTTAGCTTTAAATATTGAAAGCAGAGGATATTCAGTTTCCATCTTTAACAGAACAGGATCTAAAACTGAAGAGGTTGTCAAAGAACATCCTGATAAAAAATTGGTAGCAACTTATACTGTTGAAGAATTTGTTGATTCTTTAGAAAAACCACGTCGTATTATGTTAATGGTTCAAGCCGGAAAAGCAACAGATTTAACGATCCAAAGCTTGTTACCTCATTTAGATAATGGAGATGTTTTAATTGATGGAGGAAACACATTCTATCAAGATACAATTAGAAGAAACGAAGAGTTAGCAAACTCAGGTATTAACTTTATTGGAACTGGTGTTTCAGGTGGAGAAGAAGGCGCATTAAAAGGCCCTTCAATGATGCCAGGTGGTCAAAAAGAAGCTTATGAATTAGTTAGACCTATCTTTGAAAAAATTGCAGCTAAAGCTGATGACGGCATGCCGTGTGTGACGTATATTGGTCCAAATGGAGCAGGACACTATGTTAAAATGGTCCATAATGGAATTGAGTATGGAGATATGCAATTAATTGCTGAATCATATGATTTATTAACACGCGTTTTAGGGTTATCAGTTGATGAAGTAGCTGATATATTTGCTGATTGGAACCAAGGTGAATTGGATAGTTACTTAATGGAAATAACTTCTGATATTTTAACTAGAAAAGATGACTTAGGAACAGGTAAACCAATTGTTGATGTTATTTTAGATGCAGCTGGAAATAAAGGAACTGGTAAATGGACAAGCCAAAATGCACTTGATTTAGGAACTCCATTGCCATTGATTACAGAATCTGTTTTCGCTCGCTATATTTCAGCACTTAAAGAAGAACGTGTTGAAGCTAGTCAAATTATTCCAGCACCTACGTTTGCTGAATTTAGCGGAGACAAAAAAGAGTACATCGAAAAAATCCGTCAAGCTCTTTACTTTAGTAAAATTATGAGTTATGCACAAGGATTTGCTCAGTATAAAATGGCAAGTGAAGAGTATGGTTGGGATTTACAATACGGTGAAATTGCTAAAATATTCCGTGAAGGATGTATTATTCGTGCTAGATTCTTACAAGAAATTACTGACGCTTATGACCGTAATCCTGAGCTTAAAAATCTATTATTAGATGAGTATTTCTTAGATATTACTGAAAAATATCAACAATCTGTGAGAGATGTTGTAGCGTTAGCAGTTCAATCAGGTGTGCCTACACCAACGTTCTCTTCAGCTATTGCTTATTTTGATTCTTATCGAACAGCAGATTTACCAGCTAATATCATTCAAGCACAAAGAGATTATTTTGGTGCGCATACTTATTTAAGAAAAGATAGAGATGGTGTGTTCCATTACGATTGGTATTCAGAAGAAAATAAATAAAATGAAAGCTTTTGCTCTTTTATAATGAAAGAGTAAAAGTTTTTTTGTTTTTTGATTGAAATCAAGTGTTAATCAGTTGCAAAAGAACGTTTATTCGTATAACATATAGTTCTGACTTATTTTATGAAAGAAGGGTAATGTATGGCATTATTGATGAAGAAAATCAAAGAACAAGGCCGCTTTGTATTTCTGTCGTTTTTGATGACGGTTATTATGGTAACATCACAATTGTGGCAGCCAAAATTACTGCAAAAAGTAATGACTGCGGTTATGAATGAAGACAATCAAGAATTAAAAAGTGTGGGAATTGTCTTAATTATCGTTGCGATAATCGGCTTACTTGCAGGAATTGTAAACACCGTTCTAGCAGCAAAAGTTTCTCAAGAAGTTGCATCTGGTATGAGAGCAGATGGTTTTAAAAAAATTCAAACTTTCTCATTTAGTGACGTTGAAAAATTTTCAACAAGTAACCTGGTTGTTCGTTTAACAAATGATGTGAACCAAGTACAAAATATTGTTATGATGACTTTTCAAACTATTTTAAGAATTCCAATTTTATTTATAGGGAGCTTCATTTTAGCTATGATTACACTTCCTAAATTGTGGTGGGTTATTATTCTATTAGTTGTATTAGTATTCTTAACGGTTAGCACTTTATTTGGATTAATGGGTAAACACTTTACTAAAATTCAAGGATATATTGAAAGAGTTAATAGTATTGCTAAAGAAAATTTAGCTGGTATCCGTGTGGTCAAATCTTTTGTACAAGAAAAGAATGAAATTAAAAAATTTACAAGTGTGTCAGATAAATTAGCTAAACACACTATTTCGGTTGGAAACTTGTTCTCAGTAATGATTCCAACATTTATGTTAATTGCTAATTTAGCAATTGTTACTTCTATTTTCTTTGCGGCTGATTATGCTAAAACAGATTTAGAAGTTATTGGTGCCATCGTGTCATTTATGAATTATTTAATGCAAATCATGATGAGTATTATCATCGGAGGTATGATGATGATGATGGCTTCTCGTGGGATGGTTTCTTTGAAGCGATTAAATGAAATCATGGAAACAGAACCAACATTAACGTTTAAAACAGAAGGCACTCAACCAATTGAAACAGGAGCAGTGTCATTTGAAAATGTTAGTTTTACTTATGATGGAGCAGATAAACCAACCTTAAGTAATATCAACTTTAAGGTGTCATCTGGTCAATCAATAGGTGTTGTTGGAGCAACAGGTGCTGGAAAATCAACGTTAGCTCAAATGATTGTTAGAATGTATGACCCGACGGAAGGTAGTATCCATGTCGGTGGAGCTAACTTAGTTGATGTTGATAAAACAGACTTAAGAGAAAATGTCGCATTGGTATTACAGAAAGCTATTCTTTTTTCAGGTACGATTGCAGATAACTTGAGACAAGGAAATAGAAAAGCTGATGACAAAGCAATGAAAAGAGCCTCTACTATCGCTCAAGCAACTGAGTTTATTGATACGCAAGTTGATGGTTATTATGGTCATGTTGAAGAAAGGGGATCAAATTTCTCGGGTGGTCAAAAACAACGTTTATCTATTTCAAGAGGTGTCATTGGTAATCCTAAGGTTTTAGTTTTAGATGATAGCACAAGTGCTTTAGATGCTCGCTCTGAAAAATTAGTTAAAGAAGCTCTAGCGAATGAATTAACTGATACAACAACATTTATTATTGCTCAAAAGATTTCATCAGTGGTTCAAGCTGATAATATTTTAGTTTTAGATGATGGTAAATTAGTTGCTCAAGGAACACATAAAGAGTTACTTAAAACAAGTGATGTTTACCGAGAAATTTATGAAACCCAAAAAGCTAAGGAGGTTGAATAAAATATGTCTAAAAAATCAAATAAGAAAAAAAGTGTAGCTCAATTTTTCTGGCGTTATTTAAGTGTTTACAGATGGCAGCTTTTTGTTATTACTGTAGCGATTATTTTTTCAACTTACTTACAAGTAAAAGCACCACAATATACAGGTAAAGCGATTGAAGAATTAGCAAAATATGCAGGAACTTATTTTGCTATGCATGACGCAGACAAAGGTCCTTTTGTGAGTATCATTAAACTTCTAGTAGGTTTATATTTACTTAACTGGATTTCAATGTTTGTTCAAAATATTTTAATGTCTGCTGTAACTGGTAAATCAACAAATCATATGCGGATAGACTTATTTAAAAAGTTAGAAAAAATGACAATAGAGTATTTTGACAACCATCAAGATGGAGAAATTTTAAGCCGTTTTACAAGTGATTTGGACAATATCTCAAACACATTAAATCAAGCATTGATTCAAGTGTTAACAAACATATCAATGATGATAGGTGTATTGATTATGATGTTTAGGGAAAATGTTCAAATGACTTGGGCAACTTTAGCTATTTCTCCAGTGGCCATTTTAATTGCTGTTTATATTATTAAACAAGCAGAAAAAAATGTTGAAATTCAACAAGAGAATATTGGAAAATTGAATGGCTATATCAATGAGAAAATATCTGGTCAAAAAGTAATCATAACAAATGGTTTAGAAGAAGAAACAATCGAAGGTTTTGAAGAACTAAATCAAGAAGTTAAAAAAGCTACTTTTAAAGGTCAAGTATACTCAGGATTACTATTCCCTACTATGCAAGGTATTTCAATTTTGAATACAGCAATCGTTATCTTCTTTGGTGGTGTTTTAGTATTGAATGGAGATATGGATAAAGCTGCAGGTTTGGGACTAATTGTTATGTTTATTCAATATTCTCAACAGTTCTATATGCCACTAACACAAATTTCATCTCAATTTAGTATGCTACAACTTGCTTTCACAGGAGCTAGAAGATTAAATGAAATTTTTGTTGTTGACGATGAATTTGAAAGAGAAAATACAAGCTCAATTTCAGGAATTCAATTTGATGTCACATTAAAAGATGTGGATTTTTCTTATCAACCAGGAAAACCAATTTTGAAAAAGATTAATATTCAAGCAAGAAAAGGTCAAATGGTCGCTCTTGTTGGTCCAACAGGTTCAGGTAAAACAACTGTCATGAACTTACTTAATCGTTTTTACAATGTTGATGGGGGAAGTATTTCAATTGATGGTAAAGATATTAGAGATATTTCTTTACCTAGCCTTCGTTCTCATATTGGGATAGTACTGCAAGAATCAGTTCTATTTTCAGGTACGATTAGAGATAATATTGTTTTTGGAAATGAAGAGGCATCAGAAGAAGATATGATTTCTGCTGCTAAACAAGCTAATATTCATGAATTTATTCAGTCTCTGGAAAAAGGCTATGATACAGAGATTAATGATGAAAATAGTGTGTTTAGTGTTGGTCAAAAGCAGCTAATAAGTATTGCGCGTACTATTTTGACTGATCCTTCACTTTTAATTTTGGATGAGGCAACTAGTAACGTTGATACAGTTACCGAAAGTAGAATCCAAAAAGCAATGGAAAATATTATTGAAGGACGTACAAGTTTTGTGATTGCTCATAGATTAAAAACAATTTTAAATGCTGATTATATTGTTGTTTTAAATCAAGGTGAAGTTATTGAAGAAGGAACTCATGAAGAGTTATTAGAAGCTCATGGTTTTTATGCGGAACTTTATGAAAATCAATTTGTTTTTGAATAAGGCACAATTTTAATAATAGAGGGCTTAGAAAAGAAGATTTAATCTTTTTTCTAGTCCTTTTTATTAGATTAAAAACACTCTTTTGTTAAATAATTACTAGAAAAGGTAATTAAAAGACATGGAATGGAAAGGTTTTCTTGTTTTGTAAAAAAAATAACATAACGAATAGCTTTTTCCTTAGAAAGTCGTTATAATGATAAGTATGAAGATTATAAGTAGCTTAGAAAGGCATGTGTGATTATGTCCAATAAAATTTTAATTGTTGAAGATGAAAAGAATTTAGCTCGTTTTGTAGAATTAGAACTCAAACATGAAGGTTACGAGACAGAGGTCCATTATAATGGGCGAACTGGTCTGGAAGCTGCTTTATCAGGAGATTGGGATGCTATTTTACTAGACTTAATGTTACCTGAATTAAACGGGTTAGAAGTTTGTCGTCGAATTAGACAAGTCAAAAACACACCCATTATTATGATGACTGCAAGAGATTCTGTGATTGACCGTGTTTCAGGGTTAGATCATGGTGCAGATGATTATATTATTAAACCATTTGCTATCGAAGAATTATTAGCAAGATTAAGAGCATTGCTTCGCCGCATTGATATTGAAGGCGATAAAAATATCACTAAACAAACCACTATTACTTATCGTGATCTAACGATTGAAAAAGAAAATCGTGTGGTTCGTCGTGCGGATGAAATTATTGAATTAACTAAACGAGAATACGAATTATTACTTATTCTTATGGAAAACATTAACGTTGTTTTATCAAGAGATGTCCTATTAAATAAGGTGTGGGGCTACGAAATTGAAGTTGAAACAAATGTTGTGGATGTTTATATTCGTTATTTAAGAAATAAAATTGATGTACCTGGTGAAGATAGTTATATCCAAACTGTTCGAGGTACAGGATATGTGATGAGATCGTAATGAAATCATTTCAAAACATAGAGCTGCCATCTAAATTCTCATGGCGCTCTATTTCTTTTAAGTGGACATTTTTAACAGCATTTGCTATTTCAATTTTATTTTCAATATTTGCTATTGTGACTTATCAAACAAGTACTAATATTATGGTTCACCAAGAAAAAACTAAATTTAATCGAACGATGGATGAAATTGAAACTCGGCTATCACGATCAGAAGATCCGTTGACACTAAATAGCACTGTTTTTTATTTAAAAGAGTCTGCAGGAGATTTTGTCGGTAATCAATATTATGATAGAGAAACACTTGAAGCGAGTTTAATGCAATTGAATAGTTTTATTTCAGAACTGTCCCAACCTGAATTAAATGCTAAAGTTTATGGTGCAGATCATCGTTTACTGTTTGAAACTAAAAATGCCTACTTACCTTTTGATGAAGACGAACAACGAACAACGAATATACAAACATTTGATTTTATTACAGGATTTGTTTTATTAAAACCAATTTATTCAGGAAAAACGGGTAAATTAGTTGGTTACACTCAAGGATTTTACGAATTAAATAATTATTATGAAGTTAGTAAAAAACTACTGGATACTCTGATCATTTTAGAAGTTGTTGGTGTTATTTCAAGTATTGTCATTGGCTTTATTCTATCGAGCTACTTTACTAGTCCACTAAGGAAAATGTCAAAAACATTAAATAGTATTGAAGAAGCACATAAAACAGGTGTTAGGATGCCTGTTCCAAAAGCAAATGATGAAATATCTGATTTGGCTAATGCATTTAATGATATGTTAGAAAGAATGCAAAAATTTATCTTGCAGCAACAACAATTTGTGGAAGATGTTTCTCATGAGTTAAGAACACCTGTAGCTGTTATTGAAGGACACATTAATTTACTTAATCGATGGGGAAAAGATGACCCTGAAGTTTTAGAAGAATCGCTAGAAGCTTCTTTACAAGAAATCGTCAGAATGAAAAGTTTGGTTCAGGAGATGCTTGACTTATCTCGTGCAGAACAATCAGAATTTCATTATTCGGACCATACGACATTAGCTAGAGAAGTCATTCATACTAATGTGAGTAACTTTAGAATGCTTTATCCGGAGTTTACCTTTAATCTAGATGATGATATTCCATCTGATATAGAAGTTAAAATATATCGCAATCATTTAGAGCAAATTTTAATTATTTTACTGGATAACGCAGTAAAATATTCAACAGACCGTAAAGAAGTTTTAATTTCTGCTTCTTTGTCATATAAATCTATTGAAATTATGGTGCAAGATTTTGGTGAAGGTATTTCAAAAGAGAATCTAGATCGTATTTTTAATCGTTTTTACCGAGTAGATAAAGCAAGAGCAAGAAATACAGGTGGAAATGGGCTAGGTTTATCCATTGCTGAGCAGTTAATTGATAATTATAATGGAACAATTAGCGTTAAAAGTCATATCAATAACGGTGCAGCATTTACTTTTACACTGCCAATTGTTGAAAAAAACACCTCTGAAAATGAGGATTTAGAAGAAGAGATGGAAGAAGGCTAGAGATCATGCTCTAGCCTTCTTCTTTTTCAACTATTTTACTAAAAAACAATAAGTGAGTGTGTTATAATGTTGAGGTGACGAAAAGCGAGTGTAATTAGTTTAAAAGGAGGGGAAAAAGAAGTGGAAATTGAAAAAACAAACCGGATGAACGCTTTATTTGAGTTTTATTCGACCCTTTTAACAGAAAAACAAATGAATTACATTGAACTTTACTATGCCGATGATTTTTCACTAGGCGAGATTGCAGATGAATACGGTGTGAGCCGTCAAGCAGTTTATGATAATATCAAACGTACTGAAAAATTACTTGAGACATATGAAAAAAAGCTTCATTTATACTCTAACTATGTGGTTAGGGAAGAAATGATTGATGAGATAAAAGAATTATTGGAAAAAGAAGAAAAAACAACTGAGAAAATTATAACGATTTTAGATAAAATTCAAGAAATTGAAGAAGATTAGGAGAGAATTAATTTGGCATTTGAAAGCTTAACAGATCGCTTACAGGTAGCGATGAGTAAATTAAAGAAAAAAGGTACGGTGAAAGAAGAAGACGTAAAAGAAATGATGCGTGAGATACGTCTTGCTCTTTTAGAAGCCGATGTTAACTTACAGGTTGTTCGTGGCTTTACTAAACGTGTTGGAGAACGTTCAATTGGTATTGAAATTTTAGAGTCTTTAAACCCAACCCAACAAATTGTAAAAATTGTTGATGAAGAATTAACAAAAGTTTTAGGTTCTGAAGCAGCTCCATTAAATAAATCACCAAAAATTCCAACAATTATCATGATGGTCGGTTTACAAGGTGCTGGTAAAACTACTTTTGTAGGTAAATTATCTAACTTTTTAAAACAGAATGAAAATGCAAGACCTCTTTTAATTGCAGGTGACGTTTATCGTCCAGCGGCAATTGATCAGTTAAAAGTTATTGGTCAACAACTTGACATTCCTGTATTTGATATGGGAACAGACACTGATCCTGTAGAAATCGTTCGACGTGGTTTAGAACAAGCCAAAGAAAATAAAAATGATTATGTTTTTATTGATACGGCAGGTCGTCTACATATTGATGAGCAATTAATGGATGAATTAAAACGAATCAAAGAATTTGCGGAACCAAATGAAATTCTTTTAACTGTTGATGCCATGACAGGTCAAGATGCTGTCACTGTCGCTCAAAGTTTCGATGAGCAATTAGATGTGACAGGTGTTGTCTTAACCAAACTTGATGGGGACACTCGTGGTGGTGCGGCGCTTTCTATTCGTGCGATTACAGGAAAACCAATTAAGTATATCGGTACTGGTGAAAAATTAACTGATGTTGAAGTCTTCCATCCAGATAGAATGTCATCAAGAATTCTTGGCATGGGTGATATGTTAACGTTAATCGAAAAAGCTCAACGTGAATATGATGAAGATAAGGCAGAAGAATTAGCACAAAAAATGCGTGAAAATTCTTTTGACTTCAATGACTTTATTGAGCAATTGGACCAAGTAATGGGAATGGGACCACTTGAAGATTTAATTAAAATGATTCCAGGAATGAATGATGTTCCAGGTCTTGATCAAATCAAAGTTGACCCTAAAGAAGTTGCTCGTAAAAAAGCAATCGTCTTCTCTATGACACCACAAGAACGTGAAAACCCAGATTTATTAAACCCAAGCCGTAGAAGAAGAATTGCAGCAGGTTCTGGTAATTCAGTGGTAGAAGTTAACCGAATGATTAAACAGTTCAATGAATCTAGAAAAATGATGCAACAAATGAGTAAAGGTAACATGCCAGCTGGTATGGAAAACTTAATGGGAACTGGTGTTAAAGGTAAGCTTGGAAAAATGGCTATGAATAACATGATGAAGAAAAATAAGAAAAAAATGAAGAAAAATAAAAACAAGAAAAATAAAAAGAAAAAATAGTCAAAAAAGCTAAGCTATGTTCATCCAATTTGGATGAATAGCTTAGCTTTTTTAGGAGGAATTTTAATGGAGAAAATTGTTATTTTAAATAAATCAACATTTGAATTATCTGAGGATGATAAAAAACAATTATGGCTTTTTTTAAGTGACACATTTGAGTCAAATTTTTCTAAAGAAGACTTGTCACACTGTTTAGGAGGGTATCATTTACTGGCTTACCATGAAGAAGAATTAATTGGACATGTTTCAGTGGTCAGACGATCTATGATAGTTGGCGATAAACCAATGTATGTAGGATATGTTGAAGCAATGGCAGTGAGAAAAAGTCATCAGTGTCAAGGAGTTGGAACTAAATTAATGCTTAAAGTGAGTGAGATAATTGAAAAGAGCTTCGATATGGGAGCACTGTGTCCATCAGATGAAGGAATGAAATTATATCAAAAACTGGGTTGGCTACCTTGGGAAGGTGCTCTTGAAGAATTTCATTTAGATGGTATAAAGCAGTCAACTGAACCTGTTATACTCTTTCTAAACAAACAAAAAGAAATAGATAATAAATTATCTCTAATAGCTGATTTTAGAGCTGGTGATATTTGGTGATTAAATAAAAAAAGATAAATTACTTGTTATTTATCTAGTTTATTGTTTAGATAGAAGTATTAAAAGGAGGGCTTTTACGTGATAAAAGACGCAACATATTTAGCTAATTTAATAAAAAATAGAGAAATCTCACCAATTGAGGCTTTGGAGGAAATGAATACAAGAGCTAAAAGTAATAGTGAATTGAATGCTTTTGTTGAACTTGACTTAGATAAAGCTAAAAATCATTTGAACCAAATGAAAAAGGATATTGAATCTCAGCCCTTTTTTGGTGTTCCATTCCCATTAAAAGATTTAGGACAAAGTAAAGAGGGAATGAGCCAGACTTTTGGTTCTAAACTGTTTAAACAAAATATTGCCACTCAAACTAATCATTATACAAGAAAAATTGAAGAAGCAGGTTTTATCCCTTTTGGCATCACAACTGCTCCTGAATACGGATTTAAAAATGTAACAGATGCGACGATTTATGGTCCTACGAGAAATCCCTATGACTTAGATCGTTTTTCTGGAGGTAGTAGTGGGGGTGCTGCATCCGTTGTTGCTAGTGGTATTTCACCAATAGCAGGAGCAAGTGACGGAGGAGGATCTATTCGGATTCCGGCGAGTTTTTCAGGATTAATAGGTTTAAAACCAAGTCGTGGTAATATCATAACAGGACCAGATAGTTATAGAGATTGGCAAGGAGCGTCAGTTAATTTCACATTAAATGTATCTATACGTGACACACAAAAAATGTTGAGCTTATTAAAACCAGACAACCAGTTTTCACCTTTTGTTCAACCAAAAGCAATGTTACCAGTTGTCAATAGACCATTAAAAATTGCCATGTGTACAACTTCACCTGTAGAAAGTTCTGTAACAAATGAAGCAATTCAAGCGGTTAAGAATGCAGCTAAATTCTTAGAAGGTTTAGGTCATTTCGTTGAAGAAATAGATTACCCTGTTAATGGAGATAACTTGATTAGAAGTTATTATCAAATGAATGGTGGAGAAACAGCGCATATGATGGCTGGTATCTCTTCTGCATTAAACAGAGAGTTGACGATTGATGACATGGAATTAATGACGTGGACGATTTATCAATATGGTAGAAAGCTTTCAGCATCAGATTATGTGGCTTCTTTTGATGCTTGGGATCAGTCAGCTGTCATCATGGAAACATTATTTCAGTCGTATGATTTGTTTTTATCACCAACAGCTACAACTGTTGCTCCTAAAATATCTGATGATTTACAGAGCAACACTATTAGAGAAAAAATGTTACATGCTGAAGATGCTTCGAAAAATGAATTAGCAGATATGGTTTATGAGATGTTTGAAAAAAGTCTTTGGTTAACTCCGTATACTCAATTAGCTAATTTGACAGGTCAACCAGCGATTAGCTTACCAACTCATATGACTAAAAAGGAAAATCTACCGATAGGAATTCAGCTAATGGCAAGCAAAGGAAATGACCGTTTGTTACTTGAAGTTGGAAAATGGTTTGAAGAGTTAAATCAGCTAATCATTCCTAGTATTTACAAATAGAGATATAACTAAAAAAAGACAGATAGTGCTTTTTCTAGTTTTTTATTTTAAAAATAACAAGAAATTTAAATATTAATGAGAATTTGGTGATATAATAAAGAGAAAACGAGTTGTTTTTGGAGGTGTTTAAATGATTGGTAGCTTTAGAAATATGTTAAAAAAACCAATAAATATTATTTTTCTTTTTCTAAGCATGATTTTAATGAGTGTTTCTTTTATTTATGTTTACACAGACCAGTATGATACATTTGAAAATCAAAATAGGAGAGCTGATTATCAAATTGATGGCGCATTGTTAGCTTTTGAGATGGTAGATACAGCTGAAGGAAGTCCTGTTTATCAAAATTTAGCTTTACAAAAAAGAGAGATAGCTAAACAGTTAAACAGTGTGTTATTTGAAAAACCAGATAAATACATAGAGTCTGGAAATGAACTAGCTAAATTAAGAGAAGAGTTACGAAAGGAAAAAGATTTTAATCATGAGATTGAAATATTGCAACCGCCTTTAGCTAAAACAAAAATGGATAGTACTTATTTTACTCATGTACTAAAAACGAATGAAACAATTTATTTAAAACCTGAAACTTTTAGTACCCTTAGTTTATTCTTTTTTTCAATACTTGGTATTGTATGGTTTCCAGTTTGTGCTTTTTTGACGGCTAATATGTTGGAAGATGAGTATGAACATGAATCCTTACTAAAAGGCTTGCCAGAATCATTTCTTAGGAGATGTTTAAGAAGATATGGTACATTATTTAAGTTTTTCATCATAGGCTTGTTAGGGGCGTTGCTTCTTGCATTTGGCTTTACACAATTATTTGGAAATGGTATCAACGATCTTGGTAATTCACAAGTTGTTCAATTAATATCTTTTAGCATTTTAAAGAATTGGCAAGTGATGCTTCTTTATATTTTTTATTTAATCGTTTTGTTTACATTTGTTTTTACTTTATCGATTTTTTTAAATGTGTTACTTAGAAATTTTTACTTAACATTAATTCTAGAAATGATTTTTTATGCACTAACAATTTTATTACCTGAATTTATCAGTGAGTCCCCATGGTACCTAGGAGCTTATTTAATACCAACTTACCTTTTAGAAGGAAAATATTTAACAAATACATCCTCTATTTTTTTAAACCCAATTGTTGGCATGGGGTATCTATTGATGATCACGTTTCTATTGCTTCTTTTAATCTCACTTATGAGTAAAAGAGGATTGAAAGGAGTGAAGGCGTAATGTGGGCTTTTTTCAAACATGAATTAAAAGAATTTTTAACTAATAGAAAGAACATTGCTATTTATTTGCTTTTGATTTTTTTATCTTTATTTTATTGGTTACAAATTGAGAATAATTTCGAAATAATTGAGCGGGTTTCTAGAGAAGAACTCCAAGCAAGTATCGACACTAAGAGTGACTTTTTAAAGAAAGTTAATCGTGAAGGAGAAATTCATCCAGATACTCAAGCAGCGATTGAAGCTTTTCCAGCTATTGTTGAAAATGAAGAGCAACAAGTTAGATTACTAGATAAAAAGGATTATAAACAATTTTCTAAAGTTAGAAGCCAGTGGTACGAAAGTTACAAATTTAAACCTAGTCCAATGTACTTTAAGGATGGCTCACCGACTGCTAACTTAACGATTTTTTATAATTATTCAACAATGTTTAATAAATTATCTCGTTATAGTGAGATGGATGAACCAATTGATTTAGCCGTTATCGACGAAAAAACAGCTATTCAGTCACTTGTTAGAGCAATGGATTATTTACTTCCAATCATTTTAGTTGTGACTTCTTTTATTTTTTCAATGGATTTACTTTCACGTGATCGAAAACATAAGAGTTTAGTAAAAGGGATGCCCTTAACAGATGGTAAAAAAATAGTGGTTAAAATTCTTGTTGCTTTTATAGGAACGATGCTTGACCTCATACCACTTAGTATTGGATTTATTGGTATTGGTTTAACCAATGGATTTGGATATCTCAATTTACCAATCGGAATTAGTTATTTCAAAGGGAAAATACCTTTATTAAGTGAAATGCACTTTGAAAATATACCTGCAAGCACTTATATTTTAAGGTTTCTTTTATTGATAAGCCTATTAATATTAGTGGCGATTCTTATTAATTTACTACTAGGTATGTGGATTAAAAATGCTTACTTCTTATTTATTGTGACGCTAGGTTTGCCATTTATTGAATTATTCTATAATAGACCAGGCTATGCAGATATTCATCCAGTTCATTTTCTACCTACAAGCTATCTTCATGTAGGTGATGTTATTTCAGGACAACGAAGCCTTTTTTGGTCAGGAGCACAAATAACTTTTGGTTTTGGTTTAATAGTTGTTGGGATAACTCTTTTAGTGTTGAGTATTCTTTTATTTGGAGTGAATCGGTTTAAAAGAACTGTTTAGTGGAGGAGTGAAAAAATGATTGAACTAAAAAATATATCGGTTAGCTTTGGCAAACATCAAGTATTAAGAAATATCAATATGGTGTTTGAAACAGGTGAAGTAGTTGGGCTAGTTGCGCCAAACGGAACTGGAAAAAGCACCTTGTTAAATGTGATGATGAATTATTTAAAGCCAAAACAAGGTGAAGTTATCATAGAAGAGAGAAAAAAATATAAAAGTCCAAAGGAAAATAGTAAAATTTATCAAGTGATTTCTATGATGCCAGATCAAAATGATTTGTATGATCATTTATCAGGTTATGAACATTTGAAATTATATCAAAGCATGTGGAAAACAAAACACCTGAAAATTGATGAGCTAGTTAAACGATTAGAAATGAGTCACTATGTAAAGAAAAAAGTAGGTAGCTATTCATTGGGGATGAAACAACGTCTTTGTTTTGCAATGCAAATAATGAGTGACACCAAAATTATGTTGATGGATGAAGTGATGAACGGATTGGATCCTAATAATGTAGAACTTATTTCAAATGTGATTATTGAAAAAAAAGAAGAAGGAAAGACAATTATTATCGCTTCACATTTGCTAGAAAATTTGGAAAAGTATTCGGATCGGATTTTCTTTATATCAGGAGGAAATTTAGAATTATTTTTAGATAAGTCGCAAGGGTATGCAGATGATTCTACTTATATAAAGTTAAGCCATGTTAATTTTGAAACGATTCAAGAGTTGTTTCCATCTCTGTATCAAGTTGAGCTAAATCATCACGAGATGATTATTAGAGTTCAAGATGACGAGCACCTATCAGAAACTTTAGCAACACTTATTTCTCACGAATATAATCAATTTTCAGTAGGCCATCTTAGTTTACCAGATGCTTATCAATTGAAATTTTAAAGGAGAAAGAAATGCATCAATATAAAACAACGCTATCTTCCATTGAAGAGTTAGAAAAGCTATATACAGCGTTAAACTGGAATCAAATTGGTTTGACAAGAGATGAATTGAATCAGATGGTGGCAGGGAGTTGGTATAGTATTTTTGTTTATAAGGAAGCTAATCTTATAGGGACTGGTCGAATTATTTCAGATGGTATAATTACAGGACTAATTTGTGGTGTAGGGGTATTACCTTTATATCAAGGGCAAGGAGTAGGAAAGAAAATAATCGAAAAATTAGTTAATGAATGCGAGAAAAATCGCATCTTTCCGCAATTAATGTGTGATAAATCATTGATATCATTTTACGAATCAATTGGTTTTAAAGAGTTCACAGTGGGAATGAATTATTCTATTAAGAGATAAAAATGAATTTATAAATAAGCATAAAAAATAAAAAAATGAAGCTGTAAAGAAAAAACACTTTACATCTCTTTTAAAAACTGTTATGATATTTCTTGTGATTAAGAAATATATCTGGAGGTGCCTATAAATGGCAGTTAAAATTCGTTTAAAACGTATGGGTTCTAAAAAGAAACCTTTTTATCGTATGGTAGTAGCAGATTCTCGTTCACCTCGTGATGGACGTTATATCGAAGTTGTGGGAACTTACAACCCATTAGTAAACCCAGCACAAGTAACAGTTAAAGAAGAAGAAATCTTAGACTGGTTATCAAAAGGTGCTCAACCTTCTGACACAGTGCGCAACATTTTATCTCGTGAAGGAATCATGAAAAAACATCACGAAGCTAAATACACTAAAAAATAAGGTGGGACTTTGAATGACTGATGTTAAAGATTTGGTATTAACCATTGTCCGTCCGTTAGTTAGTCAACCTGAAAATGTCCATTTGGAGATTACTGAAGGTGATCAATATATGGAATACAACCTAACAGTTGCCCCTGAAGATATTGGTCGTATTATTGGAAAACAAGGACGTGTGGCTAAAGCTATTCGAACTATTGTTTATAGTGTACGTACAAATGAACCAAAAAAAGTTCGTTTAAATATTTTAGATGGTAATTCTGACACTTAGTCTTTTGACTAAGTGTTTTTTAATTATCATTAAAAGGATATTAATTTACAAAAATAACATTTAATTATATAATTTAGGTGTAGTTGACAAATAAATAGAAAGAACGGTGATTAATATGAAGAAAAGCTTTTTGGCTTTAAGTGTTTTATTGAGTATAGGTATGCTGAGTGCCTGTTCAAATTCAAAAGATAATGCATCAAACGAATCCAGTGCTTCTAGCTCTATCAGTCAACAAAAAGAACCTGAAACAAGTAGTAGTAAAAAAGAAACTCAAACAAATTCAGAATTTAAAGGTAAGATTGCAGAAAAACCAGTTATTGAGGATGAGACAGTTACGGTAACTATTAATAAAGTTGAAGCTATCAAAGATTCGGAAGGAATTAATGCTAGTTTTTCTCCAGACGGAGTCGTTTTAATAGCAGACAAGAAGGTATTCGATGAATCAGTGAAAGTTGAAGATTTAGCTGAAGGTGATGAGCTTGATTTTATTCTAAGTTCAACTCCTGCAATGACTAAATCAATCCCACCTCAAATTTCAGGTGATTCTGTTATAAAAATCAGTTTAGCCAAATAGTCAAAAAAACTTGTTTGAATATTCATTCAAACAGGTTTTTTTGTTATTTTTATTTTTGATTTGAAATCCTATGAAAATAAAAATGACACATACTAGGTTTCAATGATACAATGTAAAAGATATTTTAGAAGAAGAGAGGGTTATTGAGTGACTGAATTTTTAAACGTAGGAAAAATTGTAAACACCCAAGGAATTAAAGGTGAAGTAAGAGTTATCTCTAAAACAGATTTTTCAGAAGAACGCTATAAAAAGGGTAAAGAATTATTCTTATTCCAAGAAGATAAAAAACCTATAACACTAACAATAAAAAGCCACAGAAAACATAAAAATTTTGATATTCTAAGTTTTGAGGGACATCCAAATATCAATGATGTTGAGAAGTACCGAGATGGTATTTTAAAAATATCAAAAGAAGATGTCGGTAAATTAGAAGAAAACGCCTTTTACTATCATGAAATAATTGGATTAGAAGTATTTGATGAAGAAGATAAGAGTCTGGGAACGATTAAAGAAATCCTTTCACCAGGAGCAAATGATGTATGGGTAATTGGACAAAATCAAAAAGGGAAGAAAGATATTTTGATTCCATACATTGAATCAGTTGTAAAATCAGTAGATGTTGAAAGTAAAAAAGTAACTGTAGAAATACCTGAAGGACTGATTGACGATGAGAATTGATGTATTGACTCTATTCCCTAGAATGTTTGAGGGACCTTTAACAGAATCTATTTTAGGAAAAGCAATTGATAAAAACTTATTAGATGTTCATGTAAGTAATTTTAGAGATTTCTCAACTAACAAGCATCAACAAGTTGATGACTATCCTTACGGTGGAGGAGCTGGGATGCTCCTCAAAGTACAGCCAATCCACGATGCTATAAAATCTCTTCAAGCTGATTCAGGAAGGACTAACCAACGAATTATTTTACTTGATCCAGCAGGAAAACCGTTTAATCAAAAGATGGCAGAGGAATTTTCCAAAGAAGAGCATCTTGTTTTTGTCTGTGGACACTACGAAGGCTATGACGAGCGTATTAGGGATTTAGTGACAGATGAAGTCTCATTAGGAGATTACGTTTTGACAGGTGGAGAACTTGGCGCAATGACTATGATTGATGCAACTGTTCGCCTTTTACCTGAAGTTCTTGGAAATGATGAGTCAGCCAAGGGTGATTCACATTCGACAGGACTATTAGAGCATCCACAATATACTCGTCCAGCAAATTATGAAGGCATGGAAGTTCCGCATGTTTTGACAAATGGTAACCACAAGTTAATCGAAGAGTGGCAATTAAAAGAGTCTCTAAGAAGAACTCTTTTAAGAAGACCAGATATGTTAGAAAAAGTAGAGTTAACAGACGAAATGATTCGCCTATTAGATGAAGTAAAAAAAGAAGAAGATATGTAAAGAAAAAGAGCTTTACAGGGTCTTTTTAATGTGTTAAACTATTTCAGTGAGTGAGAATCACTCAACTATTACGACATTCCGCTATGTAGAAATCGTATGAATGTTTTGGAAATAAGGAGAATGTGGAAATGAATCCATTAATCGAAGCAATTACAAACGAACAATTACGTTCTGACATCCCAGCGTTCAGACCTGGAGACACTGTGCGTGTACACGCTAAAGTTGTAGAGGGTACTCGTGAACGTATCCAGTTATTTGAAGGTGTTGTTATCAAACGCCGTGGAGCTGGAGTTAGCGAAACTTATACAGTTCGTAAAATCTCAAATGGTGTTGGTGTTGAACGTACATTCCCAATCCACACACCACGTGTTGCACAAATCGAAGTAGTACGTTACGGTAAAGTACGTCGTGCTAAACTTTATTATTTACGTGCATTACATGGTAAAGCAGCAAGAATTAAAGAAATCCGTCGTTAATAAGTCGTTATTAATGAATAAAGGACTCTACATTTGTAGGGTTCTTTTTTATTTAACTTAATCTCATCTTTAACTTTTCTTCATAAAAACAAAAAAAGAATGACTCATTTTCTTCACATTTAGAGGCTATTATATAAATATACCAACAAAACAACCCTAACAAACTTTTTCATTTTATTTACTCCTCCAAAGTAAATAAAACAACTCCTTTTAAGTCCTTAGCAAAATGCTAAGGACTTTTTTTTATTGAAAAATCTTAAATAGTTGCAAAACTAATATTGGTTGAGTATGGTTAATCTATAGATTTAAACAAGGAGTGATTGAATGAAATCAGTTGAGATGAAAGCTTTTGGAGATATAGATGTTTTAGAAATTGTTGATAGAAAAGTTCCTACAGTTGGTAATCACGATGTAAGAGTAAAATTACATTTCGCGGGAGTTAATGCGGCTGAAACTTATATTAGACAGGGAGGATATGCTTTTTTTAAACCCGAATTACCCTATACACCAGGATTTGATGGAGCAGGTGTAATAGAGGAAGTTGGTCGTGAAGTTACTGATTTGAAGGTGGGAGATAGAGTTTTTATTGCTTCTGCTCTTTCTAAAAATGCAACAGGAACATACGCTGAGGAAATAGTTGTAAGTGCTGATGGAGTTAGAAAATTACCAGATAACAATTCATTTGAAGAGGGAGCTGCATTAGGAATTCCTGCAACTGCAGCTTATCGTGCACTTTTTCAACGAGGATTCTTAAAATCAAATGAGCGTGTTTTAATTCATGGTGCTTCAGGTGGAGTGGGAACTTTAGCTGTTCAAATGGCGAAAGCTCATGGTGCTTATGTGATTGGAACAGCTGGCACTAAAGAAGGTATGAGAAAAGTTAAAGAAAACGGAGCAGATATAGTCTTAAATCATCGCAGTGATAATTATTTAGAAGAGATAAAATCTGTTGATTTAGTTATTGAGATGCTTGCTAATGTTAATCTAGAAAAAGATTTATTGGTTTTAAATCAACGAGGACGTATTATTATTGTGGGCAATCGAGGAGAGTTAACATTTAATCCAAGATTAACAATGGAAAAAGAAGCAGATATTAGAGGAATTGCAGTTTGGAATGCTACAAAAGATGAAAATGAAGAAAGTTTAAATGAAATTCAAATCATGTTGGAAAAAGGAGAACTTCATCCAGAGATTGGTAGTATTTATTCGATGGAAAATGTTAGAGAAGCACAAGATGATTTAGTTAACAAACCATCTAATGGTAAGATGTTACTAAAAGTTTAGATAAAAGAGGGATAAACTAATTAATAGTTTATCCCTCTTTTAATGAATTCAGCATCAATGATAGAATTTTCATTTGAACTACTTAGTAATTTTTTAACGGCTGTTTTACCAACGGTTTTTAATTGAAAGTCAACAGTATCAATCGATAACATTTGGCTAAATAGTTGATTGTCTTCACCAATTAAGTAATAATCTTTTCTGTTTTTTAAACCTAATTCAGTAGCAGCTTGATAGAATCCGGCAGCTACTTCATCTCCATTTGAGTAAATGATAGGTGATTTATTAGATTTAAATAATTGTTTGCCTAATAGATAAGCATCATTGTAAGTTGAAATACCAGAAATAAAACTTTTCTCAACCTTTTTAAAAGGGAAGTATTCTTGAAAAAGATTCATTTTAATTTCAGTACTGAAACTCTGCTCTTTTGGTCGAGTAACTGTAATAAAAAGTGAGTCAAAAGAGATAAGGGTTGTGATGTATTTAAAAATAATATGATAAATTTTTACTCTATCTGGATAAACAGAAATAATATCCTCAACTTTTGTTTTTTCGGTTGTGATGATTGAACCAAATTGATTTAATTCTTTTAAAAATTGGTCATCATGAGTTTTGGAAGAAACAATTATACCGTCAACTGTTTTATCTCTTAGTAAGGTATAGTATTCTTTTTCTAATTTTTTATCAAAATAAGTTGGAAGCAACATAACTTTCTTATGATTTTTTGTCGCTTCTTCTAAAATACTTTCAATTAATTGGTCGTAACAAGAATTTCTGGTGTAAGGAACAACAACACCAATCACACCGCTTTGTCCGTTGCTAAGATTGATTGCATTTTTATTAGGTACATAATCAATTTCAGCCATTACAGAAAGAACTTTCTCTCTTTTATCGTCTGTAACGTATGGATGATTATTAAGAACTCTTGAAACTGTTGTTGTTGAAACACCGGCTAATTGAGCAATCTTTCTGATACTCATCAAAGAATCTCCTTTATTAAGCAAGTACTGCTAAACGATTATCTAAATACTCTCCTAAGAAACTGATAGTTCGATTACCGTACTCCACGAATTTGTAATTAACATCATTATACCAAAAAGAGATTTGATCAGTACCATAAACAGTTTGAGTATTAAATTCTTTTAAATCTTTTAAAGGAATAGTAATATTCAATGGCTTTTTACCTTGGCTTCTGTCACTAAGAATAAGATTTGATTCTGTCACATCAATTGTTACAAAATAAAATGTTAAATCAATTCCACTACTTACCTCTACTAATCCATAAATATCCATCATTTTAAACGTCTCCTTGTCTTTTTGTTATTTGGTATCTGAAGAATAAACTATGAAACGCGTACCATAGCAAGCGTTATGTTCAAATATTTTTTTAAATAACAAAAAAAGTTTTATTTCCTGTTTGAAATAAGGAAATAAAACTTTTAACTTAAGCAAGTTGAAGAGCTAGAGAATAGAATTTTCTTCTCTTTTCATCTGCACTAATATTTAAAACAAAACCAATTAAAATGGAAAGAGTTAAAAGATTGGAACCACCATAACTCATAAATGGAAAAGGAACACCAGTCATTGGGATAATACCAAGTATTCCACCTAAGTTTACAAAAACTTGAATAAGAATTGCTGACCCCACACCAATACAAACAAGTGAGTTAAAGGAAGAGCGAGCTTGAATTCCAATAGCAAATATTCTTAGAATTAAGAATAAAAGCACTGCTAGAATAAGTAAAGAGCGAAGTAATCCTAATTCTTCCATCGTAATAGAGAAAATAAAGTCAGTTTCAGCTACAGGTAAGAAGCCCTTTTTCTGAATACTTTGGCCAAGACCTAGTCCCAACCAACCGCCATTATAAATAGCATAATAAGAATTAACTAACTGAAAGCCATTATTTAATTGGTCTTCAAAAGGATTTTTAACGACAGAGAAACGTTCGTAAACATGATGGTAACGATTGGGAATCAACCAGCCATCTTTAAAAAGAACTAAACGAGACATAATAAAGCTAAAAACTAAAGTAATACTGAATCCCCCAACCATATATAGATAAGGAATTCCACTTGCTAGTAGGAGTATTAAATAAATTAAGGTTAAGATAGCTGCTCCACCAACGTTTGGTTGTGTAAAGACGAGTAAGATTAAAATACCAATAATAATAGAAGGAGCCAATACAGTTTCTTTAAAATGAGAATTAATCCTATTTTGCCGCCTAGAAAAAATAAATGAAGCATATAGAATAATTGTTATCATAATAAATTCTGATGGTTGAATACTGATAGGGCCAATGTTAATCCATCTCTGAGCTCCACCAATGGTATTTCCTAAGCCTAAAACAGATGTGGAAATAAGTAAAAGAGCTGAGCCTACAATAGTAAATTTATGAAAAGTTGCTTTTTGATAGATACCGATTTTGGTTCGATAAATTAGAATAATCATTAGGATAGAGACTACTAAAAATAACAATTGTTTTGAGGCAATTGAAATTGAACTTAAACCTTTTTGATCTAAATTATATGAACTGGCACTAAAAATCATAATAATACCAGTAATATTTAAAATGATATAGGGAATCAATATTTTAAAATCTAAAAATTTGAATTTACTTAACATGTATTAAGAAACACTCCTCTCGGTCAAAATTTAGTGTAACATATTCCCTTATTTGAGTGTAGGTATACTAAGAAAGTTTCTTTCAAAAAAAGGATATTTTAAAAAAAATTAAGAAATGAGGCTCTTTTTTTAAATCCTCATCAAAACTTAATTGAAAAGAGAAGGCGTTTTCTCTATGATTAAGTTATCAATCATAAGGATGTGAAAAAATGGGACATGTTATTAAAGGAAAAGATGTAGCTGAATTCTTTTTAATTGATGCAACATCAAAACTTCCAAAAGAAAATGAAGTAAAACCGACTTTAGCAATTGTTCGTATTGGTAACCACCCGAGTGAGATCGCCTATGAGAAATCTGTTATAAAAAGGCTGAATCCTCTTGGCATTGAATGTGTTTCTTATGTATTTGAGAAAGAAATTGAGGAAGCAGAATTTAATCGTTCTTTTGATGAAATTAATCAAAATCCTCAAATTCACAGTATTTTGTTATTAAAACCTGTACCAAAGCATATTTCTTTAGATCATGTAATTCAAACAATCGATCCATTGAAAGATGTTGATGCCATAGGGTTAGTTAATATGGCAAAAATTTATCAAGAAGGACAAAAAGGGTTTATTCCTTGTACAGCAGAAGCTGTGACCAAAATTCTTGAGTATCAAAAAATTGAATTAAAAGGAACGGCTGTAACGATGGTTGGATTTGGAATGGTTATCGGTCGACCTTTGACATTATTATTGTTAGAATCAGGAAGTACTGTAACAGTTTGTAATGAGTTTACTAAGGATTTAAAAACAGAAACATCTCGAGCGGACGTTTTAATTGTTGCGACTGGTGTTATTCATTTAATTGAAGAAGATTTTGTTAAAGAAGGCGCAACCGTGATAGACGTTGGTATTAATGTTGATAAAAAAGGTCGTCTTGTTGGCGATGTTAATTTTGAAGATGTTAAGGATAAAGCCAGTAGTATTACACCTGTTCCAGGAGGTGTTGGTACAGTGACGACCTATGTATTGGCTAGTCACGTGTTAGAATCATTTAGATTACAAATGAAAAATTAGATTTGAAAAGGTTGATGTTATGAATCAGAAGGTTAACAAAGTAACACCCTGGGCAGTTTTATCTGTCTCACTCATTTTGACAAGTGGAATGGCTATAAATGGAACTTTGCCGTTAATTAAAGAACAGTTATCTTTAAGTCAAACTCAAAGTGAATTGCTTGGAACAATTCCAAGTTTAACAGTTTTTTTAGTAGTTTTATTATCTACCCTTATTGTTAAGAAAATTGGAATGAAAAAAACGGTTTTAATAGGATTATTGTTAGTTGCTATTGGTGGAACGTTACCTATTCTTACGCCAAATAGTTACCCAGCAATTTTATTGTCACGTTTGATATTAGGTGCTGGATTAGGTTGCTATAATTCATCAGCAGTAAATTATATCAATGAATTATTTGTTGGAAAACAGAGAATGAACTTACTGGGTATGAGAAACTCGATGGAGAGTATTGGTCAAATGTTTTTAACATTTATTGCGGGTCTCTTGATTAGTTTTGGTTGGCAATATTCCTATTTAATTTATTTAGGGGCTATTCCAATAGCCATTTTATTTTATTTCTTTGTTCCTGATGTCAAAAAAGAAGAATCAACTACTAAAGAAAAGAAAAGAATTGCTTTATTACCAATTTTATCAGTCATATTTGCTTCAATCATGGTAATGAATAGTATTGCTATTGCAGTCAGATTTCCAGCACTTGCAGTAGCGTTAAAAGGAGCAACTTACAACACGAGTCTTTATCTAGCTTTGATGCCAGTTTTAGGAATTATTTCAGGCTTTTTATTCCAAAAACTAACTTCCTTGATTAAGCATCGTATTTTGTATGTGGCAGTTATTGTAAATCTATTAGCAAATCTTTTAATAGCTGTTTCAGCTAATTCTTTTCTCTTACTTGTTTTAGGACTACTCATATCAAGTATTCCAGTAGCGTGGGTCCTACCTTATCTTTTTAACCATATTGAAAAGATATCGGGTGGAATGAATCCTCGATTCTTAACATCATTGATATTTTTAGGATGTAATTTCGGAGTTTTAATCGCTCCTGTTCTGATGAGATTATTTGAAATGATGGGTGGAACTTCTGATTTGTATTTTCCTTTTTATGTTTTTACGTGTATGTTTTTATTATTACTGATTATTTTAGTTTTTGTGCATAATAAAATAAATAATAAAAATGAGAAAAATTAAATTTTGTGAATGGAGAGAAGTTAAGAGGTGACCCTAGTAACTTCTCTTTTTTTTTTGACGAAAAAAGACTGTGAAACCCTTAACTTTGTTAGATTTCTTAGTTTTATAATTCATTTCTATTAAAGTAAAATGAGAGATTCCTTACTTTCACAAAGATAGATTGAGTCCTTAATTTTTTAATGCTAGAATAAAAATATAAAGAAAACGCTTTCTTTTTGTACGAACAAAATTAAGGAGGAATTCCCATGTATTTATTTGAAGAAATGAAGCTCCATGATTATGAACAAGTTGTCTTTTGTCAAGATAAGGCTTCTGGTCTGAAAGCAATTATTGCTATTCACGACACTACATTAGGACCAGCTTTAGGTGGATGTAGAATGTGGCCTTACGAAACAGAAGAAGAAGCTTTAAGAGACGTTTTAAGACTTTCAAAAGGAATGACTTATAAAAATGCTGCTGCCGGTTTAAATATTGGTGGTGGTAAATCAGTTATTATTGGAAATCCTAAAACTGATAAGAGTGAAGCTTTATTTAGAGCGATGGGAAGATATGTTGAAAGCTTAAATGGCCGCTACATTATCGCAGAAGATGTAGGTACAACAGAACAAGACATGAATAACATGTATTTAGAAACTGATTTTGTTACAGGAAGTACTGCTAGAGCTGGTTCTTCAGGAAATCCAAGTCCAAAAACAGCATTAGGTGTTTATTATTCAATGAAGCGTACAGCTAAAGAAGTTTTTGGTACTGATTCATTAGAAGGAAGAGTTGTTTCGGTTCAAGGTGTAGGAAATGTTGCTTACGAATTATGTCGCTTAATTAGAGAAGAAGGTGGCGAGCTAATCGTTACTGACATCAATGAAGAGGCAGTTCAACGTGTGGTTGATAATTTAGGTGCAACAAGTGTAGGCATCGATGAAATTTACGGTGTAGAAGCTGATATCTTCTCACCATGTGCTTTAGGTGCTATTTTAAATGATGATACAATTCCTCAATTAAAAGTAAAAGCTATTTGTGGTTCATCTAATAACCAATTAGCTGAAGGTAAGAAACATGCTAAAATGCTAGAAGAAAAAGGCATTCTTTATGCCCCAGACTTTATCGCTAACAGTGGTGGTGTTATTGCTGTAGCAGATGAATTAACTGGTTACGATGAAGAAAGAACAATTACGCAAGTGAAAACTGTTTATAATCAAATGGGACAAATTTTTGCGATTGCGAAAGAACAAAATATTACAACTGTAGAAGCAGCAGATCATTTAGCTGAATCAAGAATTAATCAAATGTTAAATGTTAGACGTACATTTTTACAAACTGAAAAGTCTTCTATTTGTAAGAGATAAGTAATGAAAAGAGGTTGAGACTTTTAATTTGTCTCAACCTCTTCTTTAATTGGATTAGTTAAAGAAAGGATGGTTTCAATCACTTTTTCTTTTGGAATATTAGTTGTATTAGGTATATTTTTTACTAAATTTCCAACAATAAAGCTTTTTGAAGCCTTCTTAAACATTGGAATGTCGTTGGCATCATTACCAAACATAATAAAATCATTAGCTGTTTCTAATTGCTTAAAGCCTGTCCATTTTGAAATACCATTTGGAGAAATATCAATTAATTGTTCATTCCCATGAAAGTGAACATTGATACCAACTTTTTTTAATTCATTAATTATATCCGGATTTGTTGTAAATAAAACAGATTTTACGATTGGATTAATGGTTTCAATTGGAATGTTTTTAGCTGTTTTATCAGGATCTAGACCTTGATAAAGTGGATGTTCTTTATCACCATAGAAAGAATAATTCCAACTACTATCTACTAAGTAATTTAGTTTATATTTTCTGATTACATTAAAAATAGTTTGACTTTCTTCTTTTGAAAAAGCAGAAGTTGTCAATACGTTATTTTGTTTGACAAATGCTCCGTTTCCGCCAATCAAGTCATAGTTATGAAAATCAGTTGGTAGAACAGGTAGCATATCTCTGATAGGTCTTGCTGAAGCAAAAACAATTCTTCTGTGGAAGCTTAATTGTTTGATTGCCTCCTCCATTTCAGATGTCATTTTATTCCCGTTAAAAATAGTTGTTCCATCTAAGTCGAAAACAACAGTCATATATACAACTCCTTAAGTCACTTTATTGTTTGACTATACCTGAAAATATATATATTTTCAAGAAAGTAAGAACCTTCAGTAAAGACAAATATTAAGTATAATTAAGACATTCGTGACTAAGGAATTAGAAACAAAAAATAACAGTGAAGTAATTCTATTAAAGCGTTATACTAAGTTTATTAAAATAAATAAAAGAGGGATGCAGATGGGGTCTTTGTCACCATTATCAGTGAAATTGTTAAAAGTGAATTCTTCCTTTACTAAAAGAAATAGTCGGCATTCTTTTAGTATTTTTTATGTGGTTAAAGGCCAATTTTTATGCCAAAAAAAATCAGAGGCCTTTAGTTTAGCAGAAAGAGAGTTCATCATTAACAATCAAGATGAAACAATTACATTCAAACAAAAAAATCAGCAAAATGCGTTATTACATTTAGAATTTTATTTTTCTGAAATTGAAAAAATAATTGGAGAAGATTGGCGTCCGTTTTTCAATGATGATCGCTTAATTTATATCAGCGAAGAAGAAAAACAAATTTTAACTGAAAAAATATTTCGTTTAGTTCTTGATACATCTAAGTTTGGTTCTACTGGACAACGTTTTTCTAGTTTAAATTATTTGTTTTCTTTTTTTGAACAATTAAATAAGCTTGTTTTAATGGAAGAGCAATCAGAAAAAGAAAAGCTCCTTCTAGTTAGTGAGCATCCAAAAGTTGCTGCAGTTATCGAATATGTGGAGCAATCATATAATAGAAGAATTTCATTAAAAGAAATTGCCAAGAAAGAATATCTGTCAGAAGCGTATTTATCCCGCTTATTTAAGGAAGAGACAGGTATTAATTTTTCAGATTATGTAGATACTATCCGATTGAAGCATGGGGTTAAGGAATTACGAAGTTCCAACTTACCAATTTTGACAATTGCTTTAAATAATGGTTTTTCAACGGGTAAACGTTTTTCTAAACTATTTAAAGAAAAATATCAAATGACCCCAAATGAATATCGGAAACAAAATCTATCTATTCAAAAAAATATTAAAAAATTAGATAATTTAAAGGAAGACTATACTATTTTTTCTGAAGATGAAATGATTCAAATTATAGCTCAATTTATGCTAAATGAAAACATTAAGAAAAAAACGAAGGAGTTACCTACTCACTATAGTTTAAAAATTAATGATAGTCAGACAAAGCTTCTTCAAAAACCGGATAAAATCATTAATATTGGAAGTGCTGAGAATGGGATCTCAGAAGATGTTAGATATCAAATTAGGTTATTACAAGAAAAAATTTCCTTTGAATATATTAGATTTTTTGGATTATGTGAAGAAGTTGATCAGCAACATTATGTGATTACTGATAAACACGTAAATAATCATCGTTTGTTTAGTTTTATCAATGAAATGAGATTGAAACCAATCATTGTCCTTGAAATAACCCCTGAAATGACATTTGAGCAGTGGAAAAAAGAATTGAGTTATTTAAAGAAAGTAATTCAAGGATATGTCCATTTTGAAGCTAGTTTTAAATCAGGTTGGTTTTTAGAAATTAAACTTCCGAAACACTATAGTTTGATTTCACATGGCGAGTATTATGAATATGCGTATCAATTTTTATTTAGTCATTTTACAACCGGCCAAATAGGAATTACCTTATCTTATAAAGAAGAGAGAGCATTTAAAGAATTGTTTTCGACAATGGAGGAAAAATCATTATTACCTAATTTTATTTCTTATAATCATTATGATCAGGCTTTTCAAAAGAGTCGTCATGAGTCAGAGCATTTTGAATTAATTGAGCAATTAGATAGTCTTCTTAATTGGCTCAAGAAAAGAAAAATTGATGATTTGCCTACTTGTTTTGTATCAGAATGGAATGTCGTTGCCACAGATCAGCATATATTAAGTGGGACTTTTTTTAGGTCAGGAATAGTAATGAAAAGCTTAGTCCAATTATCGTCCCGTGTTGAAGGATTAGGTTTCTGGCTTAACTTAGAAAGTGAAGGAAATTTAAAAGAAGAAAATCAAGATTCTAGTTTATCAATATTTTTGCACGGGCCATTGAGAAGACCTTTATTTTTTGTGTTGACTCTGTTTGAACGAGTCGGTGACGAAATTATTGAAGAATCTGATAACTTTATTTTGACTAAACGTTTTAATTCTTATTACCTATTATTTTATAATTATTATTATCTAAATCCAGAAGACACAGCATATGAGAATCTATGGAAAACATCCAAAAGAGAAGCCGTTTTTAATTTTGATGGACTTAAAAAGGGCACTTATTTGATTAAACGCTTCTTATTAGATAGCAATCATGGAGGTATTTATAATCAGTGGTTAAAAGCTGGAGGTACGATTGAAATGGATACTGATATTCAAGAATTTCTGTTGCAATCAGTTGTTCCAGATTTTCAAATGAAACAATTAGAAATAGTAAATGGCAAATTAGAAGAACGTGCTTTTTTTGAAATAAATGCTTGTTATTTATTAATTTTGAATAGAATTACGGAAAATGAATAAGATGTCAATAAAAGACCTCTTATTTTTGATATGCGATATAAAACAGAAAAAAAGAAGCAAATATTAACCATAAAAAAATAAAATAACTGCACGACAAGATTTAGATAAAATTCTAAAATAAAAGTGTGGAAACGTTAACGAGGTGCGCAAATGAAAAAAGTATTAGTGTTACATACCGGTGGAACAATTTCAATGACTCAAGAAGAAGATGGAGCAGTCGGATTATCCACTCAACATCCACTGAATCAAACAAGAAATGTTGTCCCAAAAGACATTGATGTGACAGTAGAAGAAATCTTTAACCTACCTTCTCCTCATATCACACCAAAAGAAATGCTCGTTATTAAAAACCGTATTGAAAAAGCCCAAACAGAAGGATTTGATGGAGTAGTCATAACTCATGGGACTGATACGCTTGAAGAAACAGCTTATTTCTTAGATATTTCATTTAAGAAAAAGATATCAGTTGTTCTAACAGGTGCAATGCGTTCAAGTAATGAAATCGGAGCAGATGGTTTATATAACTATGTGCAAGCGATTATTACGGCTTCTGATGATAAATCAAAAAATCAAGGGGTGCTTGTTGTAATGAATGATGAAATTCATGCAGCAAGGTTTGTAACTAAAACACATACAACAAGTGTGGATACCTTTAGAACACCAACCTTTGGCCCGATTGGCATTTTATCAAAACGCCAAGTAATTTATTTGAAGGAAGTTGTTGAACACCATGCTATGCCAATTCAATCAGTAGAGGGAAAAGTGATTTTAGTAAAAGCTTACGCGGGAATGGACGCTATGCTATTTGATGTGTTAAAAGATGCTCAGGTAGATGGTGTTGTTATCGAAGCTTTAGGTGCTGGAAATTTACCACCAAAGGTTATTCCTAGTTTACAAGAATTGATTGATTCAGGTATTCCTGTTTCTTTAGTTTCAAGATGTTCAAACGGGATTGCTCAAGATATTTACGATTACGAAGGAGGCGGAATTCCGCTTCGTAAGATGGGTGTTATGTTTGTTCAAGGTTTGACAGGTTCCAAAGCACGTTTGCGCATGCTAGTAGGTTTAAATGCACGTTTATCACATCATGAGTTTCGTCAATTTATGACAGAATAAAAACCAAATATAGAAGGGAATTATTAACATGATGTATCGGATGGAAAAAGACAGTGTTGGAGAATTAGAAATACCAGTGGATAGTTATTACGGAGTTCACTCTTTGAGAGCAAAAATTAACTTTCCAATTACAACGCAACAATTGGATCCTGATTTTATTGTAAGTTTAGCACAAGTGAAAAAAGCAACAGCTTTAGCTAATCATAAATTAGGTTTATTACCTGAAGAGAAAACAAAAGCAATTGTCCAAGCTTCTGATGAAATTATAGCTGGTCAATTCCATGATTCTTTTATAGTTGATCCAATCCAAGGTGGTGCTGGAACAAGTAGTAACATGAACGTAAATGAAGTTATTACAAACCGAGCAATTGAAATTTTGGGTGGCGTAAAAGGAGACTTTTCAGTTATTCATCCCAATGACGATGTTAATAAAGGCCAATCAACAAATGATGTGTACCCAACTGCGGGAAAATTAACGATGCTTAAAAAAATACCTCTTTTAGAAGATGAGTTAGAACGCTTAATGGATATTTTTGAAGTTAAAGCAGAAGAATTTAAAGATATTTTAAAATTAGGAAGAACGCAATTGAGTGATGCTGTACCAATTACTCTAGGTCAAGAATTCCATGCTTACTATTCAGTGACTAAACGGAACTTACGTCGTCTAAAAGATGTTCGTAAAGAAATGGAAGCTATTAATCTAGGGGGAACAGCAATTGGAACGGGAATTACAGCCCACCCAGATTTATCAGCTACCGTTTTACCTTTCTTAAATATGATTACAGATGAAAACTTAGATATTACAGATGATTTAGTAGATGGCACACAAAACATTGAGCAATATGTTGTGCTATCAGATGTTCTAAAATCTATTGCTATATCATTATCAAAAATTTCAAATGATATTCGTTTATTATCATCAGGACCAAATTCAGGAATTGGAGAAATTAGAATTCCAGCTAGACAAAATGGATCTTCTATTATGCCAGGAAAAATTAATCCGGTTATTCCAGAAGTGATGACACAATGTTCATTTGTTGTAATGGGAAATAATGCTATTATTGGCGCAGCTGCTGAAGCCGGCCAATTAGAATTAAATGCCTTTGAACCAGTTGTATTCTATAAACTAATTGAATCTTTCCAAGTGTTAACTAATGGAATTGGAACTTTTATTGACCACTGTATTGCAGGAATCGAAGCAAATGAAGAAAAATGTTTTGATAATCTTGAAAGAAGTACTTATTTAGCAACTGTTCTTTCTGAAACAGTTGGCTATACAAAAGCGGCTGAAATTGCCAAAATAAGCTTAGAGACAGGACGTACAATTCGAGAAATTGCTGAATCTGAAGGTATTGAAGTAAAAAGTCAAGAAAGTGTTAGAGCATCAATTAGATAAAAATAATCCGATGAATGGAAAAGAGGCTAATAAAGTGAACGTAAGTGAAAAAGCGTTACAAGTTCATGAAGAAAATCATGGAAAACTTGAAGTTAATAGTAAATTATCAGTCAAAACAAGAGAAGAATTAGCACTTGCTTATACACCAGGAGTTGCTGAGCCTTGTAAAAAAATTGCTGAAAATCCAGATGATAGTTATAAATATACTTCACGTGGGAATTTAGTAGGAGTTATTTCTGATGGAACAGCTGTATTGGGGTTAGGTGATATTGGACCACAAGCTGCTATGCCAGTAATGGAAGGTAAATCAGTCTTATTCAAAGAATTTGCTGATATCGATTCTTATCCTTTAGTCATTAATGAAACAGATACAGATAAGTTAATCGAAATCATCTCTTCATTACAATACAGTTTTGGTGGTATTAATTTGGAAGATATTTCAGCACCAAGATGTTTTGAAATAGAGGAAAAATTAAAAGCAACATTAGATATACCTGTTTTTCATGATGATCAACATGGAACAGCAATTGTTGTGGCATCAGGGATTATCAATAGCTTAAAGATTGTTAAAAAATCAATGTCAGACATAAAAGTTGTCCTTAATGGCCCAGGTGCTGCCGGAACAGCTATTATCAAGTTACTTCAAGAGTTAGGCGTTACAAATATCATTGCTTGTGACAGACAGGGAATTTTATATACGGAAAGACCTAATTTAACAGATCCTCATAAGATTGATTTGGCTAAAACAACTAATCCAAAACAAGAAACAGGTAACTTAGAGGATGCTATTAAAGAGGCAGATGTCTTTATTGGTGTTTCTGTTGCAGGAGCTTTAACAAAAGAAATGGTTAAAACAATGGCAAAAGATCCGATTGTCTTTGCAATGGCAAATCCAGTACCCGAAATAATGTATGATGAAGCAATCGAATCAGGTGTTAAAGTGATGGGAACAGGACGATCAGATTTTCCAAATCAAATTAACAATGTTTTAGCCTTTCCAGGAATTTTTAAAGGCGCTTTAAGTGTTAGAGCAAGTCAAATAAATGATGAGATGAAAAAGGCAGCAGCATTTGCTATTGCTAATTTAATTACAGAAGATGAGTTGAACGTGGAATATGTAATACCTGATCCTTTTGACAAGAGAGTCGTAGAAGCAGTTAGTCAAGCAGTGGCGGAAGCTGCTATAAAGACAGGTGTTGCTAGAACAACTGGAGGTCATTAAATGGATTATCGTATCGAAAAGGATTCTTTGGGAGAAGTAAGAGTTCCTTCAAATCATAAATGGGGGGCACAAACTCAAAGAAGTCTTCAGAACTTTAAAATAGGACGTTCTGTTATGCCTCTTTCGGTTATGTACGGTTTAGTAGAAATTAAAAGAGCAGCAGCTGTTGTTAATTACGATTTAGGAAAGCTTTCGAAGGAAAAAAAAGAGGTTATAGTTGAAGTATCAGATGAGATATTATCAGGAAAATGGGATCAAGAATTTCCGTTAAACATTTATCAAACAGGTAGTGGAACGCAAAGTAACATGAATAGTAATGAAGTTATCGCTCATTTATGTGCTGACAAAGGAGTTGACATTCATCCAAACGATGATGTTAACATGTCACAAAGCTCAAACGACACGTTTCCAACAGCAATGCATATTGCTGCTAGAAAAGAACTTAATCCATTAATTGAAGAAATAAAGGAATGGATTATAGTTTTAAAAGAGTTGGAAGAGAAAAATCAAGGGATTATTAAAATAGGACGTACTCATTTACAAGATGCAACACCCTTAACTTTCGGTCAAGAGATAAGCGGTTGGACTAGTATGATGGAAAAAGCCAAAGAATTTATTGAATCAAGTGCTAAATCACTGGATTATTTAACCATTGGAGGAACAGCGGTTGGAACAGGCTTAAATGCACCAGAAGGTTTTGACGTTGCTATGGCAAAAGAAATTGCTACTCATACTGGTTTAGGATTTGAGACAGAGCCTAATAAGTTTTATGGTTTAACAAGCCATTCAGCATTGTCTTTCACACATGGTGCTTTGAGAGCTCTTGCAGGTGATTTAATGAAAATCGCGAACGATATACGTTGGTTAGCAAGTGGACCACGCGCAGGATTAGGTGAAATTGATATACCTGAAAATGAACCGGGAAGCTCAATCATGCCTGGAAAAGTTAATCCAACACAAGCAGAAGCACTAACGATGGTAAGTTGCCAAGTGATGGGAAATGACACAACGATTCAAATTGGAAGTAGTCAAGGAAACTTTGAATTGAACGTTTATAAGCCTGTCATTATCTCTAATTTTTTAGAAAGTGTCATTCTTTTGAGAGATGGGATGAATTCATTTAGAATTCACTGCTTAGAAGGAATAGAAGCTAATGAATCTGCTATGACTTTAGGTGTGGAACGATCTTTAATGTTAGTAACCGCACTTAGCCCCCATATTGGTTACGAAAAATGTGCAGAAGTGGCAAAACTTGCACATAAAGAAAGCCTTTCATTGGAAGAAGCAGTCTTACAGTTGAATTATGCGACAAAAGATGAATTTAAAGAATGGGTCGTACCTGAAAATATGGTCTAGTTGCTTTAGGTTAGTCTTAGGACTGAGAAAAAAATGTAGCTGTAGTTCCTGTTCATTTCTTGTAACTTGATGCATAATGGTTATAAGAAAAAGAAATCAGGTGATTTTATGAAAAAGAAGAAAGGATTAAATATCTTTCTTGTAATACTTGGAATGACGGGAATCATTTTTTCGATGCGATTCTTAATACCAGCTCATGAGATAGCTCAAGTCAAATCAGAATTAGATGAAATACAAATAGAAGCAACAAATAAAATTGAAGAAGTTCATTCTATCTTTATGAAAGATTAAATAGAGAGTAAACCATGACTAGTAAGCATACTAGTTGTGGTTTTTTTATGGGTAAAATAAGTTGCCTACCAAAAAAATGTGTGTTAGTTTTTATCTAAGTAGAAAAAAGAAAGCAGTGGTATTTTATGGAAAAGAGTATGTCTTTTAATTGGATGAAATTAGCTGTCAGTTTTTTACTTTTGTTGTCAGGAATAATGATTTTTTTAAAACCTACCAATCTATTAAATGGTTGGATGAACATTATTTTAATGACATTGTTTATTAATATCTTTATAAATATTATTAGTGCTAAAAAGGAGTCAAACGAAGAAAACTCTGTATGGATTCAAGTTAAAAGTGTGATGAGTCTTCTCTTTTTCTTAACTTTATTCTTGAATAAATTATTTACAGTAATAGTGGTATCTGATATCGGATTTTTATTTGGAATTTGGTTTATATTAGAGATGTTAACTTCCATTATGCAGTTAAAAATAATTAAACCAAGAATTAAACAAAAATGGTTATTAATATCATTTTTCATGTTGATTTTAATGGGAGTGATTTTAGGTGTTGTGTTATTAGTAAGCCCATTTATTTCAACTTTATCAGTAGCAACCTTAATTGGTATTAATTTCTTAATACTTGGAGGAAGAAACTTAATAGAGGGATTAGTTTAAATTTTAGATTAGGAGTTTAGTTTGATGTGGTTAAATAAGAAGTTTCACCTGAGTATTTATTTTGTTTTAAGATTGTTTGTTTTATTGACTTTAATTAGGCAGATTATGCTAGATAATTGGGGAAGTGTCTTCATTTGTATTTTAACGTTAATTCTCTTTTTTATACCAAGTATTATCGAAAAACAAATGGGAATTACATTACCTAAAACGCTAGAAGCGGTTATATTATTATTTATTTTCGCAGCAGAAATCTTAGGGGAAATTCATAATTTTTATGGTACTGTTCCTCAATGGGATACGATGTTACACACAATTAATGGTTTTCTAGCAGCTGCAATTGGTTTTTCTTTAATTGATACTTTAAATGAACATGAGCGTTTCAGTTTTAAATTATCTCCTTTTTTTGTTGTGATGGTTGCCTTTTGTTTTTCGATGACGATTGGTGTTCTTTGGGAATTTTTTGAGTTTGCTGGTGATCGATGGCTAAATTTAGATATGCAAAAAGATCGTATTGTTAGAAAAATTTCAACAGTGGAGCTAGAGCCAGAAGGTAAAAACATACCGGTCATAGTTGATAATATCCAAAAGACAGAGATTTACTCTTTAGATAACGAGGGGAAAACGATAATAACAACAATTGAGGATGGCTATTTAGATATTGGAATTATTGATACGATGAAAGATTTGATAGTCAATTTTGTAGGTGCTGTTGTGTTCTCTATACTAGGGTTACTTTATCTTAAAAATAGACATAAATATGGTTTTGCCGGGCAATTTATTCCTGTTAAAAATGATTTAGAAGAAGTGCCAGAAAATACTCAAGATGATTAAGTGAGGTGATAAAAATGATAGATATAAAAAAATTTCAATTAGTTGGTGTAGAAGAAAATAAGAAACCGATGGAAAACTACATGAAAAATCGTTATCCTTTTGTAGGAGTTAAATCTCCAGATAGAAAAAAACAAAGTAATGAATTAATTACTGAGAGTAAACTTTATTCTTTAGATCAGCTTTTTCAAACAATTAATTATTTATATCAAAAAGAAGAACGAGAATATCAAAATGTAGCAATTGATATGTGTGAGGCTAACGTAAATAGGCTATCTTTTGAGGAACTTCAAAATTATAGTCAATTTATTCAATTAAAATCTTGGTGGGATACAGTAGATGCTTGGCGCAAAATTTATGGCTTGTACATCAAACGAGTTCCTGAAGAGAAGGAAAAAATGTTTTATTATTTTTATCAACATGAAAACATGTGGATGAGGCGTGTATCGATAACCTTACAATTGATGGAAAAAGAAAAAACAAACGTAGAACTTTTAGAAAAAGCTATTATGTATGATAGATATACTGATGAATTTTTCATTCAAAAAGCGATTGGTTGGTCTCTTAGACAATATAGTAAAGTAAATCCTAATTGGGTGGTGGCATTTACATCCGAAAAAGATTTACTACCATTTGCAAAAAAAGAAGCATTAAAACAAATTAATAAATAGATAAACGAAGAAGTTTGAGATATCATCAAACTCTTCGTTATTTTTTTAAAGCTCTTTAATAAAATAATGCTCTGTTCCAGTCATAGGAAAGTTTTTTCTAAAGTAAACTTCATTAAAACCAAATTTAGGATAATAGTCTTTGCCTTGAAAACCAAATGTTGTCAGGAAAATATATCGACAATTTTTTTCTTTTGCTAAAGCTTCAGCTTGTTCTAGTAAAGAGGAACCTAAATGCTGGTCACGAAATTGTTCCTCAATCACTAAGTATTCAATATCCATCCATTGACCAAATATTTCACCATTAATACCACCGATTATCTCTTCATCTTCTTTTGCATAAATAGCAAACTCTTCAAATTCATCTGTTTCAAAATTGGCTTGATTATAAGTAGATAAAAGTTGTCTTAACTGTTTGATGTCCTCTTCTTTAGGTTGGAACGTTTTTTCAAATTTCATATGCTCACCTCTCTTATATTATTGTTCAATCTTAACACTTTTTTTTGAAATCAATAAGTTTTTTAGAATAATCGTTGCAAAGCTTTTATGAATGTTCTATAGTGATTGAGTGTACAAACTTGAGAAAGTAGGAGAAATAATGAAACCATCAATTTATGGGTTAACTCAAGATGAATTAAACGAGTGGTTAGTAGATAACGGTGAAAAAAAATTTAGAACAAGTCAAATTTGGGATTGGTTATACATTAAACGGGTTAGAGAATTTAGTGAAATGAAAAACTTACCAAAAAGTTTACTAGAAAAACTTTCAAGTGAATTTATTATCAATCCTCTAAAAGAAATGGTTGTTCAAGAGTCAAATGATGGCACAGTCAAATATTTATTTGAATTAGAAGACAAACATATGATCGAAACAGTTTTAATGCGTCAGAAGTACGGATTGTCTGTTTGTGTAACAACTCAAATTGGTTGTAACATCGGTTGTTCATTCTGTGCTAGTGGTTTATTAAAAAAACAAAGAAACTTAACAGCAGGGGAAATTGTAGCTCAAATTATGCAAGTTCAACATTACTTCGATGAAAGAAACGAAGAGGAACGCGTAAGTCACATCGTTGTCATGGGAATTGGAGAGCCCTTTGACAATTATGATAATGTCATGAATTTCCTTCATATTATGAATGATCCAAAGGGATTAGCAATTGGGGCAAGACATATGACTGTTTCAACAAGTGGTTTGGTTCCAAAAATTAAAAAATTTGCCACAAATGGTATGCAGGTAAATTTAGCAATATCTCTTCATGCGCCTAACAATGATGTTAGAACATCTATGATGGTAATTAATAAAGCTTATCCTCTAGAAAAATTAATGGATGCTGTTGATTTTTATATTGAGGAAACAAACCGTCGTGTGACTTTTGAGTATATTATGTTATCTCATGTTAATGATCGACCAGAACATGCCCAACAATTAGCGGATTTGTTAAAGGATAAGAAAAAATTAACTTATGTTAACCTTATTCCATATAATCCAGTAAGTGAGCATGATAATTATCAACGTAGTTCTAAAGAAGATATACTTGCTTTTTATGATATTCTTAAAAAGAATAATATCAATTGTGTTGTCAGACAAGAATTTGGAACTGACATTGATGCTGCTTGTGGCCAATTAAGAAGTAAACAGATGAAAAAACAAAAATGATTTTTTTAATGAAGTAAGAGTCGATAGTTCTATTTATTTCTATTATAAAATAACGAAAGAAGCTGAAATGTATCAGCTTCTTTTTTTTGAGGAGATAACTTCATTGACTTATTGTAAGCATTTTGTTAGTATTCTCTCAATACATTAAAAACACATGAAATGTTTCTCATGCTTTTTTAGTGATAACAACAAAAAGGGGTGGTTGATATGAAAAAGATGGCTGGTTTATTATTTATCTCATTTTTATTAAGTCGTCTGTATCTAAAATTTAATAATGATTCTTCACAAGAATTGGAGGACCACCAGTGTTGTTGTTATTAACGACTTTCAGATTAAAAAAAGATGAGGAATTAATAATATGACAAAAAAACCAATAATCGGTATTTCAGCAAATGAAGTTGAAGACTCAGGAGAAAAGCTTCACAATTTACCAATCAATTATTTACCAGCAGGATATGTTAGGGGAGTTCAATTAGCAGGTGGCTTACCCATTCTTTTGCCAATTGGAACAAAAGAAGACGCTATAGAATATGTCACTCAAATTGATAAATTAGTTTTAACAGGTGGACAAAATGTTAATCCAAAATGGTATCAAGAAGAGTTATCATTTGATGCTAGTTTGATGTCAACCAAAAGAGATGAGTTTGAGTTAGCTCTAATAAATGAAACGATGAGACAAAAAAAACCAATTTTTGCCGTGTGTCGTGGACTTCAACTTATTAATGTAGCACTTGGAGGCACACTTCATCAGGATTTAAGTCAAAGAACACCAGAGCCTGTGATTCATATGCAAGACCCCATACCAAGAGAAGAACCTACTCATAAAATTAGAACAGAAGAAGGAAGTTCTTTACGTCAAATTTACGGAGAAAATACTTCTGTCAATTCTTTCCATTTTCAAAGTATTAAAGAGTTAGCTCCGTCTTTAAAAGTCGCTGCAATTAGTGAGGATAATATAATTGAGGGAATTGAAAGTACTTCAACTATTTCTCCAATTTTAGGTGTTCAGTGGCATCCAGACTTTGCCTATGAAGCAATGGAGCAAGAACGTGAAATTTTTAAATTTGTTGTTAATGAGTTATAGAGGAGGAATGGATATGAAGAAAAATTTAGGGATTGTCTTAATTGGAGTAGCACTTATTTTATCAGCATGTGGTCAAAATTCAAAAGTTGAATCGAAGAAAGAACATCGGAAACAAGAAATTAGTGTTGTTTCAAATGGTGAATTATCTACTTTAGATAGTGCTCTTTACTCAGATGTCAACAGCTCAGATATGATTGGTCAAACAATGGAAGGATTATATCGTTTGGACGCTAAAGGTCAACCAGAATTCGGTATGATAAAAGAAGAGCCAACGGTAAGTGAAGATGGTTTGATTTACACGTATAAAATTAAAGATGAAGCGAAATGGTCAAATGGCGATCCAGTAAAAGCCGAAGATTTTGTTTATTCTTTTAAAAATGTGATTGATCCAGATTATGGTTCAACAAGTAGTAATCAAATGGATATCTTTAAAAATGGTCGTAAAATTCGTGAGAAACAAGCAAACTTAGAAGAGTTTGGCGTTGTAGCAAAAGATGATAAAACATTAGAGCTAACTCTAGAATATCCTATTTCTTATCTCTCTCAAGTGTTAGTAGGAACACCATTTATGCCCAAAAATGTTAAAATGGCAAAAGAAAAAGCAAAATCTTATGGAACAACTGCAGAAGATTTTATTGGAAATGGTCCTTTTGTTATAAAGGGGTGGACTGGAACAAATGACTCATGGCAGTTAGAAAAAAGTGAAAACTACTGGGATGAAAAAAATGTGAAGTTAGAAAAAATAAATGTCAATGTTGTTAAAGAAGTCGCTACAAGCGTTCAAATGTTTGAAGCAGGTGAGATTGATTATACAACTCTAGCTGACACGTATGCACAACAATATAAAGACTCCGAGCAAGCTACTTTTGTACCAAAAGCAATGGTTGGTTATTTAAGTCCTAATCAAAAACGAGAAGTAACTAGTAATAAAAATGTTAGGAAAGCAATCCTACAAGCAATTGACAAAAAACAATTTGCTTCTGAAATTCTAGGTGATGGTTCGACTGAGTTAAATGGATTTATTCCCTCTAATTTTGCGTTCAATCCAAAAACGAAAGAGGATTTTAGAAAAGAAAATGGTGATTTACTTGCCTTTGATGTTAAGGCAGCGCAAAAAAGCTGGGAAACTGCTAAAAAAGAGTTAGGTAAAGAAAAAATAGAACTTGAGTTAATTTCAGCAGATACAGGAACTGCTAAAAAAACAATTGAATTTGTTCAAGGACAATTACAACAAAATTTACCTGGTTTAACAATTAAATTAAAATCTTTACCACTTCAAAATCGTTTAGATTTACAAAATCAAGGGGAGTTTGATTTAGTCTTTGGTACATGGACTCCAGATTATGCAGATCCAATTAATTTTCTTGAATTTTATGATTCTAAAGGTGGACTAAATACAGCTAAATATGACAATCCGAATTATGATAAAGGATTAAATGAAGTAAGATTTGATTTAGCTAATGAACCTGAGAAGCGTTGGGAAAAATTATTGGCTTTAGAAAAAACATTAGTAGAAGAAGATGCTGGTGTTTTACCACTTTATCAAGGTTCTGTCGGCTATTTAACTTCAGAAAACTTAGAGAAAATCCAAGTTTTTCCTTTTGGAAGAACAGTATCTTATCGTTTAGCATATCTAAAATAAGAGTTTAAAGTAAAAAATACTTTTATTTGCTTGACTTTCTTTTCATTATTTCATAAAATAAATGAGAATAAATCGTACAGATAACACAAACACTTTTTAAGTTTGTGTCGAGAGAGAGGCGAAATTTATCACTAGATAAATTTTGTCTCTTTTTCTGACGTAAAGGAGAGAAAAAATGGAAACGAAAAAATTTCATGTAAATTTAGCTGTCTTGGCGACAGGAATGATGGCGTTTGCAGGTGTTTTGATTGAAACAGCCATGAACGTCACTTTTCCAACATTAATTGAACAATTTGGAATTACAACAAGTCAAGTTCAATGGGTGACAACTATTTACCTATTGATGATTTCAATTGTTGTGCCTCTTTCATCTTATTTAATGAAAAACTATAGTAAGAGACAATTATTTATTGCTTCAAGTCTATTCTTTGTTGCAGGTGTTTTAGTAGATGCTTTTGCTTTTTCATTCACCGTTTTATTAGTAGGAAGACTTCTTCAAGGGGTTGCGACAGGGATTGCTTTACCGTTAATGTTTAACATTATTCTAACTAAAGTACCGATTAAAAAAAGAGGTATGATGATTGGTATTGGAAACTTAACAACATCTATCGCTCCGGCGATGGGTCCTACTTATGGCGGTATTTTAACAACTACTTATGATTGGACTTATATCTATAAATTGTTAATACCTGTTTTAATTGTTTCAACTGTTATTGGTTTATATGCTATTCCAAAAGAAGAACAACAAAAAACAGATACTATTAACATGAAAGCAGCTCTCTATCTATCAGTTATGTTTACTGGCTTATTATTCTTCTTCAGTCATTTAGAGTCTCCAATTGGTTGGATTTCACTAGCTATTGGGTTAGTAGGCGGTTTCTTATTCTACGGATCAAATAAACAAAAAGAATTATTAAATTTAAGTGTGTTCTCAAATAAAATGTTCACAGTTTACTTAATTTCATTTTTAGTTTATCAAATTCTTTTACTAGGTGTTTCATTTGTGTTACCTAATTTTATTCAAATCGTAAGTGACGTACCTGCATCAAGAGCAGGTGTTATGATGTTCCCTGGTGCTTTAACTGGAGCACTATTTGCACCGATATCAGGGAAAATACTAGATAAACTTGGATTTAAAAAACCAATCGGTATTGGGATTTTATTTGCAGTTGCAGGATGGTTGAGTTTAATTTTTGTTATCCAAACAGGAAACATGACTCTTATCACAATGTCACACGTTATTTTTATGATAGGTGTAGGATTGTCTTATAGTAACGTCATGACAGTTGGTTTATCAGCAATTGATAAATCATTACAAGATGATGGTAATGCGGTCTTCAGTACACTACAACAATTTATGGGAGCTGTTTCTACCTCGTTTGTTGCAATTATCGTAGGCTTATTCCAAAAATCAAGTAGTGACTATCAACAAGGAACAAGTACAGGTTCAAAAGTAGCTTTGATTTGTTTATTTGTTTTATTAGTCATAAGTGGTTTATCAGTTTTTAAAACTTTCACAAAAAAAGAAATTCAACAATAAATATTAAATGAAATAGGGAAAACTTTTCAATAGTTTTCCCTATTTTTTGTTAATTTTCACAAATGAGTGAAAAGTTAAAAGGCAATTAAATTACATCCGTTACATGCTCTATTTTTTGTGAAAATATGTTATCATCAATATAGAAAGCGTTTACTAATTAATTGTATTTTTATAATTGGAGAGGGCGGATATAATGGATAAAAAAACACCACTTTATGAAACACATGTTGCATTGAAAGGAAAGATGGTTCCTTTTGGAGGTTATTCATTACCAGTTCAATATGCTGATGCTGGTTTAGTAAAAGAACATATGGCTGTAAGAGAATCAGTCGGATTATTTGATGTTTCTCATATGGGCGAAATTTTTATTCAAGGTTCAGATGCTTTAAAAAATGTACAAAATATATTTACAAACGATTTTGAGAAAATGAAAGCAGGCCAGATAAGATATACAGTGATGTGTAATGAGTCAGGTGGTATCATTGATGACTTGATTTTATATAAATACAATGATGAAAAATTCATGGGAGTAGTGAATGCTTCTAATAAAGAAAAAGATTTTGAATGGATTAAAAATCATTTGACAGGTGATGTAGAAGCAGTGGATTCTTCAGATGATATTGGATTAATCGCTATTCAAGGTCCAAATGCAAGAGCGACATTAGAAAAACTAGTTGAAAAAGCTGATTTTCCGGAAAAATACTATACTTTTAAAGAACAAGTTGATTTTAAAGGAATGAAGGTTGATTTATCAGAAACTGGATATACTGGAGAAGAAGGATTTGAGGTTTATACAAAAGCAGAAGATGTTGAAAAAATATGGCATCTATTAATAGAAGCAGGTGAAGAGTTTAATATTCAACCTTGTGGACTAGGTGCAAGGGATACGCTTCGATTAGAGGCTGGAATGCCGCTTTATGGACATGAAATGTCAGAAACCATTAATCCCCTTCAAGTAGGATTACAATTTGCTGTTAAAATGAAAAAAGATGGATTCATTGGTAAAGAAGCTCTTGAAAAAGCATCTATTGATCAAGTTCGAGTAGGATTAAAAATTACTGGTAAAGGTATTGTCAGAGAAGAAGTACCAATTTTTGTTGAAGATAATCAAATTGGAATGAGCACATCGGGTACTCATGCTCCATTTTTAGGATATGCGATTGCGATGGCTTTAATTGATAAAGACTATGCTGAAGTAGGGCAAGTTGTTGAAGCTGAAGTAAGAGGTAGAAGAGTTCAGGCAGAGGTTATACCGATGCCATTTTATAAAAAATAATAATCATTAGGAGGAATTTATTATGTCTAGACCAAAAGAAATTAGTTACTTAGCATCTCATGAATGGGTGAAATTTGTGGATGATGAAACAGCATTAGTTGGTATTACTGATTTTGCTCAAGAACAACTAGGTGATATTGTTTTTGTTGAATTACCAGAAGTGGGTACGGAAGTTAATAAGGGAGACCAAGTTGCAGAAGTAGAATCTGTTAAAACGGTTTCAGATATTTATACACCTTTTACTGGCGTTATTTCAAAAATTAATGAAGACTTAGATGATGCTCCTGAGAGTGTTAACGAAGCGCCATTTGAAAACTGGTTGTTTGAAGTAAAAGGAATTACAGAAAAAGAAGAATTAATTGATTTAGAGGCTTACAATAAAGTAGTTGAAGAGGAGGCATAATTTCTATGGGGAACTATAACTATATTCCTTCTAGTCCTGAAGAACAGCAAGAGCTACTTGATATTTTAGGACTAAAAACGTTAGATGATTTATTCAAAGATATTCCAGAAGATTTAAAAATATCAGAGTTAAATATTCCTAATGGGAAATCAGAAGTTGAGGTTCGCCGAGAAGTAGAGAAGATGGCTAATAAAAATCAAGTGTTTCACTCGATTTTTAGAGGAGCGGGATCGTACAATCATTACATTCCGTCTATCGTCAAACAAATAACGTTAAAAGAAGAATTTTTAACTGCCTATACACCTTATCAAGCAGAAATTAGCCAAGGAATTTTACAATCAATTTTTGAATTTCAAACAATGGTTTCTGAAATTACTGGAATGCCAGTTGCTAATGCATCTGTTTATGATGGCTCAAATGCAGCAGCAGAAGCAGTAAATATGTGTATTGATCGAAAAAGAAAGAAAGTATTAGTTGCAGATACTTCTCATCCTATGACAATTGATACAATTAAAACATATGCTCACGCGATGGGAACAGACGTGATAATTGTACCAAGTAAAGATGGACTAGTTAATGATTCTGCTTTAGAAGGATTACTAGACGAGGAAGTAGCTTGTTTATATGTTGAGCAGACAAATTATTTTGGTAACATTGAAGATTGCGAAAAATTAGCAGAAATGGTTCATCAAAATAAAACAAAGTTGATCATGGCTGTTAACCCTATAGCGAGTGCTCTTTTAAAAACACCATTTGAATGCGGAGCAGATATTGCAACTGGGGAAGGTCAACCGTTAGGACTTCCAATGAATTTTGGCGGACCTTACTTAGGATTTATGGCTACAACTCAAAAATTAACACGTAAATTACCAGGTCGTATCGTTGGTGAAACAACTGATAATAAGGGAGAAAGAGCTTTTGTTTTAACACTCCAAGCAAGAGAGCAACATATTCGTCGTGAAAAAGCTTCATCGAATATTTGTTCAAACCAAGCACACTGTGCTCTAACTGCTAGTGTTTATTTATCAGCTATGGGACCAGATGGACTAAGAGATGTTGCAACTCAGTGTTATAGTAAAGCTCACTATTTACAAAATGAATTAGCAAAAATCAATGGTTTTGAACCTCTATATGAAACAGAATTCTTCCATGAATTTATGACAAAATCACCAATTAATCCCGTTGAATTGAATGAACGTCTGCAAGAAAAGGGCATTCTTGGTGGCATGCCAGTTGGAGAAAATCTTCTTTGGTGTGTAACTGAATTGAATACAAGAGAAGAAATGGATGAATTACTTAATGCATTGAAGGAGGTTAGTTTAGGATGAAATTAGTTTTTGAACGAAGCAAACCAGGTAGAAAAAATGATTTTATTCCCGCACTTGATGTTGAAGTAGCAACAATACCAGATAAATTTAACAGACAACAAGCATTGAGATTACCAGAGATTTCTCAAGTAGATATGAGCCGTCACTATACAGATTTAGCTGACAATAGTTTTGGTGTTAATAATGGCTTCTATCCTTTAGGTTCATGTACGATGAAGTATAACCCTAAAATTAATGATGAAATGAGTGCTTTACCAAACTTTGGTCAAATTCATCCATTTCAACCAATTGATACAGTGCAAGGCTCTTTAGAAGTGTATTACACAGCTGAAAAATTATTAGGTGAAATTACAGGAATGGATGCGATGACATTCCAACCAGCTGCTGGCGCTCAAGGAGAGCTGACTGGGGTTATGCTAATTAAAGCGTATCACGAAAATAATAATGACTTTAAGCGAAATAAGATCATTGTTCCCGATTCGGCTCATGGAACTAACCCAGCAACAGCTTCAATGGTAAACTATGAAACGATTAATATTCCGTCAAAAGAAGACGGTAGAGTCGATTTAGAAAGATTAAAAGAAGTGGTCGGAGATGATACTGCTGGTTTAATGTTGACAAATCCAAGCACAGTCGGTCTTTTTGAACATGATATTATTGAAATTACAGAAATCATTCATCAAGCAGGTGGCTTATGTTACTATGATGGAGCTAATTTAAATGCAATTATGGGAACCGTTAGACCTGGAGATATGGGATTTGACGTAGTTCACTTGAATATCCATAAAACATTTTCGACACCTCATGGAGGTGGAGGGCCAGGAGCTGGTCCGATAGGTTGTAAGGAGTTCTTGAAACCTTTCTTACCAAATTACCATGTAGTAAAAGTAGGCGATAAATACGAATTTGAAACGCCTGAAAAATCAATTGGACAAGTGAAAACATTCTATGGTCATTTTGCCGTAGTTGTCCGAGCGTTAACTTATATTTTAACGTTAGGTAAAGAAGGTATTCCACAAGCGTCTCGCACGGCTGTTTTAAACGCTAATTACATGAGACATGAACTTAAAGATACATATGATATGGCTTATGAGGGACCTTGTATGCATGAGTTTGTTATGACATTAGAACGCTTGAAAAAAGAGACTGGTATTACTGCTCTTGATGTGTCAAAAGCTCTGTTAGATAATGGCATGCATCCACCTACCATGTACTTCCCAGACGTGGTTAAAGAAGCATTAATGATTGAACCAACGGAAACAGAAAGTAAGGAAACTCTTGATAAAGTGATTGAAGTCTTTAAACAAATTAAAGAACAAGCTTATCAGGACGCTGAAGTTATCAAAGAAGCGCCAATTAATACCTTAATTGGTCGAGTTGATGAAACAGCAGCAGCGAGAAACCCAATTTTAAGATATGAATTTTAATAACTGACATGAGTTTCACAAATAAATTATAATATACTCCTAGTGAATTAGAGAAAATTCTAATTTGCTAGGAGTTTTTTATAAATTAATTTTAATTAATTTTTTCAGATTTTTTGCTGTTTGTTTTGTAAAAAATTATCATATTTTCATTATATTTAAAACGGTTCAGTTTAAAATGCTGAGTAAATTATCTTTGAATTTTATTTTTTTACTGCATTCTCTTTTATTTTTGTGAAAAAGTATAGTAAAATGAGAAACGTTACTTATTTTATTAGAAATGGGTTTCAAAAAAATGAAAGTAAAGGGGAGTAAAATAAGTGGAGTGGATAAAACTTATTGGTATTGTCATTATTGTTTTAGGATTTATATTCAAGTTTGATACGATTGCAGTAGTCGTTATTGCCGGACTTGCAACAGCACTTGTTTCAGGTATGACACCTGTTGCCTTTTTAGAAGGTTTAGGACAAGCTTTTGTTGACCAACGAATTGTAACGATTTTCTTTTTAACGTTACCTTTAATTGGTTTAGCAGAAAAAAAAGGTTTGAAAGAACAAGCTGTTAATTTAATTAAGAAAGTAAAAGGAATGACCTCGGGAACTTTCTTGTCAATTTATTTAGTGATTAGAGAGCTTGCTGGTTTATTTTCTATTCGTTTAGGAGGACATCCTCAATTTGTTCGTCCGTTAGTTCAACCCATGGCAGAAGCAGCAGCTGAAGCAAAATACGGTAAACTAGACGAAAAAGATAAAGAAACAGTTAAAGCTAAATCAGCAGCAATGGAAAACTATGGTAATTTCTTTGGTCAAAATACTTTCTTAGGTGCAGCTGGTGTGCTATTAATTGTCGGTACATTAGATTCTCTAGGATACAAAGTATCAGGAATGGATGTTGCTAAAGCTTCTATGCCAATTGCTTTTATTATGATTGTAATTGGTGTGTTATCAAATGTTTTATTTGATAGAAAACTAGCAAGAAAATATAAAAACAAAGGAGAGAAAAAATAATGGAAACTTTTTTTAATCAATTATTAGAATTCTTCTTCGTTTTGATTGGGTTACAATTGATGTATACTGCTTTTAAGACATTTAAGGATAGCAATAACTCTAAGCGAATCGGCTCAGCTCTTTTTTGGTTAGATTTAGGATTGCTTTTCATGTTTGGTAAGATTTTACCGAGTTTGGTTAGCGGTATTTTAGTTGCTCTATTAGGTGTGATTACTTTATTCAAACAATTTGAAGTTGGAAAATTTACTCCTGTCAAACAAGAGAAATTAGAAGCGCGAGCTAAGAAATTTGGTAACTGGATTTTTGTACCAGTTTTATCTTTAGCCGTTGTGTCTGTTGCTTTGGCTATGAAAATTCCAGAGTCAAGTAAATCTGCTATTGGTGTTGCAGCTATTTGTGGTATTATTTTAGCCATGCTTATTTTTAAATCTTCACCAAAAGAAATGGTTCAAGAAAGTGACCGCATGGTTCAAGCTATGGGAACTTCAGGTGTTTTACCTCAATTATTAGCTGCTTTAGGTGCTATTTTTGCTGCAGCTGGTGTTGGAGAGGTTATCTCCAAAATGATTGGTGGATTTGTTCCAGAAGGCAATCGTTTAATTGGTGTTATCGCCTATGTTCTTGGTATGGTTATTTTCACAGCTATTATGGGTAATGGCTTTGCTGCTTTTACCGTTATTACAGCAGGAATCGGTATTCCTTTTGTTATCATGCAAGGAGCAGATCCTGCGATTGCGGGTGCTTTAGCGTTAACAGCAGGTTATTGTGGCACGTTATTAACACCAATGGCTGCGAACTTTAACATTTTACCAGCCTCTTTATTAGAGATGAAAAACACTTATGGTGTTATTAAGGAACAGGTACCAATCACAATTATTATGATTATTGCTCATATTGCTTTGATGTATTTCTGGGCATTTTAATTAAGAGAGGAAATGATATACAATGAAAATTTTAGTAACAGGTTTTGATCCATTTGGAACAGATACAATGAATCCAGCTATTGAAGCGGTGAAACGTTTACCAGATACGATTTCTGGAGCAGAGATTATCAAATTAGAAATTCCAACAGTTTTTAATAAAAGTGCTGAAGTTGTCCGTGAAGCAATGAAAAAACATGATGTAGATTATGTTTTAAATATTGGACAAGCTGGTGGACGTTTTGATATGACACCAGAAAGAGTTGCAATTAATTTAGATGATGCTCGTATTCCTGATAATGAAAAAAATCAACCTATCGATGTAGCTATAAAAGAAGATGGTGAGCCAGCTTATTTCACTCAATTACCAGTTAAAGCAATGGTAACAGCAATGAAAGAAGCAGGAATCCCAGCTTCAGTGTCAAACACTGCTGGAACTTTTGTTTGTAACCATATTATGTATCAAGGATTATACTTAACTCATAAAGAGTTTCCAAAAGCAAAAGCTGGTTTTATGCATGTACCATTTTTACCTGAGCAAGTACTTGAGAGACCAGGTATGCCAGCTATGAGTTTAGAAGATATTACTAAAGGAATTGTGGCTTCTATTGAAGCTATTGTTGCTTTTGATGGTAAAGAAGATTTAAAAGTAATTGGCGGACAAACGCATTAAAAGTGAAAAACTGACTCTAATAATGGAGTCAGTTTTTTGTTTCTTAAAAAATATGCTATATTAGAAATAACTTTAGTGAGGAGTGTCCTTATGACAGAATACTTATCAGATTTTCAAACATCTATTTTTGATACGTTAAAAAAAGCGGTGAATAATCCGACATCCTATTATAATAATTTAACTAAAACGATGATGTTATTACTAATTTTATTTTGTTTTTATTGGCTAATTAGAAGAGGCTTATCAAAAAGCCATATAGAACCACTGAAAAAGATTAGAATTAAAAAGAAAGTAAAAAATAGTTTTTTTATTTTGCTCGTGATTGGCGTTTCAATTATCTGGATTAACGCTCTAAATTCATTAGCTATTTTATTATTTTTACTAGGTCTTTTTGGGATTGTTTTAATTCGTGGTATTTTAGATAATATTTTAGCTTGGTTTATTATCAGAAAAAGACATTATTTTAGAATTAATCAACGAATTGAAGTAAATGATAAAATTGGTAGAGTAGTGACAATGGGGTTATTTCACTTTGAATTAGCAGAGATAAAAAATTGGTTATCTTCTGAATCTTACACAGGAAGAACAATAAAAATTCCAAATAAAGATATTTTTGATGCTGAACTCTTTATTTACAATTACCGGGAACCTTTTGTTCGTCAAGAAGTAAGCTATTTAATTCGTCATGACAATGACTGGCAAGGAGCAAAAGAGATTATCTCAAAGGCAATAGATAACTATTATCAAGAAGAATTATTGCCTAGTATGGATTCTCAGTTGTCTGATAAATGGAAAGAAGAGATGTTACCGACTTTTAATATGTCTTTAGATGAGAATGGCATTACGTTATTCTGCCAATTCTTAGTTGATTATTCGAAAGTAGCAAGTGTTAAAACAAGGTTGCATGAAGAGGTTTTAGAAGGATTTAACCAACATGGTAATATTGAGTTTGCTGTTCTTGAAGTGAAACAAGTAAATTAAAAAGTAAAAGAGTCTGAAAAATGTTGTGACCCCTAAAAATCAGGCTCTTTTGCTTTGAAAAATAGTAATCAGTTGTGTTAGAAGTTCTTTTGTCGATTTATCTAATTCTCTTTTAGAGTAATAGAGATAAAATTTTCTTTCAATTAGTGGAAAACTGTCAATTGTAACTTTTTTTAGTTTACCTTCCTTAATTAAGGTTTCAGCACTTAAATTGGAACATAAATAGATGCCATTTTGATAGATGCAAGCTAAAAGTGCATCAGAATGACTTGTCATCTGATTGGAAAATTGAGTTGTTTTAGGAGCCCAACTCTCCAATTTTTCTTGAAGGTAACTTCCTTTTTCTCTTTTGATGAATTGATAGTTTCTAAGCTGCTCTTGATTTAAAAAATCAGGGCAGTAAGTTGGACTTGCAACAAAAATTAAATGATCTGTGTATAGGTATGTTTTAACAAAAGAGTTTAATACTTCTTGTTCAGGAAGAATGGATACATCGAGAGTTTCTTTTGATAATTTATTAATAATGCTGGTGGTGTTTTCTGTTGTTAATTCAAGGTTATTTTTACCTAATAGTGGGTCAGACAAAATGTGTTTGATTAATTCTTGGTTATTTAGTTGGGTGGTCCCAATTCTTATAGTCTTTTGATTGCTCTTCGTTGATAAAAATTGTTCAATCTTTTTTTCTTGTTGGAAAAGTTCATGGCATTCCTCGGTAAGTAGGAGTCCTAATTCAGTCAGTTGAATGTATCGACCTTTTCTTTCAAAAAGAGTTATTTGGTATTCTTTTTCTAAATTTTTTATATGCTTTGTGAGAGCAGGTTGGCTAATATGTAGGTGTTGACTTGCTTGAGTGAGCGTTCTATATTGAGACGCTTCATAGAAATACCTTAGCGCTGTGAGATTCATAGAAATCCTCCTATAACATTAGGTTATCAATTAAGTACTTAAAAGTATTATAAATCATTTTGAAATTGTTTTAAAATAATTTATGAGGAGATGAATCAGATGCAAACGACTTTATATTTAATTAGACATGGACAAACTCTTTGGAATCAAGAAAAAAGAATGCAAGGTTTAAAAAATTCGGAGTTAACAGAAAAAGGAATTACCCAAGCCAAATTATTGGGGGAGAAACTAAAGAAACAGGTGCCAATCGATTTAATCGTCACTAGTCCAAGTATCCGTGCACAAAAAACGACACATTATATTAATCAAAAAATGAATCTACCGATTGAAGTGAACAATGGTTTTCAAGAAATTAATATGGGAAATTGGGAAGGTAAGACCTACGAAGAGATTAAAAAAGAAGCACCTCTTGAATGGCACAATTTTTGGTTTAATCCTGCTTCATTTCAGGCATTAAACGGTGGAGAAACCTTTGATACTTTATCAAATCGTTGTGGTTCTAGTCTAGATGAATTAATCCAAATGAATGAAGGAAAGAAAATTGCTATTGTTTCACACCGAATTACAATTAAATCAATGGTATCAACCATTTTGAATGAACCCTTGGAAGAGTTGGAAGATGTTTTACCAAATAGCTTAACAATCATAAAAAAAGAAAAAAATAGAGCTAATTTAGAATTGTTTAGTGATATTTCTCATTATGAAAATCAGTTATAAAAAAAGTAATAAGAAATGGTGATTGCCACTTCTTATTACTTTTTTAAATGAAAATTTCTTCAATGCATTGCCCATCTGTGTCTTTAGGGAATGTCTTTAAATGAAGTAGTTTGGCAAAAGTAGGAGCTTCATCAACTAACTTGGCTCTATCAACTTTTTGGTTTTCTTTGATGTCAGGACCAAAGAAACAAGCTGTTGTTTCATAATTAGGTTTTTGAGGATGGAATCCATGGACACCAAAGTAACGATTTGGCTTTCCAATATCCTCTTTAGAAATTGTTTCTATTAGTTTTCCATCAGCTTCATCGTTAAAATAATAGCCAGGTTTTGCTTCTGCCATTAAAGTTGCGTTAGGATCAGCCCCCATGGAAGCAGCTTCTTTAGAAGAATAGATAGTTTCAATTCCTTCAATTGCTGAAACTTCTTGATAAATCTCACGAGGATCAATAGAACTATTCTGTTTACAATAAATATAAGTTGAGCCATCACAACTTTTGGCGTAGACTTGCCAATTATCTTTAATAGATCCATTTGGTTTAAGCTCTGCCCATCCTTTTTTGACAAACAATGTGTTGAGTTTAATCATTTTTTCGACATCAATTTGATAATGATCTCCTAAAATAACAAAATTAGTTGTACTAAATGTTCCGTTCTTTTTTGTGGCGTCGATTATTTTTTTTACTCGAGCATCTTGTCTTTTAAGTGCCGCAATAGCTTCAGAGGATTGAACTCCGTAAGCATGTCGCATACTATCCATATCAACGAGATGAATTAAGGTTAAATCAGGTTGTTTATTTTGAATTGTATCAATGGCACAAGCTGTTACAAAGTCATCTAGGTAAGGCTGCATAATTCCCTTTCTAAGATGCCCATACTTTTGATTCATTTGAAGTAAAAATAAAGGAGAACTTGCTTTAAGGGAAATCATGACTTGGTTTGTCCAAATTCTGTTTGGAAAAATTTCAGCTATATTGTAATCAATTGAACTACTAGCAGTAACAGGCCATAAAAAAGCAGCAGTTTTTTTGCCTTCTTGTTTTGCAATATCGTAAAGTGTAGGAACTTGAATTTCTTTACTGTACCAAAACCAATCAGGTGATAATCGGGTCGCTTGCGTTTTTGTGTTGTTAACAATTCCATGTTTATTAGGATATTTACCAGTTACCAGTGTCACATGTGACGGGTAAGTTAAAGTTGGATAAATACCTTCTATTTTTTTAACATGCGTACCATGGTCAATCAGGTACGAAAGTGTAGGTAAATCATTTTTATGTAAGTCGATATCAACTGCACCGAGGGCATCAATTGAGATGACAATAAGTTTTGAATTCAATTCGAGCACCATCCTTTAAAAATAGTATAACAAAAATCTAGAAAAAATAAATTGACAAGGATTTTAAATATGGGTATAATATGTACAATTATTAAATAAAACGTTGGAGTGAACGACATGAATAAACTAAATATGCGTCAAATCTCACAACTGAATAACTTTTACTTTAGCTATTATAGATTTAGTTTGTAACCATAACAAAATGGATACAAACACAACCAAGTTTGTATCTATGAAGGCTAGAGAACTTTAATTTGACTTTAAAGGCCGCATAGATGATTAAAATCTATAGTGGCTTTTCTTTTTATACTGAATAGTAATATTTTATTCGAAAGAGACGATACCTGTAGATTTGATTAATCAATCTATGCAAGGTTATCGTCTTTTATTTTGTAATTAGGAGGGAGAAATAATGGGAGACTTAATTTCGGGGAAAACAAGATTAGCTGGTGTTATAGCTAATCCAATTAAACATAGCTTATCACCAATGATTCATAATACAGCTTATAATGCTTTAAATTTTGATGCAGTTTATTTGGCATTTGAGGTAGAACAAAAAGAGTTTATACAAGCCATAAAATCAGTGAAAACATTGAATATGATGGGTGTCAATATTTCGATGCCGTATAAGAAAGAGGCTTATGAATTATGTGATGAGCTAACTGAAAGAGCGAAACTAATAGGTGTAGTAAACACTGTTGTAAATAGAAATAATAAACTTTTAGGAGACAATACCGATGGATTAGGTTTTATTGGTAGTTTAAAAGATTATGGGGTTTCTGTTAAAGAAAAGATTATAACGATTCTTGGAGCAGGAGGAGCAGCCAAAGCTGTTATTTGCCAAAGTGCTTTGGAAGGAGCAAAAGAAATTCACGTTTTTAAACGCAAAAATGAAACCTTTGAATCAGTTAAAAGAGATTTAGAAAAAATTGCTGTTAAAACCCATGTTAAAATTATGGTTCATGAGTATCATGATAAAAAAGCAATAGAATGTGCTCTTAAAGAAAGTACACTAATCGTGAATAGTACACAATTAGGTATGGGAAATAACAATGATTTACCTTTTGATGAGATGAACTTAATTAAAGAGAGTCATGTTGTAGTGGATTTAATTTATCATCCTTTAGAGACACCTTTTTTAAAACAAGCTAAAAAAAATAAGGCACTAACAATTAATGGATTAGGCATGTTAGTCCATCAAGCTGCGTATGCCTTTAACTTGATGACTGGAGAAACAATGCCAGTAGATAAAGTAATAGAAAAATTAAAAATAGAATTAGTAAGAGAGAAGGAACTATGATGATCGTAATAATGAAACAAAATGCAACTAAGGAACAAGTTAATGCAGTTATTAAAAGAGTAAAAGAAGAAGGATTAGAAGTTCATCTAAGCGAAGGTAAAGAACAAACTATTATTGGCTTAGTTGGTGATACAGAAAAAATGATAGATGTTCCTTTTAGAGGATTTGACGGAGTGAGTGATACAGTGAGAATTACAAGTAGTTACAAATTAACAAGTCGAGAATTCCATCCAACTGATACTGTTGTTGATGTAGACGGTTTAAAAATAGGCGGAGAAGAAAACTTTGTGACAATGGCAGGTCCTTGTTCAATCGAAGGTTTAGATCAAATTATGGAATGTGCAAGGATTGCTAAAGCTGGTGGAGCAACTGTTTTACGTGGTGGTGCTTTTAAGCCAAGAACGTCACCTTACGCTTTCCAAGGATTAGAAGAAGAAGGGTTAAAATACATTCGTCAAGCAGCAGATAAGTTTGATATGAAAGTTATTACTGAAGTGATGGATGAAGCTAATCTAGAATTAGTTGCTAAGTATACAGATATTTTACAAATCGGTGCAAGAAATATGCAAAACTTCAAATTATTAACGGCTGTTGGAAAAACTGGCCTACCGGTTGCTTTAAAAAGAGGTATCTCAGGTACGATTGACGAGTGGTTAAATGCTGCTGAATACATCGCAGCTCAAGGAAATCAAAAAGTAATATTTGTTGAAAGAGGAATCCGTACTTACGAAACAGCAACCAGAAATACGCTTGATTTAAGTGCTGTTCCTGTGATTCAAAAATTAAGTCATTTTCCGATTATTGTTGACCCAAGCCATGGTGTTGGTGTATGGGATTATGTAACACCAATGGCTGTTGCGGGAATTGCTTCAGGGGCTTCAGGAATGATTGTTGAAATTCATCCAAACCCAAGTCAAGCCTGGTCTGACGGGCAACAAAGTTTAAATGAAAAACGCTACATGAATATGATGGAACAAATCCATGTCATGGAAAAAGCAATGAAGGAAGTTAAGTTAATCAGAGAAAAAATTTAAGGAGATCGTCAATGAAACTAACAGTTAATCTACCAACAAAATCATATGATTTATTAATCAAAAAAGGTTCTCTAAATGATGTTGGAAAATGGGTATCAACTATTTGGGACAAGCGACAAATTGTGCTTGTCTCAGATGAAAATGTTGCCTCAATCTACGGGGACTTAGTTCAACAAAAAATTCAAGATCAGGGATTTGATGTGTCAGTGTACACTATCCCACCAGGCGAAACAAGTAAAAGTCTTGAAATGGCTGAGAAATTATATGAGTTTTTAGCTTCCAAAAATATGACTAGAAAAGACGGCATTGTTATCTTGGGTGGAGGAGTTGTTGGAGATTTAGGTGGTTTTGTTGCTTCAACTTATATGAGAGGACTTGATTTTCTTCAAATACCAACAACCCTTTTAGCTCAAGTCGATAGTAGTATTGGTGGAAAAACAGCAGTGAATACGAAGTGGGCTAAAAATTTAGTCGGCACGTTTGCTCAACCTGATGGTGTCTTGATTGATCCTAATACATTATTAACTTTAGAAGACAGAAGAATTAGAGAAGGCTTGGCAGAAGTGGTTAAATCAGCAGCTATCGCTGATTTAGAATTGTGGCACTTATTGAAGGATCTTGAAAATGAACAATCTGCTTTAAATGTTTCAGAGGAAATCATCTATGCCTGTTGTAAGGTTAAAAGAAAAGTTGTAGAAGAAGATGAAAGAGATACAGGCATTCGCTTGATTTTGAATTTCGGACATACGATAGGTCATGCGATTGAACAAACATATGGTTATGGTGTTATAACTCACGGAGAAGCTGTTGCCATTGGCATGTGTCAAATAACTAAACAGGCTGAAAAAATGGGTGAGATGCCAAAAGGAACTTTGAAAGAACTTGAAGAAATGTTAAGTAAATTCCATTTACCAACAACTTTAGATGACTGGCAAGAAGAATCTTTGTTTAAAGCTTTAAGTCATGATAAAAAAACTAGTGGTCAATCAATTCGAATTATCCTATTAAAAGAAATAGGTGAAGCTAAAATTGAAAGAATTCAACTAGATGAAATGAAGAGTTATTTAAAACGATAAGAAGGGAGTTATTTTATGAGATTTTTTACAGCAGGAGAATCCCACGGTCCAGAATTGACGGCTATTATAGATGGCTTACCAGCAGGGATACCTTTGTCAACAGGAGATATTAACCATGAGTTAAAAAGGCGACAAGGAGGTTATGGTCGTGGAGGTCGGATGTTAATTGAAACAGATACAGTGGAAATTACTTCTGGAGTTAGACATGGTAAGACATTAGGTTCACCAGTAACACTAGTCGTTAAAAATGATGATTTTAAGAATTGGGAAACGGTTATGGGAATCGAACCAGTTGATGATAGAGCTAAAAAAATTAGAAGATTAGCTAAACCAAGACCAGGTCATGCTGATTTGGTTGGAGGCATTAAGTATGAACATGATGATTTAAGAAATGTTCTTGAGAGATCTTCAGCAAGAGAAACAACCATGCGAGTAGCAATAGGTGCTATTTGTAAAAAAATGCTAAAAGAATTATCAATTGATGTTGCTGGACATGTACTTGAAATTGGTGGCGTTAGAGGTGAAATTCCTCAAAGTATGACTGTTTCAGAAATTAGAGAAAAAGCAGAAAACTCAGCAGTTAGATGTGTAGATCCTTTAATTGAAGAGGCAATGAAAGAAAAAATAGATGCTACTAAAAAAGAAGGTAATACAATTGGTGGTGTTGTAGAAGTAGTCGTTGGGGGAGTTCCAGTTGGTTTGGGAAGTTACACTCAATGGGATCAAAAATTAGACGGTAAAATTGCTCAAGCGGTTGTATCTATTAACGCATTTAAAGGCGTAGAGTTTGGTGTTGGCTTTGAAGCTGCTAGACTTTATGGCAGTGAAGTAATGGATGAAATTGTCTGGAGTAAGGAGACTGGATATACAAGAACCAGTAATAATTTAGGTGGTTTTGAAGGTGGTATGACTAACGGAATGCCCGTTGTTGTTCGAGGTGTGATGAAACCTATTCCAACTCTATATAAGCCATTACAATCTGTTAATATTGATACTAAAGAACCATATAAAGCAAGTGTTGAACGTTCTGATAGTTCTGCCGTTCCAGCTGCTTGTGTTGTAGCAGAAGCAATGGTAACTATTGAAATAGCAAAAGCAATGTTAGATAAATTTGAAAGTGATTCGTTTGAAAGAATGAAACGTGATGTAGAACGTTATCGTCAGGATACTTTGAATTTTTAGAAAAAAATGAGAAGAGGTCCTACTATGAAAAAAAATATATTAATGATTGGAATCGGTCTGATTGGTTCCTCGATAGCGTTGTCGATTAAAGAAACGACGAAAAATGCTATAATCGTTGGTTTTAGTCATAATGAAAAGGAATTGTTTGGAGCAAAATCACATCAAATTATCGATAAAATTAACTTGAATTTAGAAAAAGCAGCTCAAGAAGCAGATGTCATTTTTCTTTGTACTCCAGTCTCTGTTACATTGAAGTTAATACAAGAACTCTCTACTTTTTCATTGAAAGAATCAGTGATTATTACTGATGTGGGGAGTACGAAAGTAGAAATAATGAATCAGGCACAAGTTTTGTTAGATAAAGGATACACATTTATTGGTGGGCATCCAATGGCAGGGTCACATAAGTCTGGCTTTTTGGCAGGTAATAAAGATTTATTTGAAAATGCTTATTATATACTTGTTCCAACAGGTAACGAAATGAACGAACAAATGACCTGTTTAACTGATTTATTGACTGGAACAAGGGCTAAAATAGTGATTCTTGATGCCTACGAGCATGATCAAATAACAGGGATTTTGAGTCATATGCCTCATATTATAGCAGCTCAACTAGTCCAACAAGCTGATGATTTGATGGTTCAAAATCCGATATCTAAAAAACTGGCTGCAGGAGGATTTAGAGATATTACAAGGATTGCTTCATCAGATCCTAAAATGTGGACAGATATTTCTAAAAGTAACGCAGTCATTTTAGAAAAAGAGATTGATAACTGGTTAGTTAAATTATCTGATTTTAAAGATATATTGAAATCAGATAAGGAAGTAGAAATTTTTAATTTTTTTGAACGATCGAAGAAAGTAAGAGATGAGATTCCAGTTCATAAAGAAGGAACGATACCGGGATTTCATGATCTCTATATAAATGTGCCTGATTATCCAGGTGCGATTGCTGAAGTAACAGCAATATTGGCCAAAGTTAATATTAGCTTAATTAATATAAAAATTATGGAAACAAGAGATGATATATTCGGAATTTTACGAATCTCGTTTAAAAATGAGAAGGATTTATTTCTGGCTAAAGAAGCTGTAGCAAAACATACACCGTATGAGAGTGTTATTAATTAGGAGGATGTTATGAAATTAAAAACAAATGCTCATTCACTTAGAGGGACAATCACAGTTCCTGGAGATAAATCAATTTCACACCGTAGTATTATGTTTGGGTCATTAGCAACAGGAACAACTGAAATCTCTCATTTTTTAAGGGCAGATGATTGTTTAGATACGTTGAAACTTTTTAAACAAATGGGAGTTCCTATAACAGATGATGGGAAAAAAATTACCATTGAAGGTGTCGGGTTAAGAGGATTAAAAAATCCAGGAAAGACTTTAGATGTTGGTAATTCTGGCACAACGATTCGTTTGCTTATGGGAATTCTAGCTGGACAATCTTTTTCTGCAACATTAACAGGGGATAGTTCCATACAAAAACGCCCAATGAATCGTGTTATGCTACCTTTAAAAGAAATGGGAGCAAAAGTAGAAGGAAATCAGCAGTCAGAGTTTCCTCCAATACAAGTAACTGGTGTAAATGATTTACAACCCATTAATTATCATATTCCTGTTGCAAGTGCCCAAGTTAAATCTGCATTAATTTTTGCAGCTCTTCAAGCGTGTGGTGAAACAACATTAATTGAAAAAGAGAAAACTAGAAATCACACAGAAGTTATGATTAAACAGTTTGGCGGGAACATTGAAGTAGAAGAAAAAACAATTCGGGTTAAAGGAAATCAAACTTTTACAGGTCAATCTATCTCAATACCGGGAGACATCTCTTCTGCTGCATTTTTTATTGCAGCGGGATTATTAGTTCCAGGTAGTCAAATTACGTTAAAAAATGTCGGATTAAGTGAAACCAGAACTGGTATGATTGATGTGGTTAAAGCTATGGGCGGTAATATTGAGATAACCGAAATAGACGAATTAAATGAATCTGGAAATATCATTGTTAGTTCAAGTCAGCTTGTAGCAACTGAAATTAGTGGTGAATTGATTCCTAGGTTAATTGATGAAATTCCAATTATTGCTTTACTTGCTACTCAAGCAAAAGGTGAGACTCTTATTAAAGATGCTGAAGAGTTGAGAGTAAAAGAGACGGATAGAATCCAAGCTGTTTCTGATGAATTGAATCGATTAGGTGCATCAATTACGCCAACTGCTGATGGTTTAGTCATTCAAGGTGAAACTAAATTGACTGGTGGGACAGTAACGAGTTACGGAGATCATCGAATTGGAATGATGCTCCAAATTGCAGCTCTTATTGTGAAAGAAGGAGAAGTAGTTCTTGATAAAAGTGAGGCTGTTTCCGTTTCATACCCTACATTTTTTGATGATTTAAATGAACTGATGGAGCAAACGATATGAAACAGTTAACTTTAATTGGTTTTATGGGATCAGGTAAATCAACAACAGGTCAAATGCTATCAAAAGAATTGGGAATACCTTTATTAGAGTTAGATCAAATGATTGAAGAAGAAACCAAAATGAGTATACCTGATATTTTTGATTTAAAAGGTGAAGCTTATTTTAGAGAATTAGAACATATCGTTTTAATTAAGTCTTTAAATTCAAGAGGTGTTATTGCAACAGGTGGAGGAATATTAACCAATAGCAAAAATGTTGAACAGTTAAAATCCACTCGTAATGTTATCTATTTAAAAGGAAAAGACAGTACATTGATAGAAAGAATTAAGAACGATTCTGTCAATAAAAGACCACTAGCTGATACTAGCACAGAACTTGAAATTACAAAAAGATTAGAGAATAGAGTTAACCAATATGAAGAAGTAGCAGATATAATCATAGAAATTGAAAATAAGAGTATTTCAGAAATAACTTTAGAAATTATGAATCAATTAGAGGAGATGAAAGAATGAGAGTTGGTTATTTAGGTCCAAAAAGTTCATTCACCTACAAAGCAACAAGGAGTTTTTTTAAAGAAGCAGAACTGTCTCCATTACCAACAATTGTTTCAACTTTAAAAGCAATTGAAATGAATCAATTTGATTATTGTGTGATACCTATAGAAAATTCTGTCGAGGGTACGGTTCATCCGGCCCTTGATTTTTTATACCATCAAGCAAATGTACCTGTACAGGCAGAAGTGATTCTTCCGATATCACAAAATTTGATGATTCATCCCAACTGGATAGGAAAGATAAATCAGTTAAAAGCAGTAAAATCACATCCACAAGCTTTAGCTCAAACGCAACAATTTTTAGAAGAAAATTATTCTAGTTTAAAACAAGAGATTACAGATTCGACGACTCAAGCAGCCAAATGGATTTCAGATAATAAAGACGAGCCTGTTATGGCGATTGCTTCAAAGGAAGCGGCTAAAGAATACCAATTAGAAATTATACAATCAGATATCCAAGACATGAAAACTAACCAAACGAGATTTTGGGTGATTGGAAGAAAAAAGATAAATTGGTATAAAGAAAAATCACCAATATTTAGACAGACTATTGGTGTTAAAATGGAACAAAATCAAGCGGGTAATTTACACAAAATACTATCAGCTTTTAGTTGGCGAGGAATTGATTTAACTAAAATTGAATCGAGACCATTGAAAACAAGGTTAGGAGATTATTTTTTCTTAATTGATATTAAAGTAGAAAATCTAATCTTAGTTGAAATGGCTCTGAAAGAAATAACCGAATTAGGTGGAGAAATAAAAGTTTTTGGTACTTACTATGCACATCAAACCATCAATTGTTAGTGTAAAAAAATCATAAGAATCTCATTTGATAGTTTCAAAAATATTCAAAATAGGCTATCCTTATTAAAGATTAAAGTTAATAAGAGGTGTAAATATGGCGAATATGACAAGGATGGATCGACATCGTCAAGCCGAATTAGAAAAAGAACAGAATAAAAGAAAAAATAATAAATTAAATGAGGAACCAGAATTACCGAATGGCAGTCAACCTAATCAAAAAAAGCCTAAAAAAATAAAGAAGAAAAAAAAGAAATCTAAAATCTTTTTCTTGATTTTAATTGCTTTGATAGTTTTAAGTGTTGTAGGCTACTTTAAAGGTGTGGGAAGTGCCAAACTAGATAAAAATAATAAACAAGCAGATGTGGGAAATTTTTTAGGTGAAAAAAGTCAGGATGGCTCTACTAACGTGCTTCTTTTGGGAAGTGATTCAAGAGGAGAAGACCAAGGTCGCTCAGATTCTATTATGATTGCCCATTATGATAAAAAAAATAAACAACCTAAATTGGTTTCTATTATGCGAGACACATATGTTGCAATTCCTCAAAATGGTGGAATTGAATACAATAAGATAAATGCAGCGTATTCTTATGGTGGACCAGAACTTGTAAGAAAAACAATCAAAGAAACATTTGGCGTTCCAATACAGTATTACGCTATTGTGAATTTTGAATCTTTTCCTAAAATAGTTGGAACTTTGGCTCCTGGAGGCTTAAAAATAGACGCTGAAAAAGAGTTAGAAGTTGAAGGGACAGTCATTAAAAAAGGTGAACAAAAGATGAGTGGAAAAGAAGCCTTGCAGTATGCTCGTTTTAGAAAAGATGAAGAAAGTGATTTTGGACGAGTTAGACGCCAACAACAAGTGATGACTGCTTTACTTAAACAAGGATTGAATCCATTAAATGCTTGGAGATTACCAGAAACTATTGGAACAGTACGTGGTTACACGCAAACAAATATTCCTTTTAGTTTTTATCCAGGAGTCGGTACAAGTTATTTATTCAGTCAACACAAACCATTAGATATCTTAACTATCCCAGTTGAAGGATCTTGGAATGATGGTTATTATGAACATTCAGGTAGTGTTTTAGAAATTGATGAAGCTATAAATGGACAAGCGATTAAGACTTTTTTCACTAATTAATTATCTTTACATTAATATGATAGAACACTATAATGTAAAGATAGGTGTTAATTGCCGGAAAGAGAAAAGAATAGAGGAATTACAATGAAAATTGCAATTGTCACGGATAGTACTGTTTTTTTAAGAGGGGACTATCAACATCGTGAAGATCTATATATCGTACCCGTCCCATTAATAATAGACGATAAAATTTATTATGAGGGTGTAGATATTCATGTAGATGGTTTTTATGATTTATTAGATAGTGCTAAAAACTTTCCTAAAACATCACAACCTTCGATTGGCGAATTATTCGAGTTATATGAAAACATCGCAAATAAAGGATACGACGCAGTTATAAGTATCCACATGTCTTCTGGTATTTCTGGATTTATCAGTTCTTTAACAAGTATTTCAAAAGAAATAGATATGATTGATGTTCATCCATTTGACTCACTATTAACAAGTGGTCCGATGGGTAAATTAGTTGAGGTTGCTCTTGATATGGTTGAACAGCCAGATGCAACACCAGAAATTATTCTAGATAAACTATCAGAAATGAGAGAGAAACTAGAGGGGTATATTGTAGTAGATGATTTAAATCACTTAGTTCGTGGTGGTAGATTAAAAAATGGTGCTGCCATTATTGGAACATTACTAAAAATAAAACCTATCTTAAGTTTTCAAGAAGGCAATATTGTTTTATCAGAAAAAAGCACTTCATCGGGTAGAAGAAATTGTTTTAAATGAGATTAAAAGTAAACCCGAGGATAGTACATTTTATGTTATTCACTGTAATAATCTAGATGTCGCTAAGCAAGTAGAAGGAGAACTTTTAAAGCTATACTCTAGCTTAGAAGTAATTATCTGTGATTTCGGTCCTGTTATAGGAACACATTTAGGTGAAAAATCAGTTGCTATTGGAGTGGCACCAAAAAGATAATGTTAAGAGGGTAACCCTGAAAAGTGGTTGATCCTCTTTTTTCTATCATTTGTAGTAAAAGGGAAGAGGGAAAATTGATGGAACCAAATATTTATGGACCGAGTCAAGTTGTAGTTAACTTGAATCATATTAGACATAACGTAAAAGAAGAACTTAAAAGGTTAGACCATGGAACAAGCCTTTACGCTGTTGTCAAAGCAAATGGTTACGGTCACGGAGCAATAGAAGTTGCTAAAGCGGCAATTGAAGCAGGAGCTACCGGACTTTGTGTTTCTAATTTAAATGAAGCGATTGAGTTAAGAAAAAATGAAATGACAGAACCTATACTTGTAATGGGCTATGTGTCGTTAAAATATCTTGATATAGTTTTAGAGAATGACATAACATTAACAGCAACTAATTTAGAGTGGCTGAAAGAGTTGGATAAGAGAGTAACAAAAGAAATTAAAATCCATTTAAAAATTGATACTGGAATGGGGCGTATTGGCTTAAATGATTCTGAAGAAATGAAACTAGCTAATGAACTTTTAAAAAGTAATCCCTTAATTAATTTTGAAGGGTTGTTTACGCATTTTTCAAAAGCAGATAGTAAGGATAATCAGCACTTTGAATTACAGCAACGACGTTTTTTAAATGCATTAGCCATTTTCGGTGAAGATATTCCTTATATTCATACATCAAATTCAGCTACAGCGCTATGGCATGATGCTTGGAAGAGTAATTTAGTTCGTTATGGTGATGCAATGTATGGAATGAATCCTTCAGGAAACGAACTAGACGAACCATTTAAATTAAAACAAGCCCTAACCTTGGAAACTGAAATTATTCATATAAAAGAAGTAGAAAAAGGCGAAAAAATAGGATACGGAGCAACTTATGAGACGAGTTCTAAAGAGTGGATAGCAACGTTACCAATCGGTTATGCAGATGGCTTAATTCGAAAATTTCAAGGGTTTAACTGTTTAGTTAACAGTAAACAAGCACCTATTGTTGGTCGTATTTGTATGGATCAGTGTATGATTAGGGTAGATGGTTATTTGCCAATTGGAACTAAAGTTACTATTTTTGGACGTGACGGAGACTTGTTTAATTCTGTTCAAAAAGGAGCAGAGTATGTGGATACGATTAATTATGAGGTGACATGTGGTTTGACAGATAGACTACCTCGTGTTTACATTGAATAAAAGGAGTTGAATGTTATTTCATGTTGGCATCTTATTTAAATATTTTAGTTGTTTTTGCCATTATTTTGTTGAGTTATATTTTAACGTGGAAAAAATGGTTTGATAATCAGACAGCAGATGTTTTTTCAAAATTAATCTTAAACATCACGTTACCCTTAAACATGTTTTTAAATATGACACAAAAATTTACACGAGCAGAGTTTTTAGAGTTATTTAAGGGAATTTTACTTCCCTTTGTTTCTATACTAATTACCTTTTCGATTAGTTTCATTTATGCTAAATTAACTAAAGTACCTATTACTAGAAGAGGAACTTTCATGACGATGTTTACGGCTGCGAATACCATTTTCATGGGACTCCCAGTTAACATGGCTATTTTTGGTGAAAAGGCAATTCCTTATGCACTGCTATACTACATTTGTAATACAACATTCTTCTTCACTGTTGGTATCATGTTGATAGCAAGTGATAATCCTGAAATTGAGATAAAGCAAGCTAGATTTAGTTTTAAGAAATTAGGTAAACAACTATTGTCTCCAGCGTTAATGGGATTTGTAGTGGGAATTCTTTGGTTATTGTCAGGTTTGAAAGTCCCAAAACCTTTGTTTGATTTTTCGACTTATGTAGGTGGAATGACAACAGCTTTGTCATTATTTGTTATCGGAATTATCATTTATCAAACAGGTATTAAAAATTTAAAAATGAATAAAGATGTTGCGGGAGTTCTTTTAGGAAGATATATCATTTCTCCTTTAGTTGTCTACTCTCTATCTTTTATTATTCCTGTTCCCAAATTAATGTTACAAGTATTTATCTTACAGTCAGCGATGCCCGTACAAAATGCAATGCCGATTTTAGCAAGAGGTTACGGAGCAGATGAAGAGTTTGCTACAAGCAGTTTAACTTATTCGATTTTAAGTTATTTTCTATTTATCATCATCATTTTAAAACTTATTGTTTAAAATATGCTATAATGCCAAAGGGTAAAAAAAGAGAAGGAAGGTGAGAAAATGAATTTATTCAAGCAATTTAATTTTGAACCATTTTTAATGGAAGCTTTAGAAGAAAAACATTTCCTTAAACCAACAGAAGTACAAGAAAGATTAATACCAGTTATTATGGGTGGCAAGAATGTTGTAGGACAGTCACAAACTGGATCAGGAAAAACACATACATTTTTACTACCAATGATGAATGCTGTTGAAACAGACAAAGATGAAGTACAAGGTATTATCACAACACCAAGTCGTGAATTAGCTGAGCAAATTTATCAAGCAGCCATTCAATTAGCAAAACACTCTCCAAATGAAATTAGAGTTTCTCAATTTGTTGGAGGAACTGATAAGAAAAGACAAATGGAAAAACTAAAATCCAGCCAACCACATATTGTTATTGGAACACCAGGTAGAATTCTAGATTTAGTTAATAGTCAATCATTGAAAACTTTTACCGCTAAATATTTTGTTGTTGATGAAGCTGATATGACGTTAGATATGGGATTTTTAGAAGATGTTGACAAAATTGCAGCGACTCTTCCTAAAGAATTACAAATGTTAGTTTTCTCGGCAACAATTCCAGTTAAATTAAAACCATTTTTAAAAAAATACATGGATAATCCTGTTGTTGAACATATCAAACCAACATCAGTTATCTCAGATACAATTGATAACTGGGTGATTTCAACTAAAGGTCAAAATGTGAATGCGATTATTTATCAATTACTAACAGTTGGTCATCCTTACCTTGTAATGGTATTTGCGAATACTAAACAAAGAGTGGATGAAATTTCAACTTATCTAAAAGAGCAAGGATTGAAAGTTGCTACTGTTCATGGGGATATTCCACCACGTGAAAGAAAACGTGTCATGAAAAATATCCAAAATTTAGATTACCAATATGTTGTAGCAACTGATTTAGCTGCTCGTGGTATTGATATTGAGGGGGTTTCGCATGTTATTAATGCTGAAATTCCAGCTGATTTAGAGTTCTTCATTCACCGTGTCGGAAGAACTGGTCGTAATGGATTAGACGGAACAGCTATTACGTTATATCAACCTCAAGATGAGTCACAGTTAGCTGAACTTGAAAAATTAGGGATTGAATTCCATCCTAAAGCAATCCGTGGTGGTGAAATTGTTAATTCTTATGACCGAAATCGTCGTGCTAAACGAGATAAGAGTCAACGTCAACTTGATACTGAGATGATTGGTTTAGTGAAGAAAAAGAAAAAAAATATTAAACCAGGATATAAGAAAAAAATCAATCGTGCTATTGACGATAAAGCTAAAAAAGAACGTAAGATTGAACGTCGTCAGACAGATCGCGCGAAACGTAAGTCAAGAAAACAAGATTATTAGATTGAAAATAACTAGTTATAATAAAAAAAGAGGCTGACCCTGATGTCAGTCTCGTTTTTGTTTATTTGAAAAATGTCTATGTTGTCTTTTAAAAAAGTTTTTTTTCAAGTTTGACACAAATGATGCCATCTTCAATAAATTCATCTGAAACGACTTCGTATCCCATTTTTTCATAAAAAGGAATAGCTTGCTTTTCACCGTGAACACGAGATAATGTACACTTGTTTCTTCTTCCTTGTTGTTCTAATTCAAGAAGAACACGTCTACCTAATCCTTTTTTTCGCCATTCACGTCTTACACAAACTCGATCTGGGCGAACAGTCGTTAAATCATCTTGTTGATAACGACCAGTTGCGATAGGTGTTTGGTAATGGAAAATAACAAGATAATTAGTTTGGTCTGAATCATAAGCATCAAATTCAGCTTTTGGTGATATTTTTTGTTCTTGAACAAAAACTAAAGTTCTTAAAAAATATGAGGCAGCTTTTATCCATTGTTCGTTATCAAATACAACAGTAATCATGGTAATGTTCTCCTCCTATCCATCAATATATATAATCATAACATTATTTTAAAGGAGAGTGTTTATGAAAAAGAAGTTAATTATCATTTTTTTAAGTTTATTTGTAACTATTTTAGTAGCGCTAGGTTTTGGTGTTAACTACTTGTTTAATTATGCGATTGTTTCAGGAAAAAAAGATTTTATTAAAGCTGAAAATCCTGAAAAGTTAAAGAAACAGTGGGATTTTAGTGATGGTTATTCAGAAGATATTTTTATAACAAGTAATGATGGCTTAAAACTAAAGGGTCGTTACATTAAAAATAAAAAAGAGACTAACAAAGTAGCCATTGTTGCTCATGGTTATATGAGTGAAGGACTTGCAATGGGAAATTACGCTAAAATGTTTAATGAGTTAGGATATGATGTCCTTGTTCCAGATAATCGAGGCCATGGAGATAGTGAAGGAAAGTATGTAGGTTTTGGTTGGTTGGATAGGCTTGATTATGTTAAATGGATAGACGAAGTTTTAAAGTTAAAAGGAAAATCAACTGAAATTGGTTTATTTGGCGTTAGTATGGGAGCGTCAACTATTATGATGACAAGTGGTGAAAATCTTCCACCTCAAGTAAAATGGTTAATCGCAGATTGCGGTTTTGATTCAGTCGCTAATGAGTTAACTTACCAATTAAAAAATATGTTTCAGCTACCTGCTTTCCCACTAATTCCTTTAACTTCTACTTATACAAAAGTTAAAGCTGGTTATTCATTCTATGAAGCGAATGCAGTAAATCAATTGAAAAAAAATAATCTTCCTTTGTTACTAATTCATGGTGATAATGATGATTTCGTTCCACTTGAATCAGTTTATCCTTTATATAAAGCGACTAAAGGACCAAAAGAATTAGAAATTTTTGAAGGGGCCAAACATGCAACGAGTTATAACTCTGATTCTAAAAAGTACAAGGAAATAGTGAAAAAATTTCTGTTTGCTCATGAAAAAGAGAGCTAATTTTATAAGTTGACAGACCAATGGAATTTCATTATACTTTTACTTGCTAGTAAGGAATGCATTTTGTTTATAGTTTAGAGAACTTTCTGCTTGGTGAAAAGAAAGAGTATGACAAAAGAGCAGCTACCCTTATGTAAAATGATAAGAAATTATCACGACTCACTTTGCGTTAAAAAGTGCTTAAGAGGTAATGAATGTTAAAGCATCGTTGCAATCAAGGTGGTACCGCGAAAAATCGTCCTTGACTGCAGGGTGCTTTTTTATATTTTTAGGAGGAATAGGAATGAAGCAATTAACAAGTGTTGAAGTAAGACAAATGTATTTAGACTTTTTTAAATCGAGAGGACATAGAATTGAGCCTAGTGCGTCACTTGTTCCGGTGGAAGATCCAACACTTCTATGGATCAATTCAGGAGTAGCTACTCTAAAGAAATATTTTGATGGAACTGTTGTACCTGAAAATCCAAGAATTACTAATGCCCAAAAAAGTATCCGTACAAATGATATTGAAAATGTAGGGAAAACAGCACGTCATCATACCATGTTTGAAATGCTAGGAAACTTTTCAATTGGTGACTATTTCAAGAAAGAAGCAATTCATTGGGCTTGGGAATTACTGACAAGTGAAGAATGGTTTGCTTTAGATAAGTCGAAACTTTATGTAACTGTTTATCCAGAAGATAAAGAAGCACGTCGTATTTGGCATGAAGAAATCGGATTACCTCAAGAATCAATTATTGATATTGAAGATAACTTTTGGGATATTGGAGCTGGTCCATGTGGTCCTGACTCAGAAATTTTCTACGACCGTGGTCAATCTTTTAATGATGTAGCAGAAGATGATCCAGAGAATTACCCAGGTGGAGAGAATGAGCGTTATTTAGAAATCTGGAACTTAGTATTTTCAGAATTCAATCATACTGAAAATCATGAATATGAACCATTACCTCAAAAGAATATTGATACGGGAATGGGATTAGAACGTATGGTTTCTATTTTCCAAGATGCTCCAACCAATTTTGAAACGGATTTATTTTTACCAATTATCCATGCAACAGAAGAAATGTCTCGCGATAAAAAATACGATGATGACTTAGCAACTAAAACATCATTTAAAGTAATTGCTGACCATGTCCGTGCTGTTTCATTTGCAATTGGAGATGGTGCTTTACCTTCAAATGAAGGTCGTGGCTATGTATTACGTCGTTTACTACGTCGTGCTGTTATGCATGGTAAAAAACTTGGAATTGATGAAGCATTTCTTTATAAATTAGTTCCTGTTGTAGGTAAAATTATGGAAAGTTACTATCCAGAAGTTTTAGAAAAACAAGACTTTATTCAAAAAATTATCAAGACTGAAGAAGAACGATTCCACGAAACAATCAATGATGGCTTACAAATCATCACAGATTTAATTGCTTCTCTTAAACAAGAAGGAAAAGACACTTTAGAAGGAAAAGATATCTTTAAACTTTATGATACTTATGGTTTCCCTGTTGAATTAACTGAGGAAATGGCTGAAGAAGAAGGATTAAAAGTTGATCATGATGGTTTTGAAGTTGAAATGACAGCTCAAAGAGATCGTGCTAGAGCAGCTCGTTCTACTGAAAACTCAATGAATGTTCAATCAGCAGTTTTAGGAGAAATTAAAGTTGACAGTGAATTTATTGGTTATGATGCAACTGAAGCTGAAGCTAAATTATTAGTGATTGTTGAAGAGGATGAATTAAAAGAATCAACATCACATAAAGAAGCACAGTTAGTTTTTGATCAAACTCCTTTTTACGCTGAAATGGGTGGTCAAGTTGCAGATAAAGGCGTGATTAAAGACTTAAATAACCAAGTTGTAGCTAGAGTTGTTGAAGTTAAAAAAGCACCAAATGGTCAACCTCTTCATTTTGTAGAAGTGGAAGGTAATCTTGTTTCAGGTGAAACTTATAAGCTTGAAGTTGACCAAGTGATGAGAGATAAAATTATAAAAAATCATACAGTGACACATTTATTACATCGTGCTTTAAAAGATGTTTTAGGTGAGCATGCTAATCAAGCTGGTTCATTAGTAGCACCAGGTTACTTACGTTTTGATTTTACTCATTTTGAGCAAGTGACACCAGAACAATTAAGTCAAATGGAACAAATTGTTAATGAGAAAATTTGGGCTAGTTTACCTGTAGAAACAGTTGAAACAGATATTGCAACTGCTAAAGAAATGGGAGCTATGGCATTGTTTGGTGAAAAATACGGCTCTGAAGTTCGAGTGGTTAATATTGGTGGCTATTCAATTGAACTTTGTGGCGGGGTACATGTTAGAAATACTTCTGATATTGGTATCTTTAAAATTACCTCTGAATCGGGTATAGGAGCTGGAGTTAGACGTATTGAGGCTGTTACAAGTAAAGAAGCCTTTGAAGTGTTCCATGAAGAAGAAAAGGCCTTAAAAGAAGTTGCTCAGTTAGTTAAAGCACCTCAATTAAAAGAAGTTGTTTCAAAAGTAACAACATTACAAGAACAATTGAGAGAATTACAAAAAGAAAATGAAGCACTTTCTTCAAAATTAGCTAATGCAGAAGGTGATCAAATCTTTAAAAATATTCAAGAAGTCGCTGGTGTAAAAGTTATTGCAGAGGCTGTAAATGTTAAAGATATGAATCAATTACGCCAATTAGCAGATCAGTGGAAACAAAATAATTACTCAGATATTTTGGTTTTAGGAACAGCTCAAGGAGAAAAAGTTAATCTTCTTGCAGCAATGACTAAAGAAATGAATGATAAAGGATTTAAAGCAGGAGACTTGATCAAAGCTATTGCACCAAAAGTTGGTGGAGGCGGAGGTGGTCGCCCAGATATGGCACAAGCCGGTGGTAAAAAACCAGCAGGTATGAAAGACGCTTTAGAAGAAACATTAAAATGGGTGGAATCTAAATAAAACTATTAACTTGGTAGATAGCTGAATAGTTATTTACCAAGTTTTTTTCTGTTATAAGATTAGTTCTTTATTTTTTTTAAATGTGGTATAATTAGTTATCGAACTAGATCTCAATAGTGATTCCCCTTCCCTTAATTCACGTTGAATCCCAACTAGTTCGTTTTTTCGAGTATTTCTCTGCATATCCTTTGTATTAGAGGGATGTTTATAGTTATAATAGAGTTGTCTCTAATAGAAAGGGGTTTTTAGATGACAAATAAAAAGAATATCATTTTAACTATCGTGATCGGTTTACTTGCATTAACAAGCATTTTGGCAATCGGAAAAACAAAAACGATGGATGATGAGGTTAAACGAACACATGAATTAAATGTGAAATTAAATGAGCAAAACAAAAAATTACTAGATGCTAATAATAAGGCAGATAAAAAGATTGATGATTTATCTAGTAAATATGATGCTATCAACAAAGAACTAGAAGAAATAAAAAAAGAAAATAATCAAAGTCAATAGAGAAACAGCCATCAAAGGTCTGTTTCTTTTTTTGGTTTCTTTATTTGACACTAATGATTAAACGTATTATTATAATCTGGTTGGCAATTTTTCTGAGCTTAAATGTTTAGAATCGAATCTAGTAGTTTAAATAAAAACTAGAAAAATAAATTCTAAGGGGGAAGAATTTAATGGAAGCAGTGACAACAAGTACGGTATCATTTAAAAAAGGTTTATTTTCTAAAGTTGTTTCGTATTTATCTTTAGATTACAGTTTATCATTTATTATGGGTGAGCTTTCTGATTTATAGAAATTAGAAAAAAGCATGGAAGAGTTACCTCTAGGTAGAGGACTCTTTCATGCTTTTTATTTTATTTATGTTTATCTAGTTTCTTTTCGACTTTTTCCTTAACTTCTTCAGAAGCCTCTTTAATATCAGAAGAAGCTTTCTTTACCTTCCCTTTTGCCTGGTCTACTAAACCTTCAGTCTTTAGCTCTTTGTCATTTGTAATATCACCGGTTGTCTCTTTTACTTTGCCTTTGATTTTATCCGTAAAACCTTTGTCTGTCATAAAATAACCTCCTAGATATTTTTTTGAACAAACTTATAATATCATAGATGTTATTTTAATTCTAAGAATTTGATTTCTTTAATAAGAAAGAGGAAGATAATTAGTTTAAAATTATATGATTGACTACCGTCACCGTGAAATAAGCAAAAAATAGCGAAAACAAAAAAATGACAAAACCTTGATTTAAAAGGATTTGTCATTTTTTGAAATGGGTTAAAACATATAAATGGAAGCGGCGGGAGTCGAACCCGCGTCCAAACATATTGTCACTTAAATTTCTACACTCATAGTCATACTATTTAGAGATTCGCTTTGTTTCATGCCGCATAACAGGCCCTAAACATCGCTAGTCTGATAATCTCTTTTAAACTTTACAGACGGAAAAGTTTAATGTATCCCACTTAGTTTGAGACCCTTACTCGAGCACATGGGCGATGCCGAGAGGATCTTTGCTCGCTGTTTTTAGGCAGCTAAAGCAAAAGTATTGTTTTCGTTTTTAGCAGTTATATTTAACTGTAACGTTTTTACGTAGACGTAACCTACGAAGTGCCATTCAAGCTCAACTATGCCTGTCGAATCCGTAACGCCCCCTTATTTTTAACAAATAACAGTATATCACATTAATTAAAAATTTCAAACAAAAGTTGTTCTTAAATAAACTTTATTACTTACACTAAGAAAACAAAAAAGGAACGATTATACATAAATCATTCCCTTTCTTTTTGCTACTTTAAAAAAATCTGATAGTGAAATCCCCTAAATGATTCATTGACGAAATGATCCCTTAAATTCATTTAAACATTGAACCTAATAGTTTGAAATCTTAACTCTAACTCAAGTGTACACATTTTATAAGATATATTCAAGATAATATGTCTAAAAAAACGTTATAAATTTATTTTTTTTAAGAATGTAGGTTTTTTATCGAATAAAATGTACTCAGTCACATAGTAAATGATAACAAAAATAAAAATAATTTTAGTATAGCTAATTATTTGACTACTCAAAGATAACTTTTCATTTGGAAAAGCAGTTATTAAAAAAGTACTAGCTGCAAAAGTTATCATTCCGTAAATAATTACTAAAAGTTGGATTGTTCTTTTTAATGTAGGAATAATAATAAAACTTCCACGATTTTCAAGGCTTATATGTTCAAATAACCGTTGACCAAAAAATAATACTATGCTAGCTGAAAATACAAGTATGAATAAAGGTAAATAATTAATAGGCTGAATTGAAACTTGTTGAAGTGGTAATACATTATTCAAGACGTTGGAAGACACTGTGGAAGTTTCTTCTATATGACTATTGAAAAAAGTTTGACTTATGTAATCAATGTTTGATAAAAAGCGATTAAAAGTAAAGAACATAACAAGAATTGCGCTAATTCCAAATAGCCAATTTCCGATAATTAATCCTAAAAAACTACTTAATATAAAAAAACTAACAAGAGTTAACCAACCAGAAAAAGAAGAAAATAGTTGTTGGCTAAGCGATATGTTTAAATAATCATGAGGAATAAAAAAACGATAAGCTAAAATTGAAACAGCTTTTGAAATAAATAAAGTAAGTGCCATCGTGCCTCCAATATAATAATATTTATACCAATAAATAGAAGATCGTTTGTATTTACTAGTAAATAATAAAGTATTAAAATTGGATTTTAAATCAATTAAAAAGAGAAGAGTGCCAACTATAATAAAAATCATTAAAAGCTGTATAAAATGTTCATTGTAGTAAGGATAAGAATTGTATCTTTGTTGATTGGCATCTTCGTTAGGGTTAAAAATAGTTAAACTATAATTCCTAAAGGTATTGAAATCGTCAGTATAAATAGCATGTTCTTTTTTTAAATCATAAAAAAGGAAAATTTTTCCTTTTTCTTGATCCTCAAATTCATAAGAATCTTTAAGCTGTTTTTCAAAATTTAAATGCGCTTTTTCACTTGAAAAGTATTTGTAATCATTCTTCCAAGAAACAATATCTGTTATGGTTTGAATCAAGTAAATACCAGCTATAGTAATTATTAAAATAGTAATAATTTTTTTATAATGGTGAAAAAGTAATCGCTTAAGTGACTGATCCATAGTACGCCTCCTTTTTAATGAAACAGTTGATAGTCTACTTCAGATGTAAAGTGAGAAGAGAATAGATCTTCTAATGTTAAAGGAACTTCTTCAAAAAGAACTGGGTCTTTAGCAAGAATTGCTTCATATAAATCATCATCCAAATTTTCAAAAATACCAATAATCACTCGACCTTGAACTTGGATCACTTGACAATTCTTTTTAACGATTGCAGGAATTTCTTTCTTTTTAAAAACCATTTGTACTTTTCTGGTTTGCTCTTTTATTTCTTGAAGGTTATACGTTTTATTTATCACGCCATTTTGTAGAAATAAAATATGATCTACAATATTTTCAAGTTCTAATAGATTATGAGATGAGATTAGGATAGATGATTGATTGATACTAACTTCATTGAGTATCAATGAGATTACTTTTTTACGAATAATTAAGTCTAATCCATCAAAAGGCTCATCTAGAATATAGTATTTGGCATGACAAGAAAAAGCTAAAATAACTTTGAATAAAGCTTGTGCTCCTTTTGAGTTTCTATCAATGGGTAAGTCCATGTTAAAATCATATTTTCTTAGTAAACTAATATATTTTTCGTGATCAAACTGCTGATACAATTCTGAATAATATGGTTCGATTGAGATAGGTGAATGGTTATTCAAAAAATTAAATTGATCATCCAAATAGAATATAGTTTCTTTTAATTCTACTTTTTGATAAAGTGATACTTCATTAATTAAAACATCACCTGAATCTTTTTGATAAAAACCAGTAATCGTTCTAAATAGAGTGGTTTTTCCTGTTCCGTTTCTACCCACAATACCGATGATTTCTCCTTTGTTTAATGAAAAAGAAATATCTTTAAGGACAGGTTGTGTACCAATATTTTTACTTAAATGTTTAATTTTCATGAGTCTTCACCAACTCGTTGATAAAAGGAATTAATCCATTCTAAAGTTTTTTCTTTAGGAATATTCTGATAATGAATATCAAGAAGTAGCAATTCCAAAGCTAGTTTGAGCTCACTTTTTTTAAAATCAGTTGCTTCTGTAGTGCTTTTATTTTTAATAAAAGTTCCTTTCCCATGTATAACGATAATAAATTCTTCTTTTTCTAATATCTTATAAGCTCGATTGACTGTATTAGGATTAATGTTTAATGTATTTGCCATCTCTCTTACTGAAAGTAGTCGATCACCAGGAGCTAGAACACCATCTTTAATTTGTTTTTTGATATAAATGACAATTTGTTCATATAAAGGGGCATGACTGAGTTCGTTTAGTAAAATCATTTTTTTCCTCCCAATTTTGTCTTTATGTGTCTTATTTTAATTAGGACACTTTTTTTTGTCAACTAAAAACCGAACATTCTTGTTAAAAGTTCTAATAAATTCCATCTTATTCTTGCATATTAAAAAAATGATAGCTATAATCAAATTTGTTATTCGTAATAAACGAACAAAAAAGAAATAAAAAGGGTGGAATATTAGGAAATGGATAAGTTTTTTAAATTAAAAGAGAATGGAACATCGATTTCAACAGAAATTATGGCAGGGTTAACAACTTTCTTTGCAATGAGCTACATTTTATTTGTTAATCCATCAATTTTAGCAATCTCAGGTATGCCATTTCAAGCAGTATTCTTAGCAACTATCATCAGTTCTGCTATTGGTACATTAGTAATGGGGCTGTTCGCCAATGTTCCTTATGCACAGGCACCAGGAATGGGACTTAACGCTTTCTTTACTTTTACAGTTGTATTTGGGTTAGGGTATAGATGGGAACAAGCATTAGCTATGGTCTTCTTATGTGGCATGATAAATATTATAATAACTGTAACTAAATTTAGAAAGTTGATTATTAAATCAATTCCTGAAAGTTTACAACATGCTATTGGTGGGGAATTGGTATTTTTGTGGCTTATGTTGGTATTAAGAATGCAGGTTTTTTACAATTTACTTCTGATTCAAATAGTATCGTTTCATCAACGGTTGAAAATAATCAAGCAACAAATGTTGTGTCAAACGGTGGTATTGTTCCAGCATTAGCTAATTTTAATAATCCTGCTATCTTGTTAGGTGTTATTGGCTTAGTTATTACAAGTATTTTAGTTATCAAGCAAGTAAGAGGTGCTATACTTATTGGAATCATTACAACTTCTATAATTGCTATTCCAATGGGAATTGTTGATTTATCTCAAGTTAACTTTCAAGAAAATTCTTTGGGTAATTCTTTTAAAGAATTAGGAACAACTTTTGGTGCCGCATTTGGTCCAAATGGAATGAGTTCATTATTTGCAGATACTTCAAAAATTCCTCAAGTATTGTTAACTGTTTTAGCTTTTAGTCTTTCTGATATTTTTGATACAATTGGCACATTTATTGGAACAGGAAGAAGAACAGGTATTTTTACGAAAGAAGATGAAGAAGCTGTTGAAAAAAGCAGCGGTATCAAGTCTAAAATGGATAGAGCTTTATTTTCAGATGCTATTGCAACATCAGCTGGAGCGATTTTAGGGACTTCTAATGTTACAACTTTTGTTGAAAGTGCTGCTGGAATTGCAGCAGGAGGAAGAACAGGTCTAACTTCCGTAGTTGTAGCGATTCTTTTTCTATTAAGTAGTTTCTTATCTCCAATTGTTGGTGTAGTGCCAGCTCAAGCTACGGCACCTGCACTAATTATTGTTGGTATTATGATGATGGCTTCCTTCAAAGAAATTAATTGGACAGACTTAGAGGATGCAATTCCAGCATTTTTTACCTCTATTTTCATGGGATTGTGCTATAGTATTTCTTACGGAATTGCCGCAGGTTTTATATTTTATGTTATTGTTAAAGTTGTGACAGGTAAGAAGAAAGAAATATCTCCGGTATTATGGATTGTGACTCTTTTATTCTTAATTAACTTTATAGTTATTGGTGTATTGTAAAAAGATAACCAATTGAAGAAAAAAATAGTTTTATTTCTAGAGTTAGAACTAGAAATAGAACTATTTTTTATCTTTCTTTTTTAGAAACAACATAGAAATTAAGGGATAAATGAAGTAAAATTAATAATGAGGAACAAATTTAGGAGTGATTGTATGAAAAATAAACCTGAGTTAACCAAAGAAGAGCTTTTAGCAGAATTAGACAGTATTAAGAATAGAATGGAAGATTATGATTGGGAATATCGTTTTTCAAGATTTCAAGAACGTTTGACAAATGAAAAAGAAGAAGTAGTAAAAATAATAGAAGAAATGAAAACAGCAAACTAATCGAACTTAAAATCGTGATTCTTTATTTTAACTAGTGTATACTTGAGGACATTACGGAAGGATGATTGATAAATTAATGGAGATTGACTGGAAAAAGAATTTATACATCGCGTGGGTTGGATGTTTCTTTACGGGAGCCAGTTTTAGTTTGGTGATGCCTTTTATACCTATTTACATTGAGCAATTAGGTGCTCCACAAAATAAGATTGAGTTTTACTCTGGATTGTCGATTAGTGTGACGGCACTGTCAGGAGCTATTTTTTCACCTATTTGGGGAAATTTAGCCGATCGAAGAGGAAGAAAATTAATGATGCTAAGAGCGGCAGCTGGAATGACTATTACAATGGGATCTTTAGCATTTGTTCCAAATGTTTTTTGGTTATTAGTGATGCGTTTTTTTAATGGCGTTTTAGCCGGTTATATACCGAATGCTACAGCAATGATTGCCTCACAAGCCCCAAGAGAAAAAAATGGTTGGGCGTTAGGTACTTTAGCAACGGGAGCCGTGGCAGGAAATTTGATAGGACCTTCGATGGGAGGGTTTTTAGCAGAAACGGTAGGTATTCAGAATGTATTCTTGGTAACAGGTGCAATTCTTTTAGCTAATACGCTTATGACCTTACTCTTTGTTAAAGAAGATTTTCAGCCAATTGCTAAGAAAAATATGGTTTCAACAAAAGAAGTCTTTAAATCTGTTAAAAAACCATCTGTTTTAATAGGGTTATTTATAACAACATTGATTTTACAAATTGGAATTACGAGTATAAGTCCAATTCTAACACTTTATATTAGAGATCTTGGTGGTGAGATGGATAATATATTATTCATTAGTGGTTTGATTGTTTCAGTTGCTGGGGTTTCTACATTTGTATCTTCACCTATTTTAGGTAAAATTGGTGATAAGGTGGGAAACCAACGTGTTCTATTCTGTGGACTTATTTTTTCGCTAATCTGTATTTTCCCAATGTCTATGGTTCAAACACCATTCCAACTAGGATTACTTAGATTCTTTATGGGATTTTCAACAGGGGCGTTAATGCCTTCTATTAATACATTAATTAGTAAATTAACTCCTGTAGAAGGCGTTAGTCGTATTTTTAGTTTTAACAATATGTTTACTAATTTGGGACAGGTTATGGGACCACTTGTAGGTTCGACTGTAGCCAATGGTTATGGCTATCGTTCAGTATTTGTGGCAACGAGTCTTTTGATAACTGCTAATATTGTTTTAACTTTCTTTAATTTTAAAGGAGAACTTGCTTTGAAAAATCCATTAAAATAACAAAAAAAAGAGGCTGACCCATAAGTCCTCAACATAAGTCAAAAGGCCAAAAATCTTTTTTAAGATTTTTGGCCTTTTTTGACGAAATAAATAGCACTTCCTTGTATAATTAAAGTACCTAATCAATAACTAGAAGGGGTGCTATCTATGTACAAAAATTATAACATGAAACAAGTTGTTTTATCACTAGATTTAGAAAATGAATTGGAAGAACATGATATTGCCTTTGCCATCAACCAATTGGTTGAAAGTATACCAGAACCTTCTTTTGACTTATTTCAACATAACATGGGTGCCTCATCATACCATCCACGAATGATGTTGAAACTCATTTTATGTGGTTACACTCAATCCATTTTCTCTGGTCGAAAAATAGAAGGTCTCGCAAAAGATAGTATCCGGGCGCGTTGGTTGACTCAATCCCAATACCCTAATTTCAGAACCATTAATCGCTTTCGCGTGAATCCCCTTGTACAGCCACTTCTAGAGGAATGTTTTATTCAATTCCGAAACCAACTGGTTTCACAAGATTTAATCGACACCGATGCGATTTTTATTGATGGAACTAAACTAGAAGCTAATGCCAACAAGTACACCTTTGTTTGGAAGAAAAGTATTGACAACTACGAAACGAGTTTGACAAGGAAATCAAAGGAACTCTATCAGAAGATGGTGGCAGAAGAGATTATACCTGCTTTACAAAAGGAAGATGAGCAACTGACAGAAGAGGATTTTTCGACGATTGTTCAATCTCTAGAGCAAAAAGTCGATGAATTAACCGTTCAAATAGAGGCATCAGAAGTAACGGAAGAACGTAAGACCATTCGCTCCGAAAGAAAAGAACCTAGAAAACGATTGAAGCAGTTCAAAGATTTTAAGGCAAGAAAACAAACATACAAAGAGCATCGAAAAAAGTTTGGTACGCGAAACAGCTATTCAAAAACAGACGTTGATGCCACGTTTATGCGAATGAAAGATGATCACATGAGGAATGGACAATTAAAACCTGGCTATAATTTACAGATAGCGACAAACACTCAGTATGTCTTAGCTTACGACATTTTTCCAAATCCAACGGATTTTAAAACACTTCTCCCTTTCTTAAACACTATTAAAGAACGTTACTTTGACTTACCTCAGTACATTGTGGCAGATGCCGGTTATGGGAGTGAAGAAAATTATCAAGCAATCATGGATGACTTCGAACGGACGCCTTTAATTACTTATACGATGTATCGAAAAGAGCAAAAAAAGAAGTTTAAACAACATCCATTTAACCCACAGAATTGGTCGTATGACGAATTAACGGATCATTATATCTGCCCAAATGATCGGGAAGTAAGATTTAGAAATCACAGTACACGGACAGATAAATACGGCTTTAAGCGCCACCTTAAACTGTATGAGTGCGAAGACTGTTCAAATTGTCCGCTTCGTTCTCAATGTACGACAGCTAAAAGTGACTGTAACCGTGTCATACAAAAGAATGGCAATTGGGACTATTTCAAAGCCCATGTGAGAGAGCTATTAGCGTCAAAAGAAACAGGCGATATTTACCGTCGTCGGAAAATAGATGTAGAACCAGCCTTCGGGAACCTGAAGGCTAATTTGGGTTTCACTCGCTTTTCAGTTAGAGGAAAAGAGAAGGTGAAGAACGAGTTAGGGTTTGCCTTAATGGCCATCAATTTAAGGAAGATGACTGTCACAAGACAGTGTTTTAATAAAAATAGGCAAAAAAATAAGGACGCATAAATCACAAAACTGATTTTTGCATCCTTATTTTTATATTTGAGACTTATGGGTCAGCCTCTTTTTATTTAGCTGCTGATTTTTTTTGTTTTTTAGGTAAAGCTGCTTCACCAATTAGCATAATGATCACGCCACAAATTAGGGAAATAGTTGTTACTTGTACAAAGTCATAAGTTCCGCCAGTTAAAGCTCCACCAATGTACCCAACAACTTGACCTAAAATTAATGACCAAAGAAGAACTATTAAGTTTTTCATACTGTCTGCGCACCTCTTTTCAGAAATAGTTTACCAATCTTAATGTGAAATGTAAAGCAAAGATAGGAGTTTTATTGGATAAAAATTTTTGTGTTATAATACCTTTAACAACATTAACGGAGGGGTCAAATGAGTCTAGGTCAATTACAAGTATTAACTTCTTACTCACTGTTAAAAAGTACCAATCAAATCGACAGTTTGGTCTCGCAAAGTAAAAAATTAGGCTATGAAGCATTAGCCATTACAGATATAAATGCTATGCATGGAGCTGTTGAGTTTTATCGTGCTTGTCACAAAGAAGGAATTCAACCAATTATCGGAATGACGTTAAGTTATCAAAATGAAAAATTTTCTGATGAGGAGTTTAATATAATTTTATTAGCAGAAAATAAAGAAGGTTACGAAAATTTAATTAAAATTTCTACTATAAAAATGGAATATGACGACAAAGAAGATTTTTATCTTTCGGCGATTGAAAAGTTCACAAAGGATCTAGTTGGTATTCTGCCATGGGAAAAGAATGAATGGTTATTTATGAAAGAGAAGCAGGATGAGTTAGCAGATAGCATACTAACAAAAATTACCAATCTTTTTTCAAGTAACTCAATATACCAAGGAGTTACACTAAATACAGGTGAACCAGAAAAAAGAAGTAGTTACTTAGAGCATTATCAACAAAATACTTTACCGTTAGTAGCACTTCAAGATGTTAGATATTTAACTCCGAGTGATCATTTTTCAGTGGATGTCTTACGTCACATTGATAATGGAGAACAAATTAATATCGATTTTGAACAAATATCTGGACCCTACTATTTACCAGAAAAAGATAACTTTGAGAATCAGTTTAATGAAGCTGGGCTTTCAGAAGCTTTAAAAAACAATGGGAAAATTGTTGACCGTTGCCAATCAGAGATAGAATTAAATCAAAAATTACTTCCAGCTTTCCCAATAGAATCACAAATAAATGCAACTGATTATTTGAAGCAGCTTTGTTATGAAGGATTATTAGAACGTGGTTTAGAACAGAAAGCTAACTATATTGATCGATTAGAGATGGAGCTATCGGTTATTCATGAGATGGGCTATGATGACTATTTTTTAATAGTTTGGGATGTGATGAAATACGCTCGAGATAAAGATATTGTTACTGCATGTCGTGGTTCAGCAGCTGGTTCATTGGTATCTTACACATTAAGAATAACTAATGTGGATCCAATTGAGTATGGACTTTTGTTTGAACGTTTTTTAAATAAAGAACGCTACACAATGCCAGATATTGATATGGACTTGCCGGACAATCGACGTGATGAACTACTTCAGTATGTTAATCAAAAGTATGGTCATCATAGAGTAGCTCAAATTGCGACATTTGGAACATTAGCTGCTAAAATGGCTTTAAGAGATGTTAGTCGTGTTTTTGGATTAAGACAAAGTGAAGCTAACAGTTGGGCGAATGCTATTCCAAACGTATTAAAAATAACATTGGATCAAGCCTATAAAGACTCTAGAAAATTAAGAGAGTTAGTAGAGCATTCCGAAAAGAATCGTTTGCTATTTGATACAGCGAGAAGAATTGAAGGATTACCAAGGCATGTTTCAACTCATGCGGCAGGTGTGGTAATTAGTGACCAAGAGTTAACTAATTTTGTTCCACTTCAAACGGGATCAAATGGAATTCCGTTGACTCAATTTGCAATGGGAGATGTAGAAGCTATTGGGTTACTTAAAATGGATTTTCTTGGACTTAGAAATTTGTCCATTATTGGAAATACAATAGATTCCATTGAGTATGTTTACAAAGAAAAAATTGATTTAGAAAAGATACCCTTAGATGATCCAGAGACTTTGGATCTTTTTAAAAGGGGTGCAACAGTTGGGATTTTCCAATTTGAATCAGAAGGTATTAAAAAAGTTCTTAGAAAATTGGGACCATCTTCTATTGAAGATATAGCTTCTGTTAATGCTCTTTATCGACCAGGACCTATGCAGAATATTGATTTATTTGTTGATCGAAAAAAAGGTAAAGTGCCAATTTCTTATCCCCATGCTAATTTGAAGGGGATACTGGATTATACTTATGGCATCATTGTTTACCAAGAACAAATTATGCAAGTTGCTTCTTTAATGGCCGGTTTTAGTTTAGGACAGGCTGACATATTAAGACGTGCTATTAGTAAAAAGAAAAAAGATGTTTTAGATACAGAGAGAAAACATTTTATTGAAGGGTCATTAAAGCAAGGGTATACCGAACAAGTAGCAAGTGAAGTTTACGATTATATCGAACACTTTGCTAATTATGGATTTAACAGGTCACACGCGGTTGTGTATTCTGTTTTAGCTTATCAAATGGCTTATTTAAAAGTTCATTATCCGGAAAGTTTCTTTTCATCTTTATTGCATTCGGTTAAAAATAACGGAACAAAAATAAAAGAATACATTAATGAAGCGAAAAAATATCAAGTAAAAGTATTACCACCTGATATTAATAAAAGCGAATATAGTTTTACTTTAAGTAAAGGAAAAATTTTATTTGGTTTTTCAAGTTTAAAAGGAATCAGAAAAGATTTTATTCAACATCTAATCAATGTTCGTAAAGAGGACGGTCCGTTTACATCCTTAGAAAACTTTTTAATTCGAATAAATGGAAAATGGCTCAAATCGGCTAATATTCTGCCTCTTATTTATATAGGTGCTTTTGATTCACTTCACGGCAACAGAAAGCAGTTGATTGTCGACTTAGATAGCACAATTCGAAATATTGAGTATAGTGGTGGCAGTATGGATTTACTAGATGTTCTAAGTTTAAAAAAAGAAAAGACACCAGATTTTTCCTTAACAGAAAAATTAAATCAAGAGGCAGAATATCTTGGAACTTATATTTCAGGACATCCAGTTGATGCTTATGAGTCACTTAAAAAAGGCAGACAAATTTCAGAACTGTCAGAAGTAGAGGTAGGAAAAAGTGGTCAATTTCTACTTTATGTTACACAGGTAAAAAAAATACGTACTAAAAAAGGGGAAGCTATGGCTTTTCTTACAGCAAATGATGGGGCTAAGGAGATTGATGTAACAGTTTTTCCTCAACTTTTTAGGAAACTTAATTTACAAGTTGATGAAAATGTTGTTTACATGATATCCGGAAAAATAGAAGAGAGTAAATACAATCAGATGCCTCAATTGCTTGCTGATAAGTTAGAATTAGCAGATAATATACTTCCTTTTGAACAATCAAAAAAATGTTATATACGAATTGGTTCTGAAAATGAAACAACACTTACATTGAATAAAGTGAAACAAATTCTGCTCAAACATACTGGTCTTATTCCTGTTATTTTAATTTTTGATCATAGAAAAATACTGCTTGAAGAAACTTATTGGGTGGATGATTCGGAGGAATTAAAGGTCTTAATTCTCAATTTACTCGGAAATAAGACTATTATATTTCAGTAATAAGATTCGGCAAATAGCTCAATATAAAAGATGAAATTTTGTCAAAGTGAACGAATTAATAATTTTCATAAATTTTTCAATGAATTTTTCGGATAATGAAAGACTTTTTTACCAAAGAATGGTAAAATGTTTTTGGATTTAAGTATTTTGTACATAATTTAAAATACGAAAAAAACAAATTAGTTGAAGTGAGGGAATAGCTTATGAAACGCATCGCTATTTTAACAAGTGGTGGAGATGCACCAGGTATGAATGCTGCAGTAAGAGCAGTCACACGTAAGGCAATCTTTGAAGGTATGGAAGTCTATGGAATCAACTACGGATACGCAGGTTTAGTTGCCGGAGACATTCGTAAATTAGATGTACCCGATGTTGGGGATATTATTCAACGAGGTGGAACACGTTTATACTCTGCTCGTTATCCTGAGTTTGCAACTGAAGAAGGTCAATTAAAAGGTATCGAACAATTGAAAAAATTTGGTATTGAAGGCCTAGTTGTTATTGGTGGGGACGGTTCTTATCATGGAGCTTTAGCATTAACAAAACGTGGATTTCCTGCAATTGGTATCCCAGGAACTATCGATAATGATATTCCAGCAACTGACTTTACAATTGGTTTTGACACAGCTATCAATACTGTTTTAGATGCGATTGATAGAATTAGAGATACCGCGACTTCTCATGTTCGTACATTTATCATTGAAGTAATGGGACGTGACGCGGGAGATATTGCTTTATGGGCTGGAGTTGCCGGTGGAGCTGATGATATTATTATCCCAGAGCACAAATTTGACATGGAGCAAGTAGCAAATAGAATCCGTGACGGACGTGACCGCGGGAAAAAACACTGTTTAATTATTTTGGCTGAAGGTGTTATGCCAGGTCATGAATTTGCTAATAAATTAGCTGAGTATGGTGACTTCCATGCAAGAGTTTCAGTTTTAGGACATATTGTTCGTGGTGGATCTCCAACAGCTAGAGATAGAGTTTTAGCAAGTAAATTCGGTGGATACGCTGTTGATTTACTTAAAGAAGGTAGAGGCGGTCTATGTGTTGGCCTTCTTAACAATGAATTGGTTGCTAATGACATTGTTGAAACATTAGAAACGAAAAAACACCGACCAGACTTAAGTCTATATGACTTAAATCATCAAATTTCTTTCTAAACTAATTTAGTTTAAATTATTTAAAATAAATATAAATATAGGGAGCGTTTTTTAATGAAAAAAACAAAAATTGTTTGTACGATAGGACCAGCAAGTGAAACGGTTGAAACTTTAGTTGAGTTAATGAATAACGGCATGAACGTTGCTCGTTTAAACTTCTCACATGGTGATTTTGAAGAACATGGCGCTAGAATTAAAAATATTCGTGAAGCTGCTAAAATTACAGGTAAAACTGTCGCTCTTTTATTAGATACAAAAGGACCAGAAATCAGAACTAACAACATGAAAGATGGTTTAGTTGAATTCTCTACTGGAGACGTTGTACGTATTGCAATGGAAGAAGTAGAAGGAACAAAAGAAAAATTCTCAGTAACTTATGCGGAATTAATTAATGACGTTGAAGTTGGTAGTCATATTCTTTTAGATGATGGTTTAATTGATTTAGAAGTTATTGAAATTGATAAAGCTAACAATGAATTAGTTACAAAAGTATTAAATGAAGGTGTTCTAAAAAATAAAAAAGGTGTTAACGTTCCTAACGTAAGCATTAACTTACCAGGTATCACTGATAAAGATGCAGCCGACATTCGTTTTGGTATTGAAAATGATGTTGACTTTATCGCAGCAAGTTTTGTTCGTCGTCCAAGCGATGTTTTAGAAATCACTAAAATTTTAGAAGACGAAAACGCGACTCATATTCAAATTATTTCTAAAATTGAAAACCAAGAAGGTATTGATAACTTAGATGATATCTTAAAAGTTTCTGATGGTTTAATGGTTGCTCGTGGTGACATGGGTGTTGAAATTCCAACTGAAGATGTACCGGTTGTTCAAAAAGAAATGATTAAAAAATGTAATGCATTAGGTAAACCAGTTATTACTGCAACTCAAATGTTAGATTCAATGCAACATAACCCACGTCCAACACGTGCAGAAGCAAGTGACGTGGCTAACGCAATCTATGATGGTACAGACGCTATTATGTTATCAGGTGAAACAGCTGCCGGTGATTATCCAGTAGAAGCTGTTAAAACAATGCATAACATTGCTGTTCGTACTGAAGGCGTGTTAACTGACAGAGATGCATACGCTCTTAAATTATATAAAAAAGCTGATATGACTGAATCAATTGGTCAAGCAGTGGGACATACAGCTAAAAACTTAGGTATCCAAACAATTGTAGCAGCGACAGATTCAGGTCATACAGCTCGTATGATTTCTAAATATCGTCCAAAAGCACACATTGTTGCTGTAACATTTACAGATAGAGCAGCAAGAAGCTTAGCATTAAACTGGGGAGTATTCCCAGAAGTTGCTGAAAAACCAACTAATACAGACGATATGTTTGTTTTAGCAACTGAAGTATCTAAAGATGCTGGATTTGCTAAAGATGGCGATTTAATCGTTATTACAGCTGGAGCTCCTATCGGTGAAAAAGGTACAACTAACTTAATGAAGATCCAATTAATTGGTTCTAAATTAACAAGTGGCCAAGGTATTGGTGATGTATCTGTTTCGGGTAAATCAGTTGTTGCTAATTGTGCAAAAGATGCTGTTAATACAATGGAAAACGGTGCAATCTTAGTTGTTAAAACAACGGACAAAGATTACATGCCAGCTATTGAAAAAGCATCAGCTTTAGTTGTTGAAGAAGGTGGATTAACCTCTCATGCAGCAGTTGTTGCGATTGCTGAAGGAATTCCTGTAATTGTTGGTGCAAAAGACGCTGTTGAAGTTATTAACAATGGTGTAACAATTACGGTTGATCCTCGCCAAGGTACTATTTACGAAGGCGAAACAGCTTTCTAATTAGTCTCGATTATTTAAGAGAAAAAGGGAAATATTTCCCTTTTTCTTTTTTTTTAGTCAAAAATAATAGCTTTTATGAGAGGGAATAGTGTAGAATAATCTGGACTGAAGTTTTAAGGAGGGAGAATATGAAAAATAAGAATAGCATGCTTTATTTAGCTATTATGAATTTGTTTATTGTTTTTGTGGGTGTTGGTTTAGTTATTCCTGTTATGCCGCTACTTCAAAAAACCATGCATCTATCAGGTTCAACAATGGGAATGTTGGTATCAGTTTTTGCTATAGCTCAATTGATAGCATCTCCAATAGCTGGGCATATTTCAGATAGAGTTGGAAGAAAAAAATTAATATCAGTCGGAATGTTGATTTTCTCTATTTCTGAACTTATATTTGGATTAGGGCATACAGTAGGTTGGCTTTATTTTTCAAGAGCGATTGGTGGTATTGCTGCAGCACTGATTATGCCATCTGTAACAGCGTATGTAGCTGATGTAACAACAATTGAAGAAAGACCTAAAGCGATGGGATTGGTGTCAGCAGCTATCAGTGGAGGCTTTATAATAGGTCCTGGTTTAGGAGGATTTATTGCCCACTTTGGTATGCGGGTTCCTTTTTTTGTTGCTTCTGCATTGGGCTTTTTTGGTTGTCTTTTGGCTGTGTTTATTTTGAAAGAGCCAAATAAGAAATTAATGCACGGTCAAGTGAGTTCGAAGGGATCTTTTAAAGAAATTATTAAAAATCCTGTCTTCACATTCCCATTTGTTGTTATTTTAATTTCATCATTTGGATTACAAGCGTTTGAGTCTATTTATAGCATTATGGCAGTTATCAATTTTGGCTTTTCGACTACTGAAATTGCGATGATTATTACAGTGAGTGGTAGTTTAGCTCTTGTTTGCCAAATCGTATTTTTTGATTCAATTATTCGAATGGTTGGAGAAGTTGGATTAATTCGAATTGCCTTTTTTGCAAGTGCAATATTTGTTGGTGTAATCGCATTTACCAATAATAATTGGGTTGTTATTATTTCAACGTTTATTGTCTTTTTAGCATTTGATTTAGTTCGGCCAGCAATTACAACATATCTATCAAGACATGCTGGTGATAAACAAGGAACTGTAAATGGTTTGAATTCAACTTTTACTAGTTTTGGAAATATTTTAGGACCGATGGCTTCAGGATTTTTATTTGATATGAATCACTTTTTACCTTATTATGTCTCTTCAGCTGTTTTGTTAATTACCAGCTTTTTAGCCTTAATGTGGAAGAAAGAGCCATCACCAGAAGAGTTAAAAGAAGGTTAATACCTTCTTTTTTTCTATCTGTTAATTAAGGGGGAATTTAGATGGAATCATCTTATTCAAAGGGGTACGTCACATTTAAAGATGGTTTTATAGCTTGTGTACCAACTATACTTGGTTATGTGGGAATTGGGATAGCTTGTGGTATTGTCGGTAAAAGCTCAGGACTATCAATTTTGTCAGTTGTATTAATGTCAGTTATTGTATACGGAGGAAGTTCACAATTTATTATTACAGGTATGCTTGTTAGTGGAGCACCTATATCTGCTATTGTTTTTACAACTTTTTTAGTGAATTTACGTCATTTTTTAATGAGTATGTCAGTTGCTGAGTATTTTAAAGAAACCTCTCTTTTAAAATCAATCGGCATAGGAACATTGTTAACAGACGAGTCATATGGTGTTTTGATGACAGCAGTTTTAAAAGAAAAGCAAGTCTCCTTTAGTTGGGTAAACGGTTTAAATATAACAGCTTATCTTGTTTGGATTCTATCAACTTTATTAGGTGCTATTTTGGGCAACGTTATTCCGGATCCTCAAAGTTTAGGATTAGACTATGCCCTTGTTGCTATGTTTATCGGGTTAATTATTTTACAGATAGAATATCCATTAAAAGTTAGAACTAAAGCAACTTTAATGGTCATGTTAAGTGTTGCTATTAGTCTGTATCTTTTATCTCACGTATTGTCGATTGAATTAAGTGTATTAGCAGCAACATTGATAGGTTGTATGATAGGAGCGATGACAGATGACAAACATTAATTTTAGTATTTTATTAGCAATTATTGGTTGTGGGATTGTGACATGGCTACCTAGAATCCTACCGTTTATTTTTAGTAAAAAAGTAACTTTTTCTGATAAAGCAAAACAGTTTATGTCATACATTCCGATGTGTATTTTAACAGCCCTTTTTATTCAAAGCTTGCTAGTTGTAAATGAAAATAAAATGACAACAATTAATATTGAAAATCTACTAGCGAGTTTACCAACAATTATCGTTGGTTTTATCACAAAAAGTTTAATGTGGACGGTTATAGTTGGGGTTGTTACAATGGGACTTATACGGTACATAGGATTGTTTTAAGAAGGAGTTGATACGATGATGACTTTTAGAAATTTATCAGAAACAGAGTTTGAATCAATTTATTATCAGTATATGGTAAATGATTTTCCAGAAAATGAATTAAAAGATATTGAGACAATTCAGAAGTCTTTTCAAAGAGGGACATATGCTTGTGTGGTGATGGAAGAAGATGGTGAGATTAGAGCTTACGCTTGTTTCAGTTGGGTACATCCAGAAGTTCAAATATTAGATTATTTAGCAGTTGTTAGTGATATTAGAGGTAAAGGTTATGGGAGTCAATTACTAGATTGGTTGAAAGAAAATCCAAAAGTAAAAGAAATTATTCTTGAATCAGAAGATCCTGATTTTTCAAAGGATAAAATCGAAAAAGAAATAAGAACAAGAAGACTTTCGTTTTATCAAAAAAATGGAATGAAAAAAAGAGAGACTAGTGTTGTTTTAGGTGATGTGGAATTTAATATTTTTACATTTGATGATAGTACTTTATCTGAAAAAGAATTATTAAAGGAAATGTTGATGATTTATCAGCAAACTTCACCAAATTTACAGGTAATTCCATATTAATTTTCTAGATTATGGTATACTAAATTGAATTTGAAAGGGTGTAGAAAGAATGAATGAATTACTAGGAAGTGTCTGGCATGGCATGATTTTTGATGAGAATGATAAAAGTTATTTTGTTCAAAAAAATGGTATAACTTTTTTACTAGATAAATCAGAAGGTGAAAAAGAGATTGGAGCTATGCTTGAAGGTTTTGGCTACCAAAATCAAAAGCAACAAAATATCTTTACAACAAAAATTCCATCAGTAAGAAAAGACCATCAAGATTTTGCAGAAGTAATAGCGTCACGAAAAGATTTAGGTGTGTTTGTTGATATTGGTTTGAAGGATAAGGAAATAGTTGTTTCTTTAGATGAACTACCTGAGATGCGTCAGTTATGGCCTAAAAAGGGAGATCAATTATTAGTGAGTCTAAAAACGGATGAGAAAGATCGTGTATGGGCTTCTTTAGCAGAAGATGTTGATTTTTTAGCTATGTCTAAAGCTGGAACAAAAGAAGAGATGCATAACAAAAATGTTTCAGGGATTGTTTATCGTTTGAAACTAGTCGGAACATTTTTTATAACAGATGAACGTTATATTGGTTTTATTCATCCTTCTGAGAGATTTGAAGAACCTCGTTTAGGTGAGAAAGTTTCAGGCCGTGTTATTGGGGTTAGACCAGACGGTATGTTAAATGTTTCTTTAAAACCAAGAGGTTATGAAGTTATATCTTCTGACGCTCAAATGATTTTAACTTTTCTTGAAAGATCAGAAGAAGGTAAAATTCCATTTTCTGATAAATCAACACCAGAGTCAATTCAAGAAACATTTGCAATCAGCAAAGGCCAATTTAAACGTGCTTTAGGTTCTTTAATGAAAGAAAAAATGATTAAACAAGAAGATGGATGGACAGTCTTAATTAAAAAAGAAGAAATCTAATTGAGAATCGTTGCAATTCCGATTTATATAAATTATAATTTATATAATATGTTTTTTTACAATTGAAATAGTAAATTATAATGATTATAAAAAGGAGTGTAAAGCATTCATGGAAAATACAACAGAGTCATTAACTCGAATAAAAAAAAGACTTCATGATGCTAGTTATAAACTAACACCACAAAGAGAAACGACTGTCTTGGTATTACTTGAAAATGAAAAGGATCATTTATCAGCAGAAGAAATTTATATGCTAGCTAAGTTAAAGGCCCCAGATATCGGTTTAGCGACTGTTTACCGAACATTAGAAATGCTAACGGAATTAAAAGTTTTAGATAAAATCAGTTTTACGGATGGTTTAGCTCGTTATGATATGAGAAAAGAAGGAGCTAAGCACTTCCATCATCATTTGTTATGTTTAGAATGTGGTGATATCGAAGAAATTGAAGAAGATTTGCTAGGAGAGGTTGAACAAATCGTTGAGAATCGTTTTAAGTTTAAAGTGACAGATCATCGATTAACTTTTCACGGTGTTTGTAGCAAATGTCAATCTGAAGCAAAATAAGAAAGCAGCAATTCATTTAAACATGAGTTGCTGCTTTTTGATGTATCGGACAAGTTATTAAATGATCATTTACCATACCGATGCTTTGCATAAAAGCATAAACAGTTGTTGGTCCGATAAATTTAAATCCTAATTTTTTTAAATCTTTTGATATTTTTTCAGCCAGTGGTGTATGAGCGGGTACTTCTTCGATTGCTTTGAATTTGTTTTGAATGGGTTGATTATCTACGTAAGACCAAATGAAAGAATCAAAACTACCATGTTGTTTCTGAACTGCTAAAAAAGCAGCAGCATTACTAATAGTTGCGTTAACTTTCAGTTTATTACGAATAATCGATTCATCTTGCAATAATTCCGCTATTTTATCTGCTTGATAAGATTGAATAATCGTTGGATTAAATTGATCAAAGGCTTGTTTCATACCTTCACGTTTTTTTAAAATGGTAGTCCAACTTAACCCAGCTTGCATCGTTTCAAGAACAAGCATTTCAAAAAGCATAGCGTCATCATGTAAAGGAAATCCCCATGCCTTATCATGATACTCTAGTTCTAATTCACTACGTAGTGCCCACGGACATATTTCTTCTGTCATAAAAACTCTCCTTTATTAAGCTTGATATAGTTCATTAAAATGTTGTGTGTCAATGTAAACAATAGGATTAACTAAATAATCATCTTTATCAAAATAAACAAGTTGTTCACTAACTAATCCGTGAACCAACTCATACTCAATAGGAACTTGAGCTTGGATAGATAGAGTTTTATCCTTACCTAAAAAATTAATGGTAGCAAGAGCGACAGGTTTCAGAGGCCTGTCTTCAAAAAATATCGTAGTTTCTTTTACAACCTGTTTCGTTTTTTTATCAGAAAAAGTGATTTTTTGAGTGGCTAATTTTTGATTACTTAATATCTGATTAATTCTATTTGAAGATAAAGGTTGAATTTTAACCAGTTCAAACTCTTGATTTAATAATCTTTTTGCTTTAGATTCTTTTGAAAAGTAGTTTTGACCTGCCAGTTCAGTTAAATGCTCATCGACATCATTAAAAAGTTTTTTTTCTTTTTCTTTGATTGATTTAGTTAAAGAGGCATAAACCGGTAGACAGATGATAAAAAAACTAATAATAAAAATAATGATAAAGAAAATAAAGAATGTCCACCAAGGGGTTTTAAAGTGTAGAGTACCGAAAACGGATAATACTAATATAATCGGAAAATCTAGAATAATAGAAATCTTAAAAAAGATTTTTTTTTCTTCAAAATATTGATTTAATTGTTTGAAATAGTTTTCATTATTAACTTTAATAATTGGAAACAAGTGAAGATTTTCGTAATCACTTTGTTTTGGTAACAAGTATTATCACACCCCTTCTTTTGCAATATACCTATTGTATAATCTTCGGAAAAAAAAGTCTATGTGAATTTAGTTAAAATGAAAAATAGTTAACATAATAATAGTATTCAAAACTAAAAACTGCTAAAATAGAGTTCGGCAAGAGAGGTGCTTAGTGAAATGAATGAAATAGAAGAATATTTACATTTTTTAAAAATAGAACGGGGATTATCTGAAAATACCATTCAAAGCTATAGAAGAGACTTAAAACAATATGATCTTTTTTTAAAGGAAAGAAATATATCAACCTTAGAAGAAATCGATCGTTATATCGTTTTGGATTTTCTAGAAAAATTAAGAAATGAAAATAAATCATCTGCTACCATTATTCGAATGGTTTCAACATTAAGAAAGTACCATCAATTTTTGAGACAAGAAAGATTTACCGATAATGATCCAATGCAACATATAGACACACCTAAAAAAGTTCAAACATTACCTAAAACACTATCCATTAAAGAGGTAGAAAAAATTATTGAATCTCCTGACACATCAACTGTTTTAGGTATTAGAGATAGAGCTATTCTTGAAGTGATGTATGCAACAGGACTCAGAGTAACTGAGTTGATCACATTAAAATTAGATGATTTGCATTTGTCATTAGGATTGCTTCAAACATTAGGTAAGGGGGATAAGGAAAGAATTATTCCACTTGGAGACGTTGCTATTAAATGGATTGAAATTTACTTAGAAAAATCTCGCCCTGAATTAAATGCAAAGAATACTAAAGAAAATCCTCCTTTTTTATTTCTCAATTATAAGGGAGAAGGCTTTTCAAGACAGGGAATATGGAAAAACTTAAAAGTTTATGTAGTAGAAGCTGGAATTGAAAAAGAAGTAACACCACATACGCTGCGTCATAGTTTCGCAACCCATTTGTTAGAAAATGGTGCTGATTTAAGAGTCGTTCAAGAGTTGTTGGGTCATGCTGATATTTCAACCACTCAAATTTATACGCACATTAGCAAAAAAAGAATGGCTGATGTTTATAAAACTTATTTTCCAAGAGCTTAGCAATAGAAAAGGATATAAAGATGAAAGAATTGAATGTAAAATTAGAAATATTTGAAGGACCATTAGATTTGCTCCTTCATTTGATTAAAACATTAGAAATAGATATTTATGATATTCCAATTTCTGAGATAACTGAACAATACATGATTTATATTCGCTCAATGAAGGAACTTGACCTAGAGCTTGCTGGTGAGTATATTGTTATGGCAGCTACTCTTATGGCAATTAAGAGTAAAACGTTATTACCTAAAGTTGAACTTGAATATAATGATGATAGTGAGTTTGCAGATGAAATCGATCCAAGGGAACAATTAGTTGCTCAGTTATTAGAGTATCGTAAATATAAATATGCAGCAGGAGTTCTAAAGGAAAAAGAAACTGAACGAGGAAAATACTACACTAAAGAGGCGACGGATCTTTCAAATTATAAAGAAGAGGTTATACCACTAGAACCAAACGAAATTACAACAATCGATTTATTTTTAGCATTTAGTGACATAATGAATCGTCAAAGAGAGTTAGGGCCTGATTCAGCAAGTATTATTTCAGAGGAATTCACGATAGAAGATAAGGTAAAAGAAATTATGACTAAGATGTTTTATGCTGATAAAAAAGATGGCATGGCCTTTGAGTCATTATTTTACTTGTACACTAGAAATGAAATTGTTACAACGTTTATGGCACTTCTTGAATTAATTAAATCAGGAGAAATTATTGCTAAACAAGCAAGAGCAGAAGAACCAATTGTGCTATATCGAAAAAAAGAAGTTTAAAGAGGGTTAGAAATGGAAGTATTTAGTAAAATAGAGGCACTTCTTTTTGTTGCTGGTGATGAAGGGTTAACGCTGAATGAATTGGGGCATATGGTTAATTTACCGACAGCAACAACTTATGATTGTCTCATTCAAATGAAACAAGAATACCAAGATGATAACAGGCGTGCCTTTACTATTTTAGAAGTTGGAGAAAGTTTTATATTAAGTACTAAAAAAGAATTTGCATCTTTACTTAAATATTACGCGCAATCATCTATTAATCAAAATTTATCGCAAGCAGCTTTAGAAACTTTATCAATAGTTGCTTATAAACAACCTATTACAAGAGCGGAGATAGAAGAGTTAAGAGGAGTTCAATCGTCAGGATCAGTTCAAAAGCTTGTAGCAAGACGTTTAATTGAAGAAAAAGGCCGTGTTGAAGGTCCAGGACGTGCTATTCTTTATGGAACAACACCTTACTTTTTTGATTATTTTGGATTGAAATCAATTGATGAGTTACCTGCTGTGACACAGCTCGAAGAAATGTCTGAAAAAGAAATACCAAATGATTTGTTTTTTGATCGTTTTAAAGATCAGTTTGAAAAAATAGAAGAACAGGATGAGAATTAATGGAAAGATTACAAAAAGTAATGGCACATTCAGGTGTAGCCTCAAGAAGAAAGTCAGAAGAGATGATACTTCAAGGAAGAGTATCAGTTAATGGTAAAAAAGTAACTGAACTAGGCGTCAAAGTAGTTAGCGGAGACAGAATTGAAGTAGATGGTATTCCTATTTATCAAGAACAACCTGTTTATTTCGCTTTTTATAAACCAAGAGGTGTTATATCAGCAGTAAGTGATGATAAGAATCGTAAAGTAGTTAATGACTATTTTACAGGTATCAGTGAACGTATTTTCCCAGTAGGGCGTTTAGATTATGATACTTCTGGTTTATTAATAATGACAAACGATGGTGATTTTGCTAATGTCTTAGCTCATCCTAAGCATGAAATTGAAAAAACATATGTTGCTAAAATAAAAGGCAATCCAACTCCTGAAGATTTGAGAGTTTTTAGAAGAGGTGTTGTAATAGATGGACGAAAAACAGCTCCAGCTAAATATAAGATTTTATCTTCTGATAGAGCTAAAGGAACTAGCATTGTAGAATTAATTATCCATGAAGGACGTAATCATCAAGTTAAAAAAATGTTTGAAGCAGTTGGCTTACCTGTATTAAAATTAAAACGTGAAAAAGTTGGTAGCTTGAATTTGCTAGGTTTAATGTCAGGTCAATATCGAGAACTAAGCAAAAAAGAAGTTAGCCAGTTATTGGTTGAAGCTAAAGGAAAATAAAAAAACAAAAAGATTTGAAATCTTATGTTTTTTGTATATAATGTAAGTATAAAAATAAAAAAAGGTCGTCTTCACGGGCAGGGTGTAATTCCCGACCGGTGGTAATAGTCCACGAACTAAATGGATTTTTTCGTTTAGCCGAACTGGTGTAATTCCAGTACCGACAGTTAGAGTCTGGAGTAAAGAAGATAGGGCTTATTTGAGAATGTGATCAGATAATGCACTGTTTTTTTGTCGTACGCTCACGTGAGTGATGAGACAAGAAGGCAGTTTTTTTATTTGTTCTTGATATGTCTGAAGATGATCCTTAATAGGAGGATTTTTTTATGAAAAAAAGCAAAACAGAAAAAATGGTGGTCACAGCATTACTCGCGTCATTCTCGTATCTATTAATTTTACTTGAATTTCCAATTTTACCAACATCACCGTGGTTGAAACTAGATTTTAGTGATCTACCTATATTAATAGGTAGCTTCATTGTTGGTCCAGTAGGAGGTGTTTTAATAGCTTTCATTAGATCGATGTTAAATTTCTTGCTTCGAGGTGGAGATATTCTAAGTTTGATTGGTAATATTACTGGCTTTTTAGCCTCTGTCATTTTTATGCTTCCGATTTATAGAATGGCTAAAAAAGGTGATACCAATCGTAATTTATTTATCGGAATGGGAATTAGTTCTTTTCTTTTAATAGCTTTTATGGCTGTTGCTAACTATTATGTTATCACACCGCTTTATATGACTGTTTTAGGAATGGATTTTGGTATTCCTCTTTCAGAGATGGTTCTTTTTGGTATTGTACCTTTTAATATCATTAAAGGAATAGCTGTTAGCACCGTTTTCTTTGTAACTTATAAAAAATTATTACCAAGTATTCAAAAAAAGAAAAGTTTTGTTTAAATAAATAAAGAGGTTGATCAAAATGGTCAACCTCTTTTTTTGTGGAATGAGAATGTCTATTGTTTCTATTATGTTAAAAAAAAAACATTTTGTTTAAAAAAAAGTCATAATAAAAATCGATTTATCATAAAATATGGCAAATTATCACAAAAAATTCATAAATTTGAGATTAAATAGAAGGTAGTATAATTAATTTTGTTACAAACCTTGAAATGTTTGTAAAAATAAATTAATATATGTCATATAGAGTATAGCAAATGAGGTTTGAAAAATGGCAAGTCAAAAAAGAAAATATATCACAGGAATCGATGGTTTGCGTTCAATTGCTGTGGTTGGTGTGATATTGTATCATTTAATTCCCCGATATATGCCGGGAGGATATTTAGGAGTAACCTTGTTTTTTGTGATTTCTGGTTACTTAATGACAGATATATTATTAAATCAATGGGAAAATCGAAAAAAAATTGGATTAAAAAATTTCTACTATAAAAGAGCCAGGCGGATTTACCCTTCATTAATTATGATGTTAATTATAACAGGAAGTACTTTTGTTTTTGTTTCAAAAGATTTATTGTTAAATTTTAAGCAAATTGTAGTTAGTAGTTTACTCAATGTAAATAATTTTTGGCAGATTTTAAGCGGTTCTTCTTATTTTGACCGATTTGGAAATGAGTCTGCCTTTACTCATCTTTGGTCACTATCAATTGAGGGGCAATTTTACATTCTTTGGCCCATTGTAGTAGCATTGTTAGTCTTTAAAAGAGATGATTTCAAATTATTAGGTCAAGTTATTTTAAGTTTAACGATCCTGTCTGGTGTATTAATGTTTGCCTTTTATCATCCAGATAACGTGAATCGAATTTATTATGGAACAGATACACGTCTTTTCTCTATTTTAATGGGTGCTTATCTAGCGATTTTCTTAAGAGAAAAAGATGAAGTGTTAATGAAAATAGATGAGAAGATACAGATAGTAGCTTGGGGAATAAGCCTTTTAATGATTATCCTATCTTTTGTTTATTTAAAAGATAGCTCTGTATTTGTTTATCGTGGTGGTATGTTTTTATTTAGTTTGATTTGTATGGTTTTATTAGGTTTAGTCATTTCCTATGATAAACCAAACCAATTTTTAACAAATCCTCTTTTTAAATGGATAGGTACAAGAAGCTATGAAATATATTTATGGCAATTTCCGGTAATGATTTCTTACGAAAAAATGATCAAGTTTAATGGAGATCATAGTTGGGTTCATTTTATCATTCAATTAACGCTTATTTTATTACTATCAGAAATAACTTATCGGGTTGTTCAATTTTTAGTATTTGATATTAAATTTAGTAAAGAGAACTTTTTGAAAATAATTGAAACCATACAAGGGAAAACTGCTGCTGTTGGAACGGTTATTTTATTACTGTTATTTTCTTATTCACTAATTATTGCACCATCTGGTAGAACGGAAGCCAGTGTTGCTTTACAAAAAAAATTGGAACAAAACAAAAAAATAATTGAAAATAAAAATGAGAAAACAACTAGTTCTTCAACAACGGAATCAAAGGAAAAAGAAACAACAGAAACTAGTAATCAGGTAGCAATCGATACATTAACAAATGATGAATCAACATACTTGAAGAAAATTAAATTAACGGCTATAGGTGATTCTTTATTATTAAGTGCAGCACCAGAAGTTCAAGATGTTTTCCCAGATAATTTTATTGATGCAGAAGTCGGTCGACAATTAGTTGATAGTGAAGATGTCTTTAAAAAAGCAGCTTCTGACAAAAAAATAGGCGATGCTATTTTAGTCGTCTTAGGAACTAATGGTAGTTTTGATTCGAAAGATATCGATAATATTATGAATAACTTGGAAGGCAAGCCAGTCTTTTTTGTTAATACAATGGTTCAAAGGTCTTGGCAAAAAGCTGTGAATGATGAGCTAGATAAAACAGCTAAAAGATATAAAAATGCTCATGTAATTGATTGGAAATCTTATTCTGAAGGAAAAACAACGTGGTTTGAAGTGGATGGGCTTCATTTAACACCTGAGGGTGCAACAGCATTTTCTAATTTAGTCGGAAAAAATGTTTATGAAGTAATGAATAAAAAATAAGGTAACTCAATGAGGTCATCTTCAAAAATTAGGCTAAAAATCTAATTTTTGGAGATGGTTAATTAACCTTGAGTACCTTATTTTTTACTTTTCTAGTATAATAGCTCGTGTTGGACAAGCTTTGTAAGCTTCTAAAATATCTTCTGGAACATCATCAGGAATTGTTATTGCTTCTTCGGCTGTTTTAGCAAATAAAACAATTCCGTTATCATGATAATCAAAAATATTAGGGGCTTTTATTTGGCATAGTCCACAGGCAATACATTTATTTGGTATAATTTTACATAGCATAAAAAAACTCCTTACTGAGGTGCAATATGACATTTTATGAAATATTTATTTTAAGTTGTTACAAAAGTGGTTATCCTATGAGGATGTCCACATTATATCATTTGTTAAAAGGAAAAAAAACATCTTCTGTTTTGACATATGGCTATTTTTATGACAATTTAAATTATTTTAACTTATTACCCAAATTAAAAGAAAAATCATACTATAATTTAATAGAAAAGTTAATTCAAAAAGAGTGTTTAATCGAAGTGGAAAAAGGTATTCTAGGATTATCTGAAACAGGAGTAAGAATTTTAGGTGAGAAGAGTTTTCCAACTTTATCTCAATTAAATCAAATGGAATATTATAAATATGACATGACCTTCTGGGAAAAAATCATGTTTGCGACTCAAGTAATTTCTGAAAAATCTTATCATGAAGGAAAGTATATTCCTATTGAAAATAATCTTTTCAAACAACAGCAATTAAAAAAGTGGCTAAAAAGCCAGAATGAAACATTACCTAGTCAATTTTATAAAGAATGGGAAAAAATATTAGATTTTATTCCAGAAGACAAACAAGTGCTTCTTTTGAGACAATTGGTAGGTCATAATCATATTGGACTCACTCTTAACCAAATTGCTATTGAGAAAGAACAAGATTATTTTTATACATATTTAGAATTCAAAAATTGTCTTCATTATTTTATTCAAATGATAGAAGAACATTTAACAGAATATCCCATATTTCATGAATTGTTAGCTCTTGAGAAATCTTTGGTCAAAACAGATAGTAGTCAGGTATCAAATCAATTATACCGTCAATATGGATCAGTCAGCCAGGTTAGCCAATATAGGAGATTAAAAGAAAGCACAGTAACAGATCATTTGATAGAAAGCTTCTTAAGGCAACCAAGCCTTTCAAATCTACCAAAATTTAATGAGAATACTATAGCAGCTTTAGAAAAGTTAAAATTAAGCCAACCTGATTTCAGGCGGTGGTTATTTAAAGATGCTTGTATGTACGAAGCTGAGTTATCTTTCTACGACTTTAAGTGTTATCAATTCTATTTAGTAGAAAAGGAGAAATTAAATGATTGATACCAAAGAAGCGCTAAAAAAATATTTTGGCTTTGATTCATTTAAAATTGGTCAAAAAGAAACAATTGATTCAATTTTAAGAGGTGCAGATACATTTACAGTTCTTCCAACAGGAACGGGAAAATCACTGTGTTATCAGTTACCGAGCTATCTAATGTCAGGTCAAACAGTGATTGTGTCTCCATTGATCTCTTTAATGGAAGATCAAGTATCACAACTTAGGCAAATGGGTGAAAAATCTGTAATTGCTATCAACAGTACACTAGATTTTTCGACAAAAAAATATGTGTTGGCTCACTTGAAAGAATTTAAATTTATTTTTATTAGTCCCGAAGCTCTTAATCAAGAAGAAGTATTTAACGTTTTTAAGAGATTAAATATTAGTTTGTTTGTTATTGATGAAGCGCACTGTATCTCTGAATGGGGGCATGACTTTAGACCAAGTTATTTACAGCTTAAAGAGAATTTAAACCAATTAAACCAACCGTTAACACTAGCTTTGACCGCCACTGCAACTGAAACGGTCAAAAAAGATATCGAGCAAGAGTTATTTGCCACTCGAGATTTTAATGAGTTTATTTATTCTGTTAATCGTGAAAATATTTACTATCAAGTAGAAGAATGTGAAGATAAAGTAGAATATTTGAAACAATTTTTACTAACCAAAAATAGTCCAGGTATTATTTATTTTTCAAGTAAAAAAGAAGCTGAGAGAGTGGCAATGCTCTTGAATGAGATCCTACCTTACTCTGTTGCTTTTTATCATGGCGATTTATCAGGAGCAGATAGAATAAAAATTCAACAGCAGTTTATCCATGATGAAATAAGAATTTTATGTGCAACGAGTGCTTTTGGCATGGGAGTTAATAAAGAAAATATTCGTTTTGTGATTCATTATCATCTTCCAGATAGTTTGGAAAATTATGTTCAAGAATCGGGCCGAGCAGGAAGAGATGGTAAGCAGAGTATTTCTATCATTTTGTATCAAAAAGGCGATGAACGAATTCATTATTACTTACAAGATGAAAGCTATCATCAAAAGAAAGATTTATTGTTTTTAAAAGGAAAGACAAAAGAAGATTTAAAAAAATATGATAATTCATTGACAGATATTCAAAAAAAGTGGTTGAATATGTTAGAAAAAAATAATTGGAATTGGGAAAAGTTTGAACAGAATTTGAATAGTAAACAGTTTGAAAAGCGGACGAAGACTCAAAAAATGGGATTTTACATTGAAAATAAAAGTTGTAGAAGACAAAGTATTATCAATTACTTTAACAACCATTATGAAAAAGTGTCTCAGGAAATCTGTTGTGACAATTGTACACCAGACAAAATAATAAATTTTGAAGAAAAAGATGGAACAATTTTAAAAAAAGAACCGTTTAATTCTAAAGAGTTATTAAAAAAACTTTTTTTAATATAAATTTTAAAGATTTCTATGTTGTAATATGATAGAATAGATTCAGAAGTTTTGAGGAGGTCAACAAGTGAGTAATAAAGATAAAGATAAAGATGAATTGAACGAACAAGAACCGTGGAATCAACCAATCTATGAAGATCAAGTTGAAACTGAAGACGAAGGTGACTCTAGAGCTGACAGAAGAGTAAAAGAAGAAGGCAAAAACTGGTATGTTATTGTATTAGTTGTCTTGTTATTCTTAATTGTTTTAGTTCCTGTATCTGCTATTTTATATTTAAATATGAATAATAAGATGAATAAGGGCGAAACAAAACCGACTACTGTTGTAGTGGAAAGTAGCTCAAAAGAAAAGAAAAAAACATCTGAAACAAAAACAAGTAGTTCTTCAACATCATCAAGTACAAGTAGTACTACATCAAGCAGTTCTTCAACATCATCAAGTAGTTCATTTGCAGATGTTGAGGTATCGCCAAACGAAGCTCAAAATAATCAAGCAAACCAAAATAACGGAGCAGGCGATGTTAATCAAAATCAACAACAAGCTGCACCAGGTACAACTGTGAACTACGGTGAAGGAGATTCAACAAGAAGTCTTTGGAAAATCGCTACTGATAATGGAATGACAGTTGATGAATTATATCAATTGAATCCAGGTATTGATTCACAAAATGTTCAACCAGGGCAACCAATTAGAATCAAATAAAAAAGTCGTCTTTTGGCGACTTTTTATTTTATAAAGGTAAAGGTGTTTGTTAGACAATGAAAAAAAATATTCAAGTAGCAATTGATGGACCTGCTTCAGCAGGGAAAAGTACAGTAGCAAAAATTTTAGCTAAGAAAAATGGATTTATCTATTGCGATACAGGTGCAATGTATAGAGCGTTAACTCTTGCAGCTATTGAAAATAATACTAATATGGATTCAGAAAAAGACTTATTAACATTATTAAATCAACTAGTAATTTCATTTAATCAACAAGTTGATGGACAACATGTTTTCTTAAATGATAGAGATGTAACCTTATTGATTAGAGATAATAATGTAACAAATTCTGTATCAAAAGTTTCTGCTTATAAAAGTATTAGAGAAGAGATGGTTTTGAGACAACAGAAAATCGCTGAGTCAAATAGTATCGTAATGGATGGTAGAGATATTGGAACTGTTGTGTTACCAAATGCGAGCTTAAAAATCTTCCTTGTAGCTAGTGTAACAGAAAGAGCTGAACGTCGATTTAAGGAAAATATTTCAAAAGGAATCGACACTGACTTTGAAGCCCTAAAAAAAGAAATTTCTGATAGAGATCATTATGATTCTACAAGAAAAAATTCACCTTTAGTTCAAGCTGAAGATGCTATTTTAGTGGACACTTCAGGATTAAATATTGAAGAGGTTGTCTTAAAAATAGAAAAGTTAATGGAAACCGCGATATAATGTATAAAAAGAACATTTTACTCTAGTAAAGTGTTTTTATTTTAGGTAGAATAGATATATAAATATGTGTTGAAGAATTGTTGTCGAGGAGGATGGGAAAATGGCAGAGCAAAATAACGAAGAAATGTTAAATGCAATGGCTAGTGTACAAGAAGTAAAAGTTGGAGATTTAGTGAAAGGTGAAGTTCTTACTGTTGACGATAATAAACAAGCAATCGTAGGAATTATCGGAGCAGGAGTTGAAGGCGTTATTCCTTTAAAAGAACTTTCAACTATTCCTGTTGATAATGTGACTGATATTGTTAATATTGGTGATGTAATTGACCTAGTAGTTATTTCTGAAATCGGAAAAGATAAAGAAAACGGAAGTTATTTACTTTCTAAAAGACGTGTGGATGCTAAAAAAGTTTGGGAAGATATCGAAAAAGCTTTTGAAGCAGGAGAAATTATCGAAGCACCTGTTACAGATGTTGTCAAAGGTGGTCTAGTTATTGATGCTGGTGTACGTGGATTTGTTCCTGCATCAATGGTTGAAGATCATTTTGTTTCAGACTTTGAAGATTACAAGGGAAAAACTTTAGCATACAAAATTATTGAAATTGAACCATCAGAAAACCGTTTAATTCTATCTCACAGAGCAGTTGTTGAAGTTGAAAAAGAAGCTGCTAAAAAAGAATTGATGGAAAAAATTGGTGCTGGTGATGTTGTTGAGGGAACTGTAGCTCGCTTAACTAACTTTGGAGCTTTTATTGACTTAGGTGGTGTGGACGGATTAGTTCATGTGTCTGAGATTTCATACAGTCATGTAGACAAGCCAGAAGATGCTTTAACAGTTGGAGATAAAGTAACAGTTAAGGTATTAAGCATTGATCCTGAAAAAGATAGAATCTCATTATCTATTAAAGAAACACTACCTGGACCTTGGGATAATATTGAAGAAAGAGCAGCAGTCGATTCAATATTAGAAGGAACTGTTAATCGCTTAACTTCATTTGGAGCTTTTGTTGAAGTATTACCTGGAGTAGAAGGATTAGTTCATATTTCTCAAATTTCTCATAAACATATCGCTACACCACATGAAGCTTTACAAGAAGGTCAAGTTGTAACAGTGAAAGTTTTAGATGTTAGCGAAGAAAACAAACGTATTGGTTTAAGTATCAAAGCGTTAGAAGAAAAAGAAGAAGATGAAGTAGTCGTTGAAGAAACATATGAAATGCCAGAAGAATCAACAGGATTTACATTAGGCGACGTAATTGGAAACGACTTAAAAGAAGATTAGAAAGAAAAAGTCAGATTTTTTTCTGACTTTTCTTTTTTTTGTCAGCTTTTACTTGCATGGTGAGGAACTATCGGCTAAACTTTATAAGAATGTATTATGTTAATAAATAGGAGGTGGCCATGATGGCGAACCCGACACTAGCAATAGTTGGAAGACCAAACGTTGGAAAATCCACATTATTTAATCGAATTGCTGGAGAAAGAATTTCCATTGTAGAAGATATACCAGGAGTAACAAGAGATCGAATCTATGCCCACGGAGAATGGCTAGGAAGAGAGTTTAATGTAATTGATACAGGTGGTATCGAAATGAGTGACGAACCATTCATGGATCAAATTAAACATCAAGCAGAAATAGCGATTGAAGAAGCAGACGTTATTTTGCTTATTGTTAGCGGTCGTGAAGGAATTACAGATGCAGATGATTATGTTGCCCGTATTCTTTATAAGAGTGAAAAACCGGTTATTCTAGCGGTTAATAAGGTAGATAATCCAGAAATGAGAAATGATATCTATGAATTTTACTCATTAGGTTTAGGTGATCCCATTCCAGTATCAGGAAGTCATGGGATTGGCTTAGGTGACGTTTTAGATAAGGTGTGTGAGCACTTTGAAATGGTTCCTGAGCAAGAAGAAGATGATACAATCCGTTTTAGTTTAATCGGAAGACCAAACGTTGGAAAATCTTCATTGATAAACGCTATTTTAGGTGAAGAGCGTGTGATTGTGTCTGATATTGCTGGAACAACGAGAGATGCGATTGATACTTCATTTGTTTCTCCAGAAGGCCAAAAATTTGAGATGATAGATACTGCCGGAATGAGAAAAAAAGGCAAGGTCTATGAAAATACAGAGAAATACAGTGTTATGCGTTCTATGCGTGCCATTGACCGTTCTGACGTTGTATTAGTTGTCTTGAATGCAGAAGAAGGTATTCGTGAATATGACAAACGAATTGCCGGATTTGCTCACGAAGCTGGTAAAGGGGTTATCATTGTTGTTAATAAATGGGATACTCTAGAAAAAGATAACCATACAATGAAGAACTTTGAAGAGGATATTAGAAAAGAGTTTAGGTATCTAGATTATGCACCAATTGCTTATGTTTCTGCTAAAACGAAACAACGTCTACATACATTACCTGAAATGATCGAAACAGTTAGTCAAAATCAAAACCTTAGAATTTCATCATCTGTTTTAAATGATGTCATTATGGATGCAGTAGCAATTAATCCAACACCAACTGATAAAGGTAAACGATTAAAAATATTCTATGCAACTCAAGTAGCAGTGAAACCACCAGCATTTGTCATTTTTGTTAATGAAGAAGAGTTAATGCATTTTTCTTATGCCAGATTTTTAGAAAATCAAATTCGTAAGGCATTTGGCTTTGAAGGAACTCCAATTCGAGTGATTCCTAGACGTAGAAAATAAAAAAGTGCATTTTAGCATAGTTGGTTTTCAATTTCAATATCTATCTATTTAATTGAAAAAAAGTTATTAAAAAAGCTTAAAAACATTGCTATCACTTGTTTCTTGTGTTATCTTTGTTTAAGAAATATTAATTGAAATATTTCCAAACATCATTTTTGGACCACTCAAAAATGATCGCCTAAAATATGATGTCAAAGATAAACATCAATTTCCTTTTCGAGGAGGTGAAATTATAACATGGCTAACAAAGCAGAATTAATCGAAAAAGTTGCAGAAGCAACAGGATTAACAAAAAAAGACGCAACTTCATCAGTTGACGCTGTATTTGCTTCAATCCAAGAATTTTTAGCTGAAGGCGAAAAAGTTCAATTAATCGGTTTTGGTAACTTCGAAGTACGTGAAAGAGCTGCCCGTAAAGGACGCAACCCACAAACTGGAGAAGAAATCCAAATCGCTGCAAGCAAAGTACCTGCGTTCAAACCAGGTAAAGCATTAAAAGATGCAGTAAAATAATGAGTAAATAAAAAAAACAGTTCTGATTTTCAGAACTGTTTTTTTTATTTAACATCTTTTTTAATAATAAAAATTTCAACACGTCTATTTTTTGCCCGGTTCTCATCGTTGTTATTTGGAACTTTAGGTTTAAATTCACCATATGCTTGAATAGAAACACGATTCTCACTGATGCCATGATGTTTCACTAAGAATTCCATGACAGATATTGCTCTAGCAGCACTTAACTCCCAGTTTGAATCATATTGTGCAGTTTGATTTGGAATATTATCTGTATAACCAGCAATGATTAAATCGTTATCCAAATCCTTTAATGAGTCAGCTATTTTTTTAACGATATCTTCAACTGAAGAAGGGATGTCTGAACTTCCTGGTGAAAAGAGAAGGCCACTTTTAATGGCAATTCTTAAACCATCTTGTTCTAAATCTACGTCAATATCTTCGCTGTGACCGGCTTTTGTTAGTTCATCTTTAATTGAATCACCAGCCGCTTTTATTTTCTGTTCATCATTTGATAGGTTTTCATCTTCTTTTTCGTCTTCCTTATCTTTTTTAGATTTAGAATGACGAACAGATTGCTTAGGGTGTGCAGGTAAGATACCACCATTACCTCCACCACTTTGTCCTGATAAAATGACATTAAATTCGTTACTTAATTCATCAATTTTCCCTTCATTTGCACTTGCCATAGCAAACATAACAATGAATAGAGCCAAAAGTAATGTCATCATATCAGAGTACGGAAGTAGCCAACCCTCGTCTGCGTGTTCTTCAGGTTTCTTTTTACGCTTCAATCCCAATCAACTCAACTTCCTTATTTATTCTTTGCCAGATTTTTCGTTAGGGTCTAGCATTCCTAAAAGCTTACGTTCGATGGTATTTGGATTGTGACCTGCTTGAATAGCTAAAACGCCTTCAACTGTAATCATCATGTTTTTAACTTCAGTTTCTGACTTTCTAGTTAATCTAGATCCAAAAGGTATGAATAATACATAACCAAAGAAAATACCATAAAGAGTTGCCACAAAGGCAGCAGAAATCATATGACCTAAGGCATTAACATCATTTAGATTACCAAGCGCGCCAATCAAACCAATTACGGCACCTAAAACACCCAGAGTAGGAGCTGATGATCCAGCGGTCTTAAACATTGCTGAACCAACACGATGTCTTTCTTCAAGAGCAGCGATTTCGTTTGATAAAACTTCTTCAATTTGATCAGCATTAACCCCATCAACAACCATTTCCATTCCATTTTTTAAAAACGGGTCTTCTAAGCTGTCAACTGTTGATTCAAGAGCTAAAATTCCTTCTTGTCTAGCTTTTTGAGCTAAGGACATGATTGTTTCAACCAAATCTTCAGGCTTAGTGTTTTCCTTACTCTTAAATAAAACCCCGATAATTTTAGGCAATCGTTTAATATCATTTTTTGGATAAGCATTAACAAGTGCAGCTAATGTACCGACTCCAATAATAATTGCCGCAGCGGGGTTTAAAAGAACCATGGCATCAGCACCCTTTACAATCATCCCAACGATAACTGAAATAAACCCCATAATAATTCCTAAAATTAAAAATATGTCCATATCCGATTCCCCTAATCCCTTTATTTTTTAGGTTGTTTTGATTACATTTAAATATTTAAACAATATTAAAAACACCACAATAAGATATATCGGATAAAGTTAACATGGAATTAATACTTATCAAAATTAAAATTAGATGAGAGAAAACTTTTTTGTTTTAGTTTTCGGTTAATTTTGTTTGCTTAACTTGATCAAAAATTTGTTTTTTTTGTTTTTTTTAGAATATGTCAATTAAAAAAAATAAAAATATTCAAAATTGCGTTTCGATGCGCAAAAATTGACTCGAATTACATTTTTTTCTAAGATATAATTCATCCCGTGTCGAGGTTAGTGAATCATCTTTCAGTTATTTTATTAAAATGCGACACTGGTAAATAGACAGTCAAGCGCAATTTGTCAAGGGAGGGGAAAATTGTAATGACGTTTAATAACTTGAATTTGTTAAATACGGCAATGAATGCTGCTGATTTGAGACAAAAGGCAATATCTAACAATGTTGCTAATGTTAATACGCCAGGTTTTAAAGTAGAACGTGTTTCATTTGAAGAAAAATTAAAGAATGCTTTATCTGCAGATGGAATAGAGCTAACAAGAACAAATGACAATCATTTGTCTATTAGTGGTCAAAAGGAAAATTTGACACCAGAGGTTTATCGTAAAACGAATACATCTGTCAAAGAAAATGGGAATAACGTTGATTTAGATGTAGAAATGTCGGAAAAATCAGTTAATGAGCTGTACTATAATGCTCTAACTAGACAAGTTAATCATGAATTGTCTCAGTTAAATTATGTTATTAATCATTAATAAGGAGGAGACACATGAGTATTTTTGATTCTTTTAACATTAACACAAGTGGTCTTTCTTTAGAGAGACTCAAACTAGATACAATATCCACTAATATAGCAAATGTTAATACAACACGGACTGAAGAAGGTGGTCCGTACAAACGAAAAGAAGTAATGTTTCAAGAGAGCTTAAAAAAAGCTAGTGCGACAGATCCAACAAAAAGTGCAGGTGTAAAGCCGACACAAATTCGTGAAGATCAAGATACTAGAATTATCTATCAACCGGAGCATCCAGACGCAGATGAAAATGGCTATTTGGAACTCCCGAATGTTAACTTAAGTGATGAAATGATAAATATGATGAATACAGTAAGAACCTATGAAGCAAATGCATCAGCGTTTGAATCTAGCAAAAATATGATGAAAAAAGCATTAGAAATATCTAAAGATTAATTAGGTCGAAAAAGGAGGGACTTGTAATGAATGTTTCTACGGAAAATATCAATTTGATAAAAGATTATCAAAAACAGTTAAAGGCTGAATTAATAACATCAAAAGACACAGAGAATTCAGAAAATTCCGATAATAGTAAAGAGTTTTCAAGTTTGTTGACGGAAGCCATTGATAATGTCGATACAGTTGTATCTAAAAGCAATGAGAATGTTCCCAAACTAATTACTGGTGACTTGGATAATATTCATTCCGCAATGATTGATATGTCAACTTCCCAAATTGTTTTACAAAGTGCCGTTCAAGTTCGCAATAAGTGTATTGAAGCTTATAACGATATTAAAAACATGCAATTTTAACGGAAATGGTGAAGGGAATTGGTTATAGAACATGGAAAGAATTCAGGAGCTAAAAAATAAACTTACTGACAAATGGAAAGAATTAAGCAGATTAAAACAAATTAGTTTTACATTAGCTTTGCTGAGCGTGATAATCGTTATTCTTATCTCTACTTACATGTTAAATAAAACAGATTACTCGACTTTATTTTCAGATTTGACTGATGAAGAGTCTGGCAATATAACGAAAGTTTTAGAAGAGAATGAAATTAAGTACAAGCTTGAAGAAAAGGGAAGTAAAGTTTTAGTTGAATCAAGTCAAATCGATAAAGTTAGAATTGATTTAGCTGTTGAAAATAAGCTTCCTAACAAATCAACTGGTTTTGAAATTTTTGATGAGAAAAATATGATGGCAACAGATGAAGATAGAAAGATTATGTATCAAAGAGCAGTAGTTGGTGAGCTGCAAAGATCTATTGAATCATTATCAGCAGTTAAGCAAGCTAAAGTGATGCTTGTGACTCCTGATAAGAGTATTTTTGAAGAAAAAAATAAAGAATCTACAGCTTCTATCGTTCTTAAACTTCAAAAAGATCAAGCGCTTAGTGAAGAAACAGTTAAAGGAATTGCCTCTTTAACAAGTGGCGCAGTAGAAAATTTACCTCAGAAAAATATTAAAATTGTTGATGAGCAAGGAAATGTATTATCTGATATTCTGGACGATAAAAAAATGTCAGGTGTTAGTGATTTAACAACTAAATACCAAAAATTAAAAGATGATTTAGAAGAAAAACTTGAAGGAAAAACAAAATCATTACTTGGTTCTCTTTTTGAAAAAGATGCTTTAAATTTAGCAGTTAATGTGGATTTAGATTTTGATTCAATTGAAAAGACAACCGTTAAGTATGATAAGCCAAAAGTTAGAAGTGAAGTCATTCAGGCTGGTGGAGATACCATTAATCAACAACAAGTTGATGATGGAACGGTTAAGGATAATGTAGCTAATGTTATTGGCAATAATGAAAACGGTACTAAATCGTACAATCATACGATAAATAATGAGTTAGACACTGAAACAACCAAAATATTAAATGCACCAGGAGTTGTTAAACGTGTCACTGCTTCAGTTTTAATTAAAGAAAATATCTCTAATCAAGAAACAAGACAAATTGAAGAGCTTGTACAATCAGCAATCGGATACGAAAGAGAACGAGGCGATAAGGTTTCCGTTCAAGCTATTAAATTTGCTGAGGACGAACAAGTTAACCCAGTTGAAGAGTTATCAGATGAATCATTCTTTAAACGATACTTAACTAGCCCAATTGTTTGGGGCGTTTTAGCAGGAATTTTATTATTAGTTATAACATTAATTATTCTAGTCGTTAAGAGAAGAAGTAAAGATAAAAACTCAGATGACTATTTTGAAATGGATCTTGATGTGACAGAAGATTTTGAAGAAGAAGCTCAACCAATATTAGAACAACAACCAATCATTCCAATTAAGCCAGAGCCAAAAGAAAAAGCCGTGAGCAAGGAGATTGATCAGGTAGTGAAAAATATTGAAGAAAATCATCAACGTATCATTCAAGATGATTTGGCTAATGAGTTAGAACAAAGAGAAAAACAAAAAGCGCAAGAAATATTAGAGCGTGAAGTGCAAGCGAAACGATATGCAAAAGAAAATCCTGATCTTGCAGCAGAATTAATTAAAGTTTGGATGAAAGATAAGTAGGTGAATCAATGGAAAATGTAGATGGAACAACAAAAGCAGCACTTTTATTGATTTCACTGGGATCTGAAACGTCTGCTCAAATTATGAAATTACTACCTGAAAAATACATACAAAAGGTCAGTTATGAAATTGCTAACATTGATTATGTTAAGCCAGAAGATCGAGAGTTAGTTATTGAAGAGTTTGTTCAAATGTCGACAGCTAGAAGACATGTTATTGATGGTGGGATTGACTACGCTGTTGATTTATTAAATAAAGCACTGGGTGCTCAAAAAGCAAAAGAAGTTGTTAGTGTTTTAAATCAAATTCAATTAAGAGAAAGACCTTTTAATATCGCGCGAAAAGCAGATACACAACAATTAACTAACCTTTTACTAGGAGAACACCCGCAAACAGTTGCATTGATTTTATGTTATATGCAACCTGATAAAGCAGCAGAAGTTTTAGCTCATTTTCCTGATAATAGACAAGCAGAAATTGCAGAGAAAATTGGAACTATTTCAAGTACATCTCCTATTATTATTGAAAAAATCGAAAAAGTTATTGAGAATAAATTCTCTAATTTTGTGGAAAATGATACTGAGAATGTCGGTGGTGTTAATACATTAGTTGAGATTCTAAATTCAGTTGGTAGAAGTACTGAGAAGAATATTATTTCTGATTTAGAAAAACGTCAACCTGAGTTATCTGAAGAAATTAAAGCTAATTTATTTACTTTCGAAGATATTGTTGGTTTGGAAAAATCAGACGTTCAAAAAGTATTACGAGATGTCAATCACGATGTGTTGGTATTGGCGCTTAAAGGTGCATCTGAAGGAATTAAAGAATTTATTTACAGTAACCAAAGTTCTCGTTCTGTTGAAATGCTGAAAGAGGACCTACAGTTCTTAGGACCTGCACGTTTATCAGCAGTCGAAGAAGCACAACAAAATATTGTAGCTGTTATACGTAGACTGGATGAGGAGGGAGAAATTTACATCGGAAGAGGTGACCAAGATGCTGTCATCTCGTAAATTTTTCAAGAATGCAGAAGTTGTTGAAGAGAAAAATATAAAAAAAATCGAGACAACACATATTCCGAAAAAGAAAAAACAAGAGATACCTCATGAGAATCAAGATCTATCTGTTTCTGATTTGAAACAGATAGAACACGATTTTTATCAATCTCAAAAGAGAAAACAAGAGATGTTTGATCAATCACTTCAAAAAACTCGTGATGATTATTTATTAATGATAAAAAAAGAAAAGCAAAAATTTTTTCATGAGTTGTTACGCTTAAAAGAAGAGGTGCTACAAAAATCCTTGGAAGAGGGCGAACAAATTAAACAAGAAGCCTATCTCGCTGGTGTAAAGGAAGGTCAATTAGACGGTTTTGAATCTGGAAAAGAATCAGGATTTGATGCAGGTCTTAAAGAGGCAGAGTCATTGAAACAAAATGCTCTTTCTATTATTGAACAAACAAACGAAGCGATGAATGCCTACCAAAAAGAAAAGCAAGAAGATTTTATTAAAGCCTCAGCTTTGATGGCAGAAAATATTATTAATCAGGAATTATCTCTTTCAGAAGATAAATTAAAACTTTTACTACAACCAGTTTTAAATAAGGTAGAAAAAGCAGATAATTTTATCACCATTTTTGTGACCAAAGATAATTTGGAGAATACAAATCTTTACATGGAAAAAATGAAAGAGCAATTTGCTGGATTAAAATTTGCTGTACTAGTAGATGAAGCTCTAGAAACAAACGGTTGCGTGATTGAAACAAACTATGAAGTGATTGACTTACAAATAAAAAAACAACTGGATGCAATGGTTAAAGATTTGATGAAGGAGAATGACGATGACTGATTTAATTCCTTTAGAAAAAATCAAAAAGAAATTAACGAACCAAAATTACTTTCTGAAATATGGAAAAGTAACTCAAGTCGTTGGTTTGATTATCAAAGTTGAAGGTTTAAACGTTTTTATAGGGGAAGTTTGTCAAATTGAAATACTAAAATCTAATAGACAGGTAATGGCAGAAGTTGTTGGTTTTGTTAATAAAACAGTTCTTCTAATGCCTCTGGATGAATTAGATGGCATTGGGCCAGGTTGCTTAGTTAAGCCAACAGGTTCAGCTTTAGAAATTGAGATAAACGATAATTTGTTAGGTCAAACATTAGATGGATTAGGTCGCGTTTTAACCAACAATGAAGAAATTAGTGGTGAAAAATATTCTGTTAATAGAGAATCACCAGATCCTTTTAAACGCAGAAGAATAGAAACTGTTATGAGTACTGGTGTTAAAGCCATTGATGGTATTTTAACAGTTGGTGAAGGTCAAAGATTAGGAATTTTTGCCGGTAGTGGTGTAGGTAAAAGTACGCTTCTTGGCATGATTGCAAGGTATTGTGAAGCTGATGTTATTGTTATTGGTCTAATTGGAGAACGTGGTCGAGAAGTTACTGAATTTATTGAAAATGATTTAGGGCCAGAAGGTTATAAGAAATCAATTATTGTCTGTGCTACTTCTGATCAACCACCATTAGTTAGGTTAAAAGGTGCCTTTGTAGCAACAGCCATTGCTGAATATTACAGAGATCAAGGGAAGAAAGTTATCTTGATGATGGATTCAGTCACTAGGTTTGCTATGGCACAACGTGAAATTGGTCTAGCAACTGGAGAACCACCAACTTCAAAAGGGTATACACCATCAGTATTTACGATGTTACCAAAATTATTAGAAAGAAGTGGGATGTCTGAAACAGGATCCATCACTGCATTTTACACGGTTCTAGTCGAAGGGGACGATATGAATGAACCGATAGCTGATGCTGTGCGTGGTATTTTAGACGGTCATGTCATTTTATCTAGAAAAATAGCTGGAGAGAATCATTATCCTGCTATTGATATTCAACAAAGTTTAAGTCGTTTAATGAAAAGTATCGTTCCAAATGAGCAATACAAAAAAGCTGGTTTACTTAAAGAAAATCTAGCTGCTTATGCCGAAGCGAAAGATTTAATTGATATTGGTGCTTATAAAATAGGTACCAATCCCAAAGTTGACCAAGCTATCCAATTGAATGAAGAAATCAAAAGTTTCTTGAAACAAAATGTTGATGAGCCGTCAACATATACAGAAACCGTAGAATCATTGAACCGGGTGTTTATGTAACTAAAGCATTGTAAGGGAAGGGTGAGATGATTGAAGAAATACAAGTTTTCTTTAGATAACGTTTTAAATTGGCGTGAATTACAAGAAGAAGAAGCTAAAAAAACTTTTTTAATCTATCAACAAGCTCAAAAAGAACAAGAAGAAATTTTAAATGAATACAAAGAAGCAAGTCAAGCGATGAATGAATCAACCGAAAGCTTGACGAATATTAATAAATTGAGACAGCAGTTTGTTTACAAAAACTTTTTGGATAATCAAATTGTTAAGCAACAAGCAACTGTCGATCAATATAGTAATGAAACAAGTAAAAAAATGTCGGTTTTTGTTGATGCTCAAAAAGAGCGCAAAATAATGGAACGTTTAAAAGAAAAACATTATGACAATTACTTACTACAAGAAAAAAGTGAAGAGCAAAAAGAATTAGATGAAATGGGAACGTTAAGATTTAGTTACTCATTTTTATAGAATCAAAAGGAGGAATAGCTTTTGGATGAACTAGTTGCTCTAACAACCCCACTGATTAATCAGAATAGTTTACCTGGAACAAGTGTATCTGTTGAAATGCCAACAATTGATTTTTCAGCACTTTTAAATCAGGAAATAGAACAGATGAATGCGGTTGAAACGAGTACAGAAAATCAATCAAATAAAAATGAAGCACAAGCAGAAGATTTATTACCACAGTCTGAAGTCACTCTAAATGAAGTACCAGTTGACTCGTTGGAAAAAGTTTTAGTAATGGAAAAAGAAACAGCAGATCAACCTGTTGAAGAACCTACAAAACTTCCTGAAGACAAACAAGAGCCAAGTGTTTTAACGAATTTGGCTCACTTACCATTTCTTTCTGATCCGCATATTAAAGAAGAAGTAAGTTTGCCTACTGAGAATTTAGAAGTAGTTCCTGTGACTGAAGCTATTGAAGAGGTTGAATTAAAACCAATTGATACTGAGATTAAAGAAGTTATTTCTAAAAATGACATGGTAAAACCAGAACTTGTAAATACTCAAGAAGATGCAAAAAAAGTTGATTTAGATTCTAAATTACCTTTAAAAGAGTTCAATCAGAATCTTGAATTAACAAGTTCTAAATTAATGGTAAATGAGAAACTGCCACAAGGTGACAGTGAGATAAAATTAGCATCTATACAACTAAAGGCAGGTAATCAGCAAAATTCAATTAGCGAACCTAATGTGGAAGAAAATGTTGAACTGAAACCATTTATAGAAGCTATTAATGACAAATTAAAAGTGTCAGAAACTTCATTTGAAGAGACTACTAAACTTAGTCAGGTAAGTGGTAGAGAAGTTTCAGAGTTAGCACAACCTGTTGAAGTTTTGAATCAAGTTTCTAAAAATCAAATAGCAACAAATGAGTCTGCAAAACTAGCTCCAACTAACACTGAAAAAGTCACTTTTCAACAAGAGAATGTCACTGATATCGTTTCATCAATAAAAAATGAATCAGAATTTTTAGTAGAGGGAAAAACACATCAATTTAAACTTTCTTTAAAACCGGATAAATTAGGTGATTTAGATATTTTATTAGATGTTAAAGATGGGAAAGTATCAGCTAAATTTTTAGTTGAAACAGAAAAAATTAAAGACTTGGTAAAAACAAGTCTGCCTATCCTACAAGAAGCTTTGACGAAACAAAACATTGTTGTAGAAAAAGCTGATGTCTCGTTAAATTTTTCTGAAAACAGTTCGTTTCAGTTTGGTGGAGATTTAAGTGGGAGACAACAACATCAAGGTAAATTACCAAAATCGACTAAATTATCTCAACAATATCAAACAACTGATAATTACGAAGAGACAAGTCGAGCTGGTGAGTTAGATTCTGTAGATATTTTAGTTTAAGGAGGAGAACGTAGATGACTGATATTAAGCAACAATTACCAGTTGGTACAAGACAAATGGGGAATACAGCTGGTTTTTCAACAGAAAGACAAGATAAAAAAAATGGAATCAAAATGGATGACTTTTTAAAAATTCTTGCAGCTTCTATGAGTAATCCTTCGCTATCAGGTTCAGAAGGTGGAGGAAACAGTGGAACGGATTACATTTCACAGTTAGTCCAATTTACAACACTGGAGCAGCTACAAGAACTTGGTAGTAATTTAGAATACACCATGATGATGACTCAGCAGCAACAAGCTATCAGTATGGTTGGGAAAAAAGCAACAATGTTTGATAATGGTAAGAATATTACCGGTACGATTGAAAAAGTAAAATTTTCAAGTGGATTTGCCACATTAGTCGTTGATGGAAAAGATTATTTGATGAGTCAAATGATTGAAGTTGGCGAATAATTTTAATAAGGGAAGCACATGTGTGCTAGTAAGGGGAGAACAAAATGCTTAAATCATTATATTCAGGTGTAAGCGGGATGAAGAGCTTACAAACAAAGATGGACGTTGTATCAAATAATATCGCTAACGTAAATACGTTTGGCTTTAAAGCAGGAAGAGTTAGATTTCAAGATTTAATGAGTCAAACAGAAGCAAGTGCTCAAGGGCCAACTGTAACTGGTGCTGGTGGAGTGAATGCTAGACAAGTTGGTTTAGGTGTTAAAGTTGGAGCAATTGATACGTTTACTGGAAACGGTACACCACAACCAACTGGACGTCCTCTTGATTTTGCGATTGATGCTGGTGGTTACTTTGTTTTACAAAAAGACGGTAAAGATGAAACAAAATACTATACGCGTGATGGTGGTTTTACTTTAGATAGTACAGGAACGTTAACAAATGCTGATGGTTATAAAGTAATGGGATATCAAACAGATGATAAAAAGCCTATTTTAAATGATAAAGATTTTAACCCTGATGAAAAACTGAAAAAAAATGGTGTTAGTGAAATAAAAATTGAGAATACAATTAAAGACAAGGATGGAAATGATATTAACCTTGTAAATTATTCAATTGATTCAACAGGTCTTGTTACTGGTAAATATAGCGATGACAACACTTATATTTTAGGACAAATTTCAATTGCAACTTTCTCAAACCCAGATGGTTTAGAAAAAGTTGGTGGTAATAACTTTGTTCAATCAGGTAACTCAGGAGATCCAACCATGGTAAGAGCTGGTGAAGATGGAAGTGGTCGTTTAGTTCAAGGAACATTAGAAGGTTCAAACGTTGACTTGGCTAACGAGTTTACTGAAATGATTATCGCAAGTCGTGCTTACCAAGCTAACTCAAGAAGTATCACAACTTCAGATGAAATGTTACAAGAATTGATTAACTTAAAACGATAAAATAATGAACCAAGTCTGGTGCTTGGTGAAAGGTAGGTAGTTCCATGATTAAACTAACTAGTATGAATCATCAAACATTTTTTATTAATTGTTCTCTGATTTACCGTATTGACCAAGCACCCGATACAGTCATTACTTTAACAGATGGAAAAACATTAATGGTTAAAGAAAAACCAGAAGAAGTAGTGGCGTTATTTTTAGACTATCAAAAACAAGCGTTTGGACACATACCAACGCTTGATAATTAGAGCAGAGGTGCAAGAGATGCAAGAGGAAATTTTGGAGGAAGAAGTAAACCAACCTAAAAAAGATAAGAAAAATATTATTCTGATTGTGGTTGTAGCAGTCGTAGGAATTATTGCTGGAACAGCAGGAACTTTTTTCGGCAATACGATTTCAAACAAGGTACATGGAAAAGAAACGCCACCTGCAGTTGAACAAAAATTTAGTGATAGTGAAGTAACTGTTGCGTTAGATGAATTTTTGATTAACTTGGCTGAAGGTAAAGATGAAGAGATGAGCTATATTCGAATTGAGTTATCTTTATTAACGACAAGCGAAAAAAATGCTGAAGTTATTAATACAAGTAAAGATTTAATTCGTGATAGCGTCGTTAACAAATTAAGACAAAAGAATGCTGAAAGTATTTTGGCTGATAAAAATGGTGTGAATAAACTAAAAAATGAATTGAAAGATCAGATTAATAAAGATTACGGTTCAGCTTTAGTGAGAGAAGTATTTATTACTAATTTAGTTATTCAGTAAAAAAGAAGGAGAAAAGATGACAAGTTTTTTTTTATTATTTAAAAGTATTGTTTTTTTAGTGGTAATTATCTTGCTTATCCAAATTACATTAACTTATGTTAATAAGTTTAACCAAACTCAAAGTAAAAACATAGAGATTATTGAAAAATTGTCGGTAAGTAAAGATTCCTCAATGGCAATTGTTCTTGTTTGCGGAAGTTATTATTTGATGAGTTTAACTCCAAGTAGTAATCAAATGATCAAAAAATTGAATGAGATAGAAGTCAGAGAAATCCAGATTCAACAAATGGTTGACACTGAGTTCCAACAAAAAAGACAAGAGCAATTCTTGATGCAATGTCAGAATTGGTTTAAAAAGTTTAAAAAAAAGGGGATCAAGAATGGAAAAGCAGATTAAAAAGATAATTTCTTTATTAGTTCTTGGTCTCTTTTGTCTACCTTCAAAAGTAGTTGCTGTAGACGTTAATGAATTAACTGATACAGTCAATAAATTATCAGGCAATACAGGGTCACCAGACTCTGTTAAATTGTTTGTTTTAATGACTGTATTAACGTTAATACCAGCTTTATTAGTATTAACGACTTCATTTACTAGAATTATTATGGTGTTGTCTTTTGTTAGAAGTTCACTTGGAACTCAGCAAACACCTCCAAATCAAGTGTTAATGGGAATTGCTTTGTTTTTAACGTTTTTTATTATGCAACCTGTTTACAACGAAGTTAACAAAACGGCTATCCAACCATTAATTAAAGATGAAATTACACAAGCTGAAGCAATTGGATTAGCTGAAAAACCGATTAAGAAATTCATGCTAAAAGAAACAAGAGAAAAAGATTTGAGTCTTTTTGTTAAACATTCTAATCAAAAGAAAGTTAAAAATCCAGAAGACTTACCAATTCATGTTGTAACACCCGCGTTTTTAATCAGTGAATTAAGAACAGCTTTTAGTATTGGTTTTTTAATTTTTATTCCATTTTTAATTATTGATATGGCAGTCTCGAGTATTTTAATGTCCATGGGAATGTTTATGCTTTCACCTGTGATGATTTCTCTACCCTTTAAATTACTATTATTTGTATTAGTAGATGGTTGGTATTTGGTAGTGGAAACACTTGTTAGAGGATTTCAGTAGAAGGGGTTTTTTAAATGACTATACAAATGGTTTTAGATGTCATGCATCAAGCTTTTATAAAAGTGATATTGATTGCAGGCCCTATTTTGATACTAGCAATGGTTGTAGGATTAGTTATTAGTATTCTTCAAGCGACAACTCAAATTCAAGAGCAAACACTAAGTTTTGTTCCTAAACTATTAACCGTTTTTATTAGTTTAATTGTCTTAGGTAACTTTATGATTAATATTTTAGTTGAATTTACAAAGAGTTTATTCAAAATTATGTCTTCATTATAGGTTAGGTGGAATATGAATGATACGCTTGTAACATTTTTATTAATATTTTGTCGAATAACAAGTTTTATGGTGATTTCACCTGGTTTTTCGTTAAAACAAGCACCTAAGTTGATGAAGGCGCTCCTAAGTATCGCTTTTAGTTTAAGTGTTTTTAGTGTTATTTCAGAGAAAGTAGTAATTGAAAGTGTTTACTTATTATTATTTTATGTTGTTAAAGAAATACTGGTTGGACTGGCTATTGGTTTTATTGTTCAACTTATTTTTTCTGGTATTGAAATGGCCGGACAAATTGTCGATTTTCAGGTTGGATTTTCAATGGGGTCTGTTTTTGATCCAGGTGTAGGAATACAAGGATCTAACTATGGAAGATTATATTATTGGTTAGCTTTAAGTTTGTTTTTTTTCTCTGATATGCATCATCTTGTCATTGAAAATTTATTAAACTCATTTGAGGTTGTTCCAATCACTGAAGCCGTTTTAAAAGGGACAACAGTGGATGGTATGATCCTTTTATTTGTAGAGGTATTTAAAATAGCCGTTCTTTTAGCAGCACCCGTTGTTTTAGTTGCCTTAGTAACAGATTGTGTATTGGGAATAATTTCAAGAAGTGTGCCACAAATTAATGTGTTGATGCTTGGTATGCCAATGAAAATATTAATAAGTTTTTTATTTATGCTTTTATTCTTACCTAATCTGATTCAATCCATTAGTAATGTCTTCCCAACTATTGACCGGTATATGAAAGAATTTATTGATGCCTTAGTGAGGTGAGGAAATGTTTGAAAAAGATGGTAAGACAGAAAAACCAACCGCAAAGAAGCTAAAAGATGCTAGGAAAAAAGGGGACGTTGTTAAAAGTCCGGAACTAATATCAGCTGTTTCTTTTTTGATTTTCTCAATCTTTTTTATTCCTTTGTGGGAATATGTGATACGAGAATGTGAAGGGATACTAAAAAGTTATTTTTCAATCCAATATGACCCTCAATATTTAGAAAATAATCTAAGTGCAATTGGTATTCAAAATATTATCAAATTGTTCTTAATTATAGCTCCTTTTTTAGTTATTGGTTTTTTTAGTGCTTGGCTAAGTAATTTAGTTCAAGTTGGTTTTTTATTTACATCGAAACCGTTTAAACCTGATTTTAAAAAATTGAATCCAGTTAGTGGTTTTAAAAATCTTTTTAATAAAAAAGCTCTTTTTACATTAGTAAAAAACATGGGCAAATTAGCACTCATTTTCTTCTTAACCTTAAAGGAAATTAAAGTTGTATTGGTTGATTTTTTCAATAGTGCTTCAGTTGGGATTGAAGTTTTACCAACTTTTATTTTAACGTTTTTAAAGTCACTGAGTTTAAAGATTGCTTTAATTCTTTTTGTGTTAGGTATTCTTGATTACGGTGTTCAGTGGTTAGAATTTAGAAAAAAACTAAAAATGACCAAACAAGAAGTCAAAGAAGAATTCAAGCAACAAGAAGGAGATCAACAAGTTAAAGCGCAACGTAAGGGAATGTACCAGCAAATGATGTCTGAAATGATGAGTCAAGTTAAAGATGCGACTGTTATTTTGACCAACCCTACTCATTTAGCAATTGCGATTGCCTATGATAAAGAAAATGATGGGGCGCCAATTGTTGTCGCTAAGGGTGCTGATTTAATGGCAAAACGGATTCGAGAAGAAGCTAAACTTAATAAAGTCCCTATCCTAGAAAATAAACCCGTTGCTCGTTCACTTTATAAATCAACAGACATAGGGGAAGCAATCCCTGTTGAAATGTACGAGACGATGGCAGAAATTCTTGCCTTCGTTTACCGAATGAACGAAGAAAATAAACATAAAATTTAAAATCTTATCAATGTATTAGTCGTACTAAAAACTTGATAAGTTAATAGGAAAAAATAAATAACTTGATAAAGGAGGAAAAAAGTGTTCTCAAAAATTAATTTAAAGAATATGAACTATTCTGATGTGATTATCTCCTTTATGGTTGTAGCAGTTATTGGTTTAATTATTATTCCGTTACCTAGTACTATCTTAGATTTTCTGATTATTATTAATATGACAATCGGAATCAACATTTTACTGATTACGCTTTTTACAAAAAGTGTTTTAGAATTTGCTACCTTTCCAACATTACTTTTGATAACGACAATGTTCCGTTTAGGTCTGAATATATCTTCTACTCGTTTGGTATTAACCCAAGGAAATGCCGGTCATGTCATTGACGCATTTGCTAATGTGGTAGCTGGAAATAACTATATTGTCGGAGCAGTTATCTTTATCATTATTACAATCATTCAAATGGTTGTTGTCACTAATGGTGCAAGTCGTGTGTCTGAAGTTTCAGCAAGGTTTACATTAGACGCGATGCCAGGGAAACAAATGGCAATTGATGCGGATTTAAATGCTGGTTTAATTTCTGAAGATGAAGCTAAAAAACGAAGAAAAGATTTGCAACGTGAAGCAAGTTTTTACGGAGCAATGGATGGTGCTAGTAAGTTTGTTAAGGGAGATGCTATTGCGGGTATTATTATTACTTTGATTAACCTTCTAGGTGGTATCTTAATTTTCTCAATTTCTCAAGGAATGGGTGTTGGAGAAGCTCTGGATACATTCGGAAAACTAGCAATTGGAGATGGATTGGTTAGTCAAATTCCATCATTACTTATTTCAGTTTCTTCTGGGATTATTGTAACGAGATCAGATGATGATTCAACGTTTGGATCAGCTATCAAAAAAGATTTCTTCCCTAATCCATTAATTGCAGGAATTGTAGCATGTGTTCTATTCATTATTGCTCTTGTTCCAGGATTTCCTAAAATCCCTTTCTTCATTATGTCAGGTGTGTTTGGTTTCATTGCCTACAAGAAATATGAAAAAGAAGATTTGGAAGAACAACGAATGGTCGAAAGAAGACAGGAACTTTTACTTCTTCAAAAAGAAAAAGAACTTGAAGAAGATGACAGTGTATCTTCTTTCCAAGTAGAACCTATTTCAATTGAGATTGGCTATACCTTAATTCCGATGACTGATGACAGTATAGATAATTCGTTAATGAAACAAATTATTAATATTCGAAAACAGTGTGCTCATGAATTAGGTGTTTTACTAACACCCATTCGGATTCGAGATAATCTACAACTTGGTCCAAATGATTATTGTATCAAGATTAAAGGAAATGAAGTTGCTAGAGGTGAAATTTATCCAAGTAAATTCATGGTAATTAATCCAGAAAATGATCAATTGAACCTGGATGGAATTCCAGCAAAAGAGCCAGCATTTGGTTTAGATGCTTTATGGATTGATGAGCATGATAAAGATGTTGCAGATATCCATGGTGCGACAATTGTAGAACCAGTAACAGTTATTGCAACCCATTTAAAAGAAGTTATTTATAGTAATACAGCTGAGCTTTTAGGTCGTCAAGAAGTAAAACATCTGCTTGAAGGAATTAAAGATAAATATAATGTGGTAATCGATGAGTTGATTCCTGAAATTATGCGTTTAGGAGAAGTTCAAAAAGTATTACAAAATTTATTAAAAGAGCAGATTCCAATTAATGACTTGGTGACTATACTGGAAACATTAGCCGATTACGGAACGACAACAAAAGATGTCGAAATTCTAACAGAACATGTTAGACAATCTCTAAAAAGAACAATTGTAAAGCAGTATCTAGGGGAAGATGGTGTTTTACGAGTAATTACGCTTCATCCAGAAGTGGAGGAATTGGTTTCAAAAAGTACACAAAAAACGACTTCAGGATCAATTCCAGTTTTAAAACCAGAAACAATTACTCAATTATTCGATTCAATTAATGGCGTTCATCAAGAATTAACGACACAAAATGTTCAACACGTTATTTTAGCTTCACCCACAACGCGTTTAACATTTAGGAAATTAATCTCATATAATTTTCCTGCTCTAGCAGTTATTTCTTTAAATGAAGTGCCAAATGAAGTTGAAATTGAAACAGTGGGGATGTTATCGCTATAAGGAAACATCATTCAATCAATATAATATAGAACATTATTAAGTTTTATAAGGGAAGGGGTAATTGTTGTGTATGAAGTTGATTACGAACAAGAAATTGTTAAATATTTACCTTTTGTAAGAAGAGTCGTTAATCGGATTGAAATTAAATCGACTGATTATGATAAAGATGACTTGTTTAATATTGGTGTCATAGGTTTAATGGATGCCTTAAAAAAATTCGATGTCACCAAAAAAGTATCATTTGAAAGTTATGCTTATATTCGAATTCGAGGAGCTATTATTGATGAAATAAGAAAAACGTCAAGAGTTTCAAGAACAAGAATGGGGCATTTGGATCAATTTTATAAAGCAAAAGAAAAAATTGAAAGAGAAAAAATGACATCAGCAACTGATAAAGAGATATGTGAAGAGCTTGGAATAGATGGGAAACAACTTTCTAAGATTCATGAAACAGTTCACTACTTAGCAAATATTTCTTTAGAAGATACGATTTTTACTTCTCAAGGAGAATCATTAGAGCTTAAAGATGTTGTAGAAGATACCCAAATGATACCTTTTGATGAACTCTTATTAGATGATGAAAAGAAAAAAGCACTGAGAACATGTGTTGATAAGCTCTCAGAAAGAGAACAAATCATTTTAAATTTATACTATGTAGAAGAGCTGACGTTAAAAGAAATCGCTGAAGTACTAGAGGTGTCAATCCCTCGAGTTTCTCAATTACACGGTAAAATATTAATTAAACTAAAAAATATGATTGAGGAGGAACTGGCATGATAAGAAGTATGAATACACTTCAAAAAAACTTAAATATCTTGCAAAAAAAGCAAGAAAATATTAGTTCGAATGTCTCAAATATCAATACATATGGTTTTAAAAAACAACAGTTAATTCAAAAAACAGAACCGGAAAAAGAAATGTTCAATCATTTGAACGGCCCTAAGTTGAATAAAAGAAATGATATAGGTTCTTTTATTTTTGGTAATCGAATTGACGAAATCAATAAAGATATGAGCACTGGCAATATTAAGCCAACCAATAAGATGTCTGATTTTGCTGTTCTTGGAGAAGGATTTTTTAATGTCCAATTACCAGATGGAACTATTGGTTATACCAAGAACGGTCATTTTGAAGTTAACGCACAGAATCAACTGGTCACTCAAGAAGGTTACGTAGTAGTTTCTGAAAATGGAGGGCCGGTAAATACAAATGAAGCTTATCCTAAATTTAGATTAACCCGGTTTAATGATCCTGCTGATTTAACAGCAAGAGGAGAGTCTTTATTCACAGCTGGAAATGGTGGAGTGAATGATACACAAAGTCGAGTGGAACAAAGAATGTTAGAAGCTTCAAATGTCGATATGGTGGATGAAATGACTACTTTAATGCAAACCGCTAGAGAGTTTGAAATCAATCAAAAAGCACTACACGCATCAGATGAAACATTAAGAAAATTAACTAATGAGATAGGTCGAGCTTAACTAAGCTCGACCTTTAAGAAGGGAAGTAAACCATGAATAGTTCTCTATCTATCAGCAGAAGTGGTTTAAAAGGATTGCAAACACATTTAGATATCACTTCAAATAATATTGCTAATGTAAATACAATCGGTTTTAAGCAAAAAAATACTAATTTTTATGAGTTACTAAGAAATGATGTAGCTGGACAAAATGGTCCATTACCAAATGGTGTATCACGAGGAATGAAAGCAACTCAAGGTCAATTTAATATGACTCAAGGAAGCTTTATTGCAGGTAGTAATCCATTTGATTTAGCAATTTCTGGAGAAGGAATGTTTGGTATTAGATTGCCAGATAATCAATTAGCTTATACAAGAGATGGCAGTTTTGCATTTGATCAAAATGGTGTTTTAAGAAATGCATCTGGCAATCGTGTGGAAATGACTCTGAATGTTCCAAAGAATAATTGGCCAAAGGGAGAGCCTTATGTGCGTGAAGATGGTCAAGTAAGGATTGGTAATGTTTTAGTTGGAGAGATTCCTGTTTTTGATGATGCCAATAGTTCTCAATTAATTGAAGTAGGAGAAAATCAATGGGTCTTGCCTCAAGGTCAAGCAGCTGCTAAACTAGCTAACCCTGTGATTAAACAACATTTTTTAGAAGGTTCTAATGTAGAATTAGCAGAATCAATGTCAGATATGATTGTCACTCAAAGAGCTTATTCTATGAATGCTAAAGTTTTACAAGCAACAGATGAAATGATGCAACGAATTAACGAATACAAACAATAGAAGGATGCGAATAAAATGATCAGGTTAGCTAATGTTTATAAGAAATATACTGAAGATAATACTGCTTTGGAAAATATTTCATTAAAAGTTGATCAAGGTGAATTTCTTTATTTAGTAGGTCCAAGTGGAGCAGGTAAATCAACGCTCATAAAACTTTTGACCTGTGAGGAACGCTTGACAAGAGGTTTTTTAAAGATAGGTAACGTTGATTTACTGAAGCTACCTGATCAACATGTTCCTGAACTTAGGAGGCAACTGGGAGTTGTACCTCAAGATATATTTTTATTAGACCATCTAACAGTTTATAAAAATTTAGCTTATACGCTTCAAGCGATTGAAGTTGAAAGAAAAAAAATTAAAGAAAAAGTATTAGCAGCTTTAGAAAAAGTTGGCATGCTCCAATTTAAAAATGCTTATCCAAATCAACTATCGATTGGCCAACAACAAAAAATTGTTATTGCAAGAGCGATTGTCAATGATCCTAAAATTATACTAGCAGATGAACCAACAGGAAATATGGATAACAAGTCTGCTATAGAAATCATGAAGATTTTATACAAATTAAACCAGAGTGGTACGACAATCTTAATGGCAACACATAATTCGACAATTGTTAATACATTACGATACCGAGTTTTAGAAATAAACCATGGTAGAATCATCCGTGATCAGGCTGAAGGATCTTATGGATTAGCAACTGATTACAGAGATGTGTTTGTTATTTAATTTTATAGTATTTGTTATTTTATTTTAAAATACCCTCTTAAATAAAATGATTTTTTTCCGATAGAACTATTGGAAGAATAATTTAAGAAAGGGTGTTTTTAATGAAAAAGAAAGGTGCAAATAAAAAGAAATCTCTTGGACCTTTGATTATCAGCTTTATTATTGGAATTGGTTTGATTCCAGTCATCATTGTGTTATTTCTAAATATTAATGTTATGACAACTTTGATTGACAATCGTATTGCTTTAGAGGAAAAAAATGGCACTAGGCGAATTGCTGATCGAATCGAAGCAACTCGTTTGGGTGTTGAAAGTGCTCTCAAAGCTTTAGCAGATGAACCAGAAATTAAACTGATGAAAGATGCATATGATAGTAGAGAGATAGCAAGACGTTCTTTGCGACTTGTTAATGATTCAGATGAAAGTTTTGAACAGATTTATTATGCACCAATTGGAAAGACTATTGTTTCTTCTAAAGGAAGAGACGCTAAATTTAATGAATATGAAAAAAGACCATGGTATGTTAATGCATTAGAAAATCCAAATAAACTTGTTTGGTCTGATCCAGATCCAGATATTAAAACAGGTAAAGTAACAATGACTGTTTCAACTGTCATTACGAGTGAGAATCGTCCAGCAGGTGTTCTAGCTGTTGATATCAATTTATCTCAAATAGCTCAAGTAGTTAGGGATAGCAAAATTGGTGATACTGGCTACATGATGTTAACAACAAAAGATGGTGTTGTTTTAGGATCTGGTATTAAAGCTAATGAAGGTAAAGATATTTCAGATACAGATTTCTTTAAAAACAAAGCTTCAACAGAAGGTGTTATAAAAAACATTGATGAAACAGCCTATTCTATGACGACTAAAAATGGTTTAGTATTATTTTCAGGTGTTGAAAAAAATGAACTTGCTAAAGAGCGTAACAGTTTATTTAAAGTATCTGGTTTAGTTATTTTGATTTGGGGAGTATTAGCTTTAGTATTAGCTCTTGTGATTACCAAAACAATTATCAATGCAGCTAAACTGTTAGTTAAATCCTTTAAAAAAGCTTCTGAAGGTGATTTAACTTCCAAAATCACTAACATTAGAAATATTGATGATAAGAAAACCAGAAAATTTGTTGTTCTTGATAAGGTTCTTGGTGACGGAACCATTAAAGAAGATGGCAATGAAGTCGATCAAATTGCCACAGCATTTAATGATATGTTAACTGGTTTTGCTAATTTAGTTGAAGGAATTCAGCTAGAGAGTAATGAAATTTCTGAAATGGCAGCTTCATTATCTGATATTTCAAAACAAACAACCTCTTCCACAGAAGAAGTATCAGAAACGATTACAGGAATTGCTCAAGCAACAAGTTCACAAGCGGTTGATGCTGAAAAAACAGTAGATGAAATGAATCAATTAGCTTCTGTTATTGATTCAATCCATAAATCAGCTCTAGACATGAATGATAATACGGATCAAGCAGCAGTTGTTAATAAAGAAAATTCTGAATTAATGGTCAAGGTATCAGATAACTGGGAAATTGAGCGAACCAAATTAGGTGAGTTAGTTATTAGTATGGGTAGTATGAATAATGATATTCAAAATATTAATAAAATAATCCAAGTAATTACAGATATTTCTTCTCAGACTAATTTGTTAGCACTTAACGCTTCAATTGAAGCAGCTCGTGCAGGTGAAGCTGGAAAAGGATTTGCTGTTGTAGCTGAAGAAGTTAGAAAATTAGCTGAACAGAGTTCTAAATCAACTAAAGATATTGAAAAGATTGTCTTAGAAATTCAACAAAAATCAGATGACATGGTTTCACAAGTGAAGAATTCTTATGATGGCGGCGTTAAACAAACGGAAGTTATTAACCTAGCAATTACTTCTGCTGAGGAAGTAACGAATCAGTTTGAAATCTTAGCTGGACGTATCAGATCAATTGATGCCCTAAGTAAACGTGTTAAAGGCCAAAAAGATTCAGTTCTATTGTCCGTTGAAAATATCTCTGCTTCGACTGAAGAAAATTCTGCAGGGACAGAAGAGGTATCTGCAAATGCAGAAGAGATACTAGCAACAATGGAAGAATTCACAAATAATATCGGGTCGTTAGAACAAATTGCAGAAATTTTAGAGATTCAGGCGAACGGATTTATTATTAAAAAATAAGTACTAGAATCATTCAATTAAGCAGACGATAAGGAATTGAATTTGAAACAATTCTTTCCTTAATCGTATGCTATATTTCCATAACTTAAAAAAATAATTCAATTAGACTATTAACTCTTCATCCAAAACTGACGATAATCTATTGGAATTATTATTTTAAAGGAGATGTTTGGATGAAGAAGGAAAGAAACAAGTCTATCGGCCCTTATATCATTGGATTTATAGTGGCAATTGGGCTTTTACCTGTTTTAGTTGTCTTATTTTTAAATATGAGGTTGATGATTAATACCATTGATAACCGCATTAGCGTGGAGTCAAAAAATAGTATTAGTCGTGTGCAAAATCGTATTGAAGGTATTCAAGACACAGCTGAAAAAGCAACAGATGAAATTAGTAAGAATGAATTATTAAGACAGCCCGTTGATACACCAGAAGAACGCCTTGCTGTTGAAGGATTATTAAAAATGATTCGTAATACAGATGCGACATTTGGTGATATTTACTTTGCTCCAAAAGGGCATGCAATTGTTTCAAGTATTGGAGTTAATACTGAAGTTGCTAAATATAGTAACCGTGATTGGTATACAAAAGCTTTGGAAGATCCTAAAGTCGTTCATTTGTCAAAACCGACTGCTGATATTAATACAGGGGAAATTATTATGACCCTTTCTAAAGCAGTTTTATCAAACAACGAATTTATGGGTGTTCTTGCGATCGATATTAATATGGAAGAAATCTCAAAAATAATTAACAATACTAAAATTGGTCGTTCTGGAAGAATGATCTTGTTAACTCAAGATGGTGATATTTTAGGTTCAGGTGATCCAAAAGAAAGAAATACAAATGCTAAAGATCAACCTTTTTTCCAACAAATTACGAAGAAAAAAGGAGATATTAAAACTAAGACAGGCCATTCTCATTACATTCAAACAGAAGATGGTTTGATTATTGTTGCTGGTATCATTAATAAAGAGTTCCAAGTCGAAAAAGAAGCAATGATGAAAATTTCAGCTATTGTAACTGTGACATGGGGACTTCTTGCTATTGTAATTGCACTATTTATTACAAAACAAATTATTAAAGTAGCAAAAGTTTTAGTAAATTCTTTTGAAAAAGCAAGTAAAGGTGATTTGAGAGCCAAAGTTACTAACCTTAGAGGTGTTGAATATGCTGAGGGCGCTGAGAAGAGCCAATCGAAACTTCATAACCTATTTGGAACTGGTGAAGTAAAAGAGCATGGAACAGAGATTAATCAAATTGTGGTTGCCTTTAATAACATGTTAGATGGCTTTGCTAAACTCGTTAAAAATATTCAAGGTGAGAGTAATCAAATTGCTGATATGAGTATTTCATTATCGGATATTTCAAAACAAACAAATTCTGCAACAGAAGAAGTATCAGAAACAATCACTGGTATTGCTCAAGCAACAAGTTCTCAAGCCATTGATGCAGAAAAAACAGTGACTCAAATGAACGAGTTAGGTTCAACGATCGAAGTGATTAATCAATCTGCTGTTAATATGAATGAAAAAGCATTAGAGGCAAATGATGATAACCGAAATAATTCATCGTTAATGCATCATGTTCATGAAAATTGGGAATTAGAAAGAAATAAATTGAAAGCTTTAGTTGATGATATGGGAGTGATGAATGGGGATATCCAAAATATCAATAAAATCATTCAAGTTATCACAGATATCTCAACACAAACGAATCTTTTAGCATTAAACGCTTCAATTGAGGCAGCTAGAGCAGGTGAAGCTGGTAAAGGTTTTGCTGTTGTAGCTGAAGAAGTTAGAAAACTTGCTGAGCAAAGTTCAGAGTCAACTAAGGATATTGAAGCTATCATTGCTGAAATTCAATTGAAATCTAATCAAATGGTAAATCAAGTGACTGATTCTTATGAAGGTGGTATGAAACAAACAGAAGCAATTAATAATGCGATTGATTCAACCAACAAAGTAACCGGTCAATTTGAGAATATCATTCAAGAAATTCAAGCTATTGATATGTTGAGTCAAGAAGTGAAAAATCAAAAAGATTCAGTTATGTTTGCAGTTGAAAATATTTCGGCTTCGACACAAGAAAATGCAGCTGGAACTGAAGAAGTATCTGCAAATGCTGAAGAAATCTTGGCGACAATGGAAGAGTTTACAGCAAATATTCATAGTCTTGAACAAATTGCTGAAAGTCTTAAAAAACAAGCAAATAGTTTTGATATTTAATGATAGATAACCAAAAAGTTTCAACGGAAATTTTCTGTTGAAACCTTTTGTGTTAATCAATGGAGGAAACAAATGGAAAAACAAATCGTTTTTTTTAGTAAAGAACAACAGTTAAGTTTGCCAATTGAAAAAATTGAAAAGATAATCCAATGGCAACAACCTATTCCAATTCCAGAGACGTCATCTTTTGTTTTAGGTGTGATTGAACACAACAAACATGTTCTTCCTGTCATTGATTTAAATGCGAGACTGTACGGAACAGAAACAGTTCAACATAAAGAAATGAAGATTATTGTTGTTCAATGGAACGATGAATTTTTAGGCCTTTCAGTTGAATCGATTAAAGGAATAGTAGATTTTGGATCTACACAGTTTGAGTGGATGGATAACGAAGTAACAGTTGAAAAGAATTATATTGAAAAATTTATAAAGACTGAATCAGGTATTGTTATTCAACTAAACATAGATTCCTTATTTGAAGGAAATATTATGTTGGATAAATTACTTAGAGCTTTAGAAACATCACAATCTGACGAAGAACAAATAGAAGAAGATTTTACAATAAACAGTGAGCCGGTAGATGAAACATGTCAGAGCAAATAAAAGTTGGCATTTCAGATTATAAGATTACTCATGCACCAAATCAGTTATTGACTCTTGGGTTAGGTTCCTGTGTTGGGGTTGTCCTGTATGATAAAAAAAGTAAAATTGGTGGTTTGAGTCATATAATGCTACCCGACAGCCAAATGTTTAGTGGTAGAAACCAAATAAAAATTGAAAAATTTGCTGATCTTGCTATTCCTCAAATGGTCACGGAACTAAAAGAAAAAGAAGGAGTCAACCGACTTGTGGCAAAAATTGCTGGGGGAGCAAGTATGTTTAAATTAGAAAATGTTAAACATAATCAAAATATTGGTGAACGTAATATTCAAGCTGTTGAACAAGTATTAAAAGAGTTGAAAATACCGATTGTTGCTAAGCATGTGGGTGGAAATATGGGGCGCTCACTTTTTGTTGATTTAGAAACGCTAAGTGTTTCAGTAAAAATGGTCAACCGAGACATATACGAATTATAAGAAGTGAGGAAAAAAAGTGACAATACAAATTATGGTTGTTGATGATTCAGCTTTTATGAGGAAAGTTATTTCTGATCAAATTAATAAGATTCCTAACTTGTCAGTCTGTGTGACAGCAAGAAGTGGAGAAGATGCGTTACATAAACTAAATAAAGTAAAACCAGATTTAATTACGTTAGATATCGAAATGACTGGTATGAATGGTTTGGAAACACTTGAGAAAATTAAGACTGAGTTTGATATTCCTGTTATCATGTTAAGCTCCCACTCTGGTGAGGAAATGACGATTACTTGTTTAGAAAAAGGTGCTATGGATTTTGTTGAAAAACCGGCAAATTTATCTGATATCGAAGAATCGTTCACATTGGAACTGGGAAGTAAAATCAAGTCGATTGTTCCAAGTGTTGAAGTAAAACCTGTGATGAAACAAGTTAGTGATAACAAAGGGAAAGCTTTTCCAACTCAAATTAAGGCAATCGTTATTGGAGCGTCTACTGGAGGACCAAAAGCGCTAATGCAGTTAATAAAATGTATTCCTGAAAGCTTGAAAATTCCTATCTTTATTGTTCAGCATATGCCTAAAGGTTTTACGAAATCTTTTTCTAACCGTTTAAATCAAGAAGCTAGTGTGGAAGTTGTAGAAGCAACTCATGGGGAAATGATCAGACCAGGTGTTGTTTATGTCGCACCAGGCGATTATCATATGCGAATTGATGGCAGAACGATTCAGTTATCGGAAGAAGAAAAAATTCATAGTGTTAGACCTGCTGTTGACCCTTTGTTCCATTCTGCTTCAAAAGTTTATGGTAAACATTTAGTTGGTGTCATTTTAACAGGTATGGGAAGTGATGGCGCTGACGGTATGAAAGTGATTTCGGAAAATGGTGGCTTCAATATTGCTCAAAATCGAGAAACTTCTGTTGTTTATGGAATGCCAAGAAGAGCGGCTGAATTAGGTGTTGTTGATGAGGTTCTTTCATTAGATATGATAGGGACTAAAATAGATTGGATGATAAGGGTGAAACAATGAGCGAGTCATTTGAAATATTTAATAAGTGGGCAGTTAAAAATCTATCAATGGATTTAGAAGCTTATAAAGAAAAACAATTACAAAGACGAATTTTAAATATGATGTCAAATCATCCTGTTGAAGATTTAGCAAGTTATATGAAATTAATGGAGAGAAACAAAGAGGTTAGAGATGAGCTTAAAAAGTACCTGACGATAAATGTGACAGAATTTTTTAGAAATCCTGAACTTTTTGAGGCATTGAATCAACAAGTTCAAAAGAATTTATCTCCTCTGTTTGGACCATTAAAATGTTGGAGCGCAGCTTGTTCTAATGGCTCTGAACCTTATAGTTTAGCTATGATGTTCGAAGAAAAAAATGTTTCTCTTAAACAAAAAATACTAGCGACAGATATTGATCAAGATATTTTAAAACGGGCTAAAGAAGGATTTTATTTTAATAGTGAATTAAAAAATGTGTCCAAACATCAACTAACTACTTTTTTTGATAATGAAGAAAATGGTTATCGTGTGAACGATCATATCAAGAATAAAGTTAGATTTAAAGCGCATGATTTATTATTAGATAAATTTGATTCAGACTTTCATTTAATAATTTGTCGTAATGTCACGATTTACTTTAAGCCAGATGCAAGAGATAAACTCTATCAAAAATTTTATGATTCTCTTGTACCAGGTGGCATTTTTTTTACAGGTGCAACAGAAACAATCAATCAACCAGAAAAATTTGGTTTTAAGAAAATTGATTCATTTATTTATCAAAAATAAGGAAAGAAAGAGGTGTTTAAGTTGGACGAAAACGAGAAATACCGAGAGCTTTTTTTTGAAGAAACAGACGAACATTTAGAAAATCTAAACGACGGTGTCTTAGAATTAGAAAATGACCCTGAAAACATGAATACAATTGATAGTATTTTCAGATCAGCACATACTTTAAAAGGAATGGCTGCAACCATGGGTTATGAAACGATGGCTAAGTTAACACATAAAATGGAGAATATCTTTGAATTTTTTAAAAATCAGACAGTGAAAGTAGATACTGATAGTATTTCACTCATTTTTGATTGTTTAGATGAATTGTCTGAAATTGTTGAAAGTCTAAGAGATGAAACTGATTTTGACAGTAGCAAGGTGACTGAGTTAATTACTAGACTAGAAGCCGTTGGAGGAAGTGTTTCTGAAGAGCCTCTTAACCAAGTAGAGGAAGCAACTAGTGATGAGTTAGCTTTTCCAAGCACCTTATTGTCTGAAGAAGATATTCATTTAATGGATGAACTAGATAATACTGAATATACTTCTTATGGTATTAGTATCAGGCTTGATAAAGACTGTACGCTAAAAGGCCCACGTGTTTTTCTGATTATGGAAAAATTAAGTGAAGTAGGAGAAGTTACTTTTAGTTTTCCAGATACTGAGACGTTAGAACAAGGCGAATTCGAGCAAGATTTTCATGTGTTATTAGTTAGTGAAAATACTGCTGATGAGATTAAGGAAAATATTCTGACAAATAGTGATATCGAAATGGTAAATGTCATTAGTGGTGAAGCTATTTTTGAGGAAGAAGAAACAATTATTGTTGAAACAAAAGTGGAACAACAAGAAACAGATACAAAAGAAAAAAAGAAAAAAGTAACCAAGCATGAACAACAAACGATTAAAGTGGATTTAGCTAAATTAGATACTTTTATGAATTTGGTTTCAGAATTAGTTGTTTACCGAACAAGGTTAGAAAACATTTCGCAAAATGATAGCAAAAACGATATCAAAGAACCATTAACAGAAGTAGCAAGAATCACGTCTGAGTTGCAAGACTTAGTTTTAAAAATAAGAATGCAACAAGTTAGTGTTGTTATGAATCGATTCCCTCGAGTTGTTCGTGATTTAGCAAAAGATTTAAACAAAGAAATGACATTAATCATTGAAGGTGAAGACACTGAACTTGATCGAACAGTTGTTTCAGAATTAAGTGAACCATTAGTCCATTTGATTAGAAACTCTGCTGATCATGGTATTGAAGCCCCTGAGAGACGTAAAGAACTTGGGAAACCAGTTGAAGGTGAAATCAAATTAACAGCCTTTCAACAAGGTAATCGAGTCATTATTACCGTATCTGATGACGGAAAAGGATTGAATCCTGAAGTTATAAAAGAAAGTGCTGAAAGAAAAGGGATAGACACTGAAGGTTTATCTGACAAAGAAATTTTACACTTAATCTTCCATCCTGGTTTTTCTACAGCAAAAGAAATAACTAACGTTTCTGGACGCGGAGTTGGAATGGATGTCGTTCATTCTAAAATTACAAATCTTGGAGGAACCATTGATTTACATAGCAAGGTTGATGTTGGTTCAACATTCACTATTAATTTACCTTTAACACTATCGATTATTCAATCTTTAATGGTTAAAGTTTCAGGTGAAGTATTTGCTTTACCACAGGGAGCCATTGAAAAAGTTGTTGAAGTCACTAATCAAGAAATTATTCAGGTTCACTTACAAGAAGTTTATAAATACCAAGGAATGGCTATTCCAGTTATTCGATTACAAGAAGTGCTTGGACTTGAACCAGCAAAAGAATTTAATTCAAATCCTCATTTGATTATCGTCTTACTTGGTAAAAAATACTACGCTCTAATGGTGGATGAATTAATTGGACAACAAGAAATTGTGATTAAAAAATTGGGACAAGAATTAAGACATTTAAAAAAATACCTTGGTGCAACAATTCTTGGAAACGGAGATATCACATTGATTTTAGATACAAATGTCATTTGTAGTGAAGAAAGTGTGAGTTCAATATGATGAATAAATTTCAGCCTCTACAAATTGATGCTATAAAAGAAATGGTTAATATAGGTGGAGGACACGCTGCAACGAGTATTTCAGCTCTTATCAAAGAACCTGTTGATATGACAGTCCCTTTGATTGAAATTATGGAGTATGAAGAATTATATCAACAAATCATGTCAGAAGACAAAGTTGTCTATGCTGTGACTACCCAAGTCATTGGGAATGGAAGTGGTATTTTTCTGTTCGCACTTCCTGAAAAATCGGCACAAGAAATTTCTAGCATGATGTTACCAAATGGTATCGAACAAACAGAAGACTTAATGGTTTCATCTATCAAAGAATTAGCCAATATTTTAGTGAATTCTTTCTTGAATGCAATTAGTCAGCTTTTAGACGTTAGATTACTGTCTTCTGTTCCGAATTTAATGATTGATATGTTTGGCTCAATTATTAGTAGTTTATACATGGCAGTCGATCAGTATGATGATGAAGTTTTAATTATCAAAAATGAGTTTTTCTACTCTGGTAATCAAATGGATGCTTATTTATATTTCATACCAGAAGTAGGCGTATTAGAAAAATTATTTAAAGCAATAGGTGTATAGAAAGAGGGATTATAAATGGCAAAAAAAGTATTAATCGTGGATGACGCGGTATTTATGAGAATGAAATTAAAGGATATTTTAGAAAAAAATGGTTATGAAGTTGTAGATGAAGCGCAAAATGGATTAGAAGCTATTGAAAAATACAAAGCAACTCAGCCAGATTTAGTAACAATGGATATCACAATGCCAGAGATGGACGGAGTTGAAGCTTTAAAAGAAATTAAAGCGTTTGATGCTGGTGCTAAAGTATTAATGTGTAGTGCTATGGGTCAACAATCAATGGTAATGGATGCTATTCGTGCTGGTGCTGTTGATTTTATTGTGAAGCCATTTGATAGTGACCGCGTTATTAAAGCACTTGATAAAGTAATGATATAGTCTTTTAAAAAGTTAATATTGAGGAGAGAAAACGATGCAGTTAATTGTCTTTACTAAAGATAGCAAATATTATGGTATTCGCACTGAAAACGTTGGTGAAATCATCAAATCAACAAAAATTTTTCATGTTCCTCAAGCTCAACCTTGGATAGAAGGATTAATCAATTTGCGAGGAACCATTGTTACTCTTGTTAACTTTTCCAAATTTTTAAAAGAAGATGATAATGGCTTACACGAAAACATCATTGTCATTATGAATGACAACCAAAAAATCGGAATTTTAGTTGAACAAATTATTGGTGTTTTTAGCGTTGATTCAGATGAAATACAAGCACTAGATAAGAAAACAAACGATAATATAGAAGGTATCATTTCTATCCATGATAAGTTAACGAATATTATTGATGTGATGACAATATTTACTGAAAATGAGGGATCTATTTGAAACAAGTATTAACACAACAAGAAATAGATGCACTTTTAAATGCGATGAGTAATGGTGAAATTGATGAGGATACATTGATGTCTGAAGAAAAAGAGGTTGGTCAAGTTAAAGCGTATGATTTTAGAAGGCCAACTAAACTTTCAAAAGAATACATTAATACGCTATTTATGATCTTTGAAGATTTTTCAAAATATGCAGGCAATCATTTGAGCACTCAGATTAGAACCAACGTTTCGTTGAAGTTAGCTTCTATTGAACAAATTAGTTACGATGAATTTATTCATTCGATACCTAAGTTTACATTACTTGGTTTGTTTCATTCGACACCCTTAAATGGTATTCAAATGATTGAGATTAATCCTCAACTTTGTATGCTGATTGTTGAGTTATTATGTGGTGGAAGTGAAGCACAAGTTCTTAAAAATGAAGAAATTGAGAAAAAAAGCTTTACAGACATAGAGATTGCTATTTTAGAAGAAATCTTTAAAACTTTTGTGTCAGCTTTTGAAAATGCTTGGAAAGAAATAACAGATATTGAAAGTAAATTGGATAGTTTAGATACTAATCCTCAATTACTTCAAAATATGTCACCTAATGAACCAGTCGTGTTAGTGACATTTACAGCAACAATATTTAAACGAAATACATTTATAAACTTATGTGTTCCATATGTCTTTTTCGAAGGAATTATCGATAAATTAAGCTTTAGAAACTGGTTTGACTCAGATAAGAACTTTAGTACAATCGACAATGAACATTTACAAAAAAATATTGAGTCTGTTGATTTAGAATTAGAAGCCTTCTTAGGTAAAACAACAATGACTCTTTCTGATTTTTCACAATTAGAGGTTGGCGATACAATCAGTTTAGATCAAAAGATTACAGAGCCTCTAAAAATGTACATTGAAAATCAACTCTTTAGCCTCGTAAAACCAGGTAAAAAAGATGATGTCATGGCAGTTGAAATTTTAGAGTTTTCAGAAGGAGAATCGTAGAATGAGTGAAGCACTATCTCAAAAAGAAATAGATACATTGATGAATGGCTCAGAAATTCCAGCACCATTTGATCAAACAATTAGCGACATTATTGGTGAAGTTGGGAATATTTCTATGTCACAAGCGGCAACAACTTTATCTTCTATTTTAAATCGTCGTGTCATGATTACAACACCAAGAGTTAGCTACGTTAAGTTTCAACAAATACTTGATGAATTGGTTACGCCAAAAGTATCAACTGTTGTTGAATTTAAAGAAAGCTTAGAAGGAAGTAATTTATTACTTCTAAATGTTGAAGACGCTATTATTATCGCTGATTTAATGATTGGTGGCGATGGTAACACAACTAATACAGAATTCACAGAGTTAGAATTAAGCGCTGTAGGAGAAGCGATGAACCAAATGATTGGATCAGCATCTACCTCAATGGCGACGATGATGGGTAAAAAAGTAGATATTTTACCACCTGAAGTTAACTTATGGAAAGATGAAGCTGCAGTTCAGTATAAAGGAATTGATAGCGAGACAGTGGTTTGTAAAATTTCATTTGATTTATCTGTTGAAGGTGTTATCGAAAGTGAAATTATGCAAATTTACACGCAAGAAATGGTTCGTGAAATTTCTGATACAATGCTTCAAGATACAGCAGAAGTTTTGGAAGGACGTGAAATGATGGGAGAAGAGACAAGACAACAATCTGTACCAACTCAAGAAGCCACTAAAAAAGTAACGGTTCAACAACCTGAATTTGCGAATTTAGAAAACAGAAAAGTAGAATCAAATATTGATAATTTAGATTTGTTGATGGATGTCCCGCTTGATTTTAGTGTGGTACTAGGTAACAGTAGAAAATCAATTAAAGATATTTTATCATTAGGTGTTGGTTCTGTTGTAGAACTAGATAAATTAACAGACGAGCCTCTTGAAGTTTATGTTAATAGTAAGCTAATCGCAAAAGGCGAAGTAGTCGTAATTAATGAAAACTTTGGTATTAGAATTACAAATATCTTATCTCAAAAACAAAGACTAAATAATTTACATTAAACTAGTTGAATAAGTCAATTTAGACTTATTCAAGTAGTTTTTATTGATTATTAGATTATTTTCATTATAAAATAAAACAAATTACAAAAAAATCAAAAGTAAGCTGACATTAAGCCTTTTTGCTATTAATCGATTTAATTTTTTGCCGATAATTATTATGTATAAGTAGATGACTGGTCGCTAATATCTATACAAGGAGAGTATTTTTATGAAGATAAATAATCAATATACATCGTATTTCGACTCTTATCATTCTCAAATAGGGCATGATAATGTTGAAAAAGAGACAAGTCCAACAATGAAAAAAGAAACAGTTGAAGTTGACTTATCTAAAACAAGCAAAAAATTACGATTTAATAATCAATTAGAAGATACTGAAAAAACAAACAGAATCGCAGAAATTAAGCAAGCGATTAAAGATGGAACATATAAAGTATCTGCTGAAGAAATTGCTGATAAAATGTCAGATACACTAAAAGGACAAAAAGAGTCGTATGGAGACAAATAAACATTTAACAAGTTATTTAAAGCAGTTATTAAGATTGCTTAAAAAAGAAAAAAAAGCTTTAGTAAAAAATGATGGCGTTCAAATCGAAAAAATAGTAAAGCAAAAAGAACAATTGGTAGAACCACTAAATTCATTTAAAGGTGTACCATCAGCTGAAGAGAAAAAGCTGATTGCAGAAATAAAACAAGTTCAAAATGATAATTTATTACTAACGAAACAGGCGATTGCTTTTAATGATCGTTTTCTTTCAGCAGTTGGTACGGGTATGAAGAAAGCCAACTCAACGTATTCAAGTAGTGGTAGATTAGCTTCTCAGGAAGATCTTGGCTTTATTAATCATTCGATGTAAATAATTTCTTCTTAAGAGGCCCGTCATCGAAAACATACATTTGAAATAAAGAGAGGAGGCACTAACTTATGGTAGGATTATTTGGTACTTTAGGTACTGCTAATAAAGGTCTAAACGTTCAGCAAAAAGCACTTGAAACATCTGGTCACAATATCGCAAATGCCAATACAGCGGGTTACTCACGTCAGAGAGTTAACATGGCAGCTGATAATCCATATAATTTAATTGGAGTTGGTCAAGTTGGTACAGGGGTAAAGATTTCTTCTATTACAAGAGTAGTAGACGATTTCGTGATTGGAAATATGAGACAAGAAACATCTTCTTATCATCAATATGAGCAAAAGTCTGATATCTTAGGTCAATTAGAAGTTATTTTTAATGAAACACCTCTACATAAAGGTTTATCGAATAATTTATCGACTTACTTTGATTCTTGGTCAAAATTAGGTTCAAATCCAGAGATGGATAACGCTAAAACAATTGTGTTAGAAAACGGAAATATTTTGACAGATGCAATTAATCATATGGCAAAACAAATTGATGAACTTTCACAAAACACACTTTCTATTTTAGAAAAAAGTGCACTTGATTTTAACGGGAAATTAGAGCAATTAGATGTAATTAACCGACAAATCTATAAAGTGTCCAATGATGGAAGCATACCAAATGATTTGCTCGATCAACGAGATATTATTTTAGAAGAGCTTGCCACATTTACTAAATTAGAAACGTCTTTTGACCAGTACGGACGTGTTTCGATTAAAGTCGATAAACAAGATGTGTTAACACACAATGAGTTGAAGAAAATTAGTGTCGTTGTTGGTAAAGATGATAAAGGAAATTCTTTAGTTTCAGAAGGTGGGGACTCACTAAAACCTCGTGCTACAACTACTGACAAATATGAAATTGGACAGATCTTAATTTCAGATTCCAAAGCAGCAACTCCTGAATTCAAACCACTTGAAATGGCTAGCGGTGTTTCAAAAGGATTACAAGAATCTTTAGTTGAAATCGATAGTCGTATGACAGAGTTAAATAATTTTGTGTTTAATCTGGCATCAGCTGTTAATAAAATCCACTCAGATGCAGGTGATAGTATTGATTTCTTTACAATTGGGACAGATGGAAATCATGCTCTTAATATCAAAGTTAACGAAGCTATAAAAAAAGATCCTTCCTTGATTAATACAGGGGAAGATTTAAAAGGACATGAAGTGGGGGATGGCTCAAGAGCTACTGCTATTTCAAAACTAAAAGATACAAGATTGAAATACCCAACTGATTTTAGTACGTATGATAAAAAGAGTATGTCTTTTGCAGATGAAGAAGGCGGATTAACTTTCCTAGGTTCATTTGTTGATATTGTGACTAAAAATGGTATTTCAAAACAACAAGCTGATAATAAAGTAACTTCTCAAGAATACTTACTCAGTCAATTACAACAAAGAAGAGATTCAATCTCTGGTGTGAACGTTAACGAGGAAGTAACAGATGTTATTAGATTCCAGAGAGCTTTCCAAGCAAATTCAAAAGTTATTTCTGTGGTTTCAGAAATGTTAGATACTTTAATAAATCGAACGGGAGTGTAACTAAATGCGCGTATCAAATTCGACAATCTATACTGAGTTTAACCGTAATATGGCTACTAACTTAGATCGTTTGAGAAAATATCAAGATCAATTAAATTCTTTTGCTGAATATAGTAAGTCATCAGATAATCCTTTAGTTTTCGCTAAAATTATCAATATGAATGACTCTATTCAACAAAATGAGTATTTTAACTCAACTATTTCAGATTCAATGGCTTGGGGTAAAACACAAGATTCTGCTCTTGAGAGTGCAACTGATTCACTACATCGAATTCGTCAGCTTATAGAATCAAGTGCAACAGGAACTCAAGGCCAAGCAGAATTGCAAGCCAATAAAAAAGAAGTCATTTCTGAAGTAGAAGGAATTGTGGATTCTTTAAATACTAACTTTGATGGCCGTTATATCTTTGGTGGAAAAAATACAAAGACACCTCCTTTTGAAATTGTAAAAGATGATAAGGGAGATATTATCGAAGTTAAGTACAACGGAACAAAAGATGTTAAAAATGGAGATGGCACAGTTACTCCTAAAGACGGTAATTTGCCAAGAGTAATCGCTAAAGGCGTAACAGTTGATTTAATCAGTGATGGTAGATTATTTATGAAAGAAGAAGGAACAGAAGCTGACCCAGAAAATTTGAGCACATTCTTTACTGACATCATTCAAGCTATGAATAGTGATGATAAAGAAAAATTATCTGGAGAATTATTATCCAAAGTTGATGTTCATACAGAAAACTTTGTTAATGTCCGTTCAAGAATTGGAACAGTTACAAACCGATTTGAAGCAGCTAAAGACAGAAACGAAAATGAAACAATTAATTTGAAAGAAGTTCTTTCTGAAAAGCAAGATGTTGATGTGGTTCAGAAGTATATGGAATTTGCTAATCAAATGGTTGCTTATCAAGCGTCTCTTTCAATGGGAACTAAAATTATGCAAACAAGCATTCTAGATTTTGTATAAAAAAACTTCACGATATTCTCGTGAAGTTTTTTTATATATGCTCAGGTAATTTGGATAGTTCGATAACAGATTCAGGTAACCAACCTTCATTTTTTATCCATTTTAAACTAACTTTATAAAACTGATTTGTTTCTTTATTAGATAAGTAACCGTAAATACTTGTTGTGTCATAACTATCTAGCCACCACTCTTCAATTTGTTTAGTGTCTAGATTAAGGGCTGTAGAAAAAGCTGTTTGCATTTCCTGACGATCGATGCTGTCTTCACCAAAATTGGTATGATGAGGCTCTTTCTGTTTTGTTGACGTAGGCTTCCAATCATTCATTTTAAAAGAATTAATTGCGTTAGGTTCTTTTGTTTCAATCTCTATTTTTTTAGAACTTTCTTCTTTTAAATTAGGTTTCGACACCTTTTTTTGTTCTTTTTTTTGTGAAGACTCAAGTGTTATTTTGGGTCCTCCAATTTCTAACTGTTTCGATTTATCTTTTTCATGAGTCATTACTTTAAAAAAAATTAAAAAACATACAATAAAAAATAAACCAGCAGCTTTTTTAGGATTATTTTTAAAATATCTCGTCATTTTTTCAAAAAAATTAATAGGTCATTTCTCCTTTTTTAAGATGTTTTCTAGTTGATTTTATCATATTTTGAGAAGTAAAACTATTAATTAAAAATAATTATAAAAAAGTTTAAAAAAGGATTTAACAAGATGGGAATCGGACCGATATATATAACAGAGGGCGACCTCAACAAAACATATTTATTTCAGGAGGAAACAAAAAATGAGAATTAACACAAACGTATCTGCGTTAAACACATATTCACGTTTAACATCAGCTAATGCTTCAAAAAGCAATTCATTAGCAAAATTATCTTCAGGATTCCGTATCAACCGTGCAGGTGATGACGCTGCAGGTCTTGCTATCTCTGAAAAAATGAAAGGCCAAATCAGTGGATTAAAACAAGCTGTACGTAACGCTCAAGATGGAATTTCTTTAATCCAAACAGCTGAAGGTGCTTTAAACGAAACTCACGAAATTATCAACCGTATGCGTGACTTAGCTTCTCAAGGAGCTACTGGTACTTTAGGTAACCAAGACCGTGCAGAAATCAACAAAGAGTTCTCAGCGTTAAAAGAAGAAGTTACTCGTATTGCAAATACAACTAACTTTAACCAAAAAACTCTACTAGATGGATCATTTGATTCAGCAGCTAAAACAACAACTAAAGTTGAAACAGATGGAGAAGACTTGATTTCTTCAGTTAAATTTTCAGATAACAAAGATCTTTCAGCTGGTAATTTAGATATTAAAGCTAAAAAAGAAGCTGATGGAGATATTGCCTTTACAGTAGATGGACATACTGTTGAAGCAGGTGCTGATGCTAAAACTTTTAACATCAAAAAAGATGATAAAGTAGTTGGTACAATCACAGTTAAAGATAAAGCTTTAGTTGCTGCAACAGAAGTTGATGCTAAAGTTGCAACAGCAACTACTGTAGCTGCAAAAGAAGATTCTAAATTAAGCTTCCACGTTGGAGCAAACTCTGGTGAAAAAATCAGTGTGAGCATTGGAAAAATGGATTCTGCAACATTAGGTCTAGATGCATTAAACTTATCAGATGCTAAAAGTGCTGATGAAGCAATCAACAAATTAGACGAAGCTAAAGCAACAGTTTCTAGCGCTCGTTCTGACTTAGGTGCTGTACAAAACCGCCTAACTCACACAATCAATAACTTATCTACAACTCAAGAAAACTTAACTGAAGCTAACTCTCGTATTAGAGACGTAGACATGGCTGAAGAAATGATGTCATTCACTAAGAGCAACATCTTAGCTCAAGCAGCTACTTCAATGTTAGCTCAAGCAAACGCAATGCCACAAAGCGTTCTTTCATTATTACAAGGTTAATAACTTCATTAAAAGCCGACTTTCTTGGTCGGCTTTTATTTGGTAATATAATAAATTCTTTATTTAGATTAAGGAGTGTTGGGGTTGGATATCAACAATCATAGTGTTCTTCATCGAATAATTAATGAGACTGAGCCAGTAAAAAAGGTAGAAAAAGTAGCAGATGTAACGGTGAAAGAGAAAAAGATAATTGATCCTGAGGGAAATGAATACACACCAGGAACGTTATCTAACTATAGCCAAGAACAATTGCAAAAAATGATTGATCAGTCGAATAAACATTTACTGGGCAAGGATGCTAAATTAACTTATAAAGTACATGAATCAACTAAGAAAACAATTATTACCTTAGTTGACACAAATACAGAAGAAGTGATTCGAGAGATTCCATCTGAAAAAATGTTAGATTCTATTGCAAACATTTGGGAAATGGTTGGAATTATTGTTAACAAGGAAGGATGATTTAAATGGCAAGTGTCGGAAGTGCTTCAGGAATTAGTTCTACATTAGGAACTTACTCAGGAATTACCTCTAAGGAAATTGATAAGTTAATTGAAGCGGAATCAGTTCCGTTAACAAAAATGAATTTAAGAAAAAGTAAAATGACAGAGCAACAAAACGCTTGGAAAGATGTACGCCTTCGTTTAAATAGCTTATTTACTAATCTTGAAAAATTACAAAAAAATGAAACATTCAATACTAAAATTACGTTAAGTTCTCACCCAGAAAAAGTTAAAATAACAGCAACTGATTTAGCTGATGTGGAAGATTATAAGGTGACGGTTGAGAAATTAGCTACTTCAACAAAAATTACTTCTGGTGAAATAGCTAAATTAAAAGATAAAACCATCTATGATGAGTTAAGCGTTTCGGGGAAACTAACGTTACCGCTAAAATCAGAAAAAGAAATTAAAGTAGATACACTAGATGGAAAAACTGAAACGAAACCGCCAAAAACTCTTGATATCACAATTGATGAAAAAGATAGTTTGAAAGAAATTACAAACAAGATTAATCAAGAATCAAAACAAACAGGTATCAAAGCATCTGTGATTAATAATCGATTAATTTTAACTAGTGTTGAAACAGGAGAAAAAGATTTTGAAGTCAAAGGTGATGTTCTAAATGGTTTAGGTTTAGATAAAGCTGAAAAAGTTCCTGGTGAAGATGCTATATTTACAATTGACGGAATGAAAGTTACACGTTCTTCGAATGAAGTAAGTGATGTTATTGAAAACGTGACGATTCATTTACTTGGTGAAACAAAAGAAAATGTGAACCTTAGTTTAAAAACAGACACAGAAAAATTGACAACAGCTGTTAAAGATTTTGTTGAACAATACAATAACGTAATGGGATTCATTTCAGAAAAAACCTCTGTTGGAGATCCAAGTAAAAAAGATAACAAAGCAGGAACTTTAAACGGTGATGGCTCAATGATGAGATTACAATCAAGTTTAAGATTCTTAATGACTGGAGCGCCAGGAAATAATGATAAAACGAATATCGTTACACCGATGGAGCTTGGGATTGAAAGTAAAGATAAAACAGCAACGATTACTTTTGATGAAGAAAAATTCAAAGCAGCTCTAAAAAAAGATCCTGAAGCAGTCCAAAATTTCTTTTACAATGAAAAGAAAGAAATAAAAGAAGTGACTGGTCCAGATGGTAAGCCGACAATGGAATTTGAGAAATCAGAGTTTGGTTATACTGTTAAATTAAAAGAGTTAATGAATGAGTATTTAGATGATACGAAGGGTAAGAAAAGTGTCTTTAAATCAAAAACAGAGACTTTAGAGAGTAACATGAAAGATATTGATGAAAGAATCAAACGATTCAATGTCAAAATTGAAAAGAAAAAGGATTACTACGTTAGAACGTTTACGAAGTTGGATCAAGTAATGATGAATGCAGAAGCACAGATGGCTTATCTACAAAGTCAAATCGATTCTTTTGCGGCTAGATAATGAAGGAGTGGATGGCTTTTGTTAGAAACAACAAAATTTTCAGAGTACTTAGTACAAGAAATGTTACGGAATGTGTTAAGTTGGGACGGTACAACTGATGAAGCCTTTAAAATCTTAAATGAGAACGATGATTTAATGAAAAAATATCAAAGTTTATCAGAAAAAAATTTATCTGAAATGGAAAATTGTCGATTAGAACAATTACTTGTTAAAACAAGACGAATGACTGATTATCTTTCTAAAGAAAAAAATGAATTTTTTAATAAAATTAATCAGTTGAATCAAGCACACAAAATAAGAAATCAATACGTTTATGACTTTTCAGATTCGTATTTTATTGATAAAGACTTTTAAGTTTAAAATTAGAGGTGAACCATGACTTACAAAAAAGGAAATACAGCTTATCTTAACAATCAAGTTTTAACAGCATCACCAAAACGTTTGATTGAAATGCTTTTTGAAGCAGGTATTAAACATTTAAAAGTAGCAAGTTATCATATTGATAAAAACAATTTACAAGAATCAAATGCTCAATTAATTAAAGTTCAAGATATCATCATGGAATTGAAAATGTCTATCCATCAAATTCCAGGTAGTGATGTGTCTGATCAATTAAATGATCTATATGATTTTATGTTTAATCAGCTAATACAAGCTAATCTAAATAAAGATAAAGAAAAAGTTGAATTAGTACAGGGAATGTTGGAAGAATTATTGCAAACTTGGCAAGCACTGTGAGGATGTAGAACATGACAAAGAAAAAAAAAGTCGCAAAGAAAATTTTTATTTGGTTTACAATTTTGAGTCTTTTTTTTAGTTTGAAAAAAATAATTGCATTTGCTTCATCTAAAATGGAAACAGATGATCAAATTTCATATAAAGAACAACCAGCAAAAACAAAAAATAACTTGCTTATAGGTATGAGAACAACTCAAGAGAACACAAGTAATGTTGAATCGTACAAACTACCTGTACCTCTTATCAATCAAATGAGTGAGCCAGCTTTAAAATATGGCTGTGAAGTAACTGCTCTTAGTATGTTGCTTGGGTATTATCACTTTGATTACAGCAAGAATGACTTACAAGATAGAATTGAAAAGGTTCCTTATCAAGATGAAGTAGGTTATCTTGGTGATCCAGATGAGGGCTTTGTTGGAGATGCCACAGGTAAAAATCTGGGAACTGGTGTCAACGTAGGACCTATTGAAAAATTAGCTAGAAGTGTAGTTAATGAGAACTATACAGTCATTAATAGTACAGGTGAAGAGTTAGATCACTTGTTAGGACTAGTTAAAGAGGGTCATCCAATCTGGGTTGTTGTCACGATTGATTACTCTGTGCCAAAGTCATCTGATTTTTTAGATTGGCGTACTAAAAATGGAATCAAACAAGTCAGCTTCAAGCATCACGCTGCTGTTATTATTGGGTTTGATCAAGAAAACGTGTATCTAAATGACGCTTATGGCAAGGAAGTTAAAATTGAAAAAAGTAAATTCAATCAAATTTATCAAAACATGGGAAAACAAAGTTTATATCTTAAATAACGCATTAGATAGTCATGGACTAGCATAAGTCTTGACTATTTTTTTGTCTTTATTTTACAATGATAAGTAGATAGAGATTTAGGAAGTGGAGGTTTTTTTATGTATTGGATTTGGGTTTTAGTTGTAGGTGCCGTTATTGGTGCAATTGCAGGTGGGCTTGTAGATAAAGGAAATCCAAAAGGTTGTGTCTTTAATATCATCGCAGGACTCATTGGATCAACAGTAGGGCATAAATTGTTCGGTTCAGATTGGGGTGGTCATTTAGCTGGAATGGCACTTGTACCTTCCATTTTAGGCGCAGTTATTGTTGTGGCTGTCGTTTCTATGTTTACTAGAAAGTGAGATTGACGAATAAGTCAGTCTCTTTTTCTGTATTGAAGCCAATTATGGTAAACTAGAGATGAAAGAGGGTGTTAAAATGAGGACTACTTTTAATAAAAATAATGAAACAACTCAAATTATTTATGCGGAATCGTTTAATCGTTTGTTATTCCAACAAAATTTTTCAGAGCTAACTCATTTTCCTTGTGTGTTATTTGTAACCTCTCAACCTTTTTATGAAATGTATTATGAAAAAATGACAACCCTTTTTGAGGATCAGACTCAGTATCATTGGTTTATTTGTCCAACGCCTGAATCAATTAATCAGTTTGAATTATATCACCGTATTTTAACTTATATGGAAGAGATGAAATTACCTGAAGGCACTTTATTGCTGGGTGCAGGAGATAGTTTCATTTATCATTTATGCGGGACGTTAAAAGTAACATCTTTTTATATTTCTAACTTTTTTTATGTTCCAACAACAATGACAGGGTTCACCCATTCGTTAACAGGAGAGGCTGTTTTACTTAGTTCAAGCTTAGCCATCTATACAAAACAATTTGTTTTGCCAGAAAGAGTTGTTTACGATACAATGTTGAATGAATTGGAACCAATAGAATCTTGGACAGAAGATTTTATAACGCTTGTTAAATTAGGGCTTACCTGTAAAAAGGAGTTGCTAACTAATTTGTATCAAGCGTCTAAATCTAAAAAGCATGCTTTTTTTGCACCGTTTGTTGAAATAGTTATTGAAATTTTAGAAACAACTCATTTTTCTTCACTGACATATGGTTTACTTTTTTCAAAAAGTTTTTATCAGTTGAATGAATCTCATTATTTATCTCAAAATCAAAAGAATGATATCGGTTTTTTACTTCATACGTTGTGGGGAATCAAAGAAAATCAAATTGATTTTGAGTTTAGAAAATTTTATTTATGGTTTGAACAAATTGTTGGTCGAAAGTTACTATTACCAAATCAAATGATAACTTATGATTTAGCTAAAAGTATTTCATTAGAAGTAAACCGCCATAAGAATTTAGAGTGCTTGGTTTCTATTGGCCAATTAGAAAAAATGAATAGCCCTTCAATTGAATCATTGTATTCAGTTATTGAAGAATATCGAAATTTAAATAAGAATAGTTGAGGGAAAAATATGTCATATAGTAAAAAAATGTTACAAGCATTATCTGATGGAGATTTAGTAGAAGCACAATTAGCTTTTGAAAAAGCTCAAATGGAAGATTTGGCAGAGGAAAGACTTCAGTTAGCAGATAATTTATTCCAATTAGGCTTTATTGAAGAATCAGAAACACTTTATGAAAAATTATTCGAGGAATTTCCAGAAGAAGAAACATTGAAAATTGCTTTAGCTGAAATTGCGATTGAAAATGATGACTTGGAAAAAGCTTTTACTTTCCTAGAATCAATTGAAGAGACAAGTGATTTATATGCTCAAAGTTTAATTACTCAAGCAGATATTTATCAAGTTTTAAATATACCTGAAGTAAGTGAGAGAAAATTAAAACAAGCTAAAGAATACTTACCTGACGAACCATTACTTGATTTATCTCTGGCAGAACTCTATTTTTCAAATGAAGACTATTTAAAAGCAGTAGACATGTATGAAAAATTAAGAGGCAGCTTTAAAGAAGGAGAATCTCCTATTAGTTTAGATGAAAGAATCGGTGTTGCTTTATCTAGAATTGGTGACTTTGAACACGCCATTATCCATTTAGAAAAAGCCATTGAAGAAGATGAAACTGTAGAGAGACTATTCCAATTAGCGTTAACTTTTTACCAATTGGAAGAAAATGAGCGTGCTATTGAGTTATTAAAACAAGTTAAATTGATGGATGAATCGTTTAATCAAGTTTACTATCCTCTTGCTCAAATCCTTTTTGATGAAGGATTACATGATGAAGTCATAGAAATTATTGAAGAAGGAATTTCTCAAAATCCTTATGAAACATCACTTTATCATTTGGCTTCAGACACGGCTTATCATTTAGGTGATAAAGATCAAGCAAAACAATATTTAGAAGAAGTTATTTCATTAGAAATAGATGCAGACCTTTCTAAAATGCGTTTAGCAGAGCTTTTATTAAAAGAAGAAGAATACGAAGAAGTAATTCAATTGATGGATACGTTAGAAAACAAAGAGCAAAACTTCTCTGAATGGATATTAGCTCAAGCTTATAATGGTTTAGAGGAATTTGATAAAGCTAAAGAATTTTATGAAAAAGCCAAAGAGACACTTTTAGATGACCCTGAATTTTTGAAAGATTATGCTTTGTTCTTAAGAGAAGAAGGTCAAATAGACGTTGCAAATGAATTGCTGAAGCAGTATATATCAATTGTTCCTGGAGATATCGAGATTGCCTCATTAATTGAAGATGAACGGTGGTAATTTGAATGATCGAACTAGCTGAAAAAAAGAGATTTCTAAACTTTATTATTCAATCAGTTACTTTAAAAGCAAGGGAATCTTATTGGATTTTAAATTATTTAATTAATCATGAAATAATGTTAAATAAGGTTGTTTTTGTTGAACAGGCTCTCCATACACCCAGGGGACTTGTGATTGTAGACGAATTCGAAGAAGGTCCTGGAATTGAGATGACAAAACAAGGTCTTAGCATTTTAGATGCTAATGCGATATTTCATGAAATTCGTATGAATAGAAAAGAATTGTTGTATATTGAAATTAAATTTAAAGATCGTTTTAAAAAAACAGAATATCTTTCTATTTTAGAAAAAAATGAGTATGAACCGATTGATGAAGATCTTCAACTTGAGATCCTGGAAGAGTTAGAAACTTTCTTCACCACAGAAGATAGGAAGTTTCAACTGAATGACTTAGAAGAAAGAATTGATTTAGCTTTAGAAAAAGGTAACGAAGCTGAGTTCATCGAATTATCAAATAGATTCAAACAATTAAAAAAAGACTTCATTTCCAACTAAATTTGGAAATGGAGTCTTTTTAGCGTTTTCTTTTAATAGCTTTCATCTTTTCATAGGAGAAACCTTCTCCTATAACTTCATTGATTGTTAGAACCGATATAAAGGCCTTAGGATCAATTTCATGACAGATGTCTTTAATAGTATTAATCTCAGGTGGAGAGGCCACACAGTAGATAATATCGCGCTCTACATTCGAATAAGCACCTTCTGATTTGAGAAAAGTGGAACCACGTTCGAGTTCTTCTAAAATTTGGCTAGAAATTAAGTCGTTTTTATCAGAAATAATAAGAATTCCTCTAGCACTGTAGCTTCCTTCTTGGACAAAATCAACGACAATACTAAAAACAAAAACAGCAATTAATGTGTACATCATTTCTTTTAAGGAAAGATAGCTAAGTGAAAGAATTAAAACAATGACGTCTAAAATAAGCATCGAACGCCCCATTGTTAAACCAATATTTTTTTCGATGATCCTAGCAACGATATCTGTTCCGCCAGTCGTTCCACCAACTTTGTAAACAATCCCGCTCCCAACACCACCGAAAAGACCGGCAAGTAGAGCCGCAATAAGAAGATCGTTGTCAACGGAAATAGCAATATTAGCTTTTTGCCACAATAAAATATTTAGAGATAGAGAAAACGTTCCCACAAGTGTGTAAATCAAAGATCTAAACCCAAAAATTTTCAACCCAATTAAAATAAGTGGTATATTTAATAAGAGAGTACTGTAGGCTGGGTTAAAGCCAATCATATTGTAAATGATTAAAGTAATCCCTGTTACCCCACCTTCGGCTAAATTGTTAGGTATGTTGAAGACAACTAGCCCAAAGCTGTAAATACTTGTACCGATAAAAATTAAAAAAATATCCAACAAAGCTTGTTTATTAAATTTCATTTTATCACATCCTCAATTGTTATCTTATCATTATCTATAAGGCGCAACAAGAGGCGGATGGTTGAAAAATTGAAGTATCTTTTATAAGATATGAGCTAGAAGTAAAAAAGAAGGATTGATTGAAAAATGACCTCAAAAAGCCAAAATTTAAAAGAGATGCAAGAAGAATTAGATAGTTATATTAATCAGTTTAAAACGGGGTATTTTTCACCGTTATCTCAATTAGCTAGATTGACAGAAGAAACTGGGGAATTAGCTCGAGAAATTAATCATCATTATGGAGAAAAACAAAAGAAAGAATCAGAGCTTCCAAAAAGTGTGGCAGAAGAAATTGGAGATGTTTTAATTGCGACGATTATTATGGCTAATTCTTTAGAAATAGATTTAACGCAAGTATTTCAAGATAATATGACTAAATTCAATAAACGGGATAAATTTCGTTTTGAAAGGGTAGATGAACGAATCAAAGACTAACAAATTAGATAAATAAAAAAAGAATGGAAAATGACAAATGACTATTGAAAAGATGCCACTAGAATTTAAGCAGGCTATACCTATTATTGAAAAAATCGAACAAGCTGGATTTGAAGCTTATTTCGTTGGGGGAAGTGTTCGAGATATTTTTTTAAATCATCCTCTTCACGATGTGGATATTGCAACAAGTGCCTTTCCAGAAGAAGTAAAACAGATTTTTAAAAAGACAGTTGATGTTGGAATTGAACATGGTACTGTTTTGGTTTTATTTGAGCATGAGCAATATGAAGTGACAACTTTTAGAACTGAATCAACTTACCAGGACTACCGTAGACCAGATGAAGTTACTTTTGTTAGATCTTTAGAAGAGGATTTAAAACGTCGAGACTTTACTATGAATGCTTTAGCAATGAATTTAGATGGTAAAATAATTGATTTATTTAATGGGATTGAGGCAATTAATAAAAAAGAAATTGTAGCAGTCGGAAATCCTTCTGAGAGATTCAATGAGGATGCTTTAAGAATGATGAGAGGCTTACGATTTTCAAGTCAACTGAACTTTACTATTGAAGAAAAAACTAAAGAAGCTATTAAAGAGCATCATGCTCTATTAGATAAAATATCTGTTGAAAGAATAAATATTGAGTGGATAAAACTTTTATTAGGAAACTATAGAAATAAAGGCCTACTTACTTTTATAGAAACAGGATGTTATCAGTATTGTCCAGGTTTAAAAAATAAACAAAAAGAGTTAACGAATTTACTGCTTTTAAATGAAAGCTTAGTCATTAAAAGTGAAGAGATAGCTTGGTTACTTTTATGTTACGTTTTAGATATTGAGAATACAAACCATTTTTTAAGAGATTGGAAATGTTCAAATAAAATTTTACAAAATGTCAATCAAGGAATGAAACAATTAAAGAAAAGAAAATTAGAAGAGTGGAGCAATGATGATCTCTACCGCTCGGGAGAAGAAGTTGTTATTCTAGTTGAAGAAGTAAGAATTATTTTAGGCGAAGAATCAACATTAGAACAAGTAATGATAAGTTATGAGAAACTCCCGATTAAATCAATGAAAGAATTAGAAGTTAATGGAAAAGAAGTATTAGCTTATCTAGATGCTCAGCCAGGACCTTGGTTAGGTGAAATATTGAGTACTCTTGAGGAAAAAGTGTTAAACGGAGAACTACCTAACAATAAAGAAAAACTATTAGAACAAGCGAAAATTTTAAGAAAGTGAGCTGAAGACATGTATCAAAAAGAATTTGTCGTATCAGAAAATGAAACAGCAAAAGTGATGGGATCTGGGACGCTGGATGTTTTAGCAACACCAAGTGCTATTGCAATGGCTGAAAACACATGTATGAATCAATCTAAAGATTTAGTGAGTGAGGAAGAAACAACTGTCGGCATTCATATTGATTTTAAACATATTAAAGCTTCTCTAGTAGGGGCCAATATTAAAGTTTCTTCTGAAATAAAAGAACAAAAAGGAAAAAGAATTATTTTTTCATTTGAAATGTTTGAAGGAGAAAAGAAAATTGGATACGGAGAACATGAACGAGCAATTGTCAATGTATCTTCTTTTCTTTCTCACATAGGATAATAAATTTAATTTGTGAAAAATTTAATAAACTTGTTTATTTTTCAAAAAATACGTGCTATACTATTGGTGTAGCAAAGAAATGTAACTTGATAGGAAAGAGGAGATCATAGATGTCAAAAGAAATGAGTAGCTTCAAATTCTATTTTAGAAACGGTGAAACATGGTCTATAAACCGCGAAGATATTGGTGATTTATGGATTAGTAAAGTAACAACAAGCTATGGCAGAATCAATGGAAGTGATTTTCAAAAAATACGTCCATGTGAAGGTCTAAAAATTGAAATCAACCAGGAAGCTGATCATGTTCAAACAGATGATATTAACACAGGTGGATTAGAATCAGGTATGTTTGCTCGTGCAGTTAAATATCAAGATATTGAAAAAATGTCTATCATTTTTGATGATAATTCAAGTGATTTAATCTACTTCCCATATAAAGACAAAGCAACTCCAGGTCAAGAGGGATTAGATAATGTCTATCAAACAACAAAAGTTTCTTCAGAAAATAAACTTTACATCGTAATAGATGCAGAAAAAACAGTAACAGAAGTATATGCAGACAAATTCTAATTAAATTAATAAAAACACTGAAATTTTTCAGTGTTTTTTTGTGCTTAACGAGGCACTAGCTTGTTTTGAGTACCTAATTTTGGTAGAATAAACAAGACTATTTTGAGAGTAGGTAAATTTAATGAAAATGCTGCGTGCAGATAATTTAAAAAAATCATATGGTATTAAAGATTTACTAAATGATGTTTCTTTTTTAATTCGTGAAGGAGATCGAATTGGGTTAATTGGAATTAATGGAACTGGAAAATCAACTTTAATGAATATTTTAGCAGGGATCGACAGTGCTGAAAAAGGGGAATTAGACTTTCCGCATGATTACCAAATTGGTTATCTTTCTCAAACGATTAATTTTGATGAAAATCTAACCGTATTAGATACCGTTTTTCAAGGAAATACGCCTATTATTAAAGCTGTTCGCGAATATGAATTAGCTCTAGCTAATTTGTCGATTGATGGAGCAGATGAGACTTTCCAGAAAAAATATCAACAAGCTGAAGAATTAATGAATCAAGAAGATGCTTGGTTAGCAGATACAAATGCTAAAACAATTTTAAGTAAGTTAGGTATCTTATTTTTGGATAAAAAAGTTAAGGAACTATCAGGTGGACAAAAAAAACGTCTAGGGTTAGCTCAAGTATTAATTCAAGCACCCGATTTATTATTATTAGATGAGCCAACTAACCACTTAGATTATAAAAGTATTCGTTGGTTAGAAAATTATTTGAAAGATTATAAGGGTTCTTTAGTTGTAACAACACATGACCGTTATTTTTTAGACCGTGTAACTAATAGAATAATGGAACTTTCAAAAGGAAACCTTCATGAATATCAAGGGAACTATGAAGCATACCTTATGATGAGAGCTGAAAGAGAAGAAGAAGAGGCTAGACAAAGCCACAAACAAAAACAACTATTCAAACAAGAACTTGCTTGGATGAGAGCAGGTGTTAAGGCACGTGGAACAAAACAGCAAGCCCGTATTTCTCGTTTCAATGACTTAAAAGAATCTGTTTCAACAAGTGATAACACAGATAATTTAGATATTTCAATTAACACAAAACGTTTAGGAAAAAAAGTTCTTGAGATTAAAGAAGCTAACTTTGATATAGCAGACAAAACAATTTTAAAAGATTTTAATTTATTAATTCAATCTAATGAAAGACTTGGGATAACTGGAGAAAACGGTGCTGGAAAATCAACGCTACTCAATCTAATCACAGGGAAATTTCAACTTGACTCAGGAACAATTGACTTGGGTGAAACAGTTAGGATTGGTTATTATACACAAGAAAATGAAGGCTTGGACGAGTCTAAAAGAATGATTCAATACCTTCAAGAACAAGCTGAGCAGGTGGAACAAAAAGATGGAACATCTATCTCAACAACAGAGATGTTAGAACGATTTTTATTCCCTCGTGAAACACATGGAACAGTGATAGAAAAATTATCTGGTGGAGAAAAAAGAAGACTTTATTTATTGAAAATATTAATTCAACAACCTAATGTATTACTTTTAGATGAACCGACAAATGATCTAGATATTGAAACATTAACTATTTTAGAAGATTACCTTAATCAGTTCCAAGGAGCTGTTATTACGGTAAGTCATGACCGGTATTTTTTAGATAAAACAATGGATAAATTACTTGTGTTTAAAGGAGAAGGAATTATTGAAACCTATTTTGGTACAATGAGTTCCTATCTTGACTCTCTTGAGTTATCAAAAGAAGTACTTTTAAGTGACAAAAAAGTAAAAAAAGAAAATACTGATTCTGATAAAATTAAGGTAGAAAAACAAAAATTAACTTACATGGAACAAAAAGAATGGGAAACTATTGAAGATGATATTGAACAATTAGAAACGTTAATAGAAAAGTTACAAAGTGACATGTTCAATCATGCAAGTGATGCTTTAAAGTTGCAAGATATTCAAAAAGAAGTTACTTTATCTGAGAGTCAACTGGAAGAAAAGATGGAACGTTGGGAATATTTGAGTCAGTTTGTAAATGAATAAGGAGGAACCTAAGTGGAACAAGAATATTTAAACTTAGCAAAAAGAATTCTGGATGAAGGTGTCACTAAACATGACCGAACTGGTACAGGAACTAAAAGTGTTTTTGGTCACCAAATGAGATTTGATTTAGGTGAAGGCTTTCCTTTGTTAACGACTAAAAGGGTTCCATTTTCTTTAATTAAAAGTGAATTATTGTGGTTTTTAAAAGGAGATACTAATATTAAGTTTCTTTTACAACACAATAATCATATCTGGGACGAGTGGGCTTTTGAAAGATACATCAAAAGTTCTGATTACACAGGACCGGACATGACTGATTTTGGAAGAAGAGCTGTTAAAGACGAGGAATTTAATGAAGTTTATCAAAAGGAATTGAAAGAGTTTTGTGATAAGATACTATCAGATGATGTATTTGCTTCTAAATACGGTGAACTTGGTAATATTTACGGGTCCCAGTGGCGTCATTGGAAAACGTCACAAGGTGAAACGATTGATCAATTGCAAGACGTTATAGATATGATTAAAGGTAATCCAGATTCAAGACGATTAATTGTTTCGGCTTGGAATCCAGAAGATATTCCTAATATGGCTTTACCGCCATGTCATACGTTATTTCAGTTTTATGTTGCTGATGGGAAACTAAGTTGCCAACTTTATCAAAGAAGCGCAGACGTATTTTTGGGAGTTCCTTTTAATATTGCTAGTTACGCTCTTTTAACACATTTAATTGCTCATGAGACTGGATTAGAAGTGGGAGATTTTGTTCATACATTAGGTGATGCTCACTTATACTCTAATCATATTGATCAAATGAATGAACAGTTATCTCGAGACGTTCGTGAATTTCCAACTTTGGAAATCAATAAAGAAAAGCAATCAATTTTTGAATTTGAAATGGAAGATATTAAATTGTTGGATTATAAGCCACATCCAACAATTAAAGCACCAATTGCAGTGTAAGGGATATATATTTGGGGAGGATATTAATAAATGATAGCAGCTATATGGGCGCAGGATGAGAACGGTTTGATTGGGAAGAACGACGTTTTGCCTTGGCATTTGCCAGATGATTTACAGTTTTTTAAACAAATGACAGAAAATAATGTCATTGTCATGGGACGTAAAACATTTGAAGGAATGGGTAAAAATCTATTGCCTAATCGTCAAACAATTGTCTTAACGTCAGATAAAAACTATGATGGAAACGGAGCAAAAGTGATGAACTCTGTTGATGAGGTTATTGAATTTGCTGAAAGCTTCGAAGGAATTACATTTATTACTGGTGGAGGAGAAATTTATAAATCTTTCTTGCCTCACATTGATGTGCTCTATCGAACATTAATTAAACATGAGTTTGAAGGAGATACTTATTTTCCTTATCTAGATTGGGAAGAGTGGAATATTGTCAGCACTAGTGAAGGGACTGTTGATGACAAGAATAGCTATCCACATGATTTTGAAACATACCAAAGAAATAGCAAATAAAAAACGCAAATTGCTTAAATAGCAATTGCGTTTTTTTTATGTTGTTAAAACATTAATAAAATTAGAACTTTCATTTGCGACCAAGTAATTAATAACTTGCCCTTCATAGATTTTCTCAAGTTCCCGTAACTCCAAAATATCTTTTGGTGTAACAAAATGATGTTTTTTTTGAAAGTTTGTAACTTTACTTTTAGAAAGTAGAGTAGCGATGAATTCAGAACAGAAAAAAGCATGTTCTCTTTCAAAATTAAGTTTTAAAGATAAAGCAAGAAGTCCTAAGAAATTGTATTGAAATAACTGTTTGTTTACTTCGAAGTAGTCAATTTCTTTGATCATAGACTGATATTGCTCTTGAGTAATTTTGAGTGAATAGATAGCACACTCACTTGTTAAAAAGAAGGGATCCCAAAAATCTTCTTGTACAAAACCACCGATTAATGGATTTGTTATTTTTTTTCTTCCAAAACTATAAGTTTGATTTAACTCTTTATCAAGTGCGATTGAAACGTGATTATAGGTTTCTTTTGTGTAACACTTAATGGCTTTTGATAAAAAACTTTGATTAGCTGAATAAATTAAAAAAACTTCCATTATTACATTTCCTTTTTTTGATTGTTATTTCCAACCTCTATTATATCGATAAAAGTGAAAAAGTCACTCCTTTTAGAAACCATAAAATTCCAAAAAGAGACATTTGGTAAGATTTAACATAAGTTTTTATTAACGTAACAACTTATAAAGCTTTTTCATAAAAAAAGACTGCTAAAAAGCAGCCTTCAGGTATTTTCTAATTATGTATACAGATAAACTGAAAAGAAAATAAAAATTGCACCTAAAAGAACGAATAAATGCCAAACAACATGCATAAATTTTACGTTTTTTAAGCTGTAGAAGATAGCACCAATTGTGTAAGACACACCACCTAGGAACAATAAAAGAAAACCAGTTGAACCTAAACCAATATAAAGTGGTTTAATTGCGATAAGACACAACCAACCCATAATGATATATAGAACAACATCAGTTTTACCTCGTTTGTTTAACCAAATGGATTTAAATACGATACCAGCAATTGCTATAGTCCAGATAATCGCAAAGAGTGTCCAACCTAACCAACCTTGAATGGTAACTAAACAGTAAGGAGTATAACTTCCAGCAATTAATAAATAAATAGAGCTGTGGTCAAATACTTGAAATACTTTTCTTGCCTTGGTAAAAATTAAACTATGAAATAATGTTGAAAATAAGAAAAGTAAAATCATTGAAGCACCAAAAATCGTATAAGAAACGACTCTAATTGGTGAACCCATCTGTGCTCCTTTTATAATTAGTAAAACAAGTCCTGCAATACTTAGACCTGTTCCTATGCCATGCGTAATCGCATTAAAAACCTCATTGACAATTAAATATTTTTTGGTAAATGTAGTATGCTCCATTCCACCCATCCTTTCATATTTTAAGTGAAAAAGAATCTTTTATCTGTTATACTGTTCAACAGATAGATTATTTTAATTCTACACGAATATGCTATTTTTTGAAAGAGGTTTGAGAATGACAAATATAAAAATTGTAACAGATTCGTCATGTATTATCGATTCTGAGCGAATGAAAAGTATAGATATTCATACAATCAGCTTATCAATAATGATTGATGGCGTAATCTATGCAAATCAAAATGAACTAGATAGTCAAGAATTTATGTCAATGATGGAAAAATCTCCTTCATTACCTAAAACAAGTCAGCCACCAATTGGTGAGTTTATTGATTTATACGATGAATTAGGAAAAGACGGAAGTGAAATTATTTCTATTCATTTAACGGAAAAATTAAGTGGAACAGTTAATACAGCTAGACAAGCTGCACAAATGTCGAAATCTAATGTCACAGTGGTTGATAGCGATTATATTGACCAAGCACTAGGTTTCCAAGTTTATGAAGCAGCACAAATGGCGCAAAAAGGTGCAACAGTTGAACAAATTTTAGCTCATATTGAGGATGTTAAGGACAAGACTGAACTTTACATTGGCGTTGCCACATTAGAAAATCTTGTTAAAGGTGGACGTATTGGTAAAATGGTCGGTGCTGTTTCAGGTTTTTTAAATATGAAAGTTTTATGTGAACTGAATAACGGAGAACTTGAAGTAGTGACAAAAGGTCGAGGGAATAAGACATTTACTAAATGGGTTAAAACATTAGAAGAAAAATTAACAACTTATTCTGTTAACTGTTTAGGTATTTCAGAAGCAGATGGAAAAGACATTGCAGAAGAATTAAAAGCTTCTCTTTCTAAAATGATCCCATCAATTGATATTCCTATCATTCATACGACGCCACTTGTAGCAACACATGCTGGAAAAGGCGCATTTGCTGTCATGTTTTACACAAACTAAAATACCAGATAGAGCAGATCAAAAAGGTCTGCTTTTTTGGATAGAGGGATTTTATGAAAATTATAAAAAAAAATATACCTTTCTTTGTACTCTTTTTGGTTGCCCTAATCGCGACGTTTACCCTTAGTTCGATGGCATTGCCAAAAGCAGATAAGATTAGACAACAAACTGAAACGTCTAGTAATAAAGAAACTAAAATGGAAATCCTTAGATTAAGTGCTATTGGAGATTCTTTAACAGAAGGAGTTGGAGATACTACTAATACAGGTGGTTATGTACCTTTACTTCAAACAGATTTAGGTGAACAATTTCCAATTGAAGTTGTCCAAGCTGAAAATTTTGGTAAATCTGGTGACAGAAGTGACCAGATATTAAAGAGATTAAAAAAAGACGAGGCCATGCAAGAATCTGTTAAAAAAGCAGATGTAATTACAATGACAGTTGGCGGAAATGATTTGATGAAAGCTATTCAATCTAAAATGTTTAACAAACTTTCTCTAAAATCATTTGCTAGACCTCAAAAAAAATATCAAAAACAGTTGGAACAATTGTATGAAGAAATTAGATCATTAAATCCTAGTGCTCCTATTTATCAACTGGGTATTTACAATCCTTTTTATAAGAATTTTTCAGAGATTAAAGAGATGCAAGAAATTGTTGATTTTTGGGATAAAGGAAGTAAGGATTTTGTAGATGGGCAGGAAAATGCTTATTTTGTACCGATTAATGATGAGATTTATAATGGATTACCAGATCATGAGATTAAAGTTGATTCTGGTAATAATAAGAAAAAAACACCATCTAAAGCAGATGTTATTAATGACTTGATTTCAGAAGATGATAGTTTTCATCCTAATAATTTAGGTTATCAAATTATTTCTAACGCGTTTAAATCGAAGATGGAAGCAACTAAGAAAGAGTGGCTTAAGTAATTAGTCGAGGTGTAATTTATGATAAAAAAAGAAAAGAAAGAAAATAGAAAAGAAGGTCAAAACCAACCAAAAGCAATTGCTATTTTTAATAATCCTTGGAAATCAGCTTTTCTAATATTAGTTGCAATTTTAATTGGATTTAGTTTACTGATTGGTTATCGAATCTCAACTCCAAGAATGAGTTATAGTGATTCAGTTCCAAAAGTAGCAACAAAAGAAAGTGCTATTTTTGATATCAATATGAAAAAGAAACAAGTTAATGAAGTTCTGAACTTCTTTTTAGATGACATGATGGAGGAGTCAGGTGTTGATTACTCATTTAATTTGGAAAATGATGCTTTAATTGATGGTACCTTTAATTTACTCGGACATGAAACTCATTTTTATCTGTATTTTGATCCTTATGTTTTAAATGACGGTAATGTTCAACTAAAAGCTAAAAGCTTATCAGTAGGTTCTTTAAATGTTCCGATTCCTGCGATGATTAATTACATTTCTTCAACAACAGATTTACCTAATTGGATAGAGATTAATGCAGATAAACAATTAATCAATTTACATTTAGACAAGTTTAAAATGGAAAATGGCATGTCAATTAAAGCCAAAAAAATTAATTTAATTGATGATGAGATTAGTTTTAGCGTTTATGCGTCGAAAGATAAGAAAAAAGGAAAGTGATGTGATTCATTTGAAAGAAACAGCAATTTTTGCAGGTGGGTGTTTTTGGTGTATGGTAAAACCCTTTGATACGTATCCTGGTGTATATTCTATCGTTTCTGGTTATACAGGAGGTCACACGGAATATCCAACTTATCAACAAGTCTGCCAAGGAGACACAGGACATACAGAAGCAGTTAAAATAGAATTTGATCCTAATATTTTATCGTATGAAGAATTATTGACTATTTATTGGCAACAAACCGATCCAACTGATGCATTCGGACAATTTCAAGATAGAGGAGATAGTTATCGTCCTGTCATTTTTTACACGACTGAAGAACAAAAAAAGCAAGCTGAAATTAGCAAAAAACAACTGGATTTATCTGGTAAGTACGATAAACCAATTGTAACGACTATAGAAGCAGCCAAACCTTTCTTTATGGCAGAAGATTACCATCAAGATTTTTATAAAAAGGATCCAGCCAGATATAAAGCGAGTAGTCAGCTAAGAAAAAATTGGTTAGAAGAAGTGTGGGGAGAAGATTCAGATGAAGCGTAGTTTTTATCATTACATCCAGACATTTCGAGGAAAACTTAAACAAACAGATGAGTCTATTTTGGCTGAAAATATTTTTAATGACATGCAATTTCCAAAACAATCGGAAAATTATGATGAAATTTCTCATTATTTAGAAACTAATGCTTACTATATTCCTAATATGGATATTTTTGATACCTTATGGGAGCTTTACATTGAAAACAATTAAATAAGGACGTGTTTATGTGGAACCAAAACAAACCAAAAAAATATCTATATTTCAGTATGTCTTAACAATTGCCATTGTAGCGATTGTAGCTTCAGGGGCGACTCTATTTGTGTATGAACTAAAAGATCCAATAAGAAAACTTTCAAGAGAAGAATCAGATGGAACTGACTTAGAAACAGTTGAATTATTATATCAACTAATAGATAGCCAATATATCGAAAAAGTAGATCATAAAAAATTAGTAAATGGTGCACTTCAAGGGATGACTGATGCTATTGGAGATCCACATTCTACGTTTTTACCTGAAGAAGATGCCAAAGAATTTGATGATAGTGTATCTGGTAGTTTTGAAGGGATTGGAGCTACTATGACGATTGAAAATGACTATCCTAAAATTGCTGAACCGCCAATTGAAGGTTCTCCTGCTGCTAAAGCTAAACTCAAACAAGATGATGTGATTATCAAAGTTAATGGTAAAGACGTTAAGGGAGAGGGGCTTCAAAAAGTTGTTTCTAAGGTTAGAGGTAAAAAAGGAACAAGTGTGAAGCTAGATATTTTAAGAGGCGATGAAACTTTTGTAGTTGATATTGTCAGAGATAAAATTCCTGTTGAATCAGTAGTCGCTAACATTGATAAAACAGATAAATCAGTCGGTTATATTAAAATTAAAAGCTTTAATGAAACGACGTCAGATGAATTTAATGAGGCTGTGACAAAGATGAGAAAAGAAGGAGCCACTAAATTTATTTTTGATGTTAGAGGAAATCCTGGCGGTGTTCTTCAAAATGTTGAGAAGATGGCAAGCCGTTTCTTAAAAGATGGAAAAGTTATTGTTAAGTTTGAAGATCGTGCTAAAAGTAGTTATGAAGAAGTAGCCGGGAAAAAATTAGATAATGGTGAAAAAATAACAGAACCTTCAGTTCTTTTAATGGATGAAAATAGCGCGAGTGCTTCAGAGATTTTAGCAGCAGCACTTAAAGCTAATGGTTATGATGTTATTGGAGTTAAAAGTTTTGGTAAAGGAACTGTTCAAACGTTAATTCCGATTGAAGGTAATGGTAAATTGAAGTTAACATTTAGTAAATGGTTAACACCTGAAGGAAAGTGGATTCATGAAAAAGGTGTTACACCAACGATTAAAGTTGATTATCCAAAATATCTAAAAAATAGAATAATTGATCAATCTTTACATTATAAAGAGGGAGTCATAAGTTCAAATGTAGTAACTCTAAACACTTACCTGAAAGAACTTGGTTATAAAATTGATGAAGCTAGTGATTTATATTCGGAAGAAACAGTAGAGGCAGTAAAATCATTCCAAAAAGACCAAGGATTGAAAGAAACTGGCGAAGCAGATAAAGAAACAATTCAAACATTAGAAGAAGCAATCATGAAGCATTGGAAAGCAAATGACATTCAATATAATAAAGCTTTAGAAGTTGTGCAAAAGAATGGTAAATAATACCATTCTTTTTTCTTTTAATCTTTTCATAATACTAGCTATTTTACCCATTTTTCTATATTATATAGTATGGAAGAGAGGTGGCAAAAAATGGAAAAGAAAATCATGGATATAATCTGGCATTGGATAAAAATGATCGTCGTTTGTGCCCTTTTTGCCATTGTCTTAAGAGCTTTTATTTTTGTACCAGTTGAAGTTACTGGAAAATCAATGTCTCCAACTATCAAAGAAAATGATTTTGTTGTTATGGAGAATTTTAGTGAGATTAAGCGATTTGATGTTATTGTTTTTACTTCAAGTGATGGTAACACTTATGTAAAACGCGTGATTGGTTTACCAGGAGATCATGTGAAATATGAAAAGGATCAGCTTTATATCAATGGTAAAAAAGTAGAAGAACCATTTTTAGATGGTGTGAAGAAACATAAAAATGAGTATGTGTTTACGACAGATTTAGATTCGGCAGATTTGATAGGAACTAAAAAAATTCCTAAAGATCAATATTTTGTATTAGGAGATAATCGTCGTTTAAGTAAAGACAGTCGATCGTTTGGAACGATTAATAGTTCTGCCATTCTTGGTCAAGCAAGAATTGTTTACTATCCATTATTCCATAGTAAGATTGTAAAATAATAGGAGTGAGTATTTAGTGGCAATACAATGGTTGAATGACCTGAATGTTAACTCCTTAAAAAACATGAAGCTGAAAATCGATGAAAACTGAATTATGGTTAGCGAAAAGTCCTTATAAATTAAGGGCTTTTTCTTTTTTTTGAAGTGGAGTAAATATATCTGGAAAAATTAAAGAAATTTATACTTATTTATGTATTGAGCAATAATAAGCAATGAGCTTCGAAATTTGCCCAAAAATTTGCCCAATGAAAATTTAATGAATTATTGAATAGTACCCTGGTACAAAAAACTTAAATAGTTATATAACAACATATTTGGTATAATCGTACTATCTAAAAAATAATTAATAAGGGGTTAAGCATAAAATGATACAATGTAAAATAATAGTGGAAACTTACTTTTTTTCAGCATTCTTAAAAGGCAACTCCAATAGAGTTGGAGGTTTTTTAAATGTCTGGAAATAATTTTAATGACCGTCCTCATAAAAATGAGAAAGCTGATTCGATTGCTTACGTTAAAACTCTAATTGAGAAAGCACAAGATGAAGCTCGTGAAGCTGATATTCCAAAGCTTGAAAAACTGATTCAAATGCTCAACACCAAGAAGTATGGTCTGGTCTGGGAAGAACACGCTGAAGAAGTTGATGAAGAAATGAAAACCAAAATTCCTGTATTTATAGAAGATGCAAGCAAGAAAATCATTGGTAATCCTGATTCAGAAGATTATAATTTCCTTTTGGAGGGAGACAATCTTCACAGTCTGCATCTATTGGAGAAAACGCATCTCGGTAAGATTGATGTCATTTATATTGATCCACCTTATAATACGACAAATGAAGGCTTTACTTATAATGATAAAAAAGTGGATTCAAATGATGCATATCGTCATTCAAAGTGGCTTTCTTTTATGGAAAAGAGATTAACAATTGCAAGTTCTTTATTATCTAAAAATGGAATTTTATTTATAAGCATTGATGATAATGAATATCAAAATATCAAATTATTAACAGATGAAATTTTTGGTGGAAATTGTTTTGTTACAAGTTTTATTTGGCAAAAGAAAACAGGTGCGTCTGACGCCAAAGGTATCGCGACAATTACAGAATATATTCTGTGTTATTGCAATAATAAAGATAGATCTAAATGGAATAATATCTTTTCACAAAATTTTGGCTCATTCGATAAAAATCGCTATCGCCACACTGATGAATATTATAATGTGCGTGGTCCTTTTTACTTTGATAATCTTGATCGTGGTGGATTAACATACAGTGATTCAATGAATTTTGGAGTTGAAGCCCCTGATGGGAAGATGATTTATCCAAATGGACGTCAAAAATTCGAAAATGATGGTTGGATTTGGAAATGGGGGAAAAATAAAATTGAATGGGGCTTTAAGAATGGTTTTTTAGAATTTCAAGAGTCTGAAAATAAAGCTAGTGGTTGGGCTTTGAAGTACAAAAACTACCTTTATGTTGATAATGAAGGAACACCGATTGAACGGTCAGCACCTTATAAGAATTTAATACAATTCGTGATAAATCAAGCGGGAACAAATGAACTAAAATCGATGTTCAACAATAAATCTCCGTTCTCTAATCCTAAACCGTCAGAATTAATTAAGTATCTAATTTCGCTTTCGAATAAAAAAGATGCAAAAGTGTTTGATTTTTTTGCTGGAAGTGGAACGACAGGTCAAGCGGTATTAAAATTAAATCAAGAAGATGATGGGAAAAGAACTTTCATTTTAGCTACCAATAATGAAAACAATATTGCTGAAGAAATTACTTATACGAGATTAAGCAAAATAATAAACGGATATAAAGCCTCTTCTAAGACAAAAAATCTTTTATATGAATATAAATTTACGATTTCAAAGTTAAAAAATGCAGGCAATGTGTTGGAGTACATGGAAAATGTTATTGCTGAAAATAAAGAAAAATATGATTCTATTAGTAAGTCAATGAAAGATAATGTTCTTCAAGTATTCGGAGAGTACAATAAAGATTCAGATGTTCATGGAATTCCAGCGAATTTAAAATATTTTAAAACGGATTTTGTTGTTAAAAAAGAATTTCCTGATGTTTCTCTTGAATATGAATTGTTGAAATATGTGACACCACTTGTAGAATTGGAATTTGCAGTTGACATTACGAATCCTAAAGTTCAAATTGTTTTAAATGAAGAACAGCTTGAATCATTAATTGATAATAAACAACTTATTAGTAATTCAACAATTTTCATGCATCCTGATGTTTTTAGAGATGATAAACAAAATCAAATCTTACAAGATCTACAAATTAGAGTACAAGAAATCCCAAATTATTTCTTTGGAACGGAGTTGTGGGCAAAATGATAGAATTAAAAAATTTTCAACAAGATGTAGTCGATAAACTCTTGGCTTTTATTGCACCTGAATATGGTGTTAATAACTTGACGATTAAAGCGCCAACTGGAGCAGGTAAAACCATCATGCTTTTATCATGGATTGATGAATATATCCGTTCAACTGGTGATAATGTCGCTTTTGTTTGGTTTACACCAGGTGCAGGAGAACTTGAAGAACAATCACAAGACAAAGCAAACAGCTTTTCAAGTATCAAAGCGCAATCTGTAGATGATGCGTTACTTAATGGTTTTGAACGAGGTTCAGCAACTTTTATCAATTATGAACGTGTAGTCGGTAAAAAATCAAAAGCAATGCTTACAGATAGTGAACGAGATAATCTGGTTGATAAAATTGAAAAAGCTTTTCAAGAGGACCGTCACTTTATCGTGATTATTGATGAAGCACATCGCAATGATACTAACAAAGCACGTGAGATAATCTCACGATTTAAGGCATCTAAAACGGTTCGTGTGTCAGCAACAATTGACGATCCAAATACACCAGATATAATTGAGTTCTATGAAGTATTAGAAGAAGCAGTAATCGCATCTGGTTTGATTACAAAAGCGGTAGTGGTCAACGAAGAAATCGATACAAGTCTTGATGGAACAGATGAGTTCGTAATTTTATTTGATGCAGCCGAAAAGAAACGCCAACAAATTGTGGCTAGCTATATTGAAAATGGAGTAACGGGTATTAACCCACTCGTCCTAGTCCAACTTCCTGATGAATCCACACCCGATTTATCTTTACGTATTGAAAAGCATCTTCAAGAAACGATGCATAAAACGTATGAAGATGGCAAACTTGGTATCTGGCTTTCTGAACAAAAACGCAACGTCATTGATGTGAACAAACTTGATAATAAAGTAGAATATCTTATTATCAAGCAAGCTATTGCAACAGGTTGGGATGCACCACGTGCTAAGATCTTAATCAAAATTCGTGAAAACATGGGAGAACAGTTCACAGTTCAAACACTTGGACGAATCCGCCGAATGCCACAACCTTGGATAGGTCATTATAATGTTGATATTCTTGATAATGCGTACCTTTATACTTTTGATACAGATTTCTTAAATGGGGTATTTGCACAAGGTGCAGCAGTTGCACCAACACCATTATTAAACCTTATAGATAGAGCTAAAAGTTTAAAGCTAACTTCTGAGCGAGTAATTAACTATGATGAAGTTCTAAACGAAAAAATGATTCTAAATAATATATATGAGGGCTTAAAAAAACGTTTCAATTTTACAGATGATTTAGAAGAAAATTACTTAATTTTAAAAAATCAAGGATACACTTTAGGGAACGAAATTAAAACTACTTTCAAACAAGGTAGATTTGATGTTTTAGCTAACGCAGATAGATTACAAGATCGTGAACGTTGTGTTAAAGCGAATTACCAAGATAATCGTATTGATTTACTTCATGCTTTCCACGAACTTGATCGTGTAATTCATTTACCAGTATCTAAAGTTGAAGCAATACTTAAGCGATTCTTCCTATGGAGAGGTTATGCTCTTGTAACCTCCATTTTAAAATTAGATGCAAATGAGTGGACGGCATTCATTTTGAATAACTGGCGTGCTTTACGTGAAGAATTCAGGAAAATAGACATAGCACAAGCCATTCAAGGGAGTCTTGACTTAGATAATATCCAAAAGAACGATTTTACCATTCCTTTGACAGAACGATATACGTATAATCCAAAATTAAAAGATATAAAAATGGTTCAAACAAATGCTTATCAAGGGTACACGACAGCATCTATTGCAGTTCGACCAAGTATTGTTGAACGTTTGATGGAACGCTGGCTTGAAGAACATGCAGACATTGTCGATTTTGTTTATAAAAACGGAGATAAGGGTCCTCAATATTTTTCACTTGTTTATAGCACTAACGGAGGCGTTTCACACTTTTACCCTGATTTTATTATCCAGATGAGGAATGGTGACATTTATATCATTGAAACTAAGGGCGGTGAAGATGTTAAAGGTCGTGATAAAAACATTGATTCTTATGCACCAGCCAAATATGAAGCATTGAAGAAATACGCTAAGGAATACAATATCAAGTGGGCGTTTGTACGTGATATGAATGAGGAGCTTTATTATCTTAATAGTGGCGATTGGGTAGATGAGATGGTAGCTGATAAGTGGCAACCTATTATTAAACTTTTTAAATCTATAGAAGATGAAAATAGAATGTCAGAGAACTAGATATGTGATATGGGAAAAATAAAATTCACACTTAGAGAACCTAAATTCGATAGAACTTGTGATTTAATATATTCTTTGGCGGCAAAGAGAATTTCGTATAAATATAAACAGTGGACAGAAAAAAGAAACAATATAAAAGCCACTCACAGAGATTTTTATCCAGATAATCGCAATTTGTTTGGGAATATTTTAAAAGGCGAAAATTTAGATGATAACCCTTATCTAATTACACCCAAAATTTTACCTGTGTTATTGAATGAGCTTGATTTTAACGATGAAAACGAAATATTTTGGGGCGAGGATGTTAAAATTTATTTAGAAGATTTATTTACTTGTTTGGTACTAGATATGAAAAATTATCGTGAGTATTCAAAACATTGGAGTGATTTTCAACTAGATAATGATTTAAAGATTAGAGATTTTTATCAAGAATATATTGTTGCCAAACCAGATAATTTCGAAAAGTTTTTAGATGATTTTGTTGATTTTACCTATAACACTTATAATGATTTTCGAATTGTTGAAATAGATGGAGTTTGTAAGATTACTGAACAAGATCAGTGTATAAGTTTAAAAAATAAAACAGAATTTCTTAGCTTTACCTACCTTCCGCAGAAAATTAAGATTTTAGCTGAAAAAATTGTTATTCCATTAATAGATAGTATTAGTCTAGAATGCTTACTAGATCAAAATAATATGCGAGATTAATAGAGAAATCTATAATTATATCACAAAAACCTTTGCAAATTGCAAGGGTTTTTATTTTTGGCTATAAAAATGACCCTGGCATGAGAAAGACTTTGAAATGGCATAATCAGTTTATCAAGGAGGTCATGAACTCTTTGACAAAAATCTCTAATATTAATCAGAGATGAATAATGAGGAGGAATAATAATTATGTTATTAGGAAAAGCAAAAGTTGCTGAAGTAGTTGTTTCAAATGTTGAAGTACCAAAAGTAGCGGTTATTCAATCTGTGAATAAATCTCCACGATATTCAGAATCAGGTGAGGCTATTCAAGGTTCGGTTGCAAAAATCTCTTGCCAATTCATAGATGCTGAATTAGCAAAGCTAATTCAGAAATCAGGTGCGGATTCTTCTGAATTAAAAACCTATCCTTTGGAATTAATCGGAAATGAACAAGACTTACTTGGTATATCGGTTGATGAGTTGCTGGGATCAGAAATAAAGCTCGAAGGTGCAAAAGTTATGTTGAAATGGGAACAAGGTAGAAATGGTGGAGGCTGGCGAGGTTTAAAGCTAGTCTTAAATGTTTCAGAAGCAACAAATGAAAGCGAGAAAAAATAATGGATAAAAAAGAACTTAGCATTTGGGCATATCTTAACGAAATCGAATACTGCTTCCAAGATGAAACATTAAATAGAAAGCGTGCTTTGGAACTTATAGATATTGCTCGTGATATTTTGAAAGGTAAGGTAAAAGGCGATTTTGAGGATTGTGGGAAATGATTGAAAAATTTATTGAGTGGTTCTCACGCCTCCCCCCACTTGGAGGGGGCTGAGTAAATTGACCGTTGATGAAAATCAGGTACAGGTTGCTTATAAAAAACGTAAACTTTATATTTTGCTTATCAAGATATGGGCAATGATTACTTTCTTATTATTGATTGTGTATAACTTTAAAAATGTAATCTCTGGCTTTTCAAGTGGAAGAATCATTTTTGATAATCAATCATTAAATCGCATGCTTCTCGTGGCACTCGTGATCATCATTGTAATTTCACTCTGGGAATTTCTACATTCTAGATACTCACCTATTGAAAAGTGGAAACTCGAAAAGTTGCTAAGAGGATTTACGGAAGAAAGTGACTTACTCCGACAACATGATAATTCATTTAATCAGACAAAATCTGTTAAATGGATTTATTCAGTTACTGATGATTTGATCACCATTAAGCTTATGACGGGTGGACACGTTAATGTAGAGATTGAGAGGGATATTGCTCGTAGGTTACATGGATATTTTGTCAAAGAAACTAGAGTATTATGGGTTCTTGAGGATAGAAGAATCCAAGATGGTTTAGTCATAATGATATTTTCTCATAATACAGACGAACGGTTAGTAATTGATGATTTAGGAAAAATGAAAAAATCAAATACTGTTAATTTTCCAATAACAAAAAATCTTAATTGGGATGTTCATAAACAACCACAAATAGGGATTTTCGGGAAAACAGGAAGTGGAAAAACCACAATAATAAAAGTTTTTATTCTTTCGTTTCTGATGAATAATGAAAAAAATGAGTGCATGATTATTGACGGAAAAAATTCTTTTATGGCTCAATCGGGGCGGTATGCTGGTATTCCTACTGCTACAACAGCAGAGGAGTGCTTACAATTATTAGATGATGCTATTTCTATTATGAATCAACGTTATTCTGAGATGAATGTAGATTGCTCAGATGAAAATGACTTAACCTATGTAGAAAAATTTTCGGGAAAAGGAAGTATTTTAATAGCTTGTGATGAACTATTAGCTCTTGCCTCAGCTACACAAGCAATGGATAAATTGAAGAAACCTGCTGAAAGGCTTATGCCCCAAATAGCTGACAGGATACTTACTTTAATTTTGAAATCAAGACAGTCTTCAATGACAGTATTACTTTCAGGGCAAGCTTTTCCTGCTAGTTTACTAGGGGATTCAATAGCCCGTAGCAACCTAGGAATGTTGATAAATCTTGGAAGCTTAACACAAATTCAAGCTCAAGAGCTTTTTGGAAGAAGTTTAAAAGATTTACCACGAGCGGACACATCTAATTATGGTGGATTGATCTGGTTAGATGGACTTGATTGGGAAGCACCAAAACCTTTTTTTAGTCCTTACTATGATGATGAAAAACTTCCGTTTAAAGAAACATTGTCAAAATTAGCTGAGGCTGAGGGCGGTGGCTTGCCACAAGCCGAATGCCTCAGCTAGGACTTGCGTGTACTACTTGACATACACGCAAGATAAGCTTATTAGAACAAGAAAAGAGATTAAAATGGTTGAATATAATTCAAAAATTATTAGGTTCGATCACCATATAGAAATAATAAAATATGGTGAGAATCGAATAAGAACGTTAGGTGGAAAAGATAAATCTAGTCGAGGGTTGAAATGCGTTGACAGTGAAGAAGCAAAAAAACAACGAGTTTTAGAGCAAGCATATCGAATCAAAAGAAAAATTAAATATTATTGTCAAGCCAATGATTTTGATTTATTTTGGACGCTTACACTTAATGATAATAAAGTTAACGCAAAAAATTATGTTTATTCAAGACAACGATTGCAAGCATGGTTAAAGTATCAGCGTGAAAGGTATGGGAAATTTGCTTATCTTTTCATACCAGAAGTGCATAAGTCGGGGAGAATACATTTTCATGGTGTAACGGGTGGTTTATCGCCACCACTTGTAGAGGCTCGTTATCCTAAAAATAAGAGGCTCATCAAAAAGAAAGGGATTCAGATTTACAATGCTGAAAATTGGCAGAATGGATTTAGTACCGTTTCTAAAATTCAGCATAAAGAAAAATCCGCTAATTATATCACAAAATATATTACAAAAGAGTTACTCGAAATGCCCAGTGCATTTCATCAACCTAGATACTTTGTAAGTCGAGGATTAAAACAACCTGAAATTTCTTATGTCGAGCTTACTGATAGTTATTTCCAAGAATTTAAACCATCATTTGTTGTAGGTGAAAGAAATTCTCCAAATAAAGAATTTAAAGCAGATATTTCTATCTATCGGATGGATATTTCAGAAGATGGGGAGCTAATTCAAAGTAGTCATACAGAAACAGTATGGAAGTTAAAACAAACAAAAAGCCCTGACGGCAATCAGGACTTCAAAAAATAATTTTGCAATGTCATTATATCATATTGCGGTATAAGTGACAGATCGAGGTGTGATATGAAAGTAAAGTTTGTACCAGTTGCTAATAGTCGAGCAGAATGGGGAAATAAAAGTGCAATTTTGCAACGCTACGAGGGATTAAATATCTATACGCTTAATCGTTGGATTTCAGAAATGCGTAATAATAAAAAGTTTAGATCTGGTGTTATTAATCCAACACATAAAATAGTATTTATTAGTTTTGAAATTTTTGAGGAATTTTTATATTGGAAACAATATGGCTATTCAAAAGTTAATGCAAAATAACTGATAAAATGATAAAATAGGATTGGCTAATCATAATTCTATTTTATCTTTTTTCTTATTATAGCTTGGGAAGGATAAAATATGTATTTTGAAGAAAGAAAAAACAAAAATGGAGAGAGTTTTTATGTAGCTGTAGAGCGCTATATTGATCCTCTAACAGGTAAGAAAAAACGTGCCTCAATCGTCTATCGGACTAATACGGTTCGAGCGAGAAGGCAAGTAGAGAGAGAGTTAGTTGATAAGATTGATGACTTGATTTCAAAGAAACAAGGCTATTTTCAAGGAAAATCAATGTTAACTTTTTACGACTTAAAGAATAGCTGGTTTGATACTTGGAGAACAACTGTAAAACCTCAGACTGTAAAACGTGAAGAACTTGTGATTGATAGACTTTCAGAGTTGATAGCTGATGATATTCTACTTGAGAAAATAACGCCACTATTAATTCAGAATTGCTTAAATGAATATCGAGAAAAATATCATTCAACGCATTCTACTATGCAACATATTAAATGCACTTTGAATAAAATATTTGATTACGGTGTTCTCCATAATGTAATTGCATTTTCTCCATCAAGAGTAGTAAAACTTAGTGCTACTGTTGAAGAAAAGCGAGCAAAGAAAATTAGGCTCGAAAAGAAGTTCTTAGATGAACGAGAAGTTAAAGCCTTACTTTCTGAACTTAAAGGACGTAGAAATCAAAATTATTACGACTTAGCACTGTTTTTAATTGGGACTGGTTGTCGAATTGGAGAGGCTTCGGCTTTGACTGAATCTGATATTGACTTTAAAAATCATTTAGTTACGATTGATAAATCTTTACAGGCGCATGATTTAAAAGTGGATGACTTTTATCTAGATACTACGAAAACTGAAACAAGCGAACGAGTGGAACAACTTCCTGAATTTGTGATAGAAGCTCTAAAAAGAGTGATTAAACGTAATAAGCAATTTGATAAGCATATGGAGAATTTTCCCTCAGAAGTTTTTAGAAAATCGGACTTTCTTTTCAAAACAGAATATGGAGCACCGATTACTTCTCATAGTTTCAGGGAAATCTTAGGACGTGTAAATAAGGTGTTACAAATAGAGTGCCAAGAAAAGTATGGCTTTGAATGGATAAAAAATGCTGTTCCCCATAGTTTTCGTCATATTCATATTACAGTTCTACGTAACGATCCGAATATACCACTTAAAGAAGTTCAAGCACGCGTTGGGCATGTTCAAGTAGAAACAACGAATGGATACACTCATTTGATGAATGATTCTCAAGAAAAATCAGTAGAAGCAATTAGTCGCTTCATTGAAAAAATGGGCGTGAGCGAAAGTAAGGTGTAAAATTGCTTTTTTGCCCCAAAACTGCCCAAAAATAAAAAGTTAAGTTAGAAGTGGCTTTCAAAGCCTATATATAAAAGGAGTAATACATATTATGACAATTCAATGGTTTCCAGGCCATATGGCTAAAGCAAGAAGAGAAGTTTCAGAAAAATTAAAATTAGTTGATATTGTATTTGAAATAGTAGATGCTAGATTGCCAATGTCTAGCCGAAATCCAATGCTCGATCAGTTAATCCAGCAAAAACCAAGAATCATTTTACTTAATAAATCTGATTTAGCAGATCCAATTGAAATTAGTAAGTGGCAACAATATTTTGAAAATCAAGGACATGCTTGTTTAAAAATTAATGCTAATGAAGGTAAAGGAATCAAAAAAATTGTCCCAACGGCAAAAGAAATTTTAGCTGAGAAACTCGAAAGAGAACAAGCAAAAGGGATTAAGCCAAGAGCTATTCGAGCAATGTGCATTGGTATCCCAAACGTTGGGAAATCAACACTTTTAAATCGCTTAGCTAAGAAAAATATGGCTAAAACTGGTAATATGCCAGGAGTAACTAAAGGTCAGCAATGGTTAAAAACAAGTAAAGAATTAGAATTACTTGATACACCAGGTATTTTATGGCCAAAATTTGAAGATGAAGAAATAGGTAAAAAATTGGCTCTAACAGGGGCAATTAAGGATACGTTACTTCATATGGACGATTTAGCTTTATTTGGATTGAGTTATTTTAAAGATCATTATCCTCAACAATTAGCAGAGCGCTATAAGCTTACAGAAGATGATTTAGAACTTTCTGCAGTTGATATTCTACTTCTTATCACTAAAAAAAGAGGATTCCAAGATGACTATGAAAGAGGTAGTATCATGTTGGTTCAAGAATTACGTGATGGCCGTTTAGGTAGATATACGTTAGATAGAGTTGAGGATTATCATGAGTAAGTTGACAACAAATGAAATCAAAGCTCTTTTAGATAAGATAATACGATTAGATGATCCTCTTTTTGATAGCTTACAAGAAGACTCAAGAAAAAGTGTTCAGCAAGCAATTAAGTCAACTAAAAATCGGTTGACGAAAGCTGAACAATTAAAAGCACATTTTGAAGAAATGAAAGAATTTGAAAATCAGGGTTATTTGGCTGGCCATGAGTATATAGCAGGTATTGATGAAGTAGGTCGTGGACCGTTAGCTGGACCTGTTGTAACAGCTGCTGTCATCCTACCGAAGGATTTTAATTTATATGAAGTAAATGATTCAAAACAGCTTTCTTTAAAAAAACGCAATGAACTATTCGAAAAAATTGAAGAGCAAGCTATTGCGATAGGCATAGGTATAAAAAGTCACGATGTAATTGATGATGTGAATATTTATCAAGCAACTAAACTTGCAATGAATGAAGCGGTAGCCAATTTATCTATTCAACCAGATTTGTTATTGATTGATGCAATGACACTTGAAACAAATATTCCTCAAGAAAAGATTATAAAAGGAGATGCTAGAAGTATTTCAATTGCTTGCGCAAGTATTATCGCTAAAGTGATAAGAGATAGAATGATGGAAGACTATGATTTGATACATCCAGGTTATGGTTTTTCTAAAAATGCTGGTTATGGAACAAAAGAGCATTTATTAGGACTTGAGACTCAAGGGATTTGCCCTATCCACCGAAAAACATTTGCACCCATTAAAAATATGATTTAATTTCCTTCTTTTTACGTACTTTAAAAATAGTATGTAAATAGGAGGTTTTTTTATGTTAGATTTAAATCAGTTAATCTTCCAATTGAAGCATTTAAGAGGAATTGGCAATAAAGGTTTGTTGAGAATTCTTCAATATTTTATGGATAATCCAGAAAAAGAAGTAACAGCGGAATGTTGTTTGAAAATTGGTAGGGTTAAGAAGAATTATCATTCTACTTTTTTAGATTCTTTTGAACAAGCGATGACTTTTACAGATGATTATTATTTTGAATTTTTGGAAAGATTTTCTTTTTTGACTATATTAGATGATGCGTATCCTGAGTATCTCCGAGAGATTTATAATCCACCAATAGCTCTATTTTATCAAGGTAATATCTCCTTTTTAGATACACCTACTTTAGGCATGATTGGTTCAAGAAAATCGACTACTTATGGAAAAGAAATGATTAACTATTTGATGCCAGAACTTTGTGAAAAAGGAATAACAATTGTTAGTGGTTTAGCAAAAGGAAATGATACCTCAGCTCATCAAGCTTCTATTAGAAACCACGGAAAAACAATCGCTGTCATTGGATGCGGCTTAAATTGCTATTATCCAAAAGAAAATCAGAGATTACAAGAATTTATTGCGAAACAGCACTTAATTATTTCTGAGTATTTACCGAACACAAAACCACTAGCTTATCATTTTCCAAGTAGAAATCGGATTATTGCTGGAATCAGTCAAGGTATTTGTGTCGTGGAAGCTAAAAAGAAAAGTGGAACATATATTACAGCACAACTTGCTCTTGAAGAAGGAAGAGAAGTTTATGCAATCCCTGGTAACCCTTTATCAGATCAATCAGAAGGCTGTTTACATTTGATTCAAGAAGGTGCTAAGTGTGTTTGGCGCCCTGAAGATATTTTAGAAGATTGGTGTTTTAAGAAATGAAAATAACATTCTCATCTTGACAAAGGCCTATTTTATAGACTAAGATGGTTATCGATTGTTGAACATAAAATTAATAAACATAAAAAAAGCAGAAAGAAAGGGATTAAAGTATGAGTTATAAATATTTAGTAATCGTCGAATCCCCAGCCAAAGCGAAAACTATCGAAAAGTACTTAGGTAGAAATTATAAAGTAGTAGCCAGTGTCGGTCATATTCGTGACTTACCAAAAAGTAAGATGGGAATTGATATTGAAAATAATTATGACCCACAATATATTAATATTCGTGGAAAAGGCCCAGTTATTAAAGAATTAAAAAAATATGCGAAAAAGGCGGAAAAAGTTTACCTCGCAGCCGATCCGGACAGGGAAGGGGAAGCCATTGCTTGGCACCTTGCCCACATTTTAGAGTTAGATTTAGAAGACAATAATCGAGTTGTCTTTAATGAGATTACAAAAGATGCCGTTAAACAGGCCTTTAAAGAACCTAGAAAAATAAATGTGGATCTAGTAGATGCGCAACAAGCCAGAAGAATTTTAGATAGACTTGTTGGTTATTCAATCAGCCCGCTATTATGGAAGAAAGTTAAAAAAGGATTGAGTGCAGGTCGTGTTCAATCAATTGCTTTAAAGATGATTATTGACCGTGAGGAAGAAATTAGAAAATTTGAACCAGAAGAATACTGGAGTATTACTGGAAACTTCGTTAAAGGAAAAACGAAATTCAAAGGTAATTTTTATGGGATTGATGGAAAAAAATTAAAACTTAATAATGCTGAGGACGTTAAAGCTGTAACAGAAAAACTTACTTCTCGTGATTATGATATTACAAAAGTAACCAAAAAAGAACGTAAGAGAAACCCGGCAGTTCCATTTACAACAAGTAGTATGCAACAAGAAGCAGCAAGAAAATTGAATTTTAGAACAAGAAAAACAATGATGGTTGCTCAACAGTTGTATGAAGGTATCAAATTAGGTAAAGGTCAAGGAACAGTCGGATTAATTACATATATGCGTACTGACTCAACTCGTTTATCTGATACAGCTAAAGAAGATGCATATAACTTTATTGTTGAAACATATGGAAAAGAGTATACTGCTGGGGAAGTTAAGAAACAAAAAAATCCTCAAGGTGCTCAAGATGCCCATGAGGCGATTCGTCCATCGAGTGTTTTAAGAACGCCAGAATCAATCAAAGAGTTTTTAGATAAAGATCAATTTAAACTATACTCTCTTATCTGGTCGAGAATGGTTGCTAGTCAAATGGCACCAGCAATTTTAGATACAATGCGAGTAGATATTGAGCAAAATGGTGTGAAATTCGTTGCTAACGGCTCTAAAATTAAGTTCCCAGGTTTTACTAAGGTATATATCGAAGGAAAAGATGATGGGAAAGAAGAAAAAGAAAATATTCTTCCTGATTTAAAAGAAGGAGAAAATGTTAAATCAGCAGATATTGAGCCAAAACAACATTTTACTCAACCTCCTGCGCGATTTAGTGAAGCAACATTAATTAAAACGTTAGAAGAAAATGGTGTTGGTCGCCCGTCTACTTATGCGCCGACTTTAGAAACCATTCAACGTCGCTATTATGTAAAACTAAACGCTCGAAGATTTGAACCAACTGAATTAGGGGAAATCGTTAATACACTTGTTTCTGAATTCTTCCCTCAAATTATCGATGTAAACTTTACAGCAGAGATGGAGAAAGATTTAGATAAGATTGCTATTTCTCAAGAAAAATGGGTAGATGTAGTTGATCGTTTTTATAAACCATTTGCAAAAGAGCTTGAAGTGGCAGAAAAAGAAATTGAGAAAGTTCAACTTAAAGATGAGCCAGCAGGGTTTGACTGTGAGCTTTGCGGCAATCCAATGTTAATCAAACTTGGAAAATACGGAAAATTCTACGCGTGTAGTAATTTCCCTGAATGTCGTAATACAAAGGCAATTGTTAAAAAAATCGGTGTGACTTGTCCAACTTGTAAAAAAGGGGACGTTATCGAGAAGAAAACGAAGAAAAATAGAATTTTCTTTGGTTGTGATCGTTATCCAGAATGTGAATTTACATCTTGGGATAGACCAATTGGAAGAGACTGTCCGAAATGTTCTAATTACTTAGTTCAGAAGAAAGTAAGAGGCGGTCAGCAAATTCTTTGTAGTGAATGTGACTATAAGGAAGATGTACAAAAATAAAAGGTTGCTTAAATCTTTAATAGTTGTGTATAATACAAACGTCGAGGGACTAAAACAAATGTTTTAAGTCCCTTCGTTATTTTTCATAATAGGAAAGAGGTTTATTAATGACAGATATAAAAGTTACCGTAATTGGAGCAGGTTTAGCTGGAAGTGAAGCAGCTTTTCAAGTCGCTGAATCAGGCGTTAAAGTTGATTTGTATGAAATGAGAGCAGTGAAAAAAACACCAGCTCATCACACAGATAAATTTGCTGAATTAGTTTGTACTAACTCACTAAGAGCGAACAATCTAACAAATGCAGCAGGTCTTTTAAAAGAGGAAATGAGAACATTAAATTCTGTTATTATAGACTCTGCGGATATTAATCAAGTACCAGCGGGCGGAGCATTAGCCGTTGACCGTGAGGATTTTTCAGCTTATATTACTGAAAAAGTAACGAATCATCCTAATATTGAAGTTCATCATGAAGAAATTACTACTATCCCAGAAGACGGCATCACAATTGTCGCAACAGGTCCTTTAACTTCAGAACCTTTAGCAGAAAGTATCAAAGAATTTACAGAGTCAGAAGGCTTATACTTTTATGATGCAGCTGCTCCTATTCTAGATAAAAATACAATTGATATGGATAAGGTATACTTAAAGTCAAGATACGATAAGGGCGAGGCTGCTTACCTAAATTGTCCGATGACAAAAGAAGAGTTCTATGCTTTTAGGGAAGCACTTATTACTGCAGAAGTAGCACCACTTAAATCTTTTGAAAAGGAAAAATATTTTGAAGGATGTATGCCAATTGAAGTTATGGCAGGACGTGGGGAAAAAACAATGACTTTTGGTCCGTTAAAACCAGTTGGATTAGAAGATCCTAAAACAGGTAAACGTCCATATGCTGTCGTTCAATTACGACAAGATGATGCAGCAGCTTCACTTTATAATATCGTTGGCTTCCAAACACATTTAAAATGGGGCGAACAAAAACGTATCATTCAAATGATTCCAGGATTGGAAAATGCGGAAATTGTTAGATATGGTGTGATGCATCGTAATACATTTATGAATTCACCAGAGTTACTTGAACCTACTTACCAATCAAGAAAACGTCCTAACTTATTCTTTGCAGGACAAATGACAGGTGTTGAAGGTTATATTGAAAGTGCTGCTAGTGGTTTAGTTGCTGGAGTGAATGCAGCGCGTTTAGCAAAAGGATTAGAACCGATTACTTTCCCACAAACAACTGCAATGGGAAGTATGGCTCATTATATAACTCATACATCTGGTAAACATTTCCAACCAATGAATGTTAACTTTGGTATTTTCCCAGAATTACCAGAAAAGATTAGAGATAAAAAAGAACGTTATGAAGCTATTTCAAATCGTGCTTTAAAAGACATAAAAAAAGTAGAACTTTAAAATAAAAGTAAAGCTAAGGTAGAGAACATCTGATTTTGGATGCTTTCTATCTTTTTTGATATAACAATGAATTAAGTTTTGATTCTTCTATGAACAAATTGTGTCATTTTTCTGTAAAATTTATTAAATTCTGACAATTGATTTGTTTTAGATTATTGATTGTGTTACATTTGTCTTGTAATTTATTTGAGAGGACGTCAAAGAGATGAATCACTTAACTGATTTTTTAAGATATATCATTATTGAACGACACTATTCTGAAAAGACAAAGGAAGCTTATCAAGATGACGTACTAGACTTTTTTTCATTTTTAAAAGAAACAGGCAATGAAGATTATTTAAGTGTTACTGTGCAAGATATTCGAATTTATCTATCTTTTTTACATGATCAAAGCTATAGTCGTAATACAATTAGTCGAAAGCTATCTAGCCTTCGTTCTTTTTATCAGTTTCTTGTAAAAAATGATATTTTAAGTGAAAATCCTTTTTCATATATACAAATGAAACGTCAACAAGCTAAATTACCTAGATTTTTTTATGAAAAAGAAATCGATGCGTTATTTCAACAAACTCAAGGAGATGATGCTTTAGACAATCGAAATAGAGCCTTACTTGAGGTTCTATACGGCACCGGTATTCGGGTGACGGAATGTACTAATATCAAAATAAAAGATATAGACTTTGATACTTCGGTTGTACTAATTTATGGAAAAGGAAATAAAGAACGTTATGTTCCTTTTGGTTCGTTTGCTCATGATGCCATCTTAGATTATATGAAGCATGGTCGAGATGAACTGATGACTAAAGGAAAAACCACTCATGATTTTTTATTTGTTAATCACAGAGGAGAAAAATTGACTGATTCAGGCATCCAATATATTTTAAAAAAAATGATTGAAAAAAGTAGTTTAACAGCAGATATTCATCCGCATATGTTTAGACATACTTTTGCGACTCATTTATTAAATAACGGTGCTGATTTAAGAACCGTCCAAGAATTACTAGGACATTCTAGTTTATCCTCAACTCAAATTTATACTCACGTAACAACAGATACATTACAAAAAAGCTATCGAAATTTTCATCCGAGAGCTTAGGGAAGGACGATTATTAATGGGATATACAACATTTCATTCAACAACTATCTGTGCAGTAGAAAAAAATGGTAAATTCGCTATGGCTGGAGATGGTCAAGTAACAATGGGAGAATCCGTTGTGATGAAAGGAACTGCTAGAAAAGTTCGTAGAATTTATAACGATCAAGTAGTCGTTGGATTTGCAGGAAGTGTAGCAGATGCCTTTAACTTAGAAGAAAAATTTGAAGGTAAACTAAATGAATATAAAGGCAATTTAATGCGTGCAGCAGTTGAGCTTGCTATGGAATGGCGAAGTGATAAAATGATGCAAAAACTTGAAGCTATGCTTATCGTTATGAACGATAAAGAAATGCTTGTTGTATCAGGAACTGGTGAAGTTATTGCCCCTGATGACGGTATTTTGGCAATTGGTTCAGGTGGAAATTATGCATTAGCTGCGGCAAGAGCCCTTAAAGAAAACGGTAAAGAAGAGTTAACCGCTGGAGATATCGCTCAAGCTGCTTTACATGTGGCAGGGGACATCTGTGTTTATACTAACCATAACGTAATTGTAGAAGAATTATAAAGGATGAGACTTATGACAACAAATCAAAAAACACCAAGAGAAATTGTAGCAGAATTAGATAAATATATTATTGGTCAACATACAGCAAAAAAATCAGTATCTGTTGCCTTAAGAAACAGATATCGTCGTATGCAGCTAGATGAAGATATGCAACAAGAAATCACACCTAAAAACCTTTTAATGATAGGACCTACTGGTGTTGGTAAAACTGAAATTGCTCGTCGATTGGCAAAAATTGTAAACGCTCCTTTTGTAAAAGTAGAAGCTACTAAATTTACAGAAGTTGGTTATGTAGGCCGTGACGTAGAATCAATGGTTCGTGACCTAGTTGAAGCAAGTATTACAATCGTGAGAAAAGAGCAATATAGTCGAGTGTATAGTCAAGCGCATAAAAAAGCTGAAGAGCGTCTGGTTAAATTGTTAGTTCCTGGCATTAAAAAAGAGAAAAAACAAAATACGAACCAATTTGATATGATGATGCAAATGATGAATGGTTTACAAAATAATCAAGAAGAAGAAAAAGAAGAAGTTAATGATTCAATTCGTGTAAGCCGCGAAACTGTGCAATCTCAACTTGAAAAAGGTTTATTAGAAAACCGAGAAATAACAATTGAAGTTGAAGAAAAGAAAAATGCAACACCAATGAATAATGGTTTAGAACAAATGGGTATTGATTTAAACGATACGCTGAACGCTCTAACACCTAAGAAAAAAGTGAAACGTACATTAACTGTGGCGGAAGCCCGTGAAATCTTGATTCATGAAGAATCTGAAAAATTAGTTAACGATGCAGATATTCATAGTGAGGCAATTAAACTTGCTCAAAATAACGGTATTATTTTTATTGATGAATTTGATAAAATAACATCTAAGTCAGAAAGTTCTGGTCAAGTATCAAGAGAAGGTGTTCAAAGAGATATCTTACCAATCGTCGAAGGGTCATTAGTTAATACGAAATATGGAACAGTTGCAACTGAACACATTTTATTTATTGCTTCAGGAGCGTTTCATTTAAGTAAACCAAGTGATTTAATACCTGAACTACAAGGTAGATTCCCAATCCGTGTTGAATTAGATGATTTAACTTCAGAAGATTTTGTTCGTATCTTAACAGAACCTGACAATGCGCTAGTTAAACAATATATTGCTCTTCTTGGAACTGAAAATATTTCAGTCACATTTACTAAAGAAGCGATTGAAAGGATTGCAACGATTGCTTTTGATGTGAATAGTGAAACAGACAACATTGGAGCAAGACGTTTACATACAATTTTAGAAAAATTACTAGAAGATTTATTATTTGAATCTCCGGATATGCAAATGGGAGAAATAATGATTACTGAAAGCTATGTTAACGACAAACTAGGGCATATTGCTAAGGATGAAGATTTGAGTCGTTATATTCTCTAAAATTGAATTGATTTATTTGAGGAGGAGTTTTAATGGATACTTTATTAACAAAAACTAGAATGATTAATGAGTTGTTACAAAGAGAAAATACATTAAGTTTATCTTCAGAATTACCTTATAATCAAATGGCAGATATTTTAGGAGATATTTTAGATTCTAATGCCTACATTATTAATAAAGAAGGAATTGTTTTGGGGTATATGGTCATTCATGATTTTAATAATGAACGACTAAAAAATATGTTGTTAGAACAACAATTTCCAAAAAAATACATTCAAAGTATTTCATATCTTGAAAAAACGAAAGAGAATATTAGTATTGAAGACGAAATGACTATTTTTCCTATCGAATTAAGAGAAGAATCTGATGTTTTAGAAGGGTATACAACTGTTGTCCCTATTTTTGGGGCAGGAGAGCGTCTAGGTACGATTATTTTAGGGCGAATAGGAAAAAGCTTTAATTCAAATGATCTAGTCTTAGCGGAGTACGGAGCAACTGTTGTGGGGATGCAAATTCTTTATCAACAATCAAGAGAAATTGAAAAAGAAGTTAGAGATTCGACTAATGTAAAAATGGCAATTGGGACACTTTCGTATAGTGAACTAAAAGCAGTGAAAGCTATTTTTAATGAGCTTGATGGAAATGAAGGCCGATTGACTGCTTCAACAATTGCCGATAAAATTGGTATAACAAGATCAGTAATTGTTAATGCTCTAAGAAAATTAGAGTCAGCAGGAATTATTGAAACAAGATCACTTGGGATGAAGGGGACATACATCAAAATAATTAATCAACTTTTTAAAGAAGAATTAAAAAAAGAGACGTTAATTTAAAGGAGGTCCATTATGGCAGCTGTTTTGGAAAATGAAATGACTCGCGTTGTCATAAATGAAGAAGGAGCAGAAGTATCCAGCTTTATTTTAAAAGAAGAAAATTTAGAGTATATTTGGAAAGGTGATCCTGAATTTTGGGGAAGACAGGCACCTGTTTTGTTTCCATTTGTTGGTAGATTAAAAAATGATACCTATTCCTATCAAGGTAAGTCTTATCCTATGAGCCAGCATGGCTTTGCTAGAGATAAAACGTTTATTTTAGAAGAAACAACTGATTCAACAGCCGTATTCTTACTAACAAGTGATGCGGAAACATTAGAGGTTTACCCATTTGAATTTGAGTTACGAATTCGTTACGACTTAAACGAGAAAAGTTTAACTGTTGGCTATGAAGTGACGACGCAATCAGATGAAATGTATTTTGGGATTGGTGGACACCCAGCATTTAATGTGCCACTCGTGGAAGATACTAAATTTGGCTCTTACTACGTTCACTTTGCACCATCTAAATCAAGGTTTTTACTGCCTTTAAAAGGTCCATATGTTAATTTAGAAGAAAAAACATTGGCTCAGACCAATACATCCATTCAACTTAATAGAGAGCTTTTTAAAAATGACGCAATGATTTTAGAAACAAAAGGTGAAAATGCTTTTTCAATTCTTTCTGACAAAACTAAACATGGAATAACTTTATTCTATGAAAATTTACCTTTTGTTGGCATTTGGTCACCTTACGAAAAAGAGGCTCCATTTGTTTGTATCGAGCCTTGGGCAGGTATTGCTGATACAACTGATGCAACCGGAAATATTGAAGAAAAAATGGGAATGAATCATTTATTAAAAGGTGAAGTATTCACTGGACAATATATGATAACAATTAAATAATAAAAAAAGAGCCTTAGAAAAAATTCTAAAGCTCTTCTTTTTGAGAAGATAAATTAACTAAAATAGCTATGGTCTTCTAAACCAAGTTCACTTAGGATAATAGAAGCTGTTTCTTCAATTGAGCGTTGAGCTACATTAATAATTAAGCAACCGATTTTTTTATATAAATCGTCAGCAAATTTCAATTCTTCTTTGATTTTACTGATGTCTGAATAAGCTGTATTTGGACTCAAACCATACGAACGCATTCTTTCTTCTCTAATCGCATTAAGGATTTTAGGATCATTTGTTAACCCAACAATTTTTTTAGGGTCAACTTCCCATATTTGAGAAGGAATATGGGCTTCAGGAATTAATGGCAGATTGGCGACTTTTAAATTCTTATTGGCTAAAAATAAACTAAGAGGCGTTTTAGACGTTCTTGAAACACCGAGTAATAGGATATCGGCTTCTAAGAAACCTCGTGGGTCTTTTCCATCATCATATTTAACAGCAAACTCCATTGCATTAATTCTCTCAAAGTAATTTTCATTTAAAAAATGAAGGGCTCCAGGAACGCGAGTTGGTTCAACCCCTGTTCTTTGTGAAATCTCGTCTACCACTGGGGATAGGGCATCAAAGTAAAAGAGATTGTTTTCTTGGCAGAATTCATTTGAAATTTTAACAAGTTCTTCTGAAATTAACGTTTGAATCACGATGGCGTTGACTAGCTTTGCTTCTTCAAGAGCGATCATTAGATCACTCTTTTCATATATAAAAGTTCGTTTCATTAGATGACATTCGATGTCTAGTTGTTCATACTGAGCGATTGAAGCTTGTGCTAGTTTTGAGGCAGTCTCTCCAGCAGAGTCAGAGATGATATACATATAAATGTTTTTATTTGCCATTAATAACTTCCTTTCTATCTTTTTACATATGAAACATTATATCATATAATAGTATTACCGTAATTAATTAAGTGAGGTGATAGCAGTGAAACACCAATTAGATAATGCCATAAAGATTATTAAAGAAAATGGATACAAATATACGAAAAAAAGAGAAGAAATTCTTCTTTTCTTAATTGAAGAAAATAGATACGTTGGTGCAATTGAAGTTTTTGACTTTATGAATAAACAATATCAAGGTATTAGTTATGACACAATCTATCGAAACTTACGAGATTTCACAAAAATGGATTTATTGGAAGAAACAGAATTAATGGGTGAAAAAAAATTCAGATTTCACTGTGATGTATCCAGTAATCATGATCATAGCCACCATCATCATCATTTTATATGTACGAGCTGTGGTTGGACTAAAGAAATTAATTTGTGCCCAATGGATTTTTTCAGTGAACAACTTCCAGATTGTAAAATCGAGAGTCATCGCTTTGAAATTTTAGGAAAATGCCAAAAATGTTTAAAAAAGTGAAACTCGTAGTTGACTGAAAAAACGACTTTGGTTATAATATATAACGAACGGTTTTTTGTTTATTACAATATATGAAAAACGGTTACCAAAAAGTTTGGAGGGAGGGATTCATATGTCAAAAACTGTTGTTCGTAAAAACGAATCATTAGATGACGCTCTTCGTCGCTTCAAACGTTCCGTTTCAAAAACTGGTACTTTACAAGAGTATCGTAAACGTGAATTTTACGAAAAACCAAGTGTTAAGCGTAAGAAAAAGTCTGAAGCTGCAAGAAAACGTAAAAAATACTAATCTTCAACGAATGGATCTGATGATATTATGTCACTTTTAGAAACGTTAAATGATGATATCAAAGTAGCGATGAAAAGTAAGGACAAAGAAGCCTTAGCTATTTTAAGAATGATTAAGACTTCAATCCAGAACGAACAAATTAATAAGGGAGAGGATTTGTCTCCTGACGAAGAATTGACGTTAGTTTCTCGTGAGATGAAACAACGCAAGGAATCTCTGAGTGAATTTGAAAAAGCAGGTCGTAGTGACTTGGTTGAGCAAGCAAGCTTCGGAATTTCTATTGTTGCTCGTTATTTACCCGAACAACTTTCAGATGAAGAGTTAAAAAGTATCATTACAGAAGCCATTGCTTCTGTTGATGCAACGTCAATGAAAGATTTTGGGAAAGTAATGGGTGTGGTTATGCCAAAAACAAAAGGAAAAGCCGATGGACAAAAAATTAATGCCCTTGTTAAAGAGTTAATATCTTAAATCCATAATAAGTAGCAGGTGAAAACTTGCTGCTTATTTTTTTGTATTTTTTGACATCTCTTTTTCATATTCAATATTTGTGGTATTATTTACTAGTGATAGATTATTAAAGGAGCTGTACGTTATTTGACAAATATAGATGAAAAATCAATTGATATTGTTTTAAATGATCAGGTAGATGCAAATGAGATCTTTGGGGCTCATGATAAACATCTAACTATTTTAGAAGATTATTTAAATGTCACAATATCAAGTCGTGGTGAGATTGTACGTATTTCTGGTGAAGAACCAAACGCTACTTATGCTCACGAAATATTAAAAAATTTACAAAAATTAGTTTTGCGCAGTCATAAAATTAATTCAACAGATGTTGTTACAGCTATTCAAATGGCTAAAAAAGGTGAATTAGATAGTTTTTTATCACTGTATGAAAAAACCATTATTAAAGACTCAAAAGGAAATCCAATTCGTGTTAAAAACACAGGTCAAAAAAATTATGTCGAAGCTGTTAAAAGAAATGATGTTGTTTTTGGAATTGGACCGGCAGGAACGGGAAAGACTTTTTTAGCTGTCTGCTTAGCAGTATCTGCACTTAAAAATGGTGAGGTTGAAAAAATTATTTTAACGAGGCCGGCAGTAGAAGCAGGAGAAAGTTTAGGTTTTTTACCTGGAGACTTACAAGAAAAGGTTAATCCTTATCTAAGACCTATTTATGATGCGTTGTATCAAATTTTAGGAATGGAGCATACAAATCGTTTGATGGAACGTGGCGTCATTGAAATTGCTCCTCTGGCCTATATGAGAGGTCGAACACTTGAAGAAGCGTTTGTTATTCTTGATGAGGCTCAAAATACGACAAAATCTCAAATGAAGATGTTCTTAACTAGGTTAGGTAATCAATCAAAAATGATTATTAATGGTGACCAAACCCAGATCGATTTACCAAAGGGAGTCACTAGTGGATTAGTGCATGCTCAGACCATTTTACAAGATATTAAAAAAATTAAGTTTGTTGAATTCTCAACAACAGATGTTGTTCGTCACCCTGTTGTTGCTGACATTATTAAAGCTTATTCAAACGATTAGTTAATGATTCCTTAGTAAAGGAGGATAAACATGAAAGTTAATTTTAAGGAGATACAAGAAAAGCTAGGGAAGAAATTTCTTCCTCTTGTATTAGTTGTTTTATCTTTATTATTATTCTTTTTAATGAGTGGAAGCATTCACCAAAAGCAACAAGTTTTTAAAGAAGGCCAGTTAGCTGAGGAAACAATACGTGCTAACAAAACAATCGAAAATAAAAAAGAAACTGAAGATAAGCAACAATTAGCCAAAGAGAGTGTTCCACCAGAATATACTTATGATGCGAATAAAGCTAAAAATCAAGTTAATTTAGTTACTTCATTATTTGATATGATACAAAAAACAAATGCTGAGGCAGAAAAGAAATACAATGATGAACTTGATAAGGCGAAAGATAAGAAAACAGTCAATGAAATAAGTGTGGAAGAAAGAATCCCGATGTTAAAATCTCAATTCGAGAAACTAAACCCAAATGATTTAACTTATTTTCAATCTTATCCAGATTCATTTTACGAGCAACTATTTTCATTCTCTGCTGACGAGTTAAAACGCGTTAGAGAACAAAGTTTAACTGTTGTTGATGAAGTGATGAATAAAAAAATAAGAAATTCGACTTTACAAGTTGAAAAACAAACAGCTAAAGAAAGATTACAATACGTTGATATTACAACATCGATGAGACAAGCAATCAATACAATTATTGACAAGTCAATTGTTGTTAATGAAATTGCTAATGAAAAAGTAACTGAACAATTAAAAGAAAATGCGAAAAATAATGTTCAACCTGTGATGATTTATCAAGGTGAAATCATCGTTAGAGAAGGTGAACAAATAGACGCCAAAGCAATGGAAAAAATTAAAGTGCTTGGTTTAACGAATCAATCAACATCTGTTTTTCCAATGCTAGCTCTTATACTGACGTTAATTTTACAAATCAGTTTAATTATTTATATAACTAAAACACAAGATAATTCTAAGGATAAAATTAAGAATATTCTATTTTATGCTTGCAGTATTTTAGTGGCAATTTTCTTTATGAAGTTGCTGTATCTTTTCCAAAAAGATACGTTTAGTAATGTGGCACTTCTGTTCCCAGCAGCATTTGTTCCGGTTATTTTGACAATGTTTATGAACCGAAAATGGGGGCTTTTAGTTGCCATGTTCCAGTCGATTTTTTCAATCTTTATTTTTTATAATTTAGCAGGAACAACGAGTTTACTCGTTATTACCCTTTATTATGCATTTACTGGTTGTATTGCTACGTTTTTAGTAAAAAGACGAATTGAGTCTCAAATCAAATCAGCTTTCTTCTTGCTGATTATTGTGCCTGTTCTGTTTATTGCTATCTTAACAGCTTACCAAGGTCTTGATTTTGGTGATAGTAAAACGTTAACCAGTTTGTTTATTGCTTCAGCCAGTGGTATTTTCTCATTCATCCTTTCAATTGGACTACATCCATATATTGAATTAATGTTGAATGATGATAGTGTGATTGTTTTGAATGAGTTAAGTAATCCAAATCAACCACTACTTAAACGCCTGTTACAAGAAGCACCAGGAACTTATCATCATAGTATGATGGTGGCTAGTCTCAGTGCTAACGCTGTTGCTGAAATTGGTGGTCGTTCCTTATTAACACGTGTTGCTTGCTATTACCATGATATTGGTAAGATTAAACATGCTAACTTCTTTGTTGAGAATTTACCTGATGGAGCGGAAAACCCACACAATTTCTTGCTACCGTCTGATAGTAAAGAAATTATCTTTTCACACGTAACAGAAGGTGTCAAAATTTTAGAAGAGGCTAACATGCCACAATTTGTTATTGATGTCTGCCAGCAGCATCATGGAACAACACTTATGAAATATTTCTATATTAAAGAAAAAGAAAGAAATGAAGAGACACAAGAAGAAACATTTAGATACCCTGGTCCTAAACCTCAATCAAGAGAAGCTGGTGTCATTAATATTGCAGATAGTGCAGAAGCAGCGGTTAGGGCTATGGATCATCCAACCAATGCAAAAATTGCTGAATTTGTCCATAATTTAATTCGTTCAAGACTTGAAGATGGACAATTAAATGAATCGGGGTTAACCTTAGATGAAATTGCTTTAGTGGAAAAATCAATCGTGGATGGTTTATGTAGTACATTCCATTCTCGTATTAAGTATCCTAAGATGAAATCAGAAGCAGAAAAGATGAAGCAAGAGCAGGAAGGAAGAAAAGTTTAACCATGGATATTACAATTGTTGATAAAACAAAAGAATTAACAACAGAACAACTTGAATTAACAAGTGATATTATTGAATTTGCTTCTAAAGAGCCTATTTTAGAGATGACTGATGATACTGAAATGTCAGTTACTTTTGTAAATAACGAAGAAATTCATGAAATTAACCGAAGATATCGAGATAAAAATGCACCAACAGATGTCATCAGTTTCGCTTTAGAAGATGAAGGAGACGATGAAATGCCAGTTATTATGGAAGGATTTGATATTCCAAGAAATATTGGTGACATTATCGTTTCTGTTGAAAAAATAACTGAACAGGCAGAAGAATTTAATCACTCATTTGAAAGAGAGCTTGGCTTTTTAGTAGTCCATGGATTTTTACATTTAAATGGTTTTGACCATATGAATGAGGCAGATGAAAAAGAGATGTTTGATTTACAAAGAAAGATATTAGATGATTATGGACTTAAAAGATAAGAATAAAATTACTAAAAATAAAACATTTTTAGAATCATTTAGTCATGCTTTATTTGGAATAAAGACAGTTATGCAAGAAGAAAGAAACATGAAATATCATGTTTCTTTTAGTGTATTAGCTGTATTAATGAGTTTTTTATTCAAGATTTCAATAATAGAATGGGGCTTTATTATCTTTTCTATTTTTTTAGTATTAATCACAGAAATAATGAATACTTGCTTTGAAAATTTAGTTGACTTAGTGACTGATTACAAGTACCATGAGTTAGCGAAAAAGGTAAAGGATATGGCCGCAGGAGCCGTTTTATTAACAGCGTTATCTGCTTGTATTATTGGAGCTATCATCTTTTTGCCGAGAATATGGCAGTTAATTTTTTAAACGGAGGAATAGAATGTATAAAGAAGGATTTAAATCAGGATTTGTTGCTATCATAGGACGTCCGAATGTTGGGAAATCAACATTATTAAATAGAATTGTTGCTCAGAAGATTGCTATCATGAGTGATAAAGCACAAACAACACGTAATAAAATTCAAGGTGTTTACACCACTAAAAATGAACAAATTGTATTCATTGATACGCCTGGTATCCATAAACCTAAAACTAAATTAGGTGATTTTATGGTTGAAACAGCCTACAGTGCTATTCGAGAAGTTGATGCTGTATTATTTATGGTTAGTGCTGATCAGCCCAGAGGTCGTGGCGATGATTTTATTATTGAACGTTTAAAAAATGCGAAAGCGCCTGTCTACTTAATCATTAATAAAATTGATACGGTACATCCAGATCAATTGTTACCAATTATCGAAGACTATCGTAACGAGTTTGATTTTACAGAAATTATTCCAATCTCAGCTACAGAAGGTAACAATGTTGAAACGTTATTATCAACTTTAGTAGATGATCTACCTGAAGGTCCTCAATTTTATCCTGAAGACCAAGTAACAGATCATCCTGAGTATTTTATCGTTTCTGAATTAATTAGAGAGAAAGTACTTCATTTAACAGAACAAGAAGTACCTCATTCAATTGCGGTTATTACAGAAAGTATGAAACGAGATGAGTTTGACAAGATTCATATTCAAGCAACGATTATTGTAGAGCGTGATAGTCAAAAAGGAATTATTATCGGTAAGGGCGGGAAAATGTTGAAAAACATTGGTGTTAAGAGCCGTAAAGATATTGAAAATCTTTTAGGGAATAAAGTTTATTTAGAGCTTTGGGTAAAAGTACAAAAAAATTGGCGCGATAAACAAAAAGATTTACAAAACTTTGGCTACCGAGAAATGGATTATTAAGTCGAATCATAACAAGCAAGATGTCTACTTTTTGAGAGTATAACTCAAGTGGTGGCATCTTCCTTTTTCTTTTGAAAGGGGGAATTACTCAGTGAAACATCAAGAAGAAATAAAAGGCTTGGTTTTATTTTCAAAAAATTACCGAGAAAAAGATCGATTAGTTAAATTATTTACAGAGTCAAGGGGAAAGAAAATGTTTTTTGTTAAAGGAGCTAATCGAAAAAATAATCCTTTAACAGCAGCTATTCAACCTTTTACCAAGGCAACTTACATAGCAGATATGAAAGATGAAGGTCTCTCTTTTTTAAATAACGTAAAAGAAATTGAACCACTGGAAGAAATTCAAAAAGATATTTTTATTTCAGCTTATGGAACTTATATATTAAATTTAGTGGATGCAGCGATTGAAGATAATATATATGATCCACAACTTTATGGCTTTACAAATCAAGCTTTAGATCTATTAAATAAATCTTATGATCCTGAGATTATTACCAATATTTTTGAAATCCAATTGTTAGAGCGTTTTGGGATAAAGCTAAATTGGCAAAGTTGCTCTATATGCGCTAATCAAAAAGGGAAGTTTGATTTTTCTTATCAATATCATGGGTTACTGTGTGAGCAGCATTTTCATATGGATGAGAGACGGTCTCATTTCAATCCAACAGCGATTCATTTTTTACGAATTTTTTCTAATATTCGCTATTCTCAAATCAATCAAATTAATTTAAAACCGGAAACAAAACAAGCTATTCGACTTGTTTTAGATGATTTATATAGCGAATATGTAGGGATTCATTTGAAAAGTAAAAAATTTATAGATGAAATGAAAAATTGGGAAAACTTACTAAAGAAGGAAAATTAGTCGTTCCCTTATTGACAAATAATAAGACAAGGATTAATATGTACTTAATAATATAATCATTACGTTGAAAGAACTAAGTAAAAAATAAAGAATCTGTTTAGCGAATTTGGGTTAGTGAGAGCCAAATATAAAGAGGATTATTTTTGAAGGCACTCTGGAGTAATTAAAGAAGCTGCCAATAGGTACTATTGGAAGTAGGGTGGAACCGCGATAAATTATCGTCCCTATGTTTGATAAAAGTCAAACATAGGGACTTTTTGTATTTTAAAGGAGGAAGAAAAATGAGTCACAAATTAACCGTTCAAGAAATGATTTTGACGCTGCAAAAGTATTGGTCTGATCAAGGCTGTATGTTAATGCAATCTTATGATACTGAAAAGGGAGCCGGAACAATGAGTCCGTATACTTTTTTAAGAGCAATTGGGCCAGAACCTTGGAATGCTGCTTACGTTGAACCTTCAAGAAGACCAGCAGATGGTCGTTATGGTGATAACCCAAATCGTTTGTATCAACATCATCAATTTCAAGTTGTGATGAAACCTTCACCACAAAATATCCAAGAATTGTATTTAGAAAGCTTGAAATTGCTAGGGATTGATCCACTACAACATGATATTCGTTTTGTAGAAGATAACTGGGAAAATCCTTCTATGGGTTGTGCCGGATTAGGCTGGGAAGTTTGGTTAGATGGTATGGAAATAACTCAGTTTACTTATTTCCAACAAGTTGGTGGTTTAGAGTGTAAACCTGTAACCTCTGAAATTACATATGGAATTGAACGTTTGGCTTCATACATTCAAGAAGTTGATAGTGTTTATGACTTGGAATGGACTAATGGAGTTAAATATGGTGAAATTTTTGTTCAACCAGAATTTGAACATTCAGTTTATTCATTTGAAACAAGTGATCAAGATATGTTACTTAATTTATTTAATACTTATGAAGCAGAAGCTAAACGTTGTATCGAAAAACAATTGGTTCATCCTGCGTATGATTTTGTTTTAAAATGTAGTCACACATTTAACTTGCTTGATGCAAGAGGAGCTGTTTCAGTAACCGAAAGAGCTGGCTATTTAGCTCGTATTAGAAATATGGCTCGTGAGTTAGCTAAAACTTTTGTAGAAGAAAGAGAAAAACTTGGCTTCCCTCTATTGAAAGATTTAAAGGAGGAACAATAAGATGACAAAACAATTTTTAATGGAGATTGGTTTAGAAGAAATACCAGCACATATTGTTACACCAAGCATTAATCAGCTTGTTGAAAAGGTAACTACGTTCTTAAATGAAAATCGTTTAGAATTTACTTCGATTGAATCTTTTTCAACACCAAGAAGATTAGCTATTCGAGTAAATGAATTAGCTGATAAGCAAACAAACATTGAAGAAAAAGCTAAAGGACCTGCTAAAAGAATTGCTCTTGATAAAGAAGGTGAGTGGAGTAAAGCCGCTCTTGGATTTGCTCGCGGTCAAAAAGCTTCTTCAGATGATTTGTTCTTTGAGGATTTCAATGGAGAAGAATATGTTTTTGTTAATAAATTCATTGAAGGTAAGTTAGCTGAAGAAGTTTTAAGTACCTTACCTGAGGTAGTTAAACAAATGACATTCCCTGTATCAATGCATTGGGCTAATTATGACTATAAATTTATTAGACCTGTTCATTGGTTAGTTAGTTTGTTAGATGATGCTGTTATTCCAATGACTTTATTTAATGTCGCAAGTGGTAGAATATCAAGAGGTCATCGCTTCTTAGGAAAAGAAACAGAGATTGCTCATGCTAAAGACTACGAAATGGCTTTAGAAAAAGAATTTGTTATGGTTGATGCAGAAAAACGTAAAGAAACAATTATTAACCAGATCAAAGAAATCGAAAGAGCAAACAGTTGGATTATTCCGATTGATGACAATCTTTTAGAAGAAGTTAACAATCTTGTTGAGTATCCGACAGCATTTATTGGTGATTTCGAAGAGCAGTATTTGAATGTTCCATCAGAAATTTTAATTACTTCAATGAAAGAACATCAACGTTATTTTGAAGTATTAAGTCAAAATAACGATTTGTTGAACCATTTTATAGGTGTAAGAAATGGTAATGAAGAGTTTATCGAAAATGTTGCTAAAGGAAACGCTAAGGTGTTAAAAGCAAGATTAGAAGATGCTGAATTTTTCTATCAAGAAGATGTTAAAGGATCAATCGATTCGTATGTTGAAAAATTAAAAAATGTTACTTTCCATGAAAAAATAGGCTCAATGTTCGAGAAAATGCAACGAGTAAATGCTATTTCAAAAGTTATTGGAAAACATGTTGGACTTACAGATGCTGAATTAGCTGATTTAGATCGAGCAAGTCAAATTTATAAATTTGACTTAGTAACACTAATGGTAGATGAATTCCCTGAATTACAAGGAATCATTGGCGAAAAATATGCGTTACTTCATGGTGAAAAGAAAGAAGTTGCTCAAGCCATTAGAGAACATTATTTACCTAAGTCAAGTGATAGTGATTTACCTGAAAGTAATATCGGTGCTGTTTTAGCTATTTCGGAGAAAATTGATACATTAATTACTTTCTTCTCTGTAGGCTTAACGCCAAAAGGCTCAAATGATCCGTATGCATTAAGAAGACAAGCTTATGGTATTATTCGAATCATTGAATCTAAAGGCTGGACATTCCCAGTTGAAAACTTACATCATGAAATTGAAACAATGATTAATAAAAATGAAGAAAAATTTGGTTTACATTTAGAAGAAACAAATCAATCCATCCATACTTTCTTAATGGGTAGAATGAAACAATGGTTTAACGGCAAAAATATCCGTCACGATATTATTGAAGCGGTTATTGAAAGTCGTCAAGATGATTTAAGTCAAATGTTTGAAGTAGCTGAAATTTTAAAAGCTAATGCGACAAAAAATGATTTTAAACCAAGTGTGGAATCATTAACTCGTGTTATCAATTTAGCAAGTAAAGCAGATGCTACTGGTAGTTTAGTAGTTGATGAGGCATTATTTGAAAATGAATCAGAGAAAAACTTATACGAGGCTTTTAATGAAATAAAAGACAAAGCTTCAACGTTGACATTAACTGAAAACTTTGATGCGCTGAAAAGCCTTAACCCTCTGATTGAAGCCTACTTTGAAAATACAATGGTTATGGTAGATGATGAAAAAGTTAGAAATAATCGTTTGGTTCAATTAAGAGAAATAGCGCAAATGGCGTTATCTTTTGCAAGTCTTGATAAACTAATTGTTAAGTAAAAATAAAGCTAATTAAAGAAAAAGGATAACAGGATATTTGAACATTCTGTTATCCTTTTTTTGATTAATGATGCACATATTTTAAAAGAATGTTAAAATATTATTAAGAAAAGAATAAGAAAAAAAGGAGTGAACAAAATGAACTTTTTTAAAAGGGCTATGGCTAGCGTTACAAGAAGAAAAGGGAAATCATTAATTTTATTTGCAGTTATTTTTATTCTTGGAAATGTAATGGCTGGAGCAATTGCCATTGATCAAGGAACTAAGAGTGTGGAAGATACAATAAAAACAAAGCTTGGAGCAGTTGCAACTATTTCTGAGGATTATGAAAAAATGAGCCAAGATCAAGAGCAAAGTGGGGATGATAACTTTGATGTATTCAAAGATAACTCACCAACCACAAAAACGTTAAAAGAAATTGGGGAGTTACCAGAAGTAAAATATTATGATTATTCATTAAGTAGTGGAACGAGTACTGAGAAACTTAAAATGATCGAAATGAAAGATGAGAATTTTCAATATGGTCCAGGAATGAATTGGGTTAACATAAAAGGTGTTAATTATAATGAAGTATTTGATATAAAAAATAATATTATTTCATTAACAGATGGACGTGTTTTTGAAAAAGATGAAGTTAATAAAGGTAAATCAGTTGCACTAATTTCGGATGAATTTGCTAAAGAAAATAATTTGCGTGTTGGCGATAAAATGACGATTGATGCAGTTATTGAGGACCAAAGTAATATGATGAACCCAGATAATTCTGATTCGGATGAGTCGAAGGATACTAAGAAAGTGAAAAAAGACTTTCAAGTAGAAGTAATTGGTACGTTCAAAGTTTTACAGGCTGATAAAGGATCTAAGCAAAAAAGTAAAGATGATCAAATGATGGCTCAAATGACTTACACTGAGCGAGCAAATGTTATTTATACTCCTAATAAATTTGTACAAGAATTTAATAAAACAATCCAACTAAAAACATTCGAAGAGTTTCCAGCGAATTTTGGAGAAAATATGACTAAAGAAAAACTACTAAAATCAATTGAAACTGACTTTAGTAGTGCTAAGTATATTTTAAAGAAACCTGAAATGGCAGAAGATTTTAAAGTAAAAGCTACTCAAATTTTAGAGCAAGAGAAATTAAAATATAGTCGAGTTATTCTTTCTACCGATCAATACGAACAAGTAGCAGGACCAGTTAAAGGAATGGCTAAAATTTCAAAACTTGTTTTAATTATTTCAATTTTGGCTTCTATTTTGATTATCACTCTAGTGACTATCCTATTTTTACGTGATAGAAAACATGAATTGGGTATTTATCTTGCTCTTGGAGAAAAAAGAACTCGTGTGGTAGGTCAAATTGTTTTAGAAGTTGTGACAGTAGCTATCATTGCTATTACAATTTCAGTTTTCACTGGTAATATGTTAGCTAAAGGCTTTTCTAATTCACTTATCCAAACTCAAAAAGTGGAACAAACTAATAATAATAGCGCGGATTTTCAACTTGATTATGAACTATCTCAGTTGACGAATAATAATGTCTCAGAAGAAGATGTTATTGAAGCTTATCAGATATCTCTTAACGTTAAATATATTTTATTATTTTATGTAGTAGGGCTTGGAGTTATTTTAGTTTCAACAGTCGCTCCATTAGTTTATATAATGCGGCTTAATCCGAAAAAAATAATGATGTAAGGAGGAGAACATTCATGGCAATATTAAAAGCAAGAAAACTAGATTATTTTTATCAAGACGGCGATAAGTTGCGCTATATCTTAAAAAATACGAATGTTGATTTTGATACAGGAACTTTTTATACTATTGTAGGCCAGTCAGGTTCTGGAAAAACGACTCTTTTATCATTATTAGGAGGGTTAGATACGCCTAAAAAAGGGAGTATTTATTATAATAATAAAAATATAAGTCAAATTGGATTTGAAAATTATCGTAGAAATGATATTAGTATCATTTTTCAACACTATAATTTGATTCCTTATTTAACAGGTGTTGAAAATGTTTTAGTTCCAATGTCAATTACTGATAACGAATTACCAGAAGACTATACAAAAGTTGCTTATAATCTGTTAGACTATATTGGTATTGGTAAAGATAAAGCAAGTCGAGTTGTTAATCGTCTATCTGGTGGAGAACAACAACGTGTCGCAATTGCAAGAGCTCTTGCAACAAACGTTGATATTATTTTAGCAGATGAGCCGACAGGTAACCTTGATGAAGAGATGGAACAAGAAATCGTTGAGATTTTTAAACTATTAGCTCATGAGCATAATAAATGTGTTATTGTTGTCACTCACTCTCAAGAAATCGCCCAACAATCCGACAAAGCATTTTTGCTTAAAAAAGGAGTTTTGAAGGAATATGAGTGATTTTTTATCCAATTTCTCAAACGACAATTATAAAGATACAATGTCGAAAAAGAAAAAAGTAACAGAAAATAAAAAAGAACCTGAAGTAAAAAAAGAGCCTCAGGTTGAAAAAACAGAACTTAGTGAGGTTGAACCGACACTAAAAAAAAGAAAACGAAAAAGAAAGTATGTTAGTCAGGAACAGTTTGAAGCAAGAGAGGAAGAAAGGTTTGATAATCCTCAACTTGTAGAAACTCACATTGATCAAAGTTTAGAAGATATTTTAACTAGCACACCAATTACGGAAACTAGATTGAATACAGAAAATAGTCCTTCTGATGAACTTCATGAAATCGAAATTGATCCTGAGTATCAGAAGAAGCAAAGAACTAAAAAGATTGTTATAGGTGTTACAAGCGCTATTGTCTTACTAGTTGGTTACTTTATTTATTATAATAGTACTCACGTTAAGATGCCTAATTTTGATGGCAAAACAATTGTTGATGTTAGAAAATGGGCTAATGAGAATCGTATGGAAGTAGACGCTAAACCAAGTTTTTCATTGAAAGAGGCAACAAATAACATTATGAAACAAGAGGTAGCTTCTGGTAAAAACGTAAAAAAAGGAAGCACACTGAAATTTACTGTTAGTGAGGGACCAGACCCAGAAGAAGTTATCAAATTACCTGATTTTAAAAAACTTTCTCAAGGAGAGTCCGAGCAGTTTATTGAGAAAAATAAAGCCGAAAATTTAAATTTAATTACTGAGTATAGTGACAAAGTTGAAAAAGGTAAGTTTATTCGAATCGAATTCAATGACAAAGAAGTAACGGCAGATATCTATCGTCGTCGTGATCTTGCAAATGTTTATTACTCAAAAGGAAAAGAAGTTTTTGAGAAGAATATCTCTGTTCCAAACTTTTCTGGAAAAACAAAGAGTGATGTCCAAGAATGGGCAGATAAAAATAGTATCTCTGTAAAATATGAGGATGAAGATTCTGAAAAGATTGAAGAAGGAAAAGTTATTTCTCAAAGCATTGAGAAAAATAAAAAGCTAGCTAAACACGACAAAATGAGTGTCAAAATTTCTGTTGGTAAAGCAATAATAGTTCCTAACTATGGTGATTATTCTGTTGAAACAGCAGGTGCTGCAGTTGAAGGGATGGAAGCCAGTGTACAACAACTGTTCTCTGATTCTGTTCCGTTTGGAAAAATAATTTCTCAATCTGTCCCAGCAGGAACTAAACTAACTGGAAAAGATAGTAAAGCAGTTAAGTTAGTTTATTCTGCAGGTCAACCATATATTAAATCTTACTTTGGTCAATTAGAAGGAGATCTTCCTAAGTTAATTTATGAAGATTTTAACTCTAAGGGAGCTAATATCACATATGATATTTACTATATTGATTCTGATCAAGAAAAGGGAACTATTGTTAAGATGAGTGTGTATAATCAATATATTCCATCTAACACTTACTTAACATTTGGTATTAGTAACGGAGCAAACGCTGATCAGCCAGGTAAAGTTGAACGAGGAAAAAGTGAAGATTAATCCATCCTAATAAAAGAGGTTTAGGTTAAAAGCCTAACCTCTTTTTATTTTAAAAAATTAATAAATTTTAAATATCTTATTTTAAAAAATAAAGATAACGAGTATAATAGTTTGGATAGTCAGTATTTTGATAATAAAGGAATGATTTTAGTTTTATGAAAGAAAATATAACAGGATTAACAACAGAAGAAGTTAATCTGCGAATAAGTCAAAACAAACAGAATAATTACGACGAAGATGTATCAAAGTCAACAAAAGATATTTTTAAAGATAACATTTTTACTTTATTCAATTTGCTCAATTTAATTATTGGGATTTGTCTTGCTTTAGTAGGAGCTTTTAGTAATTTGTTTTTTATGGTGATTATTTTAATTAATATCACTATTGGGATTATTCAAGAAATTCGGGCAAGAAATTTAGTGGCTAAATTATCAATTATCAATGAAGATAAATCAATAGTCGTTAGAAATAGTTCAGAAATTAGCATTGCTTCTGAAGAGATTGTTTTAGATGACATCGTAAAATTGGTTGCAGGAGATCAAGTCCCATCAGATATGATTGTTTTATCTGGCCAGGTTGAAGCAAACGAGGCACTTTTAACTGGGGAATCTGATTTAATTGTAAAAAATAAAGATAGTACTCTTTTATCTGGGAGTTTTATTTCAAGTGGTCAATGTTTAGCTCAAGTTATACATGTTGGAAAAGATAACTACGCCACTAAAATTGCTGATGAAGCTAAAGTCCATAAGCCTTTTACTTCAGAACTAGTGTCTTCTATTAGACTAGTGGCTAAATTTACTAGTTATGTCATTGTTCCTCTAGGTTTAATTTTGTTTTTCGAAGCTTATTTTTGGGGAAGTGGGGAATTAAAATCTTCCGTTGTCGCTTCAGCTGCTGCACTTTTAGGTATGCTACCAAAAGGAATGGTTCTCTTAATTATGATAGCTTTAGCAACTGCAGTCGCTAAGTTAGCTAAAAAAGAAGTTTTAGTACAAGACATGTATTCGGTTGAAACATTAGCCCATGTGGATGTTATTTGTTTAGATAAAACTGGAACGATCACTGAAGGTAAAATGAAAGTTCAAGAAGTTGATTTGTTAGATGATACATTTGAAGAAATGATGGAAGATGTGATGGGAAGCTATTTAGCAGCCTCTTCTGACAATAATATTACGATGCAAGCAATCAGAGAACATTACCCAGAAAAGACAACTTATGAAGCTAGTCATGTGATTAGTTTTTCGTCTGAAAGAAAATGGGGAGCCATGTTTCTTGAAACTATTGGAACTATAGCTCTTGGTGCTCCTGAAAGGTTATTTAAAGAGTCTGATTTACCAACTGAAATTGAGTCTGCTCAAAAAGAAGGTTACCGTGTTTTAATGATTGGTGTTTCAAACGAACCGATGATTGATGATAAAATTTTACCAACTCTTAAACCGCTAGCTATTCTAAAAATAGATGACCCTATTCGAGAGAATGCCAATGAAACTCTAGCTTATTTAAAAAATGAGGGAGTTGCTATCAAAGTAATTTCAGGAGATAATCCAGTGACAGTTTCAAATGTTGCAAGAAGAGCAGGATTAGCTCAATATGAAAAGTACATTGACTTATCTGAATTAACCACTGAGGATGAAGTTAGAGGCGTTGTAAATGATTATCATGTATTTGGTCGTGTGTCGCCTCAACAGAAAAAAATATTGGTTAGAGAATTAAAAGAACAAGGTCATGTTGTTGCTATGACAGGTGATGGAGTTAACGATGTTTTAGCATTAAAAGAAGCGGATTGTAGTATTGCTATGGCTGAAGGAGATAATGCAACGAGACAGATTGCAAACCTTGTTTTATTAAATTCAGATTTTACAACATTGCCAGATGTTTTATTTGAAGGACGAAGAGTCGTTAATAATGTAACAAAGGTTGCTAGTATCTTCTTTATCAAAACGATCTATTCTCTGATCTTGTCTCTAATCTGTGCATTAACAGCTGTTGCCTTTCCATTTATTCCAATCCAAATTACTTTACTAGATTTGGCAATTGAAGGTTATCCAACTTTCTTCCTTCAATTTGAAAACGATAAACGAAAAGTCACAACTAAATTTTTACCTACTGCATTAAAGAGGGCATTACCTAATTCGATGCTTGTTGTTATGAATGTCACGTTTATCTATATATACGGTCAAGTTAATGGATGGCAACCAATTGATATAACTACTTTAATGTACTATATGCTAATTGCAGTTAGTGCGATGGCTGTTATAAAAGCTTGTATGCCATTTAATCCACTAAGAATTTTCCTAGCAGTTACGACAACAGTTGGAACTTATGTAGCAGCAATGCTTTTCAAAGGCATTTTGGAGATTTCTATGCTGACAAGTGAGACACTACCAGTATTTATTGTTTTAGTAGTTGTTTCTTTAATTGGAAAAATTATTTTAGACAAATTAATTGTCAGAGACCATGCTAGATAATATTTTATGAAAATAAGCTGAAAAACTGGCATATTTTCTTAGTTATGATATACTATAAATTGTAGATTTGTGTCATATAGTCGCGCTGAGTTCAGTGCGACTTTTGTCACTTAAAATAGTGAGGGGAGGTATAGCTGAAATGGCACAATTAATCCCTCAAGAAACAATAGAGAACATTAGAAGACAAACCAACATTGTCGACGTGATAGGTCAATACGTTCAACTGAAAAAGTCCGGAAAAAATTATTTAGGCTTGTGTCCGTTTCATAATGAGAAGACACCTTCTTTTTCTGTAGCGGAAGATAAACAAATCTTTCACTGCTTTGGATGTGGCAAAGGTGGTAATGTCTTTTCGTTTGTCCAAGAAATCGAAGGTCTTTCATTCCCAGAGTCTGTAGAGCGGGTTGCAGAGTTGTCTGATTTGAATTTATCTTTTGAAATAAATTCAAAACCACAGACACTTTCTCCAAAAGTTTTAGAAGAAAACCAATTGATTCAAATTCATGAAAAAACCTCTGAATTGTATCATCATATTTTGATGAATACTCAAATTGGAGAAAAAGCTTTACAGTATTTATTGGATCGCGGGTTAACTGAAGAAGTTATTCGAACTTTCCAAATTGGTTTTGCGCCAAGAGATCGTAGCTTGTTGTCCAAAGTATTAGAAAAAGAAAATTTCTCTGAAGAGCTACTACGAAAATCGGGTCTACTATTTCAGATGGATAATGGAGATTGGTTAGACCGTTTTTATCAACGAATCATGTTTCCAATTACCAATTATCAAGGGAAAATCATTGGTTTTTCAGGACGAATACTTGAAGATGAAACATTTGATAGTACTGATCAACCTAAATATTTGAACAGTCCAGAAACAGAATTATTCAATAAACGTTTTATACTATTTAATTTTAATCAAGCCAGATCAGAAATCAGAAAAAAGAATGAAGTTATTCTATTTGAAGGCTTTATGGATGTGATATCAGCTTGGATGTCTGGCGTTAAAAATGGTGTTGCTTCGATGGGAACTAGTTTGACTGTTGACCAAATTCGAGCACTTGAAAAAGTCAGTGAAGATTGTTTGATTAGTTATGATGGTGACAATGCTGGTATTGAGGCAACTAATCGAGCAATTGACTTAATCGCTTCAGAAAGTACCATGTCCATACAAATTGTCTCTATACCAGACAAGATGGATCCTGATGATTACCGAAAAAAATATGGAAACGATTCTCTAAAAGAACTAATAAAAAATAATCGTGACACTGTTTTTCAGTTTAAAAAAGAATACTTAAAACGTGGGAAAAACATTCAAGTAGAGGCTGATAAATTAGAGTACATAGATGAATTGTTGCAGGAAGTTTCTAATATTTCATCTATTGTGGAGGCTGATTTAGCACTCACGCAATTAGCAGAGGAATTTAATTTATCAAAGAGCACCTTACAGAATGAATTAAGAACTAAAAAGCAACATTACAAACAACAGGTAACATCTGATTCTTTTTATCAAAAAGAATTAGTTATTCCAAAACACTATGAAACAAAAAAAATCGACCAAATTGAAAAAGCAGAAATGACTCTTATATACAGAGTGTTAAATGAAAGAAGTGCTTATCAATTTTTATCTTTAAAAGAAGAGATTTTCTTTGTTCATGATGTGTACCAGGAATTATATTTGCACTTGACCAATTATATTGCTACAAATGGAGAGATTTTAGTAGCCGACTTTTTAGACTATCTCAAGGAAGACCATTTAAAAAGCACATTAATTAATGTGACAATGCAAAACTTTAGTTCAGAAAGCAGTAAGCAAGAGCTAGAAGATTGTTTACTAGTCATCTCAAAGGCTGGTTTAAAAAAACAAATTGAACTTCTTGTAGCTGAACAAAGGGAAGCCGGCAAAATTGGTAACAAAGAGTTGGAAGCAGAAGCAACGCTTAAAATCATTCAACTTCAAAGAGAGTTAAAAGCTATTTAATTTAAAAGGGGGATTTCTTTTATGTCAGAGAATCAAGTGAAGAGTCAAGCAGAGTACAAAAAAGAATTAAGTAAGTTTATAAAAGAAAATAAATTAAAAGGGTCAGTATTTTATGACGATTTAACCAATAAATTAGCAACACCATTTGAACTTAATTCAGACGATATGGATGACTTAATCCAAAAAGTCGAAGACGCTGGTATCAGTGTGGTTGATGAAAATGGTGAACCTAGTGCTAGAAGTTTAAAGGTAACGAATAAAAAACAAGAAAAAGAAAAACCAGAAGAAGAAGATTTAATCGCACCAGCAGGTGTTAAAATTAATGACCCTGTTCGTATGTATTTAAAAGAAATTGGTCGTGTATCTCTTTTAACTGCTGATGAAGAAGTTGCTCTAGCTCTACGTATTAAAGAAGGAGATCCAGAAGCAAAACAAGAATTAGCAGAAGCTAACCTTAGACTTGTGGTAAGTATTGCTAAGCGTTATGTTGGTCGTGGTATGCAGTTCTTAGATTTAATCCAAGAAGGAAATATGGGATTAATGAAAGCTGTAGAGAAATTTGACCATGAAAAAGGATTTAAATTTTCAACTTACGCTACATGGTGGATCAGACAAGCGATTACTCGTGCAATTGCCGATCAAGCTAGAACGATTCGTATTCCAGTGCATATGGTTGAAACAATCAACAAATTAATCCGTATTCAACGTCAATTACTTCAAGATTTAGGAAGAGAACCGACACCAGAAGAAATTGGTGCTGAAATGGAGTTGCCAGCTGAGAAAGTTCGTGAAATCTTAAAGATTGCTCAAGAGCCTGTGTCTTTAGAAACACCAATTGGTGAAGAAGATGATTCTCATTTAGGAGATTTCATTGAAGATCAAGAAGCAACAAGCCCAGCTGAACATGCTGCCTATGAATTACTTAAAGAACAATTAGAAAGTGTTTTAGATACATTAACAGATCGTGAGGAAAATGTTTTACGTCTACGCTTTGGTTTAGATGATGGACGCACAAGAACACTTGAAGAAGTTGGTAAAGTGTTTGGTGTTACAAGAGAACGTATCCGTCAAATTGAAGCAAAAGCTTTAAGAAAATTAAGACATCCATCTCGTTCAAAACAATTAAAAGACTTTTTAGAATAAAAGTAGATGAGAAAAGGGTTATCATTTTATGATAACTCTTTTTTATTCTTAATAAGTTATTTAAAAAGATTTTTTTAGTGTTATAATTGTTTTGTGAGATTAACAATGGGAAGGTAGATATATGGATTACACACACTTATCAAAAAGATTACACCGAGTTGGAGAATTTGTGCCAGAAGGATCTATTCTAGCAGATATTGGTTCAGACCATGCTTATTTACCAGCTTATCTAGTATTAAATAAAAGAATTAAGTCAGCTATTGCTGGCGAAGTTGTCGAAGGACCTTTCCAATCGGCTAAGAATTTAGTTGCTGAATTAAACCTTACCTCATCAATCCAAGTACGAAAAGGCGACGGATTAGATGTTTTAAACTTAGCGGATGAAGTTGATGCCATTAGCATTTGTGGTATGGGTGGGACGTTAATTAAAGACATTCTTGATAGGGGATACAAAAACAATCGCTTATCTGGAAATGAAGTACTATTACTTCAACCAAATGTAGGTGAAAAAACATTACGAACTTGGTTAATGGATCATTCTTATATCATTATTGAAGAAGATATTGTCAGAGAAAATGAGAAGACATATGAAATCATTATTGCTAAAAAAGCAGAAGAAATCGAGATTTTGTCTGAAAAAGAATTAATGTTTGGACCAAAATTATTAAATGAACCTAATGATATTTTTAAAAATAAATGGTGTCATGAATTAAAACAATTAGAAAATATCTCAAAGCAATTGGAAAAATCAAGTCAAGATGTTTCAAAAAACCAAACTGAGATTAATAAAAAAATAGCATTAATTAAAGAGGTGATAGGATGAATTTAACTGGTCGTGAATTTATCGATCGGCTTGAAATGTATTGCCCACTCTATTTAGCAGAAAAGGGTGATCCAGTCGGTTTACATATTGGTAGTTTAAATCGCCCAATCAAACGAGTGATGATGACATTAGATGTTCGACCTGAAGTTGTCAAAGAAGCTATTGAAAAAAATATTGACTTAATTGTCGCAAAACATCCGCCTATCTTTAGACCAATTAAACGTTTAGTGACTGATGATTTTCAAACAAAAATGTATGCGGATTTATTAAAACATGACATTGCTGTTTACGCAGCTCATACGAATATGGATATCGTTAGTCCTGGCCTAAATGATTGGTTCTTAGAAATGTTAGATGTTAAGGGAGAAGAATTTATTACCAAAACCCACTCCTTTAATTATAAAAAATTAGTGATTTATACACCTAGAAGTCATAGCCAACTATTAAGAAATGCTCTTGAAAAGTTAGGTGTTGGCAAAATTGGTGATAACTATGAAGCTTGTAGCTTTACAACAAGTGGAACAGGTCGTTTTAAACCAGTTAATGAGGCCAATCCTTACCTTGGTGAAGTAAACGAATTAGAACAAGTTGAAGAAGATAAAATTGAATTTGTTTTTTCAGAATTAATTGAAAAAGAAGTTATAGAGGCTATTAAAAAGGTTCATCCTTATGAAGAACCTGCCTATGACATTTTTACTTTAGACAACTTGACAGATGACTATGGTATCGGCCGAATTGGTGACTTGAAAGAATCGATGTCATTAATGGACTTTACTTCTAAAGTTAAGAAAACGTTTAATCTTGATGGTTTGAGATTAATTACTGATACTAAAGATAAAGAAATTAAAAGAATTGCTATTTGTGGCGGTAGTGGTGAGAAATTTTATAAAGACGCACTTAAGAAAAAAGCAGATGTTTATATTACAGGTGACGTTTATTACCACACCGCACACGATATGATAGAAGATAAGTTAAGCGTAATTGATCCAGGTCATTACATAGAAGAAGCCTGTAAGCTTAAATTTGTCGAAATGTTTAACAACTGGAAACAAGAGTATCAATGGGACGTTTCGTTTTTTGTAAGCGAAACAAATACAAACCCATTTGAATTTATTTAAATAAAGGAGAGAGACACATGTATAAAAATTTAGTACCTCGTTTTATCGATTATGTCAAAACGGAAACTCGTTCTGACGCAACAAGCACAGCAACACCATCAACGCCAACACAAGTTGCGTTCCAAATGGAGTTGAAAAAAGAACTAGAAAAAATTGGTATGTCTGATGTTGTTTACCATGAAAAAAATAGTTTTTTAATCGCAACTCTACCAAGTAATACTGATAAAGATGTAAGAAGCATGGGCTTTATTGCTCACGTGGATACTGCTGATTTTAATGCAGTAGGTGTTAACCCTCAATTTGTTGAAAACTATGATGGTGAATCAGATATCACTTTAGATAAAGATGGAAAATTCAAATTAACAACAACTGATTTCCCTAATCTTAAAAATTATAAAGGCCAAACTTTAATTACAACAGATGGAACTACACTTTTAGGTGCTGATGATAAATCAGGTATTGCTGAAATTATGACAGCAATGGAATACTTAATTGAACATCCAGAAATCAAACATGGTAAAATTATGGTTGCTTTTGGACCAGACGAAGAAATCGGAATTGGTGCAGATAAGTTTGACGTGAAAGATTTTGACGTTGACTTTGCTTACACTATGGACGGTGGACCTGTTGGCGAATTACAATTTGAAACATTTAATGCAGCTGGCGCTGTTTTAAAAATCGAAGGTAAAAATGTCCATCCAGGTACTGCTAAAAATACAATGATCAATGCTATCCAAGTAGCTATTGATTTACAAAATACTCTTCCACAAGATGAAGTTCCTGAAAAAACTGATGGACGTCAAGGTTTCTTCCATTTATTAGGAATTTCTGGTGTGCCTGATGAAGCAACAATGGAATATATTATTCGTGACCATGACATGGATAAATTCAAAGAAAGAAAAGCTTTGATGCAATCAATCGTTGATAAATTCAACAAAGATTTTGGTCAAGATCGTATTACTTTAGAAATGTCAGATTCTTATTACAACATGGCTGAAGTTATCCAAAAAGACATGAGTATTATTGATTTAGCTGAAGAAGCAATGATTAATTTAGGAATCAAACCAAATAAAGAACCAATCCGCGGTGGTACTGATGGTTCTAAGATTTCTTACATGGGTCTTCCTACACCAAACATCTTCGCTGGTGGAGAAAATATGCACGGAAGATTTGAATATGTAGCAGTTGAAAGTATGGAAAAAGCAACTGATTTAATCATCGAAATCGCTCGTTTAAACGAAACTAAATAATTATTTTTATTACTAAAAAGAAGAAATCTTAAAAACAAGATTTCTTCTTTTTTTATACCTTATCATTTGACCAATTTTGACCATTGGTATAAAATAACTATATAAGTAAGAGGAGGAATGACAATGAACATTGAAAAAATGACAACAACTTTACAACAAGCAATAGCTGAAGCTCAACAAATAGCCATAACAAGGCAACAACAAAATATTGACATTGTCCATTTATGGAAGATTTTCTTACAACCAAATCATTTCGCTAGAAACCTATACAGTGGTTTAGGATTAAATGTAGATTTATTCGAATTAGAAGTAGATAAAGAAATAGATCGTCTTCCTCAAGTAAGTGGAGGAAATGTTCAGTATGGACAAAATCTCAGTCAGAACTTGTTCAACTTATTACAAGAAGCTGACAAGATTCGTGAGAAACTAGGAGATGATTTTTTAGCAACAGAAGTAGTTATTTCTGCTTTGATGAAATTAAAAAATCACCCATTAACTAAATTTTTGGAACAACAACAAATAACAGATAAAATGATTAATGAAAAAATATTAGAAATAAGAGGAGGGGATCGTGTGACTTCTCAAAACCAAGAAGAGCAATATGAAGCTTTATCAAAATATGCAACTGATATGATAGAAGCTGTTAAAAGTGGTAAACAAGATCCTATTATTGGTCGTGATGAAGAAATTCGTGATGTTATCCGTATTTTATCACGTAAAACAAAAAATAATCCTGTTTTAATTGGGGAACCTGGGGTAGGTAAAACAGCTATCATCGAAGGTTTAGCTCAAAGAATAGTTAAAAAGGATGTTCCTGAGAATTTAAAAAATAAAACTATCTTCTCTTTAGATATGGGTGCTCTAATTGCTGGAGCGAAATTTAGAGGAGAGTTTGAAGAGCGCTTAAAAGCAGTTTTAAAAGAAGTTAAAAAGAGTGAAGGGCAAATCATTCTATTTATTGATGAAATCCATACGATTGTTGGAGCAGGAAAAACTGAAGGTAGTATGGATGCCGGTAATCTACTAAAACCAATGTTAGCTCGTGGCGAACTACATTGTATTGGAGCAACTACGCTTGATGAGTACAGAGAATATATGGAAAAAGACAAAGCATTAGAAAGACGTTTCCAAAAAGTTCTCGTTAAAGAACCAACTGTTGAAGATACTATCAGCATTTTAAGAGGATTGAAAGAACGTTTTGAAATTCACCACGGTGTTAATATTCATGACAATGCTTTAGTTGCAGCAACTACTCTTTCCAATCGTTATATCACAGACCGCTATTTGCCAGACAAAGCGATTGATTTAGTGGATGAGGCGTGTGCGACAATTCGAGTAGAAATGAACTCTATGCCAACTGAATTAGATCAGGTAACTAGAAGATTAATGCAATTAGAGATTGAAGAAGCTGCGCTCAAAAAAGAAGATGATGATGCAAGTAAAAAGCGACTTGAAATTCTTCAAAAAGAATTGTCTGAACTTAGAGAAGAAACTAATTCATTAAAAATGCAATGGGAAACTGAAAAAGAAGAAGTCGACCGTGTTAATAAAAAACGTGCTGAAATTGATGCTGCTAAAACACAATTAGAAAATGCAGAAAATAATTATGATTTAGAAGAAGCTGCTGTTTTAAGACATGGCACGATTCCAAAATTAAAACAAGAATTAGCTGAACTTGAAGCAAAAGAAGATACTAATAATGGAAAATTAGTTCAAGAAGTTGTAACGGACCGTGAAATTGCAACAGTAGTTGGACGATTGACAGGTATTCCTGTTTCGAAACTAGAAGAGGGAGAACGTGAAAAGATTCTACGCTTAAACGAAACTCTCCATGAACGAGTTATCGGCCAAGATGAGGCGGTTGACGCTGTATCAGATGCTGTTATTCGTTCTAGGGCAGGTCTTCAAGATCCAAATCGACCACTTGGTTCTTTCCTGTTCTTAGGACCTACTGGTGTTGGTAAAACTGAGCTTGCTAAATCTTTAGCTGAAAACTTATTTGATTCCGAAGAACATATGGTTAGAATCGACATGAGTGAGTATATGGAAAAACACAGCGTCTCTCGTCTAGTAGGAGCTCCTCCAGGATACATTGGTTATGAAGAAGGTGGTCAATTAACAGAAGCTGTTCGAAGAAGCCCTTATACAATTGTCTTACTTGATGAAATTGAGAAAGCACATCCGGATGTTTTCAATATTTTACTTCAAGTACTTGATGATGGTCGTTTAACAGACTCTAAGGGACGTGTGGTTGACTTTAAAAATACTGTTTTAATTATGACAAGTAATATTGGCTCACAGTTACTTCTAGAAGGAGTTTCTGAAGATGGTGTTATTTCATCTGAAACATCTGAAGCTGTTATGACAATGTTGAAAGCTCACTTTAAACCTGAATTTTTAAACAGGATTGACGATACTATTTTATTCACACCATTAAGCCTTGATAATGTGAAAGAAATTATCGTAAAAATGACTGAGCAATTAACAAGTAGATTAGAGCAACAAGAAATAAAATTAATCATGACAGATGACGCGAAGAGTTGGATTGCAGAGCAAGCCTATGATCCTGTTTATGGTGCAAGACCTATAAAACGGTTCTTAACTAAAGAAGTTGAAACACCTCTTGCTAAAGCGATCATTTCAGGCAAAGTTATGCCAAAATCAACTGTTACAATTGAACTTGTCGATAATGAATTAGTTTTTGAGTAAGAAAAAAATCTATTTTAAGACTAACTAGTTTGAAATAATTAGTTAGTCTTTTGTTATTTATTATTCTAATTTCGAATAATGATTATTCATCATTTATGTGAAAAAACTATCTTAAGATGGTACCGTTGACATGTTTAGAAGGTCTGATATATAATGACAACGATAGTTATGAAAATTAAATAGAATTTATAAAAGTCTGGAAGAGTGTTTAGAACATCGCAGCCCCTAGCTACTGTATGGTAATTATTATTACCGAGTCAGATCTTGCTTTTATAAAGATTGAAGCTTATCTCAGGGTGTTAAGTTTTCAATAAAAAATACCCTTTTTGGGCTTTTTTTTTCGATCTAAGTCAGATATTAATTAATCTAAAAGACTACCCTACGTTTGTGGGGTAGTCTTTTTTTTAGGAGGAAATCAATTTTGAAAAAGATTTATGGGCTTTTAGCAGTTAGTTTATTCTTCTCTGCTACTTTTCCAAGTTTAAATTATGCCATCTCTACTGAAACATCTGAAACAGACTCATCTACAACTGAGGAAACAGATACAACTACATCTGCAACAACTGAGGAAGAAAGTGATTCAACAGAGAGCTCTTCAACAGACTCAACAACATCTGAATCGACTGAAACAACAGATACAACGAGTTCTGAAGATATTTCCACAGAAACGAGTTCATCAGAATCAGAGTCAACTAGTACAACTACAAGTAGTTCAAAGAGTTCATCAACAAAAGATTCAGAAACAACAGAAACGACTACGACTGTTAAGGTAAAAGAAAAAAAGAAACCGATTAAAAAAGTACAACCTAAAAAAGAAAAAAGAATCAAAAAAGAAACAACACAGGTTTCAGAAAAAGTTAACTATAATGTAACTCTTGATGGTGGGAATTTTAAAACGACTCGAAATGAAACTAATGAGCAATTTGTAATGAAAATTGGAAATAAAGCTCGAAAAATAGCTCATAAAAATGACTTGTATGCTTCAGTTATGATTGCTCAAGCAGCTCTTGAATCAGGTTTTGGTAAGAGTCAGCTAGCTAATGAACCTAACTATAATCTTTTTGGTATTAAGGGTTCATTTCAAGGAAAATCAACTAGCATGTTAACAGCAGAAGATACTAAATCTGGCTACATTAATATCGTTGATCGATTTAGAAAGTATGATTCTTATGAAGATTCTTTAAATGATTATGCCAAATTAATGACAAAAGGGATTAATGGTAACCCAAGTATTTATCACGGTTCAACTAAGAAAAAAAGTAAAACTTATAAGGACGCTACTAAAAAATTAACTGGCGTCTACGCTACCGATCGTCACTATGATGCTAAGTTAAATGAAATTATCAAAACATATGATTTAACTCGTTTTGATAAATCATTTACTGAAACAGTGAAGCACAGGGTTGGTAAGGATGACACTTTACGCTCAATTGCTAAAAAATATAAGGTAGAAAAAGACTCTATTTTAGAACTAAATAAATCAATTGATCGAGATAAACCATTGGAAGAAGGGACTACGATTTTAGTAGAAAAAGACATTGAATTTGTAAAACCGCTTAACAAAAAATACACGGTAAGCAGTGACTTTGGTTCAAGAGGTAAAGAACATCACAATGGGATTGACTTAGCGATTTCATCTGGTACATCTGTTTACGCAACAGGTAAAGGTGTTGTCGAAGCAACAGGTTATGATCCAAGTGCTGGAAATTATATTATTATCAAACATAATTATGGACTTTATTCAAGTTATTTCCATTTGAAAGAAATTAATGTGAAAAAAGGTCAAAAAATTGATATGAGTCAAAAAATAGGTTTAGTTGGTTCTACAGGTAATTCAACTGGTCCACATTTACATTTTGCTATCAGTGATAAAGTTTGGAGTAATTATTATCATCCAAAAGAATTTGTTGATTTAGATTAAGAGAAAGTTTTGAAAAGGGGAATAGAATTGAAAAAAAATGAAAAAGTAAGTATTTCTAAAAAAATACTAGCTGGGGCACTAGTATTTACATTTACACTAGCAACTGGTCAAAAAGTATATGCTGTGGCTTATAACTCAGAAGAAGATTATAAGAATTTAGGTGTTCGCTTTTGGGAAGATGAGAAACCAGGTGTTGATTTCTATATCAATGCAACAAGTAAATATCTTTTAAAAGAAGTTCCTAATCCAACATTTGGTTCAACATCTGGCGATTGGTCAGTATTCAGTTTATCAAGAGGAATGTATTTAGGAGCCGATTATTTAAATGATATTCCAGCTGATTATTTTTCAAATTACATTGCTGAAGTCGAGCATGAAGTTATGACTAATAAAAAATTAGGAGATCCTAAGCTGACGGATATCGATAGAATTATCTATTCTCTTACACCTCTAAATTATAATATACATAGTGTTTCACCTAATCAAACAGACTTAACTTTAAAAATTTCTGAATCATTTCCGTTAGTAAGAAAACAAGGAATTAACAGCCCAATTTGGACGTTACTAGCAATAAATTCAGGAGAATACAAATTACATCCAAATTCTAATGGTGACACAAACTGGAACACTGAAGCGAAGATGATTCATTATATATTAGATCGTGAAATAGAAAAAGGAATCGTTAATGGTGGCGGATGGGCGCTTATGGATAGTAAACCTGATGCCGATATCACTGCTATGACCATTCAGAGTTTAGCACCTTACTATTTATCAGAAGAAAAATTTAATCAAACAGGAATTGAAGATAGCCATCATATTACTTATAAAGATTTGAAGGTAGCTGTTGAAAGAGGTATTGCTAAATTAAGCAACTTGCAACAGGCTCATGGTGGTTTCAGTAGTTTTAAAGCATCTAATTCTGAGAGTACAGCTCAAGTTATTGTTGCATTAACAGAAATGGGAATCAATCCAAAATCAGTGAATGTGCCTTTAACGACAATCAATCAAACGGTTAGTTTTGTTACAGAAGGCGCAGTGCGTGACGGAGTTAAAACTAATAACATGGTAGATGCCTTATTAAGTTTTTGGGATAATACTAAACTAAATCCAGAGACTGGATATGCTGGATTTAGGCATGTAACAGAAGGAAATGATGGCGGAGGTGGCGCTGGAACTGGAACTAATGGAATGGCGTCAGACCAAGCTACTTATGCGCTTATTGCCTATGATCGTTTTATGACTGGTCAAGCAAGACTTCAAAACTTGATGGATCAAAAAACAACTCCTTATAAATCATTTAAGGCAAAACCAGTTAACTTAACTTATGATATCAATGGTATGACTGATGTTAAATCTTCTTCTTATTTAGCATCATCTAAAATTAAAACAGATACTAACCCACCAAAAGGAAAAATTTTCAAAAATTGGAATTCAAAACAAGATGGTTCTGGCGTTTCGTACAAAGCTGGAGATATTTTGTCAATGCCAAAAGAAAATATCACTTTATATGGGCAGTATGATTACCAAAAATATGGCTTGTCACTTAACTCAAACGACGGAAAAATAACAGCTACTATTCCGACAACGTTTACTGTGGATGATACCATTTTATTACCTACTGAAGAGACTATTCAAAAAGATGGATTTGCTTTTGATGGTTGGTACACAACAAGTGATTTCAAAGGAAATCCAATTAAGCAAATTAATAAAGGGACAACTGAAAATATTACCCTTTATGCGAAATGGATTGGAACTGATTATCTAAAAGTTATTAATTCAATCAATAACATTGGAGAAGTTACTTTAGAAAAAGAGAATAAAATTAAAGAAGCTAGAACTGATTTTGATAATTTAGATAAAGAACAACAAAATCGAGTAACCAATTTGAACACTCTAGTTGCAGCTGAAGCAAAATTAAAAGAACTTTTTGAGGCAGCAACTGAAGAGGAAAAAATAAATGCTGCTGTAAAAGCTGTAGAAACTAGTATTAATGAAATTGGGGAAGTAACTTTAGCAAGCCAAAACAGCATTGAAAAAGCAAGAAAAGAATTTAATGATCTGGGAGCTAATCAAAATCGGGTAAATCCATCACTTGTTCAGAAATTAAATGATGCAGAAGTGACATTATCTAATCTACAAATTAGTTCAGTTGAACAAAATATTCAAGCAATTGGAAAAGAAGTAACTTTAGATTCTAAATATAAAATTGAATCTGCAAGAAATTATTATAATAAACTTTCAGATATTCAAAAACCTCTTGTTAAAAATTATAAGGAATTAGAAGCAGCTGAAATTCAATTGAAAAAATTAGAAGAAGAAGCAGCTGAAGAAGCACGTGTTAATGCACTACTAAAATCAGTTTCAGATGCCATTCAAGCAATCGGAACAGTCAATCTTTATGATGATAGTGAAACAAGAATTCAATTTGCGCGTCATAAGTTAGATAATCTAGAAATGAAAGTAAAAGCACTTGTTCCTAAAGAGGAAATAGATACTTTAGAAAATAGTGAAAAAGAATATAAACGACTACTTACAGATAGAAATGAACGAGTACAAGCAGTTGAAACATCTATCACTGCCATTGAAACTGTTACAGCAGACAGTGTATCTAAAATTGAAAATGCCAGAAAACTTTATGATGCTTTATCAGATCAAGAAAAACCATTAGTTAAAAATAGTGCTGATTTAATAAAAGCTGAAAAAGAACTTGAAATTGTAAAAAAAGTAAAACAAGTTGAGATTTTAATTGATTCAATTGGAACTGTTGCAAGTGAAAATAGAGAAAAGATAGTGAAAGCTGATAAAGCCTTTAATGATTTAGGTCAGCATAAAGAACGAGTTTCATCTACTCATAAAAAAGCACTAGAAATGAATAAAAATAGTTTGAAATTAGCAGATGATATCAAAAAATTTGATGTTTCTCATATTAACGCAGATTCAAAAAGTTCAATTGATAATCTGAATAAGAGAGCTAGTGTCTTAAGTAAGCATTTAAGTAAAGATGAAACTAACAAATTAAAAACAATTAATTCTAAATTGGAATTAGCTCGTAAAAATGAAGAAGCTCAATTAAAATTAGCAACAAACCTAATCAATTCATTAGTGTTAGGTGATAAATCAAAAGAAAATCAAGTAACTAATGGGGCAAATCATGTTGGTGCAACTAAAAAGGCTCGCTTAGAGTTAGCTAAAGTTACTAGCTCTTATGGAAAATCACTTCCAGACTATCACCAGTCAGAGATGAGATTAATTGAAGCTGAAGGAAGAGTAAAAGCTATAGAAGAGGTAATTACTAAGATTGATAACTTACCAGAGATTAGTCAATTAAAACCCAAAGACTCAAGATTAGTTAATGAGATTAACAATTTGTTTAATCAATTAGCTAAAGTAGAACAAAATGAAGTGACTAACAGACAAGTTTTAGCAGATGCTAAGTCTCAACTAAGTAAAGCTGGAAGTCGCTATGGTTCTAATAAATCATCTAATGCTCCAAGTTCTAGAAAACCTGCAAGTAATAAGCGTGTGTCAACAAAAGCTGTTAGCAAAAGAAAACCTTTACCTAAAACAGGAGAAACAACTCAAAATTATATTACTTCTCTTGGTGTAGCTATGCTAGGTAGCCTATTCTTTTGGAAAAAGAAAGAAGAGAAAGATTCTCTGCTATAAACAAATAAAGAATTAGTCTTTTTAGGCTAATTCTTTATTCTCATTATGGAGAAATTTAAGGAGGGGTAATAACATGGGGAATAAATTTCTAAGTTTTATTAAGAAATATAGATTTTTACTAATTGTTTTGTTGATGGCTTCAACACTTTTAGGGACAGTCACCTTATTTGCTCAAAAACAAGAGGCAAAACTTCCAGAAAACCCTATTAGTAAAGAGGCTGTATCATCTACTGTTCTATTAGCTGGTAGTGATAAAGATGTTTCAAAAGCTTTAAAAGATAGTGGTGTTAAGTTTAATAAAAAACAAGACGCTGAAAAAAAAGATGAACAAGAATTAGCTGAAAATAAGGCAAAAGAAGTTAGTCAAAAACATATTGATAATAGTAAATTAGATCCAGGAATCGATAAAAATATCACACCCAGCAAGTTAAAGAAAAAAGAAAATAAAAGTGATCGAACTTACTTTACAACAACAATAAAAGATGGAGAGCAAGTAACAACTGAAGCGTATAAATTTAAAATTCTTCAGAAAGAATCCGATTTAAAAATTGAAAAACAACAAGTTTTAGTGAATGAACAAGAAGTTGATTTTTCAGGAACAGTTATCTTATCAAGTGGTGAAAATAAAATTGAAATAGTTATGACCTATAGTAATAAAAAAGGTCAGACCTTTAAGGTAGCTAAAAACTATACTGTTTATTTTAATAGTAAAATTGAAATAAAAACTTCTTTGAAAGATAACGAAACAGTTGAAAAAGAGCTCTTTAAGTTTGAGGCTTATTCTATTCGAAATAAAAAAGAAGAGCCTATCTCTGTTTATTTAAATGGAAAAGAAGTTGAGGCTTCTAAAGTATTTGCTTATGAAGTAACTTTAGAAGCTGGAGAAAACCTGATTGAACTAAAAGCTGGTTCTGAAAAAGAGGTATTAGAAGAATCTTACGTTATTAATTATAAAAAACAAGAAGATTCTAATCATGAAAAAGAGTCAGGTCCACCTACAATATCAGTGGATACATTACAAAATGATATGACTGTCGAAAATGAGAAGTTAACTTTTAAAGTAACAGCAAAAACACATTCTGGTGATTCATTAGATTCGTTCCAAGTTTATTTAAATGATGAAGAAATTGGTGAAGAATGGAAAAAATCTGGTGAAGCACAATATACTACACATTTAGTTGAAAGTATTAACACGATTAAAATTATTGCTGTAGATAAAGAAGAAAAAAGTAAAGCAACTTATAGAATTAACTATAAAACAAAATCTATCGGCAAAGCCACTTTTTCAGTAGAGGCAAGTACGGTTGGTTTTCCTGAAGTAATTCCACCAACTGATATTGACTTAGAAGAAGGCGTGCCAGCCTCAGAATATTTAATTAAATTGTTAGAAGAATATGGTTATGCCTATCAACACACGGGACGTACTCAGAAGAACTTCTATCTTGCTTCAATTGATTCAAGAAGTGGTGATTTCTTTAATGGCGGATCTCCATTAATTCCGGGTAATTTAAAAGAGTTACTTATTGAAAAAAGATTGTTAGATGATTCTAAAGAAATTCAGGAGGATAATTATGATGGCATCTACCTTCCAAAAGATCATGGTAAATTAGGAGAATTTGATTTTACTAATGCGTCTGGTTGGATGTATAGCGTAAATGGTGTTTATCCTAATGTTGGTTTTGCTGACTATTTCTTAAGAGATGGTGATTCTGTTCGCCTAAGATTCACTTTAATGTTAGGAGCAGATATCGGTGGAGGTTTTGATGGTAATTATGGAAATTGGTAAAATGAAGAAATATATTCTAGGCTGTATTGTATTATTTTTCTTAAGTTTAGGATTTACAACAACGACTCTAGCTAAAGAATACTCAAGCAAAGAATTAGAACAAGTGGCTGGCAAAATCATTGATTGGCAAACTAAAAAAAGTGATGAAACAACAATTTTTGACTCAGGTCTATTATTAGAAGCTGGTTCAAATTCATCTGATTGGTTTGCAATTGGTGTTAGTCGTCTTGGCAAGGAAGCTAATTATTTAGACTATCAAGCTATGCTTAGTGAAAATGTGGAAAAAAGATATCAAACAAGTCATTTATTAAGTGTAGGTAAAGCAACGGAGTGGCACCGCATAGGTCTTGCTTATCTTGCATCTGGTGGAAATCCAACTGATTTAAGTTTTGATGGAAAGAAAAAGATTAATCTAATTAATGATGGAACATATAATCGTGGAGAAACTAAACCATTAGCTGCTCAAGGAACTAATGGTTTAATTTTCGGCTTAATCTTATTAGATAGTATGAATTATGAAGTGCCAGAAAAAGCAAAAGATACAAGAAAAGATATAATCACTGAATTATTAAATGCTCAAAATGAAGATGGTGGTTTTCCTCTTGCCAAAGAAACAGATTCAGATGTTGATATTACAGCGATGGCACTTACTTCTTTAGCACCTTATTATAATTCAGAAGAACTATTTAAATTAAAAAATAATAAAACAATCCAAGCAAAAGAAGCGATTGAACGTGGTTTAACTTATCTTTCAGAATCTCAAAATAAAGAGGGTGGATTTGAAAGCTGGGGAACTCCTAATCCAGAAAGTGCTACTCAAGTAATCTTAGCATTAACCGCTTTAAATATTGATCCTCAAAAAGATGAGCGTTTTATAAAAAATAATCATAACTTAATTGATTTTCTTTTAACCTTTCAAATGAAAGATGGCGGATTCGTTCATTCTTTTGAATACGATGAAGAGAATCCATCAGCTAAACCAGATGAATCTAATGCCATGGCAAGTGAACAAGTTTTAACTGCGTTAGGTGCTTTGATTCGTGAGCAAAATATGATGAGACATTTTTACGATTTTAGACCTGAAATGACTAAAGAAATAGCTAGTCAAGTAACTCAAGTTAATGAAAAAATCACTGATTTGAGTGATAAAGATGATGTAATCGAGGTCTATAAAGATTACAGTCAATTACCAATTGAAGAAAAGCGTTATGTCAAAAACTATCGTTTGTTGAGTGAAAAAATTAAAAATTTTGATATTCCTGTTGAACAGAATGATTTTACCTCATCTAATATTGGTAAAAGTTTAAATCAATCTGGAACAATCACAAGCGTTTCTAGCAAAAAAGAAGTTTCTTTAAATGAAGATGTTTCTGAAAAAATGAAACAAGTAAAAAAAATTGAAAGAAAAAATTTAAGTCTTTCAGATTTACCTTTAGTCTATTCAACTTATTATTTAGCTCAAAAAGAAGATGCATCAGAAAGTGATTTGAAATTACTAAAAGATTTGATGAAACAACTTGAAGAAAGACAAGGAACAATTGATAAAATTAGTGAGCAAATCAAAAAAGAATACTATCCTATGGACAAATTAGGAGCTAAGGATTATTTCAGAATCAAGAAAACAATGAAATCATTAGATGAATTATCAGAAGAAAATCGTCGACTTGTTTTTGGTTATGAAGATTTAGAGAAAACAGTTGCTCATACTACTTCTCTCATTAGAAGCGCTGTGATATCTGTCATTGTTTTGCTTGTTATCATAATTGGTTTACTTGTTTTAGCTAAAAATAGAAAGAAACGTAAGAAAGAAAGATATGACAAAATGATGATGTCTGATGACGACGATGAGGAGTATGAAGACGAATGAAAAAGGATTTTTTAATTGTCGTAGTTTTATTATTCTTTGGAGCTTTTCTTTTTAAAGGAACTAAAATTCAAAGTGTTGACGACTATTATCTAACGCACATTGATGACATTACGCCTGAGTCTGAAACAGTTACCCTGAGTATTGAGGCAAAAACTCTTTTAGATAATATGGATAAATTAGATGAGAATTTACGTTCTGAAAAGTATGTTCCAAAGAATGGCGTCATCTTAAAAGAGACAGAAGTTGTTCTTAGAAATAAAGATACGGTTTTCGATTTATTGAACCGAACAACGCGTTACAACAAAATCCAATTTGATTATCAAGGATCTGATAATAATTCATTTGGTAGTAACTATATTAAAGGAATTAATTATCTTTATGAGTTCTCAGCAGGGCCCTTAAGTGGCTGGATGTATAAAGTGAACGGGAAGTTTCCTGATTACGGTGTGAGTAAATATTTCGCTAAAGATAAAGATAAGATAGAAATTATTTATACCTGTGATTTAGGAAGAGATATTGGGGGAGGGTTTAACAATGAATCTGAGAAGTAACGAACTAGCTTTTGAACGGTTTCACCCCTTCGTACTGTTCCTTTACTATATGACGATTATCTTTTTTAGTATGTTCACAACAAATCCTATTTTATTAGGAATTTCACTCATCGGAAGTTTAGCTTATTTATTAATAATAGCCAAAAGCGTTTGGAAAGTTATTCTTTATTATTCTGTGATTTTTATGATTATTATGTTAACAAATCCTTTATTTGTTCATAATGGTGAAACCATTTTATTTTTCATGAATGACAAACCGGTTACATTAGAAGCCTTTTTATATGGTGGAATGGTAGGTTTAATGATTGTTTCCATTATCTTTTGGTTTAAAAGTTATAACGAGGTTATGACATCTGATAAATTTATCTATTTATTTGGTAATATTGCACCTAAAATTTCTATTACGTTATCGATGATTTTACGCTATGTTCCTTTATTTAAAGAACAAATCAAAAAAATTAATATGACACAGAAAACACTTGGACTTTACGCTAGTGATAGCTATTCAGACAAACTATTGAGTGGTTTAAGAGTTTTTAGAAGCTTAATTGGTTGGTCGTTAGAAAATAGTGTTGATGTCGCTCGTTCAATGAAATCAAGAGGTTATGGGTTAAAAGGAAGAACTCATTTCTCTTTATTTAAATTCTATTTTGAAGATGCGTTATTACTTGGTATGAATCTGATCTTCTTAATGATAATCTTTTTAATGGTAAAAAGTGGTATCGTTAGCATCAATTACTATCCTTTAGTAGATCCATTTTATTTTACAACGCAAACAGTCTTGCTATATATCGGAACCGGACTATTTGTTTTACTTCCAACTCTTATAGAAATGAAGGAGCAGTTGCTATGGCGCTTATTGATATCAAAAATTTAAATTTTAAATACGCAGGTAATGAGGAGAAAACATTAAAAGATGTTTCTCTTACTGTTAATCAAGGTGAATTTGTCGTTTTATGCGGCGCTTCTGGTTGCGGTAAAACAACCCTTCTAAATCTTTTAAAACCTTCTCTTGCACCAAATGGAAGTAGAGAAGGAGAAATCTTATTTTTAGACAAAGAATTAAAAGAACATGACGAACGCTCTATTGCAAGTGATATCGGTTTTGTTATGCAAAATCCAGATAGCCAAATTGTAACAGATAAAGTGTGGCATGAATTAGTGTTTGGCTTAGAAAATATGGGTATTCCTACTAATATCATGAAGCGTCGAGTAGGGGAAATGGCTAGCTTTTTTGGTATCCAACATTTATTTAGAAAAAAAACAAGCGAACTTTCAGGAGGACAAAAACAATTAGTGAACCTTGCTAGCGTTCTTGTCATGCAACCTAAATTACTTGTTTTAGATGAGCCTACCTCTCAACTTGATCCAATTGCAGCAACTGAGTTCATTCAAACTTTACATAAATTAAATACTGAGTTAGGAATCACTATTGTTATTGTTGAGCACCGTTTAGAAGATGTTTTCCCACTTGCTGATAAAGTTATTATTATGAATGATGGAGAAATTATCATGGATGATAGCCCACGAGTTGTTGGTGAAACGATTCAAGATTATCCAAAAGCGATTTCGATGATTCATGGGTTACCAAGTGCTGTGAGGATTTTTAGCGGTTTAAATCAACAAGGAACTTGTCCATTAACTGTTAGAGAAGGTAAAGATTTTCTTAATAAGTTTTATCTGCCAAACGAAGAATCTAGCACAGAAGAATTTGAAATGGACTCTGAGTCTGTTGAAAAAGAATCAGCTATTATTAAGATTAAGGATGTTTGTTTCAAGTATGAAAGAGATTTACCTGATGTCTTATACAAATTGAATCTAACACTTCGTAAAGGAGAGGTATTCAGTGTATTAGGCGGAAATGGTGTAGGAAAGTCCACCTTACTTAGTGTCCTATCTGGACAAAGAAGAGCTTATAAGGGTAAAGTCATCATTCGAGATAAATCGATTAAAAAATACAAAAATAATGAGTTGTACAAGCATAATCTAGCTTTCTTACCTCAAAATCCTCAAACTGTTTTTCTTAAAAGCACTGTTGAAGAAGACTACCGAGAAATTAGTAAAGTTATCGGGTACTCAAATGAAGAAATGACGGAATTAATAAAAGAAACTCTTGAAAAATTAGGAATTAGTCATTTAGCTGACAAACATCCTTATGATTTAAGTGGTGGAGAACAACAAAAAGCCGCTCTTGGAAAAATTTTATTATTAAAACCTTCAATTATTTTATTGGATGAACCAACAAAAGGAATGGATGCTTTTTCGAAAAAAAGCTTTTCAAAAATTCTATCTGATATGAAAAAAGAGGATATTACTGTATTAATGGTGACTCATGATGTAGAATTTGCTGCTGAAAATTCAGATAGATGTGGGTTGTTCTTTGACCGAAATATTATATCAATTGATAAAACAGTTGAATTTTTTGCTAGCAATACATTCTATACAACAGCTTCTAATCGAATTGCTAGAGACTTTTATCCCAAAGCGATTACAGTCGAAAATGTTGTTGAAGAAGCTAAAACAAAAGAGAGGATGAAAGCTCATGACTAAAAATAAAAAAATAGCGATGAATTTACTTTTAGTTGTGGGGGTACCGCTCTTAATTCTTTTAGGTATTTATTTATTCAATGATCGTAAATATAATATTATTTCAATATTAGTTGCTATTGTTGCTTGTATACCTGGGTTTTACAAGTATGAAAAAAGAGATTCAAATATGCTACTAATTGTTGTGATAGCCGTTCTTTCTGCTATATCTATTATCGGAAGAGTTGCTTTTGGTTTGATTCCTTTCTTTAAACCAGTTAGTGCTGTTGTTATTTTGTCAGGTATTTATTTAGGAAAAGAAGAAGGATTTCTAATTGGAGCTTTATCAGCTATTGGTTCAAATATCTTTTTCGGTCAAGGACCATGGACGCCTTTTCAAATGTTTACATGGGGAATGATTGGTTTTATTTCAGGTCTACCTTGGATTAGTAAAAAATGTAAAGAAAATAAATTTTATTTAAGCTTATTAGGAGCCTTTTCGGGTATTATTTTTACAATGATTATGGACTTATGGTCAACATTAAACTTTCAAGACGTCTCTCTTGAAAGATACGGACTTTTACTGATAAAAGCTGCTCCAATCACGTTAATCTACATTGTATCTAATATTATTTTCTTGCTTGTTTTACAAGAGCCAATAGGAAAAATGTTAGAAAGAATTGATCAAAAATACGGAATTAAGGAAATGGGAAAATAAATGAATAATAAAGTGAATGAAATACTATTAGAAGTTAAGAAAAACGTAAAAGGTAAAGATGAGGTTATTGAAAAAATTCTGATGACTATTTTAGCTAAAGGTCATGTGTTACTAGAAGATGTCCCTGGTGTTGGTAAAACAACTCTTGCCCTTAGTTTTAGCCGTGTAATGGATTTAGACTTTAAACGAATCCAGTTTACACCTGATGTAACACCCTCAGACGTAGTTGGTTTTACAATGTATGATTCAAAGAAACAAGATTTTGTTTTCAAACAAGGTGCTGTTATGTCCAATCTAGTATTAGCAGATGAAATTAACCGAACTTCAAGTAAAACACAATCAGCGCTTCTTGAAGTCATGGAAGAACACCAAGTAACAGTTGATGGACAAACTTATTCGGTACCAGAACCATTTTTTGTTATCGGAACTCAAAATCCAATCGGTTCAGCTGGAACTCAAATGTTACCAAACTCTCAATTAGACCGTTTTATGGTTTGTTTAGAAGTTGGTTATCCATCAAATGATGCTTTAGTCGACATCTTAAGAGATCGTCAGTCAAGTAAACCACTTGAAAAATTGCAAACTCTTGTCACTAAAGAAGAATTGCTAAAAATGCAAGAAGAGGTAATGAAAGTAACGATTCATGACGATATTTTAATGTATATTGCTAATTTATGTGAGGCAACACGTCAACATGAAATGGTTGAGCTAGGTGTTAGTCCTCGTGGTGCATTAGCTATTAGTCTTCTTGCTAAAAGTAAAGCTTATGTTTCAGGAAGAGATTATGTGACACCAGAAGATGTTTTAGCTATCTTTTCAGATGCAACTCACCATAGATTAGTTCTTAAGAATACAGCTCGTTTAGCCAATCAACATGCTCGTTTAGTGATTGAAGCAATTACTAAAGAAGTTAAAACAGGCCTAGTAAACGAGGGTGAAAAGAATGCGTAAAAATCGAATCTTGGTTGTCTTGATTTGGTTTTTCTTACTAGTTCTATTTTTCTTACAAAATTCATACAAACCCATAATTGTCTTATCTTTCTTTTCTATTATCTTAATCATTGATATCTTATTATTCATATTTTCTGCTAAAAAATATGAAGTATCCACTCATTTAAAAAGTGAATTTTTAGATAATAAAAAAATAAGTGGTCAACTAACACTAAAAACAACTAATCGCTTTTTATTCAATCAAGTGATTGTCAACTATATGTTAGTTAATCAATTAACCAATGAAACAATCAAAAAACAGGTTTCTTTTTTCAATTTGAAAAACAATGATGAAACATTAAACTTTCAACTTGAATCTGAGTATAGTGGTAAATTGCGATTAGAGGTTGAATCAATCCGATTTTCAGATTTTTTCCATCTCTTTGAAATAAGTGGCATTGGAGAAATAAGTGAAGAAGAATTAGTTATTTATCCTGATTCTTATCACTTTGAAATAACTCCCCCAAACTTTTTAGGAGATGCTAACCAAACGTCACTTGTCATCAATCAAAATAGAGCCAAACAAGGAGATATGTTTGATTTTAAAACATATGAAGTAGGGGATCCTGTCAAAAATATTCATTGGAAAATGTCCATGAAAGAACAAGAACTAATTGTAAGAGAACTGAGTGAAGAAGCCTCTCATAAACAATTGATCCTATTAGAAACTAATTATCTAACAACTGACAGTAAAGTTTCCAATCGATCAATTCATGCTTTGGTAGCTACTTTTGTTTCAACAATTGAAACGATGGTTAAAAATAACCAAACTATTACTATCGGCTGGTTAAGCCAAACGTCTCAAACGATTCAAGTTGAAACTATTTCTTCAAAAGAAAACTTACAGCTGATTGAAAAATGTTTGGCTGATATTAGTTACCAACAAGCAGATGGACTAGTTTGGCATTACTTTAAGGACTATATAACTCAAGTCAATTATTCACGAATAATTTATCTTCATCCAGACTTAACTAGAGGAAATTTCAATGAGTTTCCACAAACCTTTCCAATTGCGATTGGAGAAAATTCTAACGCATTACCAAATACAACGCATATTCACGCTGAACATTATGAAGCTGATATCGTCAATTTAATTATTTAAAAGGGAGGGACTTACAATGAGTCAAAAATTAAAAGAACAACAAGTGTCTTTATCCATTGAAGAGACAACTCAAAATAAAGTTTCTCCACTAAAAATTATCGTATCCTCTATTGGAATATTGTTAATGGCGTGTAGTTTTTATTTGATGTTAAGTCAGTTTTCAACAACGATTAAAGCAAATTTAAAAATAGGATTACTAATGATTTTTCTATGGGTTTTCTTAATTTCTTTAAGTAAATGGTTCCTTAAAAAGAATCAAAAAATAACTCTAATTGGCTTTTTAATCCTATTTTTCTTTCTTTTTTTACTAAGTTTTTACTGGACCAAAGATGCTGGGATTCAAATTTTTAACGAGTTTCTAGCTTACTTAGGACGCTTTAATGGTGCTTATTATTTCGGCCTTGAAGGAGGAAATAAATTAAACTTTACTTTATTCTTTCTAGTCTTAACGCAATTCTTAGTTTTGCTTTCTTTAACAGTTGCGCAGTTCTTTTATTCAGGTAGTTTAATTGTTTGGCTGAGCTATCTGATTATTGGAGGTTTTTGGTTAAAATCTTTTAATGTTTATAGTTTAATTTGTTTACTGTTAGCAACACTTATTTTGTTAATATTCAAAAAAATGAACCTAAACAATCAATCAGTTAAATTGAACGTTCGACTTTTAGCTTTAACACTAGGATTTATTATCTTAATGATTACTCCTATTTACTTATTAAAAGTTGATCAAATGATTTTAACTTCTGGTCAAGTTGCGAACTTACATGAAGAGATTAAAGATAAAAAAGAAGTGTATAACTATGGGAAAGATGAATTCTTACCTATGGGACAATTAAAAAACTATCAAGAAAAAAGAACAGATAAAAAAGTTTTAGAAGTTGAAATGAGTTCGATTGAACCCTTATATTTAAAACAATTTATCGGAAAAGAAGTAGCTGGAAATAACTGGGAAAGTTTGTCTAAAGACTCTTTATACGAAGATTACTCTTTAAATTATTGGTTAAATCAAGCTAAGTTTTCAAGTTTTTCTCAGTTATCTGATATCTCTTTAGCTGTTAAAAATAAAAAATCTAAGACAAATGAAATTAGAGTTCAAAATAGCAATGGGTCAACTAAAGAGCAGTTTCTTCCATATGGGATGATAAAAAGTAAGAATTGGGAAAATGAAATTACCAACGATGCTTTCATTCCTGGAAATAAAAAGAAAGAGGAAACAAGCTATACATATGATATAGTTTCAAATGTTTTAACTAGTTACCCAAGACTCGTTAAAGATTTCTCTGTCATGAAAAAAGATAAAGCATCCAATGATTACCTATTGAATGAATCAAATTACAATGAATTTGTTTATAAAAATTATTTGTCCGTGCCTGATGAATTAACTGGAAAGCTGACAACCATTTCTGGTGTGAATCCTCATTTGAAAGAACATGTTTACTATGAAAAGGCTGATAAAATTATCATTGATTATGTTAAAAAAAATTATCAAAAACCTACTAAAAAGGATAAAACACCTAAAGATTTCATTGATTTAGCTTTATCAAATGACTATCATTTAAAATTTGATACTGAAATTGCGACTCTTTCTACTCTTTTATATCGTCATATGGGAATTCCCGCAAGATATGTAGAAGGATATGTCGTTACACCTGAATCTATTTTAAGATCAAAAGATAATCAAGTAAATATCACAGGTAAAGAAGCCCACGCGTGGACAGAAATTTACCAAGATGGAATTGGCTGGGTGCCAAAAGAAACTATGGCGACTTATCTTAATATTATGCCTCAGCCTGAGTTTGAAGGTCTATCTTATAGTGGTGATAAAGATAATAATGAAGACGCTAAGGGAAATGCAACAGCTAAAGGAAGACAAGAATTACAAGATAATGAAAAATCAGATACTAAGCAAGTAGAAGATAAACAAAAGAAAGAGTTTAAGAAAACATTTATCATTATCCTTGTGTCACTGCTTGTTCTTGCTTTAATCGTAGGATTAGGTTTTATCTTACTTAAAACCTTAAAAGCCTACAATCGACGTAAACAAGCTAAATTGGCTATGGAAGATACTAATAGCTTAATAGCTGCTAAAGCCAAACTAAATGAAGTATTCCGTTTACTTGAAGCTGATCAAGTAAGTTTACCTGGTGGCTCCTTATACGATTATGTACCGTTAATTGATGCTCAATATAAAGATGCCAAGTACACTCAATTATACGAAAAAGTTATTAGAGACATTCAGAAAAGTGCTTATAGTAATAATTCAACTCTAACCGATAAAGAAATTGGTCGAATGGATAAATTACTTGCTTCAACCACTTACCATGTATTTGAAAATAAATCTTTCAAACAAAAAGTTAAAATGAAACAAATACTTTATTATTCATAAAAGAAACCCTCGTCAAGGCGTTTAACTGCCAGTGACAAGGGGTTCTTTTTTTAAAAGTAATCGCTAAAATAAGCGGCTTGATCAGGAATAATTCTTTCTAGTGTTCTTAGGGTTTCTTTATCGGTTTTTAACCGCTCAATTCGAGATAGGTAAGCAGGTCGTTTATAACTTAAAAAGAGAGCTGCTAGTGTCTGGATATCAATGTATACAGGATTACCGATTGCTTCTTCAGTAATAGTTAAATCATCATTTTCATCCCAAATCAGTCCAAATATACGATTATTCCAATTAGCAATTGGGTCTTCAACAACAAAATGGAATGGTTTTCCAGTTGTAATAAATGGGTATGACTCGATAAATTTTTCAACATCAACAATTCTTGCCATAAAATAAGGCTCAATCGTTTCTTTGATTTCACTATCTTCAAATAAAAAGGCAATAGGTTCATTTTTAAACGTTTCACCTTGAACTAAATCAACCATTGAAAAATGAGCAGAGACAAAGTTCCATAGGCCGTGTCTTGCTTCTTGATTCAAATAAAACATTTCTTTGATATGGAAAACTTCTTCAGCAATCCAGTAAAAACAAACGCCTTGAGGTTCGCCCTCACGATTGTAATAGATAGCTGCTGTTCTTTCTTCTTCGTTTTCCCAACGCCAATATTCTTCCCAGTTTAAGTCTTGGCGAATCATTGCCCCGTGGTTTTGTTCAGCAAACTGATCATACACCACAAAAACATCTTCATGATTAATATCTTCTCGTTCAACGTAACCAGGAACATCAACACGTTTAGGTAATTGAGAATCTTTAATCTCAAAGGCAATTTTATCAGACATGATTTCCCAGCCTTTACGACGATAGTAGGGAATACTATAAGGGTATAGATAAGAAATCCACTGTTCATTATCACGCATTTTTTCAAGCCCAAGAGAAATTAAATCACTCATTAGACCAAAGTTTGTATATTCAGGGTAAGTTCCAACACCCGTTACCCCAGCCATCTTGTAAACCGTATCGTGAATGTTTACCTCACAAGGGTAGATAGCCAGTTGAGAAATCAGACGATCTTCATGGGTAAAGAAGCCGTAGACATCAGCTTCACGAAGGACAGGTCGTTTAGCTCGGATGATTTCAGATTCATCTTCATAACCACCTTCCTCAATATCAGAATCTGTTACTTGGAACACATAACGAAGTAATTCATTAAATTGCTTTAAGTGTTTCAGTTCAACTTTCTTCAAATACAGAGAATTTTTTAGTTCTTTTTTATCCATTATTTCACACCTCAAATTATTTTCATCCTTATTATAACAAAGACCTACTTAAAATACTTTAAAAACTGCTTAAAGCTTGGTATAATTAAAAATGCTGATTGAAAAGAAAGTAGGAGATTTTATATGAATTTTGAGGAAATGAAAAAAAGACAAGAATCTATTCGTAATTTCTCCATCATTGCACATATTGACCATGGAAAGTCGACATTAGCAGACCGCATTTTACAACAGACAGAAACTGTTTCTGATCGTGAGATGCAAGCTCAATTGTTGGACTCAATGGACTTGGAAAGAGAACGAGGCATTACAATTAAATTGAATGCAGTCGAACTAACGTATAATGCGAAAGATGGAAAAGAATATATTTTTCACCTAATTGACACGCCAGGGCACGTAGACTTCACATACGAAGTGTCCCGAAGTTTAGCTGCTTGTGAGGGAGCAATTTTAGTTGTAGATGCTGCCCAAGGAATTGAAGCGCAAACTTTAGCAAACGTTTATTTAGCCGTTGATAATGATTTAGAAATTTTACCAGTTATTAATAAAATTGATTTACCTGCCGCTGATCCTGAGAGAGTACGTGGCGAAATTGAAGAAGTTATTGGAATTGACGCAAGTGAAGCAGTTCTTGCTAGTGCCAAAGCTGGAATTGGGATTGAAGATATTTTAGAGCAAATCGTAGAATACGTACCAGCACCAACTGGAGACGTTGAAGCACCTCTAAAAGCGTTAATTTTTGACTCAGTTTATGATGCTTATCGTGGAGTTGTCTTAAACGTTCGTGTAATGGACGGCGTGGTAAAACCGGGAGATGTTATCCAGTTAATGCAAAATGGAAAAGAATACGAAGTAACAGAAGTAGGGATTTTCTCTCCAAAAGCTGTTTCTCGTGATTTCTTAATGGTAGGGGACGTAGGTTACGTTACTGCCAGCATTAAAAATATTCAAGACACTCAAGTTGGGGATACAATCACTTTAGCAAATAACCCAGCAACTGAAGCCTTAGAAGGTTATCGTAAAATGAATCCAATGGTTTATTGTGGACTTTATCCAATCGATACTTCTAAATATAACGATCTTCGTGAAGCTTTAGAAAAATTACAATTAAATGACTCTGCTTTAGAGTTTGAAGCTGAAACTTCTCAAGCACTAGGTTTTGGTTTCCGTTGTGGGTTCTTAGGTTTATTACATATGGACGTTATTCAAGAACGTTTAGAACGTGAATTTAACTTAGATTTAATTACAACAGCACCATCTGTAATTTATCATGTGAATAAAACTGATGGTACAACAGTTGTCGTTGATAACCCGGCTGAATTCCCAGAACCAAGTTCAATTGATTCTGTTGATGAGCCTTACGTAAAAGCACAAATTATGGTACCTAACGAATACGTTGGAGCTGTTATGGAGATTTCACAACGTAAACGTGGTGAATTCGTAACAATGGATTATTTAGATGATTACCGAGTAAATGTTGTCTACAATATTCCATTATCAGAAATTGTTTTCGACTTCTTTGATAGATTAAAATCAGGTACAAAAGGATATGCGTCCTTAGACTATGAATTAATTGGTTACCGACCAAGTAAGCTAGTTAAAATGGATATTCTTCTTAATACAGAAACAGTTGATGCGTTAAGCTTCATCGTTCATAAAGAATTTGCATATGAGCGCGGTAAAGCCATCGTCGACAAATTAAGAAAATTAATTCCAAGACAACAATTCGAAGTGCCTATCCAAGCAGCCATTGGAACTAAAATTGTGGCCCGTACTGACATTAAAGCTTTACGTAAAAACGTATTGGCAAAATGTTACGGTGGAGATGTTTCTCGTAAACGTAAACTTCTTGAAAAACAAAAAGAAGGTAAGAAACGTATGAAACAAATCGGCTCAGTAGAAGTCCCTCAGGAAGCATTTATGGCTGTTCTTAAGATGGACGAGGATGAAGGTAAGAAGAAATAACTGAATAAAAAAATACCCACTATTTACTACTATCATTAATTCATAGTAAATAGTGGGTATTTTTAATATCTCAACGTTTCGACATTAAGGTGCCAGTCATTAGGAAACCCCAATGATTCAAGAATATTGTTTATACTAATTGATGTTAACTGATTATCTAAAGTTTTTACTCTTTTTTAATAGTATTATGAAGAGTTGCGTACTGAACATTACTTAGAAAACATTGAAGAATAATGAAAACACTATATACATCCTTTCTATTATCGGAAGGTTGAACATCGTATTTTAAATGAATATCAGGATAATGTTTCAGATCTGCTTTGCATTTAAAATCTAACAATCGATTATTATGAGCACAAATATTTCTAACTTCTCTTATATTTTCTGTAAATGATAACATTATTTCAGGTGTAAAAGGGGAATTAATAACTGTTTTTTCAGATATAAAACTGCAAATATTTTTGGCTATTTTATTTTGTAAATCGGTAGGTAAGCTTTTTAACATTGAGTTTGTTTGCCCGAAATCTAAATAATCTATCAATACCCAAATTGGAACATCATTATGCGTTCTACAATAATGTCGAATAGAGTTTCCGTTATTCCTTTTTTTATTTTGATTTATTAAACTGCTTAATTTTGAAATAAGCCATCCTAACTCTAAAATTTTAGAAGTATCATAATTACTAGTATTTAAGTAAGCATATTGACAATTTGGATAAGCTTCTGAGAAACGATAAGCTAAGATACTTTTTAAATGTTTTTCAGCCTCAGTAATTGCTGTAAAAAAAGCTGTTTTCAATTCTTTATCAAAATAATGTAAATGAGTAATTTCATCAAATGAGGCGTTTGGTAAATACTTATTTATTTCTAAATCCATAAAGTATTTACTGTAACCATTAATTAAATTATAATAATTATTTGTCAGCAAATATTGTTTAGCCTTTTTATAGTCTTCAAATTGTAATCCGCGTTTATAAAGAATACCCAACTGACCGTCTAAATCTTCAAATTTTTTCAAACAAAAAAAAACCCATTCCAAAGAATGAAGGTTTTCCGCACTAGTCCCCGTAGAGATACTAGCACTTTCTCTTATCCTCATTCTATATGTTGTCTTTTATTTTTGCAACTAGTTTATTTTAAAAATTTATAAAAATTAAATAATAAGCATTTCTACATACCTATTATACGAACGTACATTCTGTTTGTAAAGTGTTTATACATATACTAAATTAAATTTTACTCTATAAACACAAACGTCGATGATTGTCCTTTCCCTGAGTCAATGATTATCTCTGTGTTACTAATAATGGTTAATTCAGTAGGTCTGCCATCTGTATCCAAATAAATAGTATTTGTTTCTTCATCATAAGAATGAACTTCAACAGGAATGTTGCGGTCTCCACCAGGGCCAACTGGGCGAGTAGTCCATGTTCCATCTTCATGAATTGTAAAATTATTATCCGTTTGCCAAACAGCCCAAGTTCCTTTTAATGAAAGCATTTTGTCATAAGCTACTTGCTTATTGTCAATCTCTTTTGTTTCTTCAGTAGAATTACCTTTAATTGTTTCTTCTTTTGTTGTGGCTACTGTTTTTTTATCTTTTTTCTCATCTTTGTTATTATTATTTAACGTCTTAATTTCTTCAAGAATTTGTTGTTCTTTTTTATTTGAGACACCTAAAAAATAGCCTCCTCCAAAGGCAATAATAATCAATAAAACAACAATAATACCACTTTTTTTATCACTCATTATTTTTCCTCCTAACTAACTTTTTCAATAAAGTCATTAAACTAATGATAACACCAAAATATAAAAAGTTTTAGTCACCACATCAGCATGTAATAACTAAAACTTTTTTTAAGTCGACTTCTTCAAAAATAAATTTATCTTACTGTGGAATCATTTACTTTTGTTTCCCTTATTTCTATTATATCCTTTTTCATATGCACCAAAAAATCGAATAGCATAACGTTCTAAATCATTTAAGTTACTAAATTCTGAATTTTCAAGAGCTATTGTCTGAATTGTAAATTGATCACCATATTTAAAATCAGCGTATACGTCGCCATTTCCTCGTCCTTTAAAATGATTACCAATTCTATCTAAGACCTTAATACTTTGTCCAACATAATATAAATCTTTTGTTTTATTATGTAATATGTATACTCCTGGAAAATTTTTAATATTTGCGTGTCTTGCTTTTTCATCGTACAATCGTTTATTTCTTATTAACATGAATTCTTCAGGGGTTAATTCAATTGAATTATTTGCTAAATCATTAATTTTAGAGTTTATTTTTTTAGCTTGTATTAGTTGGATTATTAATTTTAAAAAACTTATAGCTAATATTAAAAGGAATATGCGTATTAAATCTTTATTAAAAAGAAAGCTTTCCAGTATATCTGTTACATTCATTTTACAAGCCTCCTTAAAACTCAACTTCTTCAAAAACCAATTTTTCTTGATTATCGCTAGAATAGATTTTTTCACCATCATAGAGATAAATTGTTTTTTCTTTTATATCAGTTTCGGCATCTTTATGTGTAGTGGAAAAGCCATAGACAGCTTTTTTAGATTCATTATCAGTTGTTTTAAATGAGTTAAACTTCTTAATATCGACTAATTCAATTTGTTCAGAATCAGAAAATTTACGATTAAATAGTTGAATTAAGTCATTTGAATGATTTAATTCATAGTCGCCATTAGCTAATTGTTTCTTCTTTTTTTTAAGAGTTTCATTCACCTCAAGGGGTGTAACATTCAATTCTTTTGGAACTTCATCTATCTTTTCAGCCTTTAGAAAGTCACTATTCCCTAAATTGAATTCGAAAGCATCATTTTGAAAGACCGCACTTTTATAACCAGTATAATCAAACGTTTGATAATTATATTCCAGTGGAAGGGGAGAGAGGTTCTCTTTTCCTTCTTGATTTAGCGCATTATAATTTTGAACTGCATTTTTGTAGCTTAGAAAAATTGACTCATTTTCTTCTACAACATAACCACTTAAAAGTGCATAATTTTTAGCTTTCTTCTTTTGTAATTGATTCGAGCTATCTACATAATAATGAAAAGATGGACCGGTATCCAATACTCTTAGCTCAATAAACGTTCCATCACTATTTATTGTAATGATATTCTTACTTAAACCAGTCTCTTTTAAAATGTCACCTTCAAGTAGATAAGTAGCTACATACTTATTTGTGTCTTCAATAATTTTAGCAGGGGAGACATCCATTTTTGGTACTTTTAATCCCATTTTATTTAAAGTTATATCAGACTCATTGTAAAAGTAACTTATTTTTTTCTGAGGTTCTTGTGATGCGTTACTAACATCTTTTTTTACCTGACAACCAGTCAAAGCAATCAAGCTTATAGAGGTTAAAAATAGAATAATTTTTTTAGTTTGCATGCATTACTTCCTTTTCTATTTTAATTGAAGCACTTGATTGTCAACAATTTTAGCGATATCACCAATTGATTTTTCACTATAAGATTCATCATAACCACCAGTCATAATTGTCACAAAATAGGGTTTTTTAGTATCTTTAACAAGAGCAATATCATTACTTACAGCATACATTGGCATCCAGCCAGTTTTGTGGGCGACATCAACCCCAGGTAACCCAACTGCTACACCATCATCAAAAATACTTTGTTGCAACCAATTATATAGCGTGTTAATATTTTTACTCTTATCTTGGTGAGTGTATACATAATTCATTGCTTTAGTTAGAATTCGTGGGCTAGAAAAGGCTCTATTATTCGGTGAAGCACTATCTAAACGTCCTAAATAATTAATAAATTCTTGCTCACCAACGTAGTTTAATAGCATAACATACGCAATATTATCACTGTATCTAATTACTAATTCTGCTAATTTACCAACAGAGTACTGACCGCCAACAGGTTCAAACTGAATAATTCCTGTCCCATCAAGTTTAAAGTTAGCTGTATAAGTTAATTGAGTATTCAAATCAATTTTTTTCTCATCTATCAATGTCATTAAATAAGTAATGAATGGTAATTTAATACTACTTGCTGTTCGATTGATTTTATCGCCATTGTAACTATATGAAAATGATTGATCGACAGCTTCTGCGTAGATGCTAATATCTCCGCCTTTTTCTTTAACAAATTCCTGTAAATCTTTATCTAAATTCTCCTTAAAAGCTTCTTGTGTTAAAGTAGGCTTTCTTTTTTCTTCTCTTTGTTCTATATGAATTTCTCTAGGTTCAAGAATATCTTTTTCAATAAATCCTTTTTTAGGATCGCTAATAATTTCTACCCACTGATCTTGTCCTTGTACAGGTTTGACTTTGACAACCGTTCCAATAGGTAATGCGTCCTCGCTCAATTCTGTACCAGTTAGAGTAACTTTAGGATGTACTTCTTTAGTAACAACTTGAGCCTCATCAAAAACTGTTTTTTTCTCAGGTGTAGTTTCTTTTTTTTCAGCAAGAACTTCTTTAGATGCTGATATTTCTTTTCTTTTTTCTACCTTTTCAGGTACTGGTCCTGCAACACTCTTTACCTTTTTAATCGTGAGGAAGGAGACTACTATTAGGATACAAAACAAACTCAACAAAACAAATAACTTTTTCTTCATTTACCCACATCTTTCTTCTTGATTTTTATACCATCTTTTTTATTATAGGGGATAGAATAGCTTGTTTTCAATACTAGTTGTGATTTTTATAACTAAATTAAAGAAGAAAGCATAAAAAACTCCCTTTAAATAGAAGATAAACTTTCTACTTAAAGGGAGCTGACTTTTTAATTAAAATAGTTGAAATGTAGTTGACGTTTCATCATTTGAAAAATAGATATTTTGACCATCAAATAAGTAAACATTAGTTACTTTGTTTCCATTATTTGAAGAAGTTGTTGAAAAAGCATATTTTGCTTTTATATGATTTTCTTTTTCAGTTTCTACATTTTGATAACTCGTAATATCAAGTAATTTTACTTCATCGCTTGGAGCAGTTTGAGGGCTCATAAATTGAATAAAATCATTGATATTGTTAAACTCATAATGTTTTGATGCTAAATTTTCTTGAGATTTCTTTAAAAAATTATTTATTTCAAGAGGAGTTACAGTTAACTCTTTTGGTGTTTCTTTAGGGACAACTTTTACTAATCGAACAGAATCTCCATTAGCATTTATTTCAAAACCATCTTTAACAAAAAAAGATGTTTGAGCTTCGTTGTCATCTAGTAATTGGTAATGATAGTTTTGAGATAGAGGTGAAATTTTCTCTTCACCTTTTTGATCAATTGCTTTGTAAAAACTGATTGAGTCAGCATAGCTTAAAGACACTTGATTATTCTCTTTAACGACATAACCACTTAGTAACTCATAATTAATCGCATTTTTAGTATGTACTTTATTTTTTTTATCAACATAATAATGAGTAGTTGTTTTTTCTGAATTGTCCTTAAGTACTCTCAATTCAATAAAAGTTCCATCCTCATTAACTTTTAAAAGATTTTTATCCAGTGCTACATCTTTTTTGCTTTCCCATTGAAGAGAGTAGATACCAGAATATTCTTTTGTATTGTCTATCACGTTTTTAGGTGAGACATCTTTTTTAGCATATTTTGATTCTAGATTACTATCTTTTATTTCTTTTTCATTAAAGAAATAAATTGACTCCTTATCTTCATATGCCGAACTAGCTTTAGCTTCATTTTTAAAACTGCATCCACTTAAAGATACCGTAAAAATGAGTAAAGCAACTAAACTTACTGTACGCTTTTTCATATTCCACGTCCTTTATTTTTATTAAACTATTTTTAGAAATTACGTTGTACTCTTAAAAGTCTAAAAGAGATGCTTATTTTGTAAATTTCACGGTACTAGTTTGTCCACCTTCGTAAAATGAATATCAACTATTCTTTTTACGAATACTTCCACTATACTTATACATCATTTACCAAGAAATAAACAAGAATAAGCACTCGAGTTTTCATAACTTTTAATCTGTTTTTAATCATTCGCTTAGTGATAGCGCTTATTCATCAACTTTTTTTATTTTTATTATCTATAGAAGCAACTTTTTTCAAAACTATTTTCAATAAGTCTATTTTTATAAAAAAAGAGAGTTTATTTGTAAAATAACTTTTTTCACAATCTTAAATGGGTGACGAACCCCCTCAAAATAGAGTACAATACAATAACGGTGCTTTTTTTATTTTTAAGCACAATGAATAAAACGTATTGGTAACGGGAAAGAGGTGTAATTCCTCTACAGACCTACCTACTGTGAAGCAGATGAAACCAATGAAACCACGGAAGAGATTCTTCTGGAAGGTTTGGGAGTAAGAAGAAGCTAAGTCAGGAGACCGACCATTTTTCGTTTTTCTAACTTTTTGTAGGAGAAAAGTGATAAGAGCAACTTTTTTGTTGAATCCTTAAAACTACCTTTTACAAAGAGGTAGTTTTTTTATTTTGATTTGTAGGAGGAGGATAAAGTTAGAGTTTTTTTGTTATGTCGCATGATGTGCGATTATTATTGTTTTTAGGGAAGGAAAGAGAAAATGAATAAAAAAATGAATTCAAAGTTTTTTAATTTATTGTTAGTGGTTTCGATGGTTTTATCTACTTTTGTTGGTATTCCATTCCAAGCTTTGGCAACAGAGAACACTGCTGTTAGTGTTGAAGAAAAAAGTAGTGAAGATGATTTAAGTCTAGGGTCTGGTTACCTAGGTGTACAAACAGAAGCAGCTGTTTATGATGATTTTACAAATGATATTTGGTTACAATACCAACAAAAAACGTTGAATGTTGATGAAACAGTTGATTTAAGACCTTGGCGTGTTGAACAAATTGTTTCAAATAATGTTGCAAACGATGTGGCTAGACCAAATTTCCATTTTGAAATTATTTCTGGTGATAGTGTTACTTTAAGTGATACTGAAAGCACTGAAAAAACACAAGTTAAAGCCGTTAAGCCTGGTACAAGTGTGGTTCAAGTGACTTATGACGCTCTAACTTATAAAGATAAAACATGGGGAGCAATCTCACCTGTTAATACAGGATACGCTGTCTTTGTTGTTGGTCAAGATGGACAATCTAAAATAACATTAAGTGATGAATTAATGAATTGGCGCCATTATGACACTATTTATTACTCAGAAGGAGAAACAACACCGTATTCATTTACAGTAAATGCGACAGATGCTGAATCGACTCGTGTTTTAGTAAACGGTAATGAAATTGAAGGTAATGATGGAGAATTTACTGCTGATTTAGAAAATAGAAGCAATATCATTAGTGTAGAAGCTACTGATAAAGAAGGTCGTATTTCTTCATTACATAGAGTAGTTGACGCACGTTTTATTGAAGTGAATGTTGAAAATAAAACAAATCCTGACGAAGATTTTGTTGTTGGTGATACTGCCAAAGTTAGTTTTAAAGGTATCAATCTACCAGTTTTCAAATTAGCAACTATCTATAATCCAGCTCCAAATGCTTGGGGCGGAAAAGGCTCATTTGTAGAATATAAAAATAATAAATCAGAAGAATTTAAAGGACGTTCTGGTCAATACGATTTAGCGACAAAAAATTCTTTTGACGTTGAACTCAAAGAGGCTGGAGATCATACTTTTACTAGTCCAAATGGTATTTTTACTAGTTGGTGGGGATCTAAATTAGGTAGTGATTTAGCGGCTTCAGGACCTGGAGAACCTAATTTAAATGCTGATATGCTAGAAGGCTACTTCTCTAAAATGCCTGATTTTACTATTTCTGTTGACGAAATAGTGGTTCAAACAGAGATTAAACTTGCTAAAAGTGAATTAGAGTTAACGACAGGGGATAGCGAATTAGTTGAAGCTGTTGTTAAACCAGAAAATAAAGCAAAAAGATTAGTTTGGTCAAGTTCTGATAAAGAAGTAGCAACTGTTGATAAAACTGGTAAAATTACAGCGGTTAAACCTGGTAAAGCAGTTATTACTGCTAGCATTAATAAGGTAAAATCGGAATTAACAGTTACAGTTGTTGAAAAAGGATACAAAGAATTAGTTGCTCATAGAGAAGCAACTATTAAATCTTTAAATTCATATAAAAATTTAAAAGACTACCGTGAAACACAACAAGATGAAATCAAAGCAATCTTAAAAAATACTGAAGCTTTAATTAACAAAGCAGGAGATAAAGAAGCTGTTGATGCCATTGAAAAAGAAACAAAAGCAAAATTAGATGCTGTAAAAACAGATAAAATTCTAACTGAAAATGAAACAAATGGAAAAACAGTTACTTTCTCATTAGAGAAATTTACAATTGGTCAAGGATTTATTGTTGAACCAATTAATGTTTCATTCAAGAAAGATGAAAATGCTGCTGAACTATTTGATCGTATCAGCAAACAACAAAAATTAGGTTACTGGAATGCTGGTTCTCTCAAAAAAGACTTCTACCTACAAGGTATTGAAAAAGCAGATAATGGTAAAGTGAACATTCCATCTTATATTTCTGAAAAATTAAATGGTCCAACAACAGAAGAAGCTTTAGCAACGGGTAAAGATGATTCTGACTTAGGTGAATTTGATTACCATACCGGTGCTGGTTGGTACTACCAAGTAAATAATACTGCAGCCAATGTAGGAATGTCTAATTGGAAAGTTAAACCAAATGAAGTTATTCGTGTTCAATTTACTCTTGTTTATGGAGAAGATTTAACTGGAACAAATTTTGACGGCAATGGAAATAAAATTACAGTTTCTAATAAAGATGAAGCTTTAACAACTCTAGCTAACTTTAATGCTCGTGATGATAAAGCTGATTTATTGAAAAATGATACAATCAAGAGATCATATGACGCCTTACACACTAAAGTTCAAAATACAATCATTCCTCAACTAGAGATTAATCAAGCAGTAACTGATTTTAACAAATCTTTAGAAGAAGAAAAAATTGCTAAAGAATTACAAGCACATAAAGACGCTTCTAAAAAATCTTTAGCTGAGTACAAAAATATTAAAGATTACCGTAAAGCACAACAAGATGAAATTAATGCTATTCTTAAAGATGCTAATGGTAAAATCGATAAAGCAACTGACAAAGCTGGTGTTGATGTTATCGTTAAAGATACTAAAGCTAAATTAGATGCAGTTAAAACTGATAAAGAATTAACAGACGCTGAAAAAGAAGCTGCTTCTAAAGAACTACAAGCACATAAAGACGCTTCTAAAAAATCTTTAGCTGAGTACAAAGATCTTAAAGGTTACCGTAAAGCACAACAAGATGAAATTAATGCTATTCTTAAAGATGCTAATGGTAAAATCGATAAAGCAACTGACAAAGCTGGTGTTAATGTTATCGTTAAAGAGACTAAAACTAAATTAGATGCTGTTAAAACGGATAAAGAATTAACAGACGCTGAAAAAGAAGCTGCTGCTAAAGAATTACAAGCACATAAAGACACTTCTAAAAAATCTTTAGCTGAGTACAAAGATCTTAAAGATTACCGTAAAGCACAACAAGATGAAATTAACGCTATTCTTAAAGACGCTAATGGTAACGTTGATAAAGCAGCTGACAAAGCTGGTGTTGATGCTATCGTTAAAGACACTAAAGCTAAATTAGATACTGTTAAAACTGAAAAAGAATTAACAGATGGTGAAAAGAATCCACAGGGCGCTTATATTAAAGATGGTCGCTATGTAACAATCACTAAAAAAGGTTATAATACTTGGTCTAATTTTAATTGGAAAAAACGTAATAACACAGACAAACTTGTAGGTGAAACTTACGAAGCAAGAGGTAAGTACAACCATAAAAATGGTGCTACATACTTATCTTTATTTGATAGTAAAGGTAACTGGCATGGGTATATTAATGAATCAGCTGTAAAAGCTGGAGATGGTAAACAAGGTGCTTATATCAGTGATGGCCGTTTTGTAACAATTAATAAAAAAGGTTACAGTACTTGGTCTAACTTTGGTTGGAAGAAACGCGACACAAGTTCTAACTTGTTAAATGAAACATTCCAAGCTCGCGGAAAATATAAACACTTTAATGGTGGTACATATCTATCATTATATGACAACAAAGGTAAATGGTTCGGTTATATCAATACGGATGCCGTAAAAGTTGGAGATGGTAAGCAAGGCGCTTATATCAGCGACGGCCGTTTTGTAACAATTTCAAAGAGCAACTATGAAACTTGGTCTAACTTTAATTGGAAAAAACGTGGAATGAGTAAAAATATTTTAAACCAAACATTCCAAGCTCGTGGAAGATATAAACACTTTAACGGTTCTACTTACTTATCTTTATATGACAGTAAAGGCAAGTGGCAAGGGTATATCAATGCTAACGCTACTAAAATAGCAGACGGTAAACAAGGTGCCTACATTAAAGATGGCCGTAAGGTAACAATTAATAAAAAAGGTTATAACACTTGGTCTAACTTTAACTGGAAAAAACGTAGCTCAACAACTAATATGATGGGCAAAAAATTTACAGCTAAAGGTAGATACAGTCATTACAATGGAGATACTTACTATTCATTGTATGACAATAATGGCAAGTGGCATGGTTATGTTAATAAAAATGCTGTAAAATAATTAATTATAAAGATTGAGGCTTAGGTCTCAGTCTTTTTTTATAAATAGAAATGAGGGATTTTCCAATGAATAGTTGCATTTTTTGTCATGGCATAAAATCAGAGGATATTTTAATTAGTTCGAAACATTTTTTTGCTGTATTAGATATTGATCCAATTCAAAATAGGTTCAAAAAACCACTGTATAAGGTATTAAATGGAGCAATTTTATTGTTTTGAGGAAACGTTTACTATATAATAATGTTAATTTACTGAAAATAAAGACAGGGAAAAAGGTGTAACCCCTTTGCAGCCCCTAGCTACTGTGAGACGGACGAATTCATGGATACCACTGAACATTTTTATGTTTGGGAAGGTTTGAATGAGGATGAAGTTGAGCCAGAATATCTGCTTTATTTTTTAACAAAAAGATATCTGAGGGTGAGAAGTCTTTTTTTATTTCTGTGTACCAAAGCACCCTTTTTTAGGGTGCTTTTTTTATTTTTTAACATAAACAGAGAAAAAGGTGAAAATCCTTTACAGCCCCTAGCTACTGTAAAATTGACGAGATCATATATGCCACTGAGAAATTGGGAAGGCTTGATCAAGGATGAAATTGAGTCAGGATATCTGTTTTTTAATAGAACGTGAAAATTATCTATGGGTGTAAATTTTCAATTAACGACAAAACACCTTTTTTGAGGTGTTTTTTTATTGGGGAGGGAATAAAAAGTAGTTGTTTTATCAGAATAAGGGAGGAATATAATTGAAAATTAATTTTAAGAAAAAAACAAAATTATCATTAAGTTTATTGGTATGTTCATCAGCTTTATTATTAGGGGGAACAGGAGCATTTGCTTGGGATGGAGTAGATGACGTTAAAGAACCTATACAAGTTGGTGACGTCTATCAAATTGGTAGTGCTGAAGAATTAGCATGGTTTGCTAAAGAGGTTAATTCAGGCAAAACGCTAGATGCTGTATTAACGAAAGATATAGATTTAGAAAATAAAGATTGGAGTCCTATTGGATCAAGTAGTTTTAAAGGTAATTTCAATGGAAATAACTTTGAAATTAAAGGTTTTAAAATAGAAGACGCTACTGGCTGGCAAGGTTTTTTTGGAAAGAATGAAGGCACAATCGCTAATTTTTCTATTGATGGAAGTATTAGCACAATAAGTGGTAACGGAACTGGTTCTGTGACCCCGTGGAATGCTGAAAATGGAGTTATTGACAACGTTTCTAGTTCAGTAAACGTTTCTTCTACTAATACAAAAAGTATGGGAGGAATTGCTGGACAAAATACACTTGGTGGCATTATCAAAAACACTGAGTTTTCAGGAGAAGTAAATGGTCAATCTAATACGTCAACTACTCAACATATTGGTGGAATTACCGGAACAAATAATTCGGGAGATATTATTGGGAATATAAACTATGGTAATGTTTTAGGAACAAATCTCTCTAAACAAACAAGAGTAGGTGGACTTGTTGGTACTTGGGATTCAAAAAGTTCTTCAACTATTGCTAATAACATCAATTATGGTAAAGTGACGTCAAATAGTAAGTTTGCTAGAATCGCTGGGCTTATTGGATTTTATAATAATACCGCAGCTAGTAATGCTGACATTAAAGATGTATTTATCAATTCAATAAATTTTGGGACAGTTTCCGCAGAACAACCTACAGCAATTGATAGCTTAATTAATTCAAAAGATCCTTTAGAAAAGGATAAGTATTTTAATTCTAATAATAATTTTGATGGGTTAAAAGAGAATTTCGATACTGAAGAAGCAACTACTCAAATCAATGAATTTGATGGTTCTGATTTCCAAGTTTCTATTCCTGAGTCTGCTAAATTTAACTTAGCTAAAGATGGTTCTGTTAAATTAACTTCACAATTAAATCGTTCAAAAGAAGAACCTATTGATGAGGAGAAAGTAAAAAAAGCTGAAGAATATCTGAATAAAGCAATTTTAGCTTTAAATACCAGCTACTTTAAATATACTCCTGTTTTTGGACAAGATACTAACATAAACGCTATGGTTGAAAAAGGTTTTTTAGATAAAGGTTTTCCAGACATAAAAGTTAGTGTAAAAAGTACATCAAATGAAGAATATATTGCCAAAGATGGAACAGTTCACTATTACTACAAAAATCCTAATGAATCTGATGGAATGAGATTTAGAAGTGTTGCTGTTGTATATGAATTAACTAAAGATGGAGCAGTTGTTGAATTTGCCCCAAAATCAAATGCTGTTATTCATTGGAATAGAGATAAACTAGAAAAAATTACTCAAGAAGAGATTCTTGATCAACTATCTCTTGAAAGTATCAAAGGAGATAATGAATCTACTGAAAAATTTGATAAAAATCTCTTATTACCAAAATATATTGATAATAAGAGATGGGGAGAAGTTAGCTGGGGATCTTCAAATTCCGAGTTATTAAAAATTGATAACAGCTTACAAACTGGTAATTCCAACAATATGTACAACCCATTTATTGGTAAAATAAAACGTGATGAAAAAGACCAAAAAGTATTATTAACTGCTTCTGTCAAAAATAATCAAGTTCCCGGTGGACAACCAGACTTAATTATTTCAAAAGAAATCGAAGTGACAATCAAAGGGCTTGGTGCTGGTAGCAAAGATGAAATCCAATCTTTAATGGATGAACATTATACGTTTGATAAAATGACTGACAGTGTTACAAAAGAAAAAATAAATCCTGAACAAGTTGTAAATGATATTGGTTTACCAAATCCAAAAGGTACAGGTGTTCCCTTAAGTCATTTATATCAATTTAAAGCTGTAAGTGATACACCAGATGTATTAACCGTAACGGGTTATCGTCTAAATGTCTTACGACCATTACCAGGTGAACCTGCTAAAAAAGCTTCATTTACTGTTACAATGAATGATCGTAATTCGACTCTTTCAGCTAGCAAAACATTTGATATAATGATTCAACCTTTAACACAAAAAGAAATTGATGATGAAGTTAAATTGATGGATGCTGCTAAAGCTAACTATTTCAATGGTTTAAATAAAGCTGGTAATAGTGATGCAACTAACATTACTGAACGATTAAACACGTTCCAACAAGTGTCATTCAACGAAGATGGTAAAACTCTTAATTGGGTATATGATTCTAAAGATTTAAAAAATAGAGGAATTGTTCCAGTAAGCATCGATGAAACAAGACCTTCTGAACAATGGGATAAATTCCATTCAAGTAATAATGCTGTTCTTCAACATGAGAGCTTATTTTTAACTAAACCAGAACATGATGTTAAAGTAACAGTCAAAAGTGTTTTATCAAGTTCTGTATTAGGAAAATACGCTAAACAATATCCTGATAATAAAGACTTACAAAAATTATACCGTCAACCTGTTTCTGTTGATTTAGTTGTTAAAGGTAAAAATGGAGAAAATCCTAAACCTGAAGAAAAAAGAAAAGTAAGCTTCTCAATGATTGGAGAAAAAGAGAATGCTTCTTATACTAACTGGTTAACTACAACTGGTGAAGGAGATGAATATACTTCTGTATTTGATGTATTCAAAAAGGCAATGGATGACAATGGATATACTTTTGTCGGATCAAATTATATCTCAAGTATTACTAATCCATCGGGGGTTACATTAACACATAAAGAACATGGCCCAAGCAGTGGCTGGATGTATGCTGTCAACGGTGTTATTGTCGATTTAATGCCTGCGGATCAAATGATTGAAGATGGAGACCAAATCACATGGTTCTATGTTGAAGACTATCAAACTGACCCTCGAATCATAGATGGAAAATTTGATCCTGAAGCTGGAAAAGAAAGTGATTTAGCTAAAGCTCAACGCTTAATTAGAGCTATTGGTGATGTGACTCTTGAAAAAGAAGAAGCTATCAAAGAAGCTCGAGGAGCTCTTGATCAAGTAAAAGACAAAGGTCAATTATTTATTATTCTTCATGTACAACTTGAAGAAAAAGAAAATCAATTAAAAGCTCTTAAATTAGACGCTCAAAACAAAGATGCTGCTAAAAAAGTTGAAGAATTAATTTCTTCAATTGGTGAAGTAACACTTGCAAGTGAACCAGCTATTTCTAAAGCAGCTCAAGCATATGATGAATTAACAGAAGCAGCTCAAAAACTTGTATCAAATCATGATGCATTGGAAACAGCTAAAGAAACTTACAGTAATTTAGTAAAAGAGCAAGAAAATAAAAAAGCAACTAAAACTGTTATTGATACAATTGACCAATTAGGAACACCTACGATGGCTAATAAAGCTCAAGTAGAATTAGCCCGTCAATTATTCGATGCTTTGACTGAAGAACAAAAAGTGTTGGTAACTAACTTAGAAACATTGGCTGCAGCTGAAAAAACAGTTGAAGAATTAGTTTCAACTATTGATGCTGTAAATGAAGCTATCGAAAACTTGTCTGAAACTATTTCTTTAAACGATAAGGAAGCAGTTGCAAAAGCTCTAGCATTATATAATGCCTTACCTGAAGCATCTAGAGTCTTTGTATCTAATTTAGAATTTTTAGAAAATGCAAATAAACAAGTTAAATTATTAGAAGAAGCTCAACCAGTTGTTGATTTAATTAATAATATTGGCGAAGTAACGTTAGCAAGCGAATCTGCAATTAAAAATGCTCGTCAAGCCTTTGATAAATTATCAACAGAGGCACAAGCTAATGTTTTAAATTTAGAAACATTAACTAAAGCAGAAGATAAATTAAAAGAACTTAAAGGTAACGAAAGTTCTGAAAAAGAATTAAAAGCTCATAAAGAAGTAGCGATTAAAGCTTTAAACGAATACAAAAACCTTAAAGATTATCGTAAAGCAGAACAAGACGAAATCAATAATATTTTAAAAGAAGCAACAGATAACATTGAAAAAGCTACTGATAAAGTATCAGTTGATGGTATCGTTAAAGAAACAAATACTAAACTTGATAAAGTTAAAACTGATAAAGAATTAACTCCAGGTGAAAAATCACCTCAAGGAGACTACATTAAAGATGGTCGTTATGTAACTATTAACAAAAAAGGTTACAATACTTGGTCTAACTTTAATTGGAAAAAACGTAACAGCTCAGATAAATTAGTAGGTGAAACTTACCAAGCAAGAGGTAAATATAAACATGAAAATGGTTCAACTTACTTATCATTATATGATAACAATGGTAAATGGCATGGTTATATTAATGAAAAAGCTGTTAATGTTGGTGATGGTAAACAAGGTGCTTATATTAAAGATGGTCGCTATGTGACTATTACTAAAGGTAATTATGATATCTGGTCTAACTTCGGCTGGAAAAAACGTAACTTTAGTGGAGATTTATTAAACCAAACATTCCAAGCACGTGGTCGCTACAAACACATGAATGGAGCAACTTACTACTCTCTTTATAATGATAAAGGTGAATGGCAAGGTTATATCAATGCTAACGCAACTAAAGTAGCAGACGGCAAACAAGGTGCTTATATTAGCGACGGCCGTTATGTAACAATTTCTAAAGGTAACTATGACATTTGGTCTAATTTTAACTGGAAAAAACGTAACTCAAGTAAAAATGTGTTAAATGAAACATTCCAAGTTCGTGGAAGATATGAACATATGAATGGAGCAACTTATTACTCTCTTTACAACAATAAAGGCGAGTGGCAAGGTTATATTAATGCTAACGCAGCTAAAGTAGCTGATGGCAAACAAGGCACTTATATTAGAGATGGTCGTAAAGTAACTATCAATAAAAAAGGTTATAATACTTGGTCTAACTTTAATTGGAAAAAACGCCAATCAACAAGTAATTTATTCGGAAAAACATTTACTGCTAGAGGAAAATATCGTCATTTCAATGGTGAAATCTACTATTCTTTATATGACAATAAAGGAAACTGGCACGGATACGTTAACCAAAATGCTGTAAAATAGATCAAAAAAAGACGATTAGGAAAATTATCCTAGTCGTCTTTTGCTTTTTAATTATTTAATACGGCCATAGCTAGAGCTTGCTGAATGGTTGTCACATTGCTATCTTTTCTAAATTGAAGAACTTCAGCTGGTTCAATACCACTAGAAATCCATATTTTTAATTCTGATTCTAAATCAAAATGCCCTGATGTTTCTACACTAAATCTTGAAATGCTCCCATAAGGAATTGATTTGTATTCCGTTTTTTTGCCTGACATTCCTTGTTTATCAACGATAATCAATCTTAAATTGGTAAATACAATTAAATCACGAACTAATTTAAAAGCTAAATCAATTTGTTCATCAGGAATTAAAATACTTGCCAATTCTTTTTCAACATTACTATGTTTAACCTCACTTGCGTTTCCCAATAAGCCATCAAATAATCCCATTGTCATGCTCCTTTCAAATTATATAACTATTTTAACACATTAAAAGAAGAAGCCCCATTGCCATATGTTAAAATAGAGTGGTAAGCAAATTAGTTTATCTAACCTAAGAAATGAGGTCCTTTAATTGAAAAAAATAGTAGCCATTACAGGTGCTGGAAGTGGTCTAGGAGCTTCTTTAGCTAAACAATATGATGCGATGGGTTATTATGTTTGTCTTCTTGGTAGAACAGAAGACAAGCTAATCCAAGTAAGTAAATCCTTAAAAAATAAATCTAGTTACTATCTTGTTGATGTTAGTATTAAAGAAGAAGTGAGCCGGACTTTCAATCAAATAAAAAAAGAAGTAGGGGAGGTTGATATCTTAATCAACAGTGCCGGTTTAGGTGTATTTGATTTAGCTGAATCACTTAATGAGTCTGCTGTTCATGCAATGATCGATACTAATCTTAAAGGAACTATTTTTTCTACTCAAGAAGTATTGCCTCAAATGAAAAATAACAATCAAGGAGCTATTGTCAATATCATCTCTACAGCAGGCCTTGAAGGGAAAGCGACAGAATCTGTGTATTGTGCGAGTAAGTTTGGCGTGCGAGGCTTCACGGAAAGTTTGATTGTTGAAACAAAAGCAACCAATGTTTTTGTCTGTGGTGTCTACATGGGTGGCATGCAAACTGAGTTCTGGGATGGTATTTTTGATGAAAGTAAAACGAACACATTTATGACACCTGATGATGTAGCTAAGACTATTATTGCTAGTACCACTCAAAAATTAATTCCTTCTGAAATTGTTATTAAAAGTAAAAAATAGAGAAGAGCCTAAAAAGGTTCTTTTCTATTTTTACTAAGTTAAACCATCCATACCACCAGCATGTCCTCCAACTAAATGACTTCGATTAATAGCTGTTGCGCCTTCTAATCGGCTACTTGCATGATAAATAGCATCAAAACCATATTTTTCTCTAATGCCATCTATTGTTTCATCCAATATTTTTTGGCTGACTAATTCTTCAGGTTGTTCAAATAAATTTAATTGAAGGATATCTCCATCTGATAGTTTGGAGTAATTAACAGACAGATTCCGTACAGCACTGCCGTCATAGAATTTGTCAAATAAAAGTAAGCAATAACTAGCAAGTTTTTTAGAAGAATTTGTTTTTGGAATAGACATCTGGCGACTAAATCCTGGTGTTGGTTCACTCCTAGAATAACCGACAGATAAGTGTACGCAATTTGTTTGGTATCCTTTTTTTCTAAGTCTTGTTGCTACTTGCTCTGCTATTTCTCTAAGGACAATTTTTGTTTCATTTACTTTTACATAATCTTTCATTAAAACTTGGCTGTTGCCTATACTTTTAGACTTTGGTTGATAAACCTCTGAGATATTACTTCGATCAATTCCCCAAGCATGGGCAATTAATTGTTGTCCCATAACTCCCATTGATTCTTTCATTTCAAAAAAGTCATGGTGAGCTAAATCATAAATCGAATAAATCCCTTTATTGTTTAGTCTTTTTTCTGTTCGTCGGTTAATTCCCCAAAAATCAGTCATATTTTTTATCTGCCAAACTGTATTAGGAACATCTTGATAATGCCATGTTGCAATCATACTAGGGGCATGTTTAGCGGCATTATCTAGTGCTAACTTACTTAAAAGCATGTTATCTCCAATTCCAATTGTACATGGCAAACGTGTTTCTTTCTGTATATCGTGTTTAAACCTTTCGGCAAATTGATAAGGGGAGAGGTTAAATAATTTCTTTGATGCTTTTACACGTACAAAGGTTTCATCAATGGAATAGATTAAAATATCTTCATCTGCTACATAACGCCTAAAAATATTATTAATTTCAACATTTTTTTTAATATATAAATTCATTCGTGGAGGTACAATATGCAAGTCTTTATGATACGGGATTTGAAAATTTCTCGTTACATTGTCAATTCCTAATAATTCTTTAGCTTTAGGGGAAGTCGCTAATGCTAAACCTCCTGGAGAATCGCTACCACTCATGACGACTAATAACGCCTTGAGTGGATCTAATCCTCTCTCAATACACTCAACAGAAGCATAAAACGACTTCATATCAATACAAAGAATATCATCAACTTTTTCATCGCTGTAATCAAAATATTGTTGATAACCACTACCATACATACTTATCCCTCGCTTCTAACATACCACTTAACATTCTCTGAAATAGCAATATGACGAATCAAATTGATACTAATGCATAGCTCATTAACATAAATTAAATCACCACTAAATCCTAATATTTTCCCCACAATATTGTCGTTGAATCCTCGTCCATCTATTGTCTTTATATTAGGTTGAATTAAAACAGGTAAATCTTTTGTTAAGGCTATTTCAATCACCTCAGCTACTTCAGTTAAAGTCATTGTCTCTAGACCAAAATTAATTCGGTTAGCTTCTTTTTTTTCTAATTCTAATTCTCTTGTGTGCTCGGATAAATAAAAGCCCATATATTTTTTGACACCTCGATCATCGTAGTACTGATTTAATTTCATCATAAGCTTTGCTCCTTTTTTAAATCAATCGAGTGCCTAATCATTAATTTCTCAACAACCATTTGTTTTCTGGTATTGTAGTGGCCAAATAAAGCAACTTCAACCTTGCCATTATTTAAAAATAATAATTGATGAATAATGTCTTTATTCGCTACTAGGCAATTAATATTTTCTTCTTCTGTTACTAAAGTAAAACGAAGCAGTTTATCAGGATACAAGGTGAGAAGCTTAATCTTATCAACAATACCAACTAAATTCTTCTTACTCATCATTATCACTCCATTTCATTTATAGCTAAATTATACGAACGTTTGTTCTTATTGTAAAGGGGAACATGAAAAGATAACAAAATTTATCCAATTCATTTAACACATTTGCTATACTGAATAAAGAGGTGAGAACGTGAGAAAAAGTAGTCAAGAATTATTAGATAACTACCAACTTAGAAAATCAAAAACAGAAAAAACAGTATTTATTAATTGGCTAGAACAACAATTAGGGAATCAAAATTATCTATTGAAAAAAGAACACTATGAAAAAGATGGCGTTAATTTAATTATAGGTGATTTAGAAAAAGCCAAAATTATTTTAACTGCTCATTATGATACACAAGCCATTTCGATTTTTCCGATATTTATGGGATTCAGTAATTGGATTTCTTTTTTTATAAGCCAATTGTGGGCAATGCTTCCTATTGTGCCACTAAGTTTCTTTGGTGGAACAATCCTTACTTCTGGCATCCTTACTTTATCTTTTAAAGAAATTATCATAGGGATTCTTCTTATTTCCTTAATGTTATTATATTGTTTTCAAATAACCAAAGGGATTGCTAATAAACATACAGCTAATGATAATACTTCTGGGGTTGCAACCTTGTTAGCCATTTTAGAAGATTTACCAGAAAATAAAAGAGAAGAGGTCTGCTTTGTTTTCTTTGATCAAGAGGAGATAGGCTTAGTTGGTTCACAAAATTTTAAAAAGCAACATGAATCTCTGATTAAAGACAAACCATTAATTAATTTTGATTGCGTGAGCGATGGAGATACCTTATTTTTTGTAACGAAAAAAGCGTTTAGAGAATCAAACTATAACAATCAATTAGCTGAATCAACTAAAAAGATAGTCGATAAAACTGAAAAACAGTATAAATTTGGAACAGCTTTTAAAAATATTTACACTTCTGACCAAATCATTTTCAAAAATAGTGTTGGGGTAGCTGCTGCTAAAAAATTGCCTGTTTTTGGTTATTACTTGAACCGAATTCATACAAGAAAAGATACTCGATTTGATTACCAAAATATCGAACTTCTTAAACAAGTTATACAAGATTTTATTCTTCATATCTAATAAAAAAACGTGTGACTAGTCTATTCATAATGAGTAAACTAGTCACACGTTTTTAGTTATTCAAAAGCTTTAAGATAGGCAACTTCTCCTGATATTTCTTGAAGGATATTTTTTCTTAATTCTTTAATCATAAAAAATTCTTCTGGTACTTCAAAAGGTGGGAATATTCCCCATTTACTTGCTGGTAAATAACCAAACCTTTTATAAAAAGTGGGATGACCTAAAATAACAATGAAAGGATAATCTGCTATCAGACTTCGTTTTTCCAGAGCTAGCATAAGATTAGTCCCAATTTTTTTATTTTGATAACTAGGTAAGACTGATAACGGTGCTAACGCTAGTCCTTTCCACGAATCATTTTCATTTTTGATTAAACACTCGCTTAATAAGCCGTGACCTACTATTTTTCCATCAATTTCATCAACTAACTCTAGTTCAGCTTTGTAAGATGGGGCTTTTCTAATTTTCTTGATTAAGTCAGCTTCTTGTTGATACCCAAACTCTGTTTCTGAAAACGAAGAGATGGTTAATGCTTCTACTGCTGAATAATCATTTTCATTAATAATACGAATCATTTTATTCCTCCTAACATTCTGATAAAAAAAGATAATCTAACTATTTAGATTATCTGAATTCTAAGATATTATTCCGTTTAAGCGGAGAGGGCATTGTTTGTAAATAAATCCCATTTTCTCCTTTAAACTGCTTGAAATATTGATAGTTTCCAAAACAAAGCTGTTTCAGTTGTTTTAGTTTCTTTTCACTTATTTGATAAATTTGCTCTTTGGTACTTTTTCTAGATAGTGACAATTGGGCATCTGTATCAAATAAAATTCGAACTAAAAAAATCTCTTCTTCACACGTCCAATAAAAGGCGATGTAATTAGATCGTTGCGTAATCAATTCAACTGAATCATTTGTTAAAATAGCATTTAATTTTATCATTTCCTCTTCTCCTTACAAAAATTATACAAACGTACGTTCTTTTTGTAAAGAGAACAAAACATTAAAATGCGCTTAGATGAGTACTCCAATAAAATGCTAATTTATTCTTTGTTTGAAAACATGCGGTCGTTCCAGTTTTATTTTCAATTGTTTTATTTAATTGATAAACGGCAATTTTCCCATTGTCTGAAATTTCCGAAACGCTTGATGTTGTAGCTGACTTAAAATCCCCATTTCTAAGTGCAGCAAAGCGAACAGAACCTTCAGGGGTTAAAATAGCATAGCATATTAAAAAAACTAAACCAATTTTAAATAATAATAATAGTAAACGTTTCATGTTATCATCCCCTTTATGATATTCCCATATTAATTGAAAAAAATGAAGATTTAATGTCCTAATTGGTACGAAAAATAGATGAAAAATGATATGATAGCTCTATATGAAAACAGGATTATTTGTTTTTTTAAATAATCACTAACTAATTAGGATGTTGACAATGACTATAACCCTTAAAGAAATAGAAAATTTATTAAAAAAAGAAAATCTGTTAAAAGAATTTATTTATCAAAATAATTGGTTTTATAACTTACCAATTGAAGATCAATCTCTAACAGCTCTTTCTTACGACTCAAGAAATGTTAATCAAGAAACTTTATTTTTTTGTAAAGGTCTTAACTTTAAAGAAGAATATTTAGAAACAGCGATTGATAACCAATTAGAAATCTATATGTCTGAAAATCCATATGAGGTAGCAAGCAAGCTAGGTATTATTGTAACAGATATTCGTAAAGCGATGGCACTTATTAGTATGCATTTTTATGATTTACCTCAAGAAGAATTAACAGTTATTGGTTTTACTGGAACAAAAGGAAAAACAACTGCTGCTTACTTTACTAAGTTTATTTTAGATGATTATACTAATCATAAAACAGCAATGTTTTCTACAATGAATACAACTCTAGATGGCGTTAATTATTTCAAATCAGCATTAACAACACCTGAATCATTAGATTTATACCGTATGATGAGAGAAGCGGTTGATAATAAAATGACACATTTAATCATGGAGGTATCATCTCAAGCTTACAAGTTACAACGAGTTTATGGACTAACATTTGATGTCGGGATCTTTTTAAATATCTCACCTGATCATATTAGTCCAATTGAACATCCAACGTTTGATGATTACTATTATTGCAAGAGACAACTCATTGAAAATTCTAAGCAAATGGTTTTAAATGCTGATACAAAAGATTATCCGTTACTAAAAGAAATGACAGAAGCTAGACAAATTCCTTACTATTCTTATAGTAGTGAAAATAAAGAAGCTGATTATTACTGGGAAAAAGAAGCAGGAGACTTGCTAGATTTCTGTGTTGAATCAACGAATGATCCATTAGATCTTGTAAGTGATTATCATATTCGCTTAATGGGAGACTTTAACAAAGACAATGCAGTTGCTAGTTTAATAACAAGTAAATTAGCTGGTGCCTCAAAAGAAAATGGTAAAAGAGGACTCTTAGAGGCATTAGTTCCTGGTCGAATGGAGCATTTGAAACATCCAAACGGCGCTAATATTTTTGTTGATTACGCGCATAACTATTTGAGTTTAAAAAATCTTCTAAGTTTTGCTAAAGAAGCTCATCCAGAAGGTAGAATTATCACAGTTATTGGTAGCACAGGTGAAAAAGCTATTTCAAGAAGAGCTGATTTTGGTCAAGTTCTTTCAGAATTGGCAGATGTTGCTATTTTAACTGCAGATGACCCAGCTACTGAGGATCCAGAAAAAATTGCTAAAGAAATTGGAGCAGCCATTACTAACTCAGCTGTTGAGCAAATTATCATTGTCGATCGTGAATCAGCTATTCAACATGCAATTGATATAGCTAGTTCAAAAGATTCTGTTATTTTAGCTGGCAAAGGACAAGATAAATATCAAAAAATTGGTGGTGTTGATACCCCTTATATAGGTGATTTTAATGCTGCTGAAAACTATTTAAATAATAAATAAATTCCTAGAGAGGCGATCCCTATTTTGGTAGCCTCTTTAGTTTATAATTAAAGGAGAATCCTATGTCAGACAATAATCAAAAACGAACAAATAAGAAACAAGCTTCAAAAAATAGAAAAGGAATCATTTTAGGTTCTAGTGTTGCAGGACTACTTTTAGTAGGGGTAGGTGGTTATTTTGCTTATCAAAAATACGATGAAAATTTGAGAAAAGATGCTTTAATCAGTTTTATGGATTCTTTTGAAGCAAAAAAATTCAAAGAGATGCCTAAAACTCTCTCTAAAACCTCTTTAAAAGAACAAGGTCTAACTGAAAAAGAGCTAATCGAAAAATATGAAGCTGTATTTAATGGTTTAAATATTTCTGATATCAAAGGAAATGTAGCGTCATTTAAAAATGACCAATTTGAACTAACCTTTCAAATGCAAACACCTCTTGGAAAATTAAAAAATGAAACCTATTCAGGAAAATTAGTCAAAGAAGGTAGCGAATATAAAGTAGATTGGAATTATTCCTTTATTTTTCCAGAAATGAAAAAAGGCGATAAAGTTTTTATGTCAACGGAAACACCTAAAAGAGGAGATATTTTAGATGTTAATAAACAACCTTTAGCAACAAGTCATGATTATCCTCAATTAGGAATAATACCTAATAAGTTAGGAGAAAAAGAAGAGAAGGAAAAAAATATTGAAACAATAAGTAAAAATTTTGATAAATCGGTTGATGAAATCAATCAATTACTTGAACAACCATGGGTTAAAGAAGATTCTTTTGTTCCAATTAAAACAATTCCTTTTGAAGAATCAACTGACAAATATCAATCAACTGGTATTACTCTTGCGTCAGTTAATAACCGTTACTATCCACTAAAAGAAGCTGCTGCTCAACTAATTGGTTATACAGGAAAAGTAACTGCTGAAGAAATTGAAAAAGATAAGGCTTTATCGGGTTTTGAAGAAACCGGAAAAACGGGATTAGAAGCTCAATTTGATAAAGAACTGCGTGGTAAAACAGGTGGTAAAATTGAAATTGTCAATAAAGATGGGGAGTCTCAACTAGCTGTTATTGAAGAGAAAAAACAAGATGGAAAAGACGTTCAACTAACGATTGATAGCCAAATTCAAAGAGATGCTTTCACTGCTTTGAATAATCTACCAGGTTCAACTGTTGTGACTGCTCCGAACACAGGTCAATTAAAAGCTGCTGTCAGCTCGCCTTCGTATGACCCTAATCAATTTGTTCTAGGTGTCTCACAAAAAGAATATGACCAGTTAGCAAAAGACAAAGCTAATCCTTTTTTAGCAAGATTTAGTGCTGGATACGCTCCAGGATCAACTTTTAAGGCAATCACAGCTGCTATTGGAATTGATGAAAAAGTGACAACACCAGATAAAACAAGAGAAATATCAGGGCTTAAATGGCAAAAAGATAGCTCATGGGGAGGATATCAAGTGACTCGTGTTTCTGATGTTCCAAGCGTTAATATGAATACAGCACTTGTTTATTCGGATAACATTTACTTTGCCCAAGAAGCTTTAGAGATGGGTAGCAAAAAATACTTAGACGGACTTAAAAAATTCCCGTTTGGTGAAAAAATGAACATTCATATTCCTATGACACCCGCTCAAATTAGCAATGATGAAATCAAATCAGATATTCTATTAAGCGACACAGCTTATGGACAAGGACAGCTACTTGTTAATCCAATTCAACAGGCAGTTATGTATTCCGCTTTTGCTAATGAAGGAGAAGTTGTTTTTCCTCAGATAATAAAAGGAAAAGAAAACACTAAAAAAGAACGAGCAGTCTCTAAAGAAGCTGCTGAAGCGGTTAAAAAAGCTTTAATCGAAACCGTTGAAAATGAAAATGGAACGGCACATCCTTTATCTAATGGAGACAACCAAATAGCTGCTAAAACGGGAACGGCTGAAATTAAAGAGAAACAAGATACAAAAGGACAAGAAAATAGTTTTATTCTAGCTTTTGATGCTAATGAAAGTAACTATTTAGTTGTTAGTTTAATTGAAGACGCAAAAGGGACTTCAGCTGTTGAACAAAACAAAGAGTTTATCAAACAATTAAAAAAATAATTATTTTATGTAAACCAAAATGATTTTAATCAAAAAATCCTCTTATTTGTTTAAGAGGATTTTTTGATTTCTATTTCATATTCAACTTTGGAGAGGTTAGTTAATTTTTGAATGTGCTGTAGTAAGAGCAAGATCCAACTAAACGCTAAGCCAAAAGCAATTAATTCAAATACGGTTAAGGATAGGTAGCCAACACGTTGAAATAAAAAGTTGGCAACAATTAATGTAGCTGCAATTCCATAAGAAATAAAGAGAAACTCTTTCGTCACTTTTGGAAGCAACCATTTGATTCCAATAATCAATATTACAATTAAAAGAACTAATAAATTAGCTGACTTTGTATGCAACACATGAAGCTGACCTTTACCGTTATTAGGGAAAAAACCAACACCACCTAAAGATATAGCAACTAATGTTAATAAAATTCGCAGAGTTAACAGACGGTAACCTGAATAGTTATTCTTTTTTAAATTAACAAATAAATAATCAATGAGGGCAACCATCAGAAGGGAAGAGAGCATCAAAGTTAAATTAAACTGCCAACTATCAATCGCTTCATTTGTTCCCAAAAAACTAAAGTTATATTGCCACCAACGACTCTCACTATTAGTCAACATAGCGAAAAAGACGCCTCCAATAATAACAAAGATAAGTAAGTTAACAATCATCGGAGAGGTAAAACTAAGGGCTGCATAAATCATAAAATAATTAATAATAGCTGTAAAAATAAAGAAAATAGCTGTTGCTGTATATAAATCAAAACTAGCTCCTTCAAAAATAACACCTAATACCCAAAAGAAACTCAGAATACCTAACATAAGTGTGACAATATATGAAAAAATAATTGTCGGTACGTTTCGCCAATGGATATCCTGTAGATGGCCATTTTTATCATGTTTTTTGGCACCAATAAAGAAGGTAATAAATGAGATGCTTCCACTTAATAAGCCTAATGCTGTCACAGCACTACCAATTGAATAATCTCCTGTCATTGGGATTTGCCAATGATTATCAAAATAAAAAACACCAAAAAAAAGAATACTACTAATTAAAACAGGAAGAAGGAACCATCTTAAAGAGACTTGTTGAAATTCAGAGCTGTTTAGCTTTTTCTCAATTACAAAGCGGTTATTCTCTTTTTTTAAACAAATCATTTCTTTTTCAGACAGTTCTAACTCTTCAATCACTTCATCGGGTAAACAAATTTTATACTCGGTTTGCTTCATTGATATAACTCCAATCAAATAAACTTGTCTCTCCATAATATTCTCATATTGTTCTGATTGAAACAAGTTTAACCTTCAACAAGACCTTTTCTTGTAAATAATTCTTTGGACCAGTTAATAACGCCTGATAGTAAAAATAAACTGATAATAGTTCCTTCTCTAACAACAACTGGTAGAGAAAAAGCAAAAGATAATATCAGAGATAAGCTAACACACACAATATCTACACTGTAGCGATAAGTTGAAAATGAATGAGATGTTTTTTCGGCCAATAACTGGCAAAATGATTCGATGGGAAATTTCAATAAGCTTAAACGTAAAACTTGTCCTGTCCCAAATCCAGCAATAACAACACCAAGTAAAAATAAAATTAAATTAAGTAGATAAGAGTCAATAGTAAATTGACTAAATAAATGATAGTAAACTAGATTGATTGCTTCTCCAAAACTCATCACAGCAAGAAGCATTAACAAATATTTTGGAAATGATCGTTCTTTATCTAGTAAAACACATCCTATTAAAAAGCTAATATTTAATAAAGTCGTTACGGTTCCTATTTGAAGAGTCGATAAGTTGGCTATCGAAACATTTAATGAGTTAAAACTACTGACACCAACATTTGCTTTAATTGTTAATGAGATACCTACTGCACTAATAAAGTAATAAAATAATGATTGGATTAATTTTTTCATATGTCATCTCCCTTTCGTATCTTTATAGTAAACTTTTCTCAAAGATGTTAGTATGAGATATAGCATAGTTAGGAGAATAAAGATGAAAAAAATAATGTATCCTTTATCATCAACTCAATTTACCCAAGAAATACCTGGAATTGATGCAGATCTTTTAGCCAAATCTCTTGTAATGACTTTTAAAAATGGCGAATTTATCACAAAAGAACTCACAGAACTACGTTATCTTTACTTTATTATGGAAGGCCGAGCGAAAGTTGTTACAACACAATCAAATGGAAAGAAGTTGATTTTACAATTTCTATCAACAGATGACATGATTGGTGATTTAACTGTTATTAAGGCTGAAGAAGAAATCAAAGATGTTATTGCTATGGGAGAAACAACCTGTCTAGCTGTTCCTATTCAAACAATTGAAATGCAGTTGATGACCAATAATGAATTTTTACGCTTTTTATCTCAATATATTGGGATAAAATTATTACTTCGGATGGATCATTTTAAAGAACAACAAACATTGGAAGCTAAAATGAGATTAGCTAAACTCCTATTAGAGATCACGGTTGATGGAGAATACCATGAAAAGCACACAGAAATAGCTGAGTATTTAGGTGTTAGCTACAGACATTACATGCATACCTTTAAGCAGCTAAAAGAAGAAGGGTATATTTATAAAAAAGAGAACCGTTATTATATACAAACTGATTCACTTGAAAAACTCATTCAATCATAAAAGGAAAAGATCTAATCATCAACTGACTAGATCTTTTCCTTTTTTACCTCATAAAGAATAGGTAAGAGTACATTAAAACTACTGCCTAAATTTAATTCACTTGCTATCTCAATTTTACCTTGATGAAGTGTCACAATTTGTTTAACAAGGGACAAGCCTAATCCATTACCAATTGATTTTCGACTGCTATCACTTTGATAAAATTTATCAAAAGCTCGCTTCATATCTTCTTCAGACATGCCAATCCCATTATCTGAAACAAGGATTGAGAGATTATTTTCTACTTCTTGAAGTTTAACCTGAATAGTACTGCCTATGGAACTATATTTTATTGCATTATCTAGTAAATTTAACCAAACTTGATATAAAAGTTCTTCATTTCCAACAAAGTAAGTTCGTGGTAAATCAATATCTAGCTCAACCTGCTGTTTTTCCCATTTAGGTTGCAGAAAAAGAATGACTTCCCGAATTTGCTCGTCCAAACGAAATTGTTTCTGCTCTAAACCAATTTCTTGAGATTCCAATTTTGTTAATCTTAATATATTATCCGTTAAATAAGAAAGTTGTTGTGTGCCTTCTAACATTCTTTCTAAATACATTTGTCTTTCGGAAATCGAGAGTGTTTCATCTTGAAGTAACTGGACGTATCCCTTAATAGTTGCGATTGGCGTTTTAAATTCATGAGAAACAGTTGAAACAAAATCATATCTTAGACTTTCAATACTTCTAAGTTCTCTCACCATTACATTGAAATCATCATATAAATGGCTAACATCTTCAATTTTTTGTTTCTCTGTTAATTGAATCGAAAAATCACCTTTTGCTACAAGTTTCATTGCCTCACCTAAAGTTCCGATAGGCTGTAGAATCTTTCGACCAACAAAAATAGAGACTCCTAAACCAATCAATAAACTTAACATGAGAGTAAATATAATTGGAAAAATATGATTGCCTTGTTCTGCTCCCAAGGGGCCAAATCGTTCTAGTAAAAATAGAAAAAATAAAGATAAACCTAGAACTAAAAAGATACTAAAAAAAATAAAAAAACTAAAATAAATCCAAAGTTGGGAATATAATTTTTTTCTCATGACCGAATAACCGCCTTATAACCAAGGCCTCGAATCGTTTCAATCGAAAAATCACAATTATCTATTAGCCGATTTCTCAACCGCTTAATATGAACATCAATCGTTCGTTCATCTGAATCAGACTCCATTCCCCATATGTCATCCATCAATTGTTGTCTGGTGAAAATTTTATTAGGATAAGATAGTAATTTATACAATAATAGAAACTCCTTTTGAGGTAACATCTCTGTTTTAGCTCCAAAGGAAACTGTAAGTGTTGGTTTATCTAGAGTTGTTTCACCTAATTGAAGCTTTTGAGTCGAGACAATTTGAGCACGTCTAAGTAGTGCTTCCACGCGAAGAATCATCTCATTTACGTCAATTGGTTTGACCATATAATCATCTACACCTAAATCAAAACCTTTCTTTTTATCTTCAAATGTATCTTTAGCGGTAATAAATAAAATAGGAATTGCTTTACTAGACGTGCGTATAGCTTCAGCTAATTCATAGCCATCTAAATCTGGCATCATAATATCACTAATAACTAAATCAATGGTATGTTTATCAAATAAATCTAACGCTTCAATCCCATTTCTTGCAGTAATGACATCAAATTGTCCTTTTTTTAAAGTTGATTGGTAAAGTAGTGCTAAATTAGCATCATCTTCTACAATAAGTATTTGGTTCATTGGTACAACCTCCTTTAGCTGTGTTTAGTGTAACAAATCCATATGAATCAATTATGAATTTTGTTCATTTTGAGTTAATAAAACTATGTTAAGCTCCTCCTTATAACAGATAGAAATGAGATGGGAAGATGCTTGAATTAAAAGATATCAAAAAATATTATAAAGTAGGAGACACAGTTACTAAAGCCTTAGATGGGGTATCTGTCTCTTTTAGAAGACAAGAATTTGTTGCAATTCTCGGAGCTAGTGGCTCTGGAAAAACAACGATGCTAAATGTGATTGGCGGATTAGATAATTATGATTCTGGTGACATGATAATTGATGGAAAATCCACACAAACATTTAAAGATAATGATTGGGATGCGTATCGAAATAATTCAATCGGATTTGTTTTCCAAAGTTATAACTTAATTAGTCATTTAGGTATTATCGAAAATGTCGAACTTGGCATGACGTTAAGTGGTGTTTCAAAAGATGAAAAAAGAGAGCATGCTAGAAAAGCTCTTGAAAGAGTTGGGTTATCTGATCATATGAATAAAAAACCAAACCAACTTTCTGGTGGACAAATGCAGAGAGTTGCTATCGCAAGAGCTTTAGCCAATGATCCAGACATTTTACTTTGTGATGAACCTACAGGAGCTTTAGATACTGAAACAAGTATTCAGATTATGAACCTTATTAAAGAATTATCAAAAGAAAAACTAGTTGTTATGGTGACACACAATCCTGAGCTGGCTTATGAATACGCTGATAGAATCATCGAGTTTTCAGACGGCCAAATTAAAAAGGATTCTAAGCCACATATTGAAAAGAAAAAAACAGATCAATTCCTATTAAAAAGAACTAAAATGGGCTTTTTAACAGCGCTGAAACTATCATTTAATAATCTTAGGACCAAAAAAGGAAGAACTTTTCTAACCGCATTTGCTTCTAGTATAGGTATTATAAGTATCGGAATTGTCCTAGCATTATCGAGTGGGTTTCAAAAACAAATTGATCAAACACAATCTGAAACCATGTCTAAATTTCCAATAACCATCTCAAAAATTACTGCAGATCAAACTGCTAATCCAAAAGATGCTTTAGGAAGTGATAAAGGTTCTTTTTCTAAGGATAAAAAGATAACTGTTAAAACAAGTGATGAGGACAAAAGACAACATACAAATAAAATCGATCAAGCTTACGTAGACTACATAAAAAAAATCGACCCTAAATTAAGTAATAGTATTGGATTCTCACGTGTTGTCAATATGAATCTAATTCGAAAAGTTGATGATAAAGAATTCAAACCTGTTTCTTTTTCAAACGTTAACGCAGAATCAGGTGTATCAATGGCTAGCTCCATGTCTAGTATGACAGGAATTGGTGTTTCTTCTTTTCCAACTACTTTAGATAAACAATCAAAAGGCTTCTTGGAAGAGAATTATTCTGTTTTAGCTGGAGATTATCCTAAAAATGCAACTGATATTGTTTTAGTTGTCGATCGAAATAATAGTACCAATATTCAAGCTCTCAAAAATATTGATTTTGATGTGAAAGAAAACGAAAAATTAGCATTTGATTCTATTGTTGGAACAGAATTTAAACTAATTTCTAACGATGACTATTATCAAAAACTGCCAACTGGCAATTTTATTCCTACAACTGACTATCAAAAAATGTATGATAACGAAAAATCAAAAACACTAAAAGTAAGTGGTATTTTAAGAGTGAAATCTTCTTCCACTATGAATCTATTAGCTCCTGGTTTTGCTTATAGTAATGAATTAACTTCTGACATTGTTAAAGATAACGAACAATCAGAAATTGTTAAAGCTCAAAAAGATAGTAATGACAATGTTATGACAGGTGAACCAATGGATCATACAACAAAAGAAAATACTCTAGCTTATCTTGGCGGAAGTAGTATCCCTTCAAGTATCATGATTTATCCTAACAATTACAGTGACAAAGAAGAAGTCTTGAATTATCTAGATAAATATAACGAAGGTAAATCTAAAAAAGATAAAATTATTTATTCTGACTTGGCAGGGACTATGACTGATTTAACAGGTGGATTGATGGATGCTATTACGTATGTCTTAATCGCCTTTGCAGGTATTTCACTTGTTACAAGTATGATTATGATTGGAATTATTACGTATACATCAGTACTTGAGAGAACTAAAGAAATTGGTGTATTAAAAGCTTTAGGAGCTCGAAAAAAAGATATCACTCGTGTCTTTGATGCCGAAACATGTATTTTAGGTATTGCTTCTGGTTCACTAGGTGTTGTTATTGCTTGGTTAGCTACTTTCCCGATCAACCATGTTTTATATAACATGACAGATTTAAAAAATGTAGCACAATTAAATCCTGTTCACAGTATTGTACTTATTTTAGTCTCTACTGTATTAACAATGATTGGTGGACATATACCAGCTAAAATCGCTGCTAAAAAAGATGCCGCGATTGCTTTAAGAGCTGATTAAGTAAAAGAGATTGACTTAATTGTCAGTCTCTTTTTTTGGGTTTATTTTTTATATTATAAAATAATTGAGGTATAATTATAATAAGTACTAAGATGGAGGTAAATAACATGTTAAAAAAGACTTTCATTTCTATTATATTAACTATCTCAACTATGTTTATTCTTTTAGGATGTACTTCTAATGAGCCATCTATCAGAATTATGGGAATTACTATTGAAAAATATAATAGCCAAACTAAAAAATATGAAACTTATCAGCAAGTTAGTAAAAAAGACAAAGTTGAAAAAGTAAAACAAGTCATAGAACAAGTGACACTTGAAAACAGCACGCAAACAACAACAGAAGAAACATCTGATTATCAGTTTTATTTCAATCTAAAAACTAAAAACGCCGATGTAAAACAAGTAACTTATCAAATAAAAAAAGAAAAACAAAATAAAATTTTATTAGGAATTGAAGGCATTTACCATCCTTTAACTAAGGAAGAGGGAGAAATTCTTACAGATATTTTAATTGAAGAGTAGGAGAGAGGCAAAATGGCAATTTATTTAATTCGACATGGACAAGATGATGAAACAATCAGAGGGGGGTGGTCAGAAACTCCTTTAACTAAAGAAGGAAGACAACAAATTGAAGGATTAGAGAATTATTTTAAGTCGCTAGATATTTCTGCTGTTTATTCTAGTGATTTAACAAGAGCAATGGAGACAACTGAAATTTTAAGTCATTTTAAACCTAAAATTCCGATTTACTATGACGAAAGGTTAAGAGAAATAAACAATGGACTTCTTGCTGGTATGCCAAATAGTCAAGCTGAAAAAGAATACCCAACTCTTCATTTTAAACAACTTGCCTGGCAGCAAAAGTATCCAAAAGGAGAGAGTCCTGAGATGTTTTATGAGCGCATTTCTACTATATGGGAAGAATTATCAAAACTCTCTGATCAAAATATTGCCATTGTTACTCACGGCGGTGTTATAAATATCATTCTCCACCACGTCAATCAAAAATATTATTCAAACAAAAATGAAAGTATTTTTATTCCCACTGGAAGTATTACAATTGTCGATTAAATGAGGAGTAAAGAATCATGAAACAATTTAAAGTGAATGTTACTATTGATCGACCGATTGGTTATGTTGATTCCTATCAAAACGAGTATCCAATTAATTATGGCTATGTAGAAGGAATTATAGCTCAGGATAATGAATGGCAAGACGTTTATCTACTAACAGATGACATCATTTCATCTCAAGTAGTTTCAGCAAACATTATTGCCATCATTGTTAGAGATGATGATGTAGAGGACAAATGGGTGGCAACAACTACTCAAACAACCTATTCTAAAGAAGACATTAAAAAGAAAACAAATTTTCTTGAGCAATATTTTAACTCAAGTATTATTTTACTAGACTAGAAGCTTAGGAGTAAGCATATGACAATTAGACATTATGAAGAAAAAGACAAATCCGAAGTTATTACGTTAATTAAACAAACGATTCAGCTCATTAATCAAAAAGACTATACACCTAATCAAATCAAATCTTGGTCAGAAATAGATTGGGATTATTGGGATAATAGTCTAAAAAATCATCTAGCTATTGTTTCAGAAAAAAATAAGGTGATTGTAGGTTTTTCTGATATGACAACAACGGGCTTTTTAGACCGATTATTTGTTCACCATGACTATCAAAATCAAGGGATAGCAAGTCAAATGTTACAGTACTTGGAATTAAAAACCCCAGCTGAGCAGTATAGTACGTATGCCTCAATTACAGCAAAACCTTTTTTTGAAAGAAATGGCTATAAATTAGTTAAAGAAAATATCGCTAAATTAAGAGGAGAAGCTTTTTTAAATTATTACATGACAAAGGATGAAATAGTACATGTCTCAGACGATGAATCAATTAAGAGCCTTTTTTAGAAACAGAGATGATTTAAAAGTTTTTGCGATGAACGGCTCAAAAGTTAATAAAAATATCCCAGATGATATATTCAAAGATTATGATGTGGTCTTTTTTTCAACTAATTTCAAACAGTATATCGAAGATTCATCTTTTTTAGATTTATTTGGAGAAACTTTAATTAAAACCGAGCCTGAGAGCGACCCAATTTGTCCTAATGAGCTCTTAGAGGGAAAAGGATACGTTTATCTTGTTCAGTATGTATCAGGTCTTAGGATCGATTTCCAGTTCCGTGATATTGATACACTAGATAATTATTTAAAGGAAGATTCTTTAACACAAATTATTGAAGATAAAGAAAAGTTAGTAACATCAGAAATAATGCCAAATGATTCTGATTATTGGCTAAAAAAACCATCAAAAGAACAAATCGAATTTTCAATAGCTGAGTTTTGGTGGTTAATTCCAAATATTTTAAAAAGTTCTCTTAGAAAGCAAGAAATACTCGCGCAATTTTACTTCAATTTAACTAGAAAAGAGCTATTTCAACTAATTGCTTGGAGTATAGCTAACGAAACAACTTGGAATGAAAATTATGGTAAAGAATTTTCAGCTATTTTAGATAAAGTAACAGACAAAGAACGTCAACAAATCATGTCTCTTTTTCAAGTTGGTACAACAGACTCTCTATATAAAGGGATTCAAACAATGATGAGTTTACAAGAGGAGTATCTAAAAAGAATTGCTCCATCATATGATATAGATTTAAAGAAATTATTAGCTTATCAACATATTCCTTATACTTACTTAATGAGTAAAGATGAAGTAACATTAGCTAAAAAGTTTAAATGACATCAAGATAGCATTAACATTCAAGAAAAAAGGGATAAATAAATGAATACAGATATAGAAAAACTTATTTCAAGCAACAAAGACTTAATGAGAATTTTAACCATTATCGATTCTTTAGATTTAGCTGATTGTTGGCTTTGTGCTGGGGCTATTCGAAATTTTTTATGGGATTTATTTTCTAATCAAGAGGTTAAATTAATAACAGATATTGATGTCGTTTTCTATGACCCTTTGATTTCTTATGAAGAAACTTGTTTGATGGAACAAAAACTAATTGAGACATATCCTGACTATGATTGGGAATTAAAAAATCAAGTTTACATGCATTATCATAACCCGAATGCCAAAGAGTACTTAGGTTCAAGAGATGCTATATCTAAATTTCCAGAGCAATGTACCGCAATAGGCGCAAGATTAAACGCCTCTAAAAAAGTTGAACTCTTTATACCGTATGGGACACATGATTTAACCCATTTCATTGTCCAACCAACTCCTTTTTTCTTAGAAGATACTGAAAGAATGAAGCTCTATGTTGAGCGAGTAACAACAAAAGGGTGGCATAAAAAATGGCCATGTCTTGAAATAATTTTACCTGACTAAAAGGAGGTAATTTTTATGCAAGTTAGTAGTTATGGATGGAATGAAACTTTGGGATGGTTAATCATCTGTCTTTTTCTTACGACTTTATTTCTTATTTTTGGTGTTGTTTTAAAGAAAACAAACGGTTTATTTTTGGCAAGATTACCACAGCAGTTTTTAATAGATCGTGATGATCCAAAATTTGAAAAAGAGCGGCAAGCAGGTAAAAAAATGCAACAGATGGCTTATCGATATATTTTACCTCTTGCTCTTATTAGTTGGCTTATTTTTATTTTTTTATTAATGTTAAGTAAGAAATAGGAAGAGGAGGGGGAATGATGAGTATGTTTCTATTAGCACTAGCTATTTTTGGTTTTTTTGGTAGTTTACAATATGTTTTTCCAAATGTTCTTTGGAATGATATTTCGGTCTTTTTTAGAAAAAAATAAAACAGATTATCTTAACTTTAGTAATCGTTTTCAAGGAAAATATTGCTTCTTTCTCGGATGTATTAGTTTAATCTTTTTCTTACTATCATTTTTCTTTAGACTGCCAAATGATAGTAATGTTCAGAAGACATTTTTTATCATTCTAATCCTCTATTTTGGCATCAACGAATTTCGTCTAGAAATAAAGTGGAACAAACAACCTCATGCACCTCGATTGATTATGAATTATTATTTATTCTAATATTTATAGGAAATTGTGGAATTTTCTTCTATTTAAAGTATAAAAAAATAACTTTTTAAAGTAACAATAAGAGTTCTTCTCGTATAAAAAATACAAGAAGGGCTTTTTTTGTTAACGGTAACATCTTGTGCTGAAAGCGTTTTTTATTTAAACTTAGAAAGTTACGAACAAAAGGGGCGACTAATGATGAAAAAAGGAATAGCTTACTATCGATTTTTCTTAAAAGAAGAAGCGAAATATAAAATTAATTTTATATCTTATTTATTGTCAGGTGTTATTCAACTAATAGCTATTCTCTTTATTTGGCGTCTTGTCTATTCATCCACAGGAAACGGTGTGATAGAAGGGTTGAATTATCAAGAAATTATTCTTTATACAATTATATCTACCATTGCGACTCAATTTATGGAATTAAATAATGACTACCAAATTGCTGGAGACATTCAAGATGGAAATCTATCATATGAGTTGATACGACCTGTCTCATATATTTATAAGTTATTCTTTCAAGGTCTAGCCAGTTCAACTGTCAGTATTCTGTTAATTAGTGTCCCAACTATGATTGGTGTTATCACTTATCTAAGCATTCATACATCTTTTCAAATTGCTATTGTGAGAGCGCTACTTTTTCTATTAATTGTTACGATTAGTATGGGATTAATGTTTTGCACCAATTTATTATTTGGTTACTCAGCTTTTTATCTTAATTATTCTTGGGGATTTTTGCTTTTCAAAGGAACCTTTATTAGGTTATTATCAGGAGCTCTTTTTCCATTAATTATGCTTCCTGAATCAATTAGAACTATTTTTTTGAAATCCCCTTTTAGTTACTTAACCTATTTTCCAACAATGGTTTTTCTAGGTAAACTAACAACTGGTGACATTATTTCAAATTTAGTTATACAATTTATTTGGTTAGCTGTTTTTATTGTGTTATGTCTTGTCTTATGGCGTCACTCTATTAAAACAATTACCATTAATGGAGGGTGATAAAGATGAAACGATACATACACTTATATTTAATTTATCTGAAAAACTCGTTTAAAATTTTAAAAATGTCAACAGCAAATTTTGTTGTTGGATTTATCGCTTTTTTAGCTATCCAAGTATCATCTCTTTTATTTTTACAAGTGACGTTTGGGAGAATACCTGAAGTAAATGGTTATAACTATCATCAAGTTCTCTTTATCTATGGATTTTCTCAAATCCCTCGAGGTTTAGATCATCTATACAGTGATTATTTATGGTTGTTCGCTAAAAGAAGTGTTGTTAGAGGAGAAATGGATAGATATTTAGTGCGACCAGTTAGCCCATATTTTCAAGTGATTTGTGAGAGAATCCAATTCGATGCAGTCGGCGAAATTTTTGTTGGAATAGTTATTACCGCTTATGCTATTTCTGGAATTAATTTTCCTAATCCTTTAATTTCAGTTTTTCTTTCAATTATTTATACTTTAACAGGTTGTGTCGTCTATACATCAATCAAAACAATTTGTGCCTCACTAGCTTTTTGGATTAAAAAGAGCTTTCACGTATTACAGTCAATTTATGGTTTAAGTGATTTGACCAAGTACCCATTATCCATTTATCCTCCTGCAGTAAGAGTTTCTCTAACCTATATCATTCCTTTTGGTATCGTTTCATTTTTACCTTCAGAAATGATTTTTACGTCTCAATTAGTTAATCCAACAGCATTAACAATCATTGGAGTGTCTTCAACATTTGCCTACTTAGCATCAATTATTTGGAAGAAAGGAGTGAGAAGCTATGAAAGTGCAGGTAACTAAACCTATTATTCATTTAGAAAATATTTCAAAAACTTTTTATTTAAGAAAGAAAACTGGCATTTTTAAATCTATCAAAATACCAAAACATGCTGTTCAAGAAGTTAATTTCGATATATATCCAGGTGAAATTGTTGGTTTCATTGGAACAAATGGAGCTGGTAAATCAACTACTATCAAGATGATGACGGGTATTTTAACACCAACAACAGGTATTTGTGAAGTAGGTGGCATCATTCCCTATGAGTCACGAATTGCTAATGCTAAAAATATCAGCGTTGTGTTTGGTCAACGTACACAAATGAACTGGGATCTGACTGTTGAAGATAATTTTAATCTCTTAAAAGAAATCTATGATGTCAGTGATGAACAGTTTAAGAGACAAGTTAATTTACTTGATCAACATATGGGGATTAAGAAATTCTGGGAACAGCAAGTTAGATCCTTATCTTTAGGTCAAAGAGTATTAACAGATATAGCTATTTCACTCATACACTCTCCTAAAGTCATTTACTTAGACGAGCCGACTATTGGTCTTGACATTATGATTAAAGATAAGATTTTAAAAACGTTAAAATTAATTAACCAAAAAGAAAATGTCACCATTATTTTAACCACTCATGACTTAAGTGAAATTGAATTACTGTGTGAACGTATTATTATTATTGAAGAAGGAAAAATTATTTACGATGATACAAAAGATAAGATGTTAGAAACATTTTCTACTGATTCGGTCATCCAATTTGATTATGATTATACTGAATTAAAGGAATTAGAAATATTTATAAAAAATAAAAAAATCGACTATTCTGTAGAAAATAAAACAATGACTTTATCTATCCAGCAAGACGTTCAGGACGAAAAAGAAATTTTAAGTCAATTGTATCTTAACTTTAGCATTAACAAGATGACTGTAGCTAGGACAAGTGTACAAGACGTCGTTAGAAGTATTTACAGCAAATAAACAATTAAAACGACCTTACCAAGAGAGTGATTTCTAGGTAAAGTCGTTTTAATTTTTAACATTATTTCAGTTCATTAATTATTCTTTTGATTACTTCATTTGTTTCTTCGGGTAAAGCATTATATCCATCCATTTCGATCTTCATATCATTTAAAAAGTCTAAACGATTTTCCATTCCTTTAATGAGGCTTTCTACATAATCTTTATTCTTAAAATCAGGGTCATGGTTATCAACCGGTAAGTATGAAATATCTTCTAATGGACCAAATACTTTAAAGTTTGCCTCATTAGCGATAATTTTTTCAATACTACCTAATGTTTGAGCAGGAGTTACTTTTTCTCCTCTAAAAAAGCCTGTATTTAAGATATAGCAGTCTGTTGCTTTTTCCTCAAACAAATGTTTAAAGTTCTGATAATCTTCATTCAAAGCATAACATCTAAATGGATTAGCAAAAGGTTCAATAACTAATTTATTAATATCAACACCAGGTACAACATTTTCGGCCGTTGAGCGTTTAGTTGCTAAGGTTAAACCAAAAATAGAAGCTAAGATTGGGTTGTTAATTTTTAAAATAGGAGGAAGACTATCATCTTTCATAATCCAGAAGATACTATCTATTTTTTCAGTTAAGTGATTTTCTCGGTTAGGAATGACAAATTGAGATTTAATCGTTCGACCGTTACCATTTCTAATATCCTCAGTCACCAGGACTTTTTTATCATCTTTATCTAGTGTAACACCAACATTCTGGCAAGTTAAAAAATACTTAATATTTTTATCTCCCATTGGATAATCTTGAGTTTTATCAAAATAGCTAGGTTCAAGGGCTGTTGTTGCTCCTGTTCCTTTTTCAATAATAAAAGCATCATCATGTAGAACTTTCATATTAAATTTATTGCCATGATCTGAAAGAGTAATAGTAGATTTGCCAGATCCCGATAAACCAAAAACTGCCATCGTATATTTCTCTTCATCTAAATCATATTGTTTTACTCCACCATGACAGGCAATAAAATCATTACGATGTGCCGCAGCCCAAGCAAGAGTCAAAGTAGCCTTTTTCAACTCCCCAAAGTAACGTAAACCAAGAATAGCAGCAACATTATGAATAGGATCAAATAGGGCTAAGCCATGTGGAAAATCCGGATGATTCCAATCAGGATCAGCATAAATATAAATATCTCCTTCGTCATATTTCTTTGATGAATGATACAAATCCTTATATTCTTCAGTTATCATTTGAAAGTTCAACAAATAAGAGTAAAGGTTATTCTCGAATCCTGTTGGAATCATTAAATGCGTTTTTAGCATAAAGGATTCTGATAAACCAACTAGAGCAGTTCCGTGATAAAACTCTTTCTGACGACCTTGATAAATAGCTTCTCTTAAAATACCACTAAGATAAGTGGCATCAATACCAGGTTGGCCAATAATCCTTCTAGCAGCAGCAGTTCTTCCAAATACTTTACCATCATTAAATACAAGAATTTTTGCATTACTTGGTAACCCCATTTCCTCAGCTTTAAAAAGGGGTAAATCTGTTTTGATTGTTCCTGGTGAGTCAGAAGCTAGCTCGTAAGCTTTCTTTAATTCGGTTACTTTCGAAACATTATTTCCATAAAATGCTGTTTCTATGATTGATCTAAAGTCCGAAAAAATTGGATTACTCTTTCTTATTTCATCAACAGCAAAACGATTGATACTACTCATCTGAATCACTCCATTTACTTTTTATATAAAATAAGCTTAGCACATTTATCCATAAACAGGTATAATATCATTAACATATTTCAAACTATAGTGTTCTTTTACTGTTCTTAAGTACAATAGTTACAAAAGGAGGCAGACAATATGGAAAATGATTATATTATGAGACAAATAAAACTAGCTGGGGAAGGCATTGGGATGGTCCTAAAAAAGAAAGTATCCAGTGAAACACTAGGAGAAATTCAGAAAGAGAATGGTGAATTTGTTTCTCGTATGGACTTAATTTTAGAATACTTAGCTAAAGGAAAATTTGATGAATCATTTGTTTTAGTTAATTCATTAAAATATAAAATGTCTGTATTAGATTTTCAAAATGTCTCCTGTTGGTTTATCAAACAGTTAAAACATGTACAAGATCATTATTCAGAAAAATTAACCAATGAAATAATAGATCATTACCAAATACTTTTGAATGATCTATTATAAATTTCAACATATAACTACCAAAGAAAGGAAGATAAAAATGATAGAAACTAATCGACTTATTTTTCAGAAAATAACTTTAGATGATTTTGACGAGATGAAACGTATTCTTCAAAATAAATCTCTTATGTTGTTAGGGTGGGGGAAAACTTATTCAGATGAAGAAGTAACACAATGGATAAATAAAATAAATGAGCAATACCGTTTTTATGGATACAGTTACTGGTTAGTTAAAACAAAGAGTACCCATCAAACTGTTGGAATTATGGGAGCTTTGCCTACAACTGTTCAAGAAAAAGAGTATGTTGAAATAGCTTATATCGTCAAAAAAGATTTTCAAGGTCATGGATTTGCTGTAGAGGGAATGAAGGGGATACTGGACTTTTTAGACAAAAGAGAAGAGAGTACCCCCATCATTGCCCAATTTGTTCCTGAAAATACTGCCTCACAAAAAGTAGCTGAAAAATTAGACATGACTTCTTATTTTTCATATAACCGGGACTTTAATGGCGAGATTAGAGAACACTTAGTGTATACTTGTAGCTAATAAATAAGAAAGAGGTGTTTTAGAGATGATAAAAACAGTTAAATTCGCCTTCTAAATTAATTTATCTACATATTTAGGAGGCAGAAAAAATGACATTTAATCAAATAAACAGACAAACTTGGAAAAGAAATAAATATTTTGAAAATTATATGGCAAGTCAAACATCTTTTAGTATGACTGTTGATATTGATATCACGGATTTATATGAATTTTTAAAAGAGCATCATTATAAACTCTATCCAGCATTAATTTTTATGACAACCAAAGTGGTTAACAACCACATTGAGTTTAGAACAACTTTTAATAGTGATAACAAACTTGGGTATTGGTCAAAAATGGAACCATCTTACACCATTTTTGATTCAGCTAGTAAAGAGTTTTATGTGAGATGGCTTGACGAATGTGATTCTTTTAAAGAATTTCATAAATGTTATTTAGAAAAACAAAAGATACCGTACGAGAAAAATAGCTTTAGTGAGGAAGATATGCCTGAAAATTGTTTTGCTATTTCTATGATTCCCTGGCAATCTTTTACAGGGTTTAATTTAAATATCAATAACAATACAAATTATTTACTACCTATCACTACTTTTGGAAAATACTATATGAGAGAAGATACAAGGTGGTTACCAGTTTCTATTCAAGTTCATCATGCTGTTTGTGATGGTTACCATGCAAGTCTTTTTATTGAAGAATTACAGCAACTAGCTAATAATCCTCAACATTTAAAATAAAAAAAGGTGTATCTGATGTTTTTTTATCAGGTACACCTTTTTGTTATTCACTCCATAAGTCATTCATAGCATTTCTTTGTTCTTTATCAACAATATGAGTATATAATGCTGTCGCGCTTGTGCCTGTATGTCCTAATTGATGGGAAACAGTTAGTAAGCTATTAGTTTTTTTATAGAGTTGTGTTCCAACCGTATGTCTCAATTTATGAGGTGTGATACGAACTTTAAATGCAGTCGAATACTTAGCAACTAGTTTTTCAACCGTTGAAGGCTCAATGCGTTTAGCTTGTCCTTTATAAAAGGTTAGAAATAAAGCTTTTTCTTGAGGTATAGGAGAATAGAGAGAATTTCTTGCTTCCTCATAATCGATAATATAATCAATGAATAAAGATGAAATCAATGCAACATCTTTAAAACCACCTTTTCGAATAACCGTTGCTTCAAGATTAACGGTATCTAAGTCAGTGACCTGCATATTAACTAACTCTGATAAACGAATCCCTGTACCAAGAAACAGAGCAATGATAGCTAAATCTCTTATTTTATTCTTCTTAAATGCTGCTTTAGCTTGATGACTTTTTAAAGTACTTTCATAATCCTGATCAATATAGTATAGAAAAAGAATCGCTTCATCATCCAAAAGAAGTTTTTTCTCAATGGTTCTTGATCTCTCTTGAAGCGTTTTAGTTGTTTTGACATTCTCAATCTTCAGCATAACATTTTGCTTAAGATAAGGCTCATTATGTTTGTCTTCAGTCTGACTACTTAAAAATTTAAATAAAGAGCGTAATGCAGTAATAGAACGTTGAACTGTCACAAATGATCTAGATCGATTATCTGTTGAAGTTCCGGTTTTTGGAGAAAACATTAAGAAAGACTTATATAAATCAATATCTTCTTTTCTTAAAACCTCTAATTCTGAGAGTTCTATCTTATCAATAGAGGTTTTAACAAGGCCTTCACTTTGCATCCATTCAAAAAAACGACGATACTCTTTAGCGTATTCATATAAAGTAACAGAAGAGTAGGGGATAATACTTTTAGTATGGATATATTCCTGGACGTACCAGGGTAAGGTTGCTTGTTCCAATTCTAATAATTTATTTACTTTTTCATTCCTCATTCTCTTCATACAATCCTTTCTTGATTGATAGGGAACTTATGTTCTTTATAATTATATTTCATCTATACCAATTTGTCAAAAATCAAGTTATTAGTTATTTTAATAACAATAAAAATTGTTCTATTAAATAAATATTAGAACAGCTTACTTGTCATTTGTTATATAGATAAACATTTTACTACCTAATTACGTTATTTTATAAATAGATAAAACGTATTTAACCTTCTATAACAAAGTAATGTAAGCTTTATATACTATTGCATATTTATTTTTTACTGTTTTTTTACGTATAGATAGGTAAAAATAGATTCGTTTTTCACTTAAAAAAAGTTTGTTTTTACCGAATATAAAGGCTATTCTATGTCAGGGCCAAATAGATTAACATGTTATCAAAAATAAAGGGGAGCTTATTTATTAATAAGAAAAAAATATTTTTAGGTTTTGGGATGATACTTTTAGTCGGAAGTTTAGGGTTAAAAACCTTAGCAGACAGTCTTTTCACGTGGGGCGGAGAAGGCAATATTAAAAAAATTGAGAAGAATTTGAATACATTAAGTGGTGCTGTTACCAATAAGAACAACAAAATCATTGAAATTCAAACTGAATTAACAAAATCTCAAGAAGAAGCTATTAAAAACAATGCAACTGCTTCTGAACAATTAAAAAAGATTAAGGAATTAGAAAAAAACTTATCAGATAAACAAAAAGAATTAAACAATAGAGACACAATATATAGCCAAGAAGTTCAAATATTAAAAACTTATTATGATGGTGTCGTTAAACAATTAAATCAAGAAAAGAAAACTGAAATTACAGCTAAAAATGATGAAATAGCGGCAAAAAATCGAGAAATCGAGAACAATAGCCGTGCTTTCCAAAGTCAATTAACTATACTTCAAGATCAAAAAAATAAAGAATTAGCTAATAAAGATCAAATTATTTCTGCTAAAGACAGAGAAATTCAAAATGCTAAAAACGAGGTTAGCCGAATTGTTAATGAATTAAATTCAGCTGTTGATCAAGTTAATCAATTGATTCAAACAAACAACGAGTTAAGAAATACAGTAGACGATTTAACAAAAGAACTAGATTTAGCACAAGCCGATTATGATAAATTACAAGAAGAACACGTTAAATTAGAAGCTAGACTAAATGATAGTCAAAAAGATGCTGAAGGCAAGCTTCGACAAGCAAATAAAGATGTACAAGGATTAGCAGATAAATCTGAACAACTAGTTCAACAAGTTAAATAATGAAAAAAGAGAGTGAATAAAAATATTCATTCTCTTTTTTTGCAATAGAAGTTTACATAATTATATTATGTCTACCTTTACGGAAAGAGATAACTTTCAAGAAAGGTATAATTTATGATTTTAAGTTTTTAAGTTAGCAGCAATTGAAGCTAGCGTATTCAAAATGTAAATTCTTCAACAAAACTTATCCATGATAATCATTTCAAGATTGATTCATTTCACACAATTGTAAAAATCAATTAAATCGCTGTTCATTTGAAAATAATTATCAGTTACTAGTTATTATGAATAAAAATTAACAAACTAGTAACAATTAATTTAAAACGTTTTAGTAATGATTTGATAATCATACAATCGTCAGAAATTAAACTTAAATCGAAAAAGTTAATAAATACAACTCGATATAACTTTGAAGTTAGTATTTAAATCAGATCATTAAAGCTTCAAATTAGTTATTAAAACTTATTTGAGTATTTATTACTAAACTATATCTACATTTAACTCTTAAAATCAACTTGGTTTAATATATATTATGTAAACCAATAAGAAATATTTTTTATTTATGGATAAAGTAGTTAACCAACTCCTCTTCTGCTGCTCATATAGCAAGATAATTGTCTGGTGTTTTACAGATGTTATCTGTAAAATCAAATATGAATAGAACAAATAAATTTTAGGAGATATCATATGTTGCTATTAATTGCTGAAGACTTTATCAAAATTGATTCAATTCCAATTGTTTTGCCTTTATATGAAGAATTAGTAAATAAAACACGTAAAGAACCCGGCTGTATTTCTTATGAATTAACTCATGATATAAAGAATCCTGGTCATTTTCTGTTTTTGGAAAGATGGATTGATGAAGCTGCTTTACAGATACATACTGAAACAGAACATTTTAAACACTTGGTTCCTTTAATTGATGAACATACAAGTAAAAAAGCTAAATACACAAGGATGACATTAGTTCACTAAAAAAACAGACCTCAAATCTAAAGTGTTTGAGGTCTGTTTTTTTCTAATTTTAAATAGTTCCTATTTTAGTACCGCCGCGTTCCTTTTGCCAACGCTCTAATGTCTGTTTTTTTTGAGGATTACGTGGTCTTTGACGTCCAGGTTTACTGCTCACATTTTTGTCCATAGCTTGTTCCATTTTTATCTTTGCTAAATCATCTAGACTATTTCCAAAACTAAACATCATAAAATTCATCCTCCTTCTACTCTTTATACTTATCATCATTTTATAAGAAACAGTGATAAATTGCAAGATTTGTAACTATAATTAGACATTCCTTAATAACTTAATTAAAGCCTCATAGTTATTTGTTGCTTTAATATTTTGTTTTAAATCTTTTTGTTGAATTGTCTTAATAAAATCTATTGCTTCTTCTAAAGTTACACCAACAATTGGGTTATCGGCAATTTCTACAAACTCATCTACAAATTCATCACACATAAAAACATTAAGAACAGGATAAAAACTCATAGCAAAGTACCGCCCAAACTCACCAGTCTCTTCTCCATAAGATTCTGGAGCTAAAATCAATATTAAATTATTATCTAAAGGAGAAATATCATAAAACACTCTATTTTCTTGTTCTTCATAAAGTATATCTAACTCCATTTTAAATTTTTCATTTCTACCAACGGCTGTTTGATGTATATCTTCATAAGCACTTTTTAATTGTTTAAAAAATTTGAGTTCTTCATTTTTTAGTTTTTCTTCAATATATTCCACATCAAATCTATTTTTATGTTTTGTCCATAATTGCCGGATCCATTTTGTTTGAATACCTTCTTTCCAATTTACTCTTGCACGAATTCGATCAATTAAAATATCATCAAGACCAATCACACTAACTTGAAAACCATCTTGTGTTTCTATATGAACTAGTCTTGAGGGGTCAGCCTCTAAAGGCTCACTTGGAAATTCTATATATATTTTTAAGTCATCATTAGAAAAATGACGACCACTAGTTTTAACAAAACCTAATTCTTTTAAAATATCTTCAATTTTTTGATTTATTCTTGCGATTATATCAATATCCTGTGTTGCATATTCACCCTCTGTATAGTAATTGACACTAAGTCCTCCAACGATAACGGTTTTTTTAGAGTCAGTAGAGAATCTAGTAATTAAATCAGAAATAATACCTGCCATTCTGAAATTTTTTTCAGTTACTTTTGCTTCAGGTAACTGTTTAATTTCATTTAAAATTTCTTTATACTGATTAATTAACTTATCTATATCTCTCACCTCGCCTTTTCTCAAATTGCTCGACTTTATTTCGATTACCACAGATTTTCATCGAACACCATTTTCTTCTTCCTGATTTATTGGAAAACACGGAGAAGCATTCCGGATTATCACAACGTTTTAAGGTATCAACTTGGCCAGTTTCAATTAAATCAATCAATGATAATAGAATAATTGATTTAATTCCCTCTAATCCATCCTTCACTGGAACATACATAGCATGACTTTCAACAAAAATAACTGACAGTGGATTATTTATTAGATTCTCTTCAATCATATTTTTTAAATAAAAAACTGATTTCTCTTCATTAATTAACTCAAACAATAACTCTTGGACATCATTTCTAAAAGCAATGATAGGTGAAACGTCTTCAATTTGATCTAAACAAGAATTAAAAATTGATAGTTGCAAGTTGTATTCAATGTCTTTTTGATGGGGCGTCTCAGCCCAATGCCTTAAACTGTCTTTGCTATCGATTAAATCTATAATTTTACCATGGCTAACCAATTTTGAATTTAGAAAATTTAAAGCTAAATTAGTTGTCACGTTTGGAAAACTAGATTGCATCTTTACCACCTCTTTATTAAATTATACCACAATTTAACCTGTTATTTCTAATTTAGTAGTTATAATACTAACCTTTTATTTTTATATTTATGGTTAATAAGAAAGTTTGTAAAATAAAAAACCTCTCTAAATCAACTTTTAGAAAGATTTTTATAATTTATACAAGTGAAATATAATAATGTTCTACTTGATTTTTATTTACCTCTATTTTCTTATCAAAATGACCACCATTTAATAAGATTACTCTCTTTGAAGCTTCATTTTGGCTCTTACAAGTTAATAAAACTTTTGACAAATGAATCTCCTTTTTGGCAATAGTCAGTACTTCTTTCAAAGCCATTTTAGCATATCCTTTACCTCTCTCACTTTTTCTAACAGAGTAGCCGATATGTCCGCCCTCTTGCTGAAGATAAGAGTTTAACTGAAAACGTAAATCAATAACGCCAACTAAATTATTACTTCCATCCAAAACCATATACTGCAACGTTTTGACTTCATTAATACCTGGATTGATTTCAAGTTGATTAATGTGACGTTTCCATTTCTCAATATCTTTTTCTGTAGTTAAACCATTAGACCCATGAATAACTTCTTTATTTTTTAAAAATTCTAGTCTGAAGCTTTTAATTTCTTCTTTTTCTACTTGATTAATCTTAACTAAACTAATTTTCATTTAAACTCTATCCTAACTTAAAAAAGTACACACAGCAGCAATCAATACATATATTTTAGGTTCCTGCGATAAAAATCGACTAGATGTAAACAGAGGTATCGGTTGAATAAATTTTAGTAACAATCTTGAAAAAATAAAATAAATAAGCCAGCCTATTATTGCTCCTAAAGTATTCATAATTAAATCATTAACATCAGTTGCTCTAAAACGTGTAAACAATTGGCTCACCTCAATAAATAAGGACAAGAAAAAAGCATACTTAACAGTATATTTAAAATGGTGAAATTTTTTCCACATTAAAGGTAAGATAATACCTAAGGGGATAAACATAATGATATTGAGATAATCCGAATAAAGTACACCATTTCCAAATGGTACTAGACTGATATTAGGATCAAAAATATCCCCTTGAACGTTTAACGCGCGTATCCAATAAGTAATTCGAGGGAATCCTATAACTTCTTTTAACATAATCAGAAGATATAATAGATACCCATACCCTATCACGTAATGTTTTATTTCTTTATAATTTAAAACTCTTTCAAATAGTTTTTGCTGCTTATAGTTGTAAATTGATATTAATATAAGGGCTAACGCCAAACTAAGCATAAAAAAACCTCCTTAGACATATTATTATATCTAAGAAGGAAATGTATTTCATAGGTCTCTGGTATCATCTTTTGGTTTACATAAAATTTATATAGTTTATCTATTGATGGATGAACCCATTCGATTCATCGTGTGTCTCAACCCTCGTATAGCAATTGACATGGCATAAATATTCTCAACCGGTGCTAAGCCGCTGTAACCAGCATCTCCAATATGTTGAATATCAACACCGCATATCTTATTTCGAATCGCAATTTGCTTAATAGTCTCTTGATCAGCACTTTCCTGACTTGTACCAATAGCAGACATTGATAAAGCTCCTCTTGAGCGAATATACTTAACAGCATCTCTTACATCTTCGTCTGTAACACCCGGGACAGTTCCGACAGCTGGTAATAACACGATATCTGCTCCTGCCTGGACAAATGACTGAATAGCTTCCATGTTAACGACTTCTTCATCAACACCAGCTCCATGCATTTTTCCAGCAATAATTAAACCGAAAAAATGTTCTTTAGCAAGTTGAATAGCTTCTGCAATTTTTTTATTAGTTACACCTGTGCCAGGATTTCCTGTTAGGCAAATGAAGTCAAATCCTAATTTTTGTGCCTCCTGTAACGTTTCTTTTGTACATTGTCTGCCTTCAGAAATTTTAGTTTGTTGTTGATTTAAATTCGACATTGGATCAACAGGCTCTAAATTTACTCCTATAGGTCTACCAGTTAGATGTTTCAATTGATCAACGGGATTTTTCTTTAGACCTCTAGGATCATTCATTAAATCAATCATCTCTTGTAAATTAGCACTTCCAGGAAGTCCCATAACAATTGGATTAAATACATCAAAACCATTTAGTAAAATCAAATCCGCTCCATAAGCGCTCGCTAATTCAGCATTTGTTATCTCTCCAGCAACTGATTGAGAAAGAGCAACATTTTCAGAACAGATAATACGTCCTTCAGATGATTTGATTGCTTGTTTTAAATCCATTGGGGTCATTTTTTTTATCTCACTTGAGGTAGCACTTAATAATCTTTTTACCATAATATCAGGACTCCTTCATTTACTAGTTAGCTTTAATTATATAAGAATTCTACTAAAATCGCTAGTTAATTCCGAATAAGCTAACTGAAAAAAGACAAAAGATCCTCCATTGTTAATTTATATTTTTCATTTTCCGGAATATCTTTTTTTATCTGACCATTTTCTAAGACGATTAGTCGATTGCCATATTTCAACGCGTCCTCCATTCTGTGAGTAATCATTAAACAAGTCAGCTGATTCTCTTGTATTAAATCATTCGTTAACTCCATTAATTGATGGGCTGTTTTAGGGTCTAGAGCTGCTGTATGCTCATCTAAAAGTAATAAATCTGGCTTTTCAAGAGTTGCCATAAGTAAGCTAAGCACTTGTCTTTGGCCCCCTGATAAATGTCCAGCTGGTGTATCTAAATGTTTTTCTAGCCCGTTGCCAATTGTTTTACAAAGTTCTGTATATTTTTCTTTATTTTCTTTTAATCTTCTTATAGCAAACTTTCTTTTCTTATTTCTTTTACTAGCTAATAAAAGATTCTCAGCAACAGTCATTCTAGGAGCTGTTCCTTGTTTTGGATCTTGAAACACCCGACCAATAAACTTGGCACGTTCTTCCTCTTTCAAATGAGTTACAGTTGTTCCATTTAAACTAACTTCCCCTGAAGTCAACGTGAGGTTCCCGCTAATACTATTAAAAAGAGTTGATTTTCCGGCACCATTACCTCCTAGTATCGTAATAAAATCCCCTGAATCTACTTCTAGATTAAGATGATTCATAATCGTCATACCTGCTTCAGTTTCCTTTAAACCATCTCGAATACTCAATACTTTTTCACTCATTTTACCTACCTCCTTTTTTTAACTTGAATTGTGGTGCAATTAAACAAACGGCTAAGATAACAGATGAGTAGATTTTCAAGTAAGTTGTATCTAGTTTTAGTTGAATCACAACTAAAATGAGTAACTGGTAAATGACACTACCTAATACAATTGCGATTAACCTTTCAAATAGTGTTAATTCTCCAAAAAGTAACTCACCTAAAATAATTGAAGCTAATCCTATAACAATTACACCAATCCCTTTATTTATATCTGCATAGCCCTCACTCTGAGCAATCAAAGCACCAGACAAAGCAATAATGCCATTAGATATCATTAAGCCTAAAATTTTCATACGATCTGTTTGAATACCTAGGGATTTAGCCATTTTTTCATTGTCACCTGTTGCTATATATGCTTGACCTAAGTCAGTATTTAAAAAAATAATGATACCTCCAACGACTAAGATTAAAATAATTAATCCAACAATAATTTTGTCGTAATCAGGTGGTAAATTTAAAAAGTTTAATAGATCAAATATTTTTGATTGATTTAACAGTGATAGGTTAGGCGATTTCATAACAAACAACATGACTGAATTCAAACCACTCATAACTAAAATGCCTGACAGGATAATTGGTATTTTTCCCTTTGTAAATAGTAGCCCCGTTGCTAATCCTGCAAGCATACCTGCTAAAACACCTATAAGAGTGGCTAGAATGGGCGACACACCATTTGTTATAGCTGTTACACAAACTGCTCCTCCTAAAGGAAAACTTCCTTCTGTCGTCAAATCAGGAAAATTCAATACACGAAAAGTTAAGAAGATTCCTAACCCTAAAATGGCCCATAAAAAACCTTGTCCAATAGTTGAAATAATCATTTTTTACTCACTCCTTTGATAGTTGCTTTTTCTAAAATTGACTTTGGAATATTTATTCCTAAAAAGTCTGCTTGTTTTTGATTAATTATTGTATCTCCTGTTTCAAATATATAAATTGGTGTATCTTTAGGTTCTGATTCTTTTTTTAGAATAGAAGCAACCATTTTCCCAGTCTGAGTTCCTAAGTCATATTGATTGATTCCCACAGTCGCTAAACCACCTTGTTCCACCATGGAATCAACTGAAGGAATGATTGGTAATTTATTTGTATTAGCAATGTCTACAATAGTTTGCATCGCATTAGCCATTGTGTTATCAGTTGGTAGATAGACAAAGTCCACTTCTTTTGCCATGACTTGCATCATTTGAGCTATTTCATTTGTTGAAGGAACAGCATAAGATTTAACCTCAAATTGAATTTTTTTAGCTTCTTTTGTTATTTTTTCAACTTGGTAAGCTGAATTATCTTCTGCTGAGGAATAAAGAATGCCCATTTTTTTCTTTCCTGGTAAAATCTCTTTTACCAAATCAAGTTGTGCTTTTACTGGAGACTGATCACTTACACCAGTAATGTTACCACCTGGCTTTTGATTATCTCTAACAAGTCCAGCACTTTTTGGGTCACTGATTGCTCCTAACACGATAGGAACCTCTGTCGTTTGATTTGCTAAGGCTTGTGCAGCTGGAGTTGCAATACCAACCAATACATCTGATTTTTCATTTAATAAATGTTGACTCATACTTGTTAATTTAGATTGATCTGCCTGTCCATTTTGAAAAACAATTTTTGCTGTTTTACCGTCTTTAAAACCTTGTTTTTCTAGCTCATCCACTAGACCTTTATAAATGTCATCTAAAGCCGGATGTGAGACAAATTGTAAAACACCAATTGTAGGTATCTCATTTTCAGTAATCCTCTTCTTTTGTACGTGATTGTCCTTAATAAAACTCACGATAATAAATACAACAAGTACAGCTAAAAAGCCTATTAATTTCTTATTTTTCATGTTAACTCCTCCTCAAATAATATAAAAAAAGAGCAATAACCAGTAAATTGGTTATTGCTCATCTAAAAAAGATAAAACAAAAACCGCATAAAATCTATGCGGTCTCTTACTTATTACCAGACATAGATACATCGTTTTAGATTTAATCTAAAATGTTGTATCCACGCCAAAATGTTAGCCTAAATACAACTATCTACGCCAAGCTTGCCATGAAGAAATATTAAATTTTTCAACTGAAATTAGTTTATATAGACTCATGACAATACCTTCTCTCTTAATTTGTTAAAATAATCCTACCTGTTGTGATATAAAAAGTCAATTCTTTTTTATTCAAATTCAACTTCTGATGTACGAGTGCCGTTATTTGGATTTTGATCAAAAGACAATTCATCTTTTTTCTCTACACGAACCGGTTTTTTCTGAGGAATTTTGGGATCAATCATCAAATCAACTTGTTCAGCTAATTCATGTTCTCCATTAGTTAATTCATCAAAACTATATCTATTTTTCTCTTTTCCATTTTCAATGAGTAAAAAATTATTTTTATTTTTTAGATTCAAATTTTTTACTGTTTTAGAATTCTCATAAATAGGTTGATAAACGTATACCGTATTTGGTAATTCTTCCATTTGTTTATTTTGATTAAACATTTTCTTTAGCTCTTTATAGCCTTTGTTATCTTTTGCATCAATAATAGCAACAATTTTTTGATCGTTACTTTTTAGAAGCTTATCCAGCTCACTATCCTTAACACTCTTAAATTGTTTATTCTTAAAAGTAGTTTTAGCAACTGAATCTATTTGTTGCTCTCTTATTTTATCTCTATTCATTGAAATAAGAAGACTTGAAAACAAATAGCCTATAACAATTATAGCTAAGATCGCAATTGTTTTTTTCTTTTTTAATCCCTTTAAGATTAGTTCTAGTGCCTCACTAAAACCTTCCTTATGTCCTTTCATTGAAAAACCACCTTAACATTAATAGCACTATTATAACTCATATTGTTTTAATTGAGAATACTAAGACAGTTAAATTAGTGATTCCTTAAAAGAGAAATTGAGTTTATCCTATATTTTTTGGTCAAAATGGTTTATAATAATTTAATTGTACAGCTATTCTAAATGATTAGGAGAGAATTAATTGTGACTAAAGAAAATAAAAAATGTCCTAATTGTGGTCATGAGTTTAAAAAAGGCGAAGAATACTGCCCTAACTGTGATTTGTTCGTTCCTGTCAATGAACAAAATATATCAGAGAATACATTTGACCCACACGCAACTAAAAAATTTAAGGCATTCAATGAAAAAGACATAGAAAAGAAAGTAGAAGATGATTTTGAAGAACCAACTTTCAAACATCGGAATAAACCAGTAGAAGAAACTGTTACTCAAAATTCTAATTCAGAAAAAGTTAGTGAACCATCTAAAGAATCAGAAATCTTAAAAGAAACCACCGAAACAACCAACAATGAGGAAGTAAAATCAACTTCTGAAATTTCGGAATCTGTTGAAGAAAAAGAAGAAATAATACCAACAGAAGTACCTCAAGATAATTTGGATAAAGAAATCGCTGAAGAACTTGATAATAAAAATGAAGAGTTAGAAGCAGAAACTTTACCTGAACCAGTAGCCCAGAAATTGAGGCATCTACTGAATCAAATCGTTCGACTGAAAATGGTAATAACAAAAAGAAAAAAGCTCGAGCAATTGTTGGTATGTCAGCAGCTGTCGTTTTAATTGGCGGAGGTATTGTATTTTACTCTGCTCAACAGAAAAAAGCTGAAGAAAAAGCAACAACAGAACTTGTCTCAACTGCTGAGTTAGATTTAAACTCACTTTACAGCACTTCTGAACATGTATTCTTAAAAAAAGATATTTCTAGTAAAGATATCGATAAAGCTAAAAAATCTTTAGATAAACTAAAAGGTAAAGATGATTACAATGAGATGAAAAAAGAGTTCGACCAAGTTGAAGAAAAATACAATAAACAAACTGCAATAAATGACTTATTCAAGTCCCCTATTATCGAGGGAGACAAACTTGATACAAAAACGTTTGTAAAAAATGAAGATCATATCAGTATTAATAAAATTGCAACTGAAAAAGATGGTTTTGATATCCTTTATAACAAAGCTTTTGCTGAAGCTGAAAGTCAAAAAAAATTATTAACTGAAGCTAATGAAGCTCTTGAAACAGTTATCAAAGGTGATGACGTTGTAAAATCAGCAACTCGTGATCAAGTTTCATCTGCTGAAAAAGCAATTAAAGCGGTTAAAGACCCAGAAGCTAAAAAGAAACTACAAGAAAAACTAGATAAAGTAAAATCATATCTGGATAAAGCTGAAAAAGAGCAAGCACAAGCAGCCGAAGAAGAACAAGCTCGCTTAGCTCAACAGCAGCAACAACAAAATAACCAAACAACTCAGAATAATAATAACGGTAACTATAAAAATACTGATTCTTCTCAAAAATGGGGAAATCGTAAAGATGACTACATTGATTATGGGGATGCTGCTTGGGGATGGAACCCTGGTGTGCAAGAAAAAGTAATATCTGAAGTCATAAATCGTGGTTACGTTGTTGATGGTGGTTATTCTCTTGTACCGAAATATGTTGAAAACGGTGAAGGCTATTATGATTTATATGCCACTACCAATTCAAAAATCTTCCCAAAAAGTAAACCAGAAGAGTTCCCTCTTTATGTGGTAACAATCAATGCAAAAACTGGTTGGTTTAAAGGAAATGGGCCAAACTAACATGTTTACACTACTAGATGAGGCGACAATTATTTGTTTGCCTCATCTTTTTATTTTATATTCTTATTTTTAAGGAGGTTTTATTATGTCATTTGATGGCATTTTTACTCAACTAATGACCAAAGAATTAAACGAAACCATTTCTGGAGGTCGAATTTCAAAGATACATCAACCCTATGAAAACGAGATTATGTTAATTATTAGAAATAAAGGAAAGAACCATACACTACTTCTTTCTGCTCACCCTTCTTATTCTAGGGTTCAAATTACAGAAATAAATTATACTAATCCACAAACTCCTCCTAATTTTTGTATGGTTATGCGCAAATTTTTAGAAGGAAGCATCTTACAAAAAATTGAACAAGTTAAAAATGACCGGATTTTACAATTTTCTTTCAGCAGTCGAAATGAATTAGGTGATTTAGAAAATATCATTTTGACAATTGAGTTAATGGGACGTCATAGTAATATTATTTTATATAATCAAAGTACTAATAAGATTATTGACTCGATCAAACATATTGGACCAAGTGTCAATTCTTATCGATCAATTCTTCCTGGAGTAGAATACGTCTTCCCTCCTTCTCAAGAAAAAATAGATCCTTTTAACGTTGACTCTACTCAGCTTTTTGAATTATTAAATACGGCTGAAACTATCGATGCACCATTTATTCAACAACACTTTCAAGGGTTTGGAAAAGACACTGCTAAAGAATTAGCATTTAGAATTAATCAAGATGTTAATAATAAATTTAATTGTTGGGAGTCTTTCTTTAAAGCGTTAACCGAGAATCTTTCACCTTGCTTTTACAACTTTGAAGACAAAGAATATTTTACACCTATTCCCTTTGACACACTTGGAGATGATGTAACACACTTTGATACTTTAAGTAAGGTTCTTGATGGATTTTACGAAGGTAAAGCTGAAAGAGATCGTGTTAAACAACAAGCTGGTGAGTTATTTAGAAAAGTAAAAAATGATCAGGTTAAAATTAAGAAAAAGATGAAAAAATTTGAACAATCATTAATTGATGCTGATAATGCAGAAATTTTTAGGATTAAAGGTGAACTTCTAACGACTTTTCTTCACCAAGTACCACGCGGAAAAACAAAGGTAAGTTTAGAAAATTATTATGATAATAATGAATTATTAGACATTTCTCTAAATGAAGCTCTAACCCCTAATCAAAATGCACAAAAATATTTTCAAAGATACCAAAAATTGAAAAATAGTGTTAAAATTGTGAAGGAACAGCTTGAAAAAGCAAATTATGAGTTGATTTATCTTGAATCGATTGAATCTCAACTAGAACTTGCCTCACCTAAAGACATTGATTTAATACGTGAAGAATTGATTTCTGAGGGTTATGTTAAGGACAAACAAAAGAAGAAGAAAATGAAACCTAAGAAAAGTGAACCAGAAACGTTTTATTCATCTACTGGAGTTAAAATCTTAGTTGGAAAAAACAATCTTCAAAACGATCAATTAACTCTTAAAACCGCCAACAAAACCGATACTTGGTTGCACGCAAAAGATATTCCTGGTTCTCACGTTGTTATTAAAGATAAGGAACCAGATGAAACAACCCTACTTGAAGCAGCAAATTTAGCAGCTTACTACTCCAAGTATCGTTTATCAGCCCAAGTTCCAGTTGATTATGTTTTAATTAAACATATCAAAAAACCAAATGGAGCTAAACCAGGTTATGTTATTTACGAAAATCAGAGAACACTTTATGTTACTCCTCGTAAAAGTTTTGTTGAAAAAGGATTATTAAACGGAGGTCAGCTATGAGATTTAGAGAAGCACTAATTATTTTTGTCGGTATCAGTTTAATGGTTTTTGGAATTAGTTATTTCATTTACCGTTACATTTTCAAGAAAGATTTGAAAAATTGGAAACTTAACGTATTCATGATTGTCGTTACCCTTTCAGGAACAGGTCTTTTCCTTCCTCAAACCATTAATTATGTGATGGAGAAAAAAGGAATTATAAAAAATGAAAATGTTGAGTATGTAAGTGGGAAAAAAGTTGTTAGTCATGCAAATGCACGCGAAAGACTTGTTTTACCAACTGCTTATGACACAATTGAAAATACTCACCCGTCTGTCATTAGTTTCCCAGAAAAATGGAATGGTTATAAATACTGGATGGCAATCACTGCCTATCCTCAAGGAAAAGCTGTATACGAAAATCCACATATTTTTAAATCAAATGATTTACTTGAATGGATTCCAGACGAGCAAAATCCATTAGATGAGCCAAAATCAGAGAAATTTAATGGAGAAGTCCCCTTACAATATGACTCTGATACCAATATCATTTACAACAAAGAAGAAAATCGTCTTGAGATGTTTTGGCGCTACGTTGATGATATTAAAGGTGACGTAATTGTTTATCGTATGACTACTAAAGATGGAGTTACTTGGACTGATAAAGAAGTTGCTTATAAAGCAAAACGTGATAAAGGAGACTGGTTATCTCCTGCCTTCTACAAAGATGAAAATGGCTATCAAGTTTGGTATGTTGCAAATGGTTATAGAATTTGGCATAGAACAAGTAAAGATGGTTTCAAATGGAGTGCTCCAACTGAAACTAAAATGAAATATTCGAATGCTGATAACATGAAACATTGGCATCTAGATGTCCAAAAAACTGATTTAGGCTTTGAAACAGTGGTTTCTGGCTATGAAGATGATGGAACAAATAACCTATCTCTACGTCACGTTATGAACCTTTACTACTCTAAATCAAAAGATGGTAAAACTTGGGATGATTTAGAACCAATTATCTTCCCTTCAAAAGACAAACATCAATTTGATGGTAAAGGCTTGTATAAGAGTGCTTTGTTAAAAGAAAATGGTAAATACTATGTATTTTATAGTGGTATTGGTTTTGATGAAACTCGTGGTATTGGCCTTTCATATGGAAAAGACATCCATAATTTAAAAGGTTTGAACTATTCAGATACATCTGACTTGTTAAAAGACAAAAAAGAAAAAACAGATTCATCAAAATAAATGAATACTCAACTAATCGACAAAATAAGATTAGTTGAGTATTTTTTTATTCTTTATTCAAACTATTCATTATTACCGAATATTTATTTAATTCTAACTTGATTATCATTTTATGAGTATTTGATAAGTTTTAGATTGTTTTCTGGTGAATTAATCTTTATTATTAGTCAGGTATTAAAAAATAAGGAGTGATTTATTTATGAGTAGTTCTAAACAACTACGATGGTATAATGTTGCCATCATTGCCTTTGTTTCAGTATGGGGGCTTGGAAACGTTGTTAACAACTATGCAACACAAGGTTTATCCGTTATCGTATCATGGATATTAATAATGGCTCTCTACTTTGTTCCATACGTATTAATCGTTGGACAATTAGGTTCTGTTTTTAAAGATAGTACTGGCGGTGTAAGTAGTTGGGTAAAAAATACAACAACTAAACGTATCGGTTATTTTGCAGCATGGACTTATTGGGTAGTACATATTCCCTACCTAGCGCAAAAACCACAAGGAATTATCATTTCCATCAATTGGATTTTAAAACAAAATGGTGATTTCATTAACACAGGAAATGCAACTGTTATTGCTTTAATTGGTCTTGTTATTTTCTTATTCTTCCTATGGATTTCTTCTAAAGGTTTAACAACCTTAAAGACGATTGGTGGATTAGCTGGGACTGCCATGTTTATCATGTCATTATTATTTATTGTATTAGCTGTTTCAGCCCCTGCGATTACTGGAGCAACTTTTGCAACTCCAGACATGGGAAATATTAAATCATATTTGCCAAAATTTGATTTTGCTTATTTTACAACCATTTCAATGTTGGTATTTGCTGTTGGTGGAGCTGAAAAGATCTCACCTTACGTAAATGACACTAAAAACGCTTCTAAGGAGTTTCCTAAGGGAATGCTAGTCTTAGCTATCATGATTGCGGTTTGCGCGATTCTAGGCTCATTTTCAATGGGTATGCTCTTTGATAGCAATAATGTTCCAAATGATTTAATGGCCAATGGTGCTTATGAAGCATTTGGAAAACTAGGAGCTTACTATAAAGTTGGTAACTTCTTTGTTATTGTCTACGCAATCGCTCAAATGTTAGCACAAATTTCAGCCCTTGCTTTTTCAATCGATGCACCTCTTAAAATTTTATTAGCTGATTCTGATAAAGAGTTTATTCCAGAAAGCTTCTCAAAAACAAACAGCAAAGGAACACCTGTTAAAGGCTATATCTTAACTGGTGTATTAGTAAGTATTTTAATTATTGTTCCAGGGCTTGGTATTGAGAATATGAATGAAAACTACAAGTGGCTATTAAACCTTAACTCAATCGTTATGCCACTTCGTTATTTATGGGTATTCTTTGCTTATATGATGATAAATAAAATGCATAAAGATTTTGATTCAGATTATAAATTTATTAAGAATCCTAAGGTTGGTTATGTTGTTGGACTTTGGTGCTTCTTGTTTACAGCTTTTGCTTGTATTTTAGGTGCTGTACCTAAAATTCCTTATGCTGATAATCCAAAAGCATTCATCTTCCAATTAATCATGAATATTTTAACACCTATTGTCTTAATTGGTTTAGGCGTTATCTTCCCTATTCTTGCAAGAAAAGCACAAAATAAGTAAAAATAAGAAGAGGCTGACCCAAAAGTCTCTTAAATAAAATAAAAGGAACAGAATCTTTTTACGATTTTGTTCCTTTTTTTGACGAAAAAAATAGCACTATCCTTTATAATTAAAGCGTCTAAACCAAATCAAAAGGGAGTGCTATTTATGTATAAAAATTATAACATGAAACAAGTTACATTATCACTAGATTTAGAAATTTATTTAGAAAAAAACGACATCGCTTTCGCGATTAATGAATTAGTAGAGAGTATTCCAAGTCACGTTTTTTCTGTTTTTGATCATCAAATGGGAACCTCATCTTACGACCCAAGAATGATGTTGAAACTTATTTTATGTGGCTACACACAGTCAAATTTTTCTGGTAGAAAAATTGAAGCGATGACTAAAGATAGTATTCGTACTAGATGGTTGACTCAATCACAATTTCCTAACTTCAGAACCATTAATCGTTTTCGAGTGAATCCTTTGGTTCAGCCGATTCTTCAAGAGTGTTTTATTCAATTTAGAAATCAATTAGTTTCGCAGAAATTGATTGAAGAAGATGCTATTTTTATTGATGGGACCAAATTAGAAGCTAATGCCAATAAATATAGTTTTGTTTGGAGAAAGAGTACGACCAGATTTGACGATTCTCTAACAGAAAAATCAAAAATATATTATAAACAATTAGTCAAAGAAAAAATCATTCCGTCGATTCATAATGAAGATGAGGAATGGGATGATAAACAGTTGAATCTCATTGCCGATTCTATTGAAACTAAAGTATCTGAGTTGACTGAACAAATAGATGATACAGAAGACGTTACACTTAGAAAAGAACTCCGTCGTCAAAGAAAGGAACCTAAAAAAGCCTTAAAGGCTTTTCGAGAATTCAGTGATAGGAAGAAAAAATATAAGCAACAATATCAGATTTTTAAAGAGAGAAATAGTTTTTCAAAAATAGATATGGACGCTACTTTTATGAGAATGAAGGAAGATCATATGATGAATGGTCAACTGAAACCGGCATACAATATCCAAATCGCAACCAACAATCAATATGTTCTAGCTTATGATACTTTTTCAAATCCAACAGATTTTAAAACGATGATTCCCTTTTTGACCACTATCAAAGAATCTTATTTTGAGTTACCTAATTATATTGTAGCTGACGCCGGTTATGGAAGTGAAGAAAACTATCAAGCCATCTTGGATGATTTTGAGAGAACACCATTAATCACCTACACTATGTATCAAAAAGAACAGACCAAAAAATATAAACAAAACCCATTCATTACTAATAATTGGAAATACAATGAATTAACAGATAGCTATACTTGTCCTAACAATAGAGAACTGCATTTTAGAAATTACTCTACTCGCAATGATAAACAGGGATTTACAAAACAGTTAAAAATGTATGAATGTGAAACATGTATAGATTGCCCTGTCAGATCTTTGTGTACCCGAGCAAAAAGTAATAAAAGTAGAGTCATTAAAAAAAATGGTAACTGGGAATATTTTAAAGCTCACGCAAGAGAGCTTTTGAGCGATGATGTAACAGGAGCGATTTACCGTCGAAGAAAAATTGACGTAGAACCAGCCTTTGGAAACCTAAAGGCTAATTTGTCGTTCAATCGATTCTCGGTTAGAGGTCAAGATAAAGTAACACAGGAGTTAGGATTTGCCTTTATGGCTCTAAATTTGAGAAAATTAAGTAAATTTAGGAAGGATATAGACAGAAAAATAAGAAAAAACAAGAATTCCAAAATGATAAACCTCATTTTAGAATTCTTGTTTTGTTTTAAGAGACTTTTGGGTCAGGCTCTTCTTATTTATTTTTTAAAACGTAAAAAAACACTAGAGGCAATCTCTAGTGTTCGAAAAAGTTAACTAATTAGTTTTTTTCAATGTTTGTTGCTTGAAGTCCACGTTGTCCTTCTTCTACGTCGAAAGTAACTGCTTGACCTTCTTCTAAAGTTTTGAATCCTTCACCTTGGATAGCTGAGAAGTGAGCGAATACGTCAGTTCCGTCTTCTTGAGTGATAAATCCAAATCCTTTTTCTGCGTTAAACCATTTTACTGTACCGTTAGCCATGTGCTTTTCCTCCTATTGCGCATCTTTGTACGCGTATTATTGCAATAAATGTGACGCTTAATAGGAGAATTATATATATAAATAAATATTTTCCTAATACGAATCAAATTACTACACTAATTATTCTAACATAACAATATAGAGACTACAATCCTTTTATCCTATATATTTAAACAAAATAAATGATTTTTAGCGAATTTGATTGATTTTTTTTATAAAAGATTCTTTTCCATAAAAATCTTTATTTAAAAGCTCTGGAAAGATCTCATCAAAAAAATAAATAACAGACGGTCGATGAGAAAAGCTCTGAATAGTTTGAACTGATTCAATAAACATATCCATATAAACTTCTTCTGGATTACTTTTAACAATCTCTTCAAATGACTCATAAAGTAAATCAATTTTATCAGCTATGGCCAAAATCTCACCTTCTACTGTCTCATCTTTTCCTTCAAATAAACGTCGACGATAGATTTCTTGAAATTCTGTTGGGATTTCTTGTAAGATAAACTCTTCTGTCATTTTTTCTTCAACAATACTTAGCATGCCACGTAGTTCAGTGTTTGCATACTTCACTGGAGTTTTAATGTCTCCAATAAATCGCTCTGTATAATCATGATTTAAGGCTTTTTCATATAGAGATTTCCAATTAATCTCTACACCTTTCAACTCTTCAATATCTCCTAAAACTTGTGCAATAGATGCAACACGATAAGAGTGAGCTGCTACAGTGTGTTCCGTATACTTAAAGAAACCTGGTGCTCTAGAAATTTTTTCTAAGTTATTTAAACCTAATATAAATTCATTTAAACCCATGTTATCACCCCTAAACTTTTAACTATAATATCATTTTTGATAAAAGTTGCAAGGAAAAAGAAAAAATTATTTGTTTTTCTTACGTTCGATTTCTTTCTTTTTTATTAATTCAATAACATACAATACAATTGTTAGAATCAATATTGCCAAAGTCAAAATAATCGTTTGCACAGCATCATTATGAATAACTAATAACTGTCGTAAAATAGCTGTTATACTAATAATTACCAAATATTTAATTGGAATATTATGTGTGTCTTCAATATATTTCACTATCATGACTATAAACTCAAATAACATAAAAAACGCTAAGATATAATCTGAAATAATTCCTAATGACCTTTCACTATTTGGCATAATGATCACATTAAAAATCTCAACTAAATCCCGTGCCATATAAACAATAATCAATGTAGCTAGAGCGAATAAAAATAATTTTATAATACGATTCAACCAATTTTTATACTTTTCTACCATAAATGACCTCCCTTTAATCTTTTTTTATTTGTTAGAATTATCATATCTTTCTCTTTTTTTCTAGTCAATAAAAAAGGCTAGATAGACAAATCTCACTTAAGAGGTTTATCCATCTAGCTTTGGTATTTATTTTAAAAGTTGTTTTACTAAAAACAAATGGTGGCGCTTTGAAATAGTTAAACGAGGGACATCAAATCGTTTAATAATCTCTGTTACAACTACTGGATCTAACTCATCGCACAACCAATTATCAATACTTAAATCTTTTTCAAAGTTACTAAAATTAAAGAAGCAAATACTTTCTTCTCCTTGGGTAAAACGATAAATAGCAAAAAGATTATCTTTGGTATGATATAAAAAGTGACACTCACCTGTTAGTAACGAATCATGACTTCTTCTAATAGTTGCCCAATTTTGACAAACTTTCATTAATTCTTTGTTAGGAGTTTCCCAAGGGTAAAATCGGCGATTATCTGGATCTTTCTCACCGTATAACCCAACTTCATCCCCGTAATAAATACAGGGCACTCCAGGAGTCATGAAAAGTAAAGCAAATGCTAATGCTACTTTTTGAAACGAACCATCACACTCGCTTAATATTCTCTTTGTATCATGAGTTCCGATATTGTTAAAAAGATTATAATAGAAATAATCCGGATAATTCTCTTTCATCTCTAACATCTCTCTAGCGACATGTTGGATTGTTTTTCTTTCGTTAACTAAATCCAAGATCTGTTCTCGCAACGGATAATTCATCACCCCATGTAGAACTGGATGAGAGGCATACTCTTTACTCTCTCCATACGCAACTTTGTTAGAAGCATCTTCCCAGACTTCACCAATTAACACTTTCCCGTCTGTTTGATTAATATTTTTTCTAATGCCTTCCAAAAAGAAATTAGGCAATTCATCGGCTACATCTAAACGCCAACCATCAATGTTATATCTTTGCCAGAAGCTTAAAACACTGCCTGATTTACCATATATAAAATCTTGATAGCTCTTATTATGCTTATTTATTTCTGGTAAATCTGCTATTCCCCACCAAGACTCGTACTCATCAGGGTAATGTAAAAAAGTGAACCAATCTCGATATTTAGAGTGCGGATTGCGATAAGCTCCTTCATGATCACCAAAAAGCCCTGAATAATTGAAATACTGACTATTTCGACCGACATGAGAAAAAACACCATCTAAAATAATACGAATACCGTTTTCATGAAGTGCATCAACTAATTCTTTGAATTCTTCATTCGTTCCAAGAACTGGATCAATATTAAAATAGTCATTTGTGTCGTAACGATGATTACTGTTAGCTTCAAAAATAGGGTTTAAGTAAAGACCTGTTACTCCTAATTGATTGAAATAAGGAATCTTATTCTTAATCCCTTTTAAATTACCACCATAGAAATCCCATCTCTTTATATCACCTGATTCATCTTTGATATACATAGGTAAATCATTTTCAGTTCCATAAATAAACGTATTCGGTTTAGGTGAGTTGATTGTTTTATTTTCATTCCCATTAAAAAATCGATCTGGAAATATTTGATAAAAAATGCCTTGTTGATACCAATCAGGTGCTTGGTCATTTTCTTCATAGCAAGTTAATTGATACCACCTAATGCTAGCTTCATTGACATATTGATATCCTTCACCACTGTCTTTACTTTTTCCGTAATACAAACAAAACTCTTGTCCTTCATGATTAATTGCCGTAATTTTAAAACAATACAAATACAAACCACTACCTTTTGATACTTGGTAGTGGTATTTATATTTATTGGTTTCATATGGCTTCATGGAGCATTCTTCAATTTCAACTTTTTCCCCTTGTTTTTTCACAATTAACGCTACAGACTTAATGTATTCCTCTGAATCAACTTTAATATTAAAATTTACGGTTGAATTCATTTCAACTGCTCCAAAGGGCTGTTTAAATTTTTCTAACCACGAATTATATTGAATATCCAATAACTATTTCACCTCTTTAATGTTTGCGAATGGGGGCAATTCTCCAAATATCTTCAGAATATTTTCTAACGGTATCATCTGAAGAGAAATGACCTGCATGAGCAATATTAGTTAAACTCATTTTACCCCATTTTTTCTTATCTTTATAACTTTCGTCAATCCATTCTTGCGCTTCACAATAAGAAATGAAATCTCTTAAAACAAAGAACTCATCGTTATATTTAATTAATGAATCGAATATCTGTTGGCCTTCCATACTACAATTTGGAATAGTGCCATCAACAAACGCATTAACAACTCGGTGAATAATTGGGTTGTTTTGATAAATATCAGAGGCGTTATAATTTTGCTCATTATAATAACGATAAACTTCTGCTTCTGTTAAACCAAAAATAGCTATATTGTCATCTCCAACAGCATCTTTAATTTCAATATTAGCTCCATCAAGAGTTGCTAAAGTAATTGCACCATTCAACATAAATTTCATGTTAGAAGTACCTGATGCTTCTTTTGAAGCAAGAGAAATTTGTTCACTCACATCAGCAGCGGGAATAATGATTTCAGCTAAGCTGACATTGTAGTTTTCTAAAAAGACTACTTTTAGCTTACCTTGAATACTGTCATCATTATTAACTAAGTTTGCCGTTTCATTAATTAGCTTAATGACAGATTTAGCAAAATGATAACTTGGCGCTGCTTTTGCACCAAAAATGAACACTCTAGGTGTTATATCCAGATCAGGGTTTTCTTTTAAATCTAAATATAATTTAATAATATGCATCAGATTCATTAATTGACGTTTGTAAGCATGTAGACGTTTAATTTGGATGTCAAATATAGCATCTGGGGAAACCTCTACTTGATTATGCTCTTTGATATAAGCTGCCAATCTTTTTTTATTCTCATATTTAGCATTAGCAAGATCATTTAACAATTTATCATTATTCTCATGATTAAGTAATAAGCGTAAATCGCCAGTATCCTTTCGCCAAGTTTTACCAATGTATTTATCTAAAGTTTTTGATAATAAAGGATTACTTAACTGCGACCAGCGTCTTTGAGCAATTCCATTTGTTTTATTATTAAAACGTTCTGGATAAATAGCATAAAAATCTTTTAAGACTACTGATTTAAGTAAATCTGAGTGAAGTTTTGCTACACCATTAACTGAATGAGAACCAATAATAGCTAAATGAGCCATATGAACTTGGTCATGGCGAATAATACGAGTTCTCTTAATTAACTCATCATCAAACACACCTTGCCACTCTTCAACATAACGACGATCTATTTCTTCGATGATTTGGAAAATACGTGGACAAACTTCTTTAATAAGAGATGTTTGCCATTTTTCTAAGGCCTCTGACATGATTGTATGATTGGTGTAACTCATAACTTTCGTCGTAACATCCCATGCTTTTTCCCAAGCCATTCCTTCTTCATCAACAAACAGACGCATCAATTCAGCCACACACATTGCTGGATGAGTATCGTTAATATGAATCGCTATTGCTTTATTCATCTCAGTCATCGGTAAATCTAGGGTTTTATAATAATTAAAGATACTTTGCATCCCTGCCGAAACAAAGAAGTATTCTTGAGATAATCTAAAACGTCTCCCATGCTCATTAGAATCATCTGGATATAAAACCGATGTTAAGTTTTGTAATTCTTGTCTGTTTTCAAAATGTTGGAAATTTGCTTTTTCCTCTTCAGTGACCTCAGCACTCCAAAGGCGCATTGTATTAACAGTATCATTTTCAAACCCTGTCATTCCTGTATCGTAAGGAATAGCTTTAATTGAATAACCACCTTTATACATTGGTTTTAACTGGCCAGTAGGTGTTTCGATTAAGTAAACTTTCCCACCAAAATGAACATCAACTGCCTTACTTTCACGACGAACTTCCCACATGTTGCGGCTGTTTAGCCACTCGTCTGGAAGCTCTACTTGATAGCCATCGACAAATTTTTGTTTGAATAAACCATATTCATATCGAATACCGTTTCCGTTTCCTGGCATTCCAATCGAAGCTAAAGAATCCATAAAGCATGAAGCTAAACGGCCTAAACCGCCGTTACCTAATGCCATATCAGGTTCTTTTTTAGCTAAATCATCTAAACTAATACCTAAATCTTTCAAGCCTTCCTCTACTGTATCGTAAATACCTAGATTTAGTAAATTACTCTTAAGCATTCTCCCAGGTAAAAACTCAATTGAGAAGTAGTAAACTTGTTTTTGCTTTTCTTCTAAATAATCTTGTCTTGTGTGTTTCCAGTTACGACTATAATGTGAGGTAACTAGTTTTCCTAATGTTTCATAAAGTTCTTTATTAGAAGCATCTTCAATTGAAAGAGCAAACCTTTCTTGTAGTCTTTCTTCAAATTCTTCTTTAAAATTCTTCTTTGTAAATGTCATATTAATTATTTTCTACCTTTCGATACACAAACAAATCTTTTAAATAATGTCATTGTAAAGTGCGATATATTGCTCACAAGAATGACCCCAACTAAAATCTTTTCTCATGGCTTGTTTCATTAAACTCTCAAATGCTACCTTGTCATCTTTAAATAAGAATATTCCTTTTTTGATTACTTCCATTAAGAAATAAGGTTGGAAATTACTAAAACCAAATCCAGTCCCTTCTCCTGTAATTGGATTAAACGGAATAACGCTATCCTTTAATCCACCAACTTCATGAACAATTGGTAATGTACCGTATCTCATTGACATCATTTGTGACAGCCCACAAGGTTCACTTGCTGATGGCATTAAGAACAGGTCTGAACCAGCGTAAATCTGTTGCGCTAATGTTTCATCAAAACTGATATTCATACTTGTTTTTTCAGGGTATAAGTAACCAAAATGACTAAACTGATGTTCAAACATCGGGTCTCCGGTTCCAAGAAGGACAACTTGAACATCAAATTGCAGTAAATTATCTAACTCTGCTAACAAAATATGAAATCCTTTTTGATAAGTTAACCGACTAACCATACCTATCAGAGGAACATCTTCTCTAACTGGTAAACCAAGTCGTTCTTGAAGTTCCGCTTTATTTAACTTTTTAAGTTCTAGGGTATCCACGTTGTATTGATGACTCAATCGTTGATCTGTCTCTGGGTTATAGACATCGTAATCAATCCCATTTAAAATACCTGTTAACTTGTAAGAAATCATCCTTAAAATAGGGTCTAACCCAAAACCAAAGGCTGGTGTTTGAATTTCATTAGCATAATTAGGACTAACTGTCGTTACTTTATCAGCATATAAAATACCAGCTTTCATAAAGTTAACTGCATCATTAAAACGAATTGTTCCATCATCAAAACGCTCAGGTGTCATACCAAAGACTTCCGGTAAAATATCTCGTCCGTATTGACCTTGAAACTCTAAATTATGAATCGTTAAAATCGTTTTAATAGATGAGTAAGCTTCAATCCAATTATATTTTTCAGTCAATAAATAGGGAATCATTGCTGTATGATGATCGTTTAAATGCATCACATCTGGAATAAAATCAATTTTCTCCATCATTTCAATGATAGCTTGTTGGAAGAAAGCGAATTTTTCTCCATCATCATAATCCCCGTAAATATTAGCTCGGTTAAAATAGTACTCATTATCTATAAAATAATAATCAATCGAATCATGATGTAGATACTTGATACCGCAATACTGTTTTCGCCAGCCCACGTTTACTGTAAATTGGTAGATATCTTCACATTGATTTTTAAACTCTTCTGATATTTTTGAGAAATAAGGTAAGACAACTCGGACATCGATTCCCTGACGCTTTAATTCTTTTGGTAACGCACCAGCAACGTCTCCTAATCCTCCTGTTTTGAAGAATGGACTCGCTTCAGATGTACAAAATAAAACTTTCATCCAATTATCCCTCCGTTTGAATTAAATCTTCCATAATATGAGCATTTTTTTCAACAACAATTGGTTTATCTTTCGTTCCAATTACTCGAACGCCTTCTTCAATAATCACATTTTTATCAATAATGGCATATTCTACTCGTGCATCTTTTTTAATTTCAGTTTTCGCCATGATGATAGAGTCTGAAACGACTGCATTCTCTCTCACAACAGCACCCCTAGAAAAAATAGATTGTTTTACTTTACCATAGACTAAACAACCAGTAGCTAATTGACTATTGATAACCTCACTATCTTTTGAATAGTAAGTTGGTACACCGTTTAGATTCTTCATGTAAATCCTTTTACTTGAATGCAGTAATGATAAGAACTTACTTGAATCAAGCATATCCATATTAGCGTCATAATAAGATTTGATATCATAGATATTACTTAAATAACCAGTGTATTCAAATGCCCAAGTTGTTTTAGTTTTCATTGCATCTCTAAAAATATCTTCAATTTTAAGGGTATCATCAACTGCTTTGCCTTTTTTAAGCTCTTCAATTAACCAATCAGATTTAACAATAAAGATATTCATAAATAGATTTTCTGTTTCTTCTGAAGTAGTGTTTCCATCATAAACTGATAAATCTTTCACTTTTCCGTTACTTTCGATGTCTAGTAAAATGTCATTTTTAGCGATTTGCTCTGTTGGCATTTTTTTATAGACAACTGTTAAATCATCTCGGTGTAAATTATGAATATTACGAACTTCACCTAAATCTAAATTACATAACATTTTATTACCAATAAAAACAGTGAATTCAGAATCAGATTTTTGAATGTATTCGATGATAGCATCGTAATAATGTTCGTCAACTGTTTTTTCTCCCTCAAATCCTTGGAAGAAATGCATGAAGTAACGATTTGGTAAGCTGCTTAAATTCCACTCTTTCCCGCTACTAACATGGTCAATAACTGATTGAGTCATTCCTTGATTAAAAATCATATAGATTGAATGAATATCAGCATCTATAACATTCGATAGATTAAAATCAATCATTCGATAAATACCATCAAATGGCAGTAACGAAACAGGTCTTCTTGCAGTTAAAGGCAATAAGCCTTCGTATGTATTAATATCGCCAAGAATGGCACATGTTTTATTAGTCTTCATCATTACACACTCCTATTACTTCAGCATTACCAACGACAGCTACCTCTTCTTCACCGACAATTACGGCGTTATCACCAACAACAGCATTTTCACCAACGATGGCTCTTGAAATCAATGCATTTTTCCCAACCCTAGCACCAGGCATAATCACACTATTTTCAATTTTTGCTCCTTCTCCAATTTGAGTATCTGTTGATATTATACTGTGAGTCACATCACCAGAAACGTAGCAACCACTTGCAATAAGTGATTCATTGACAGATGCACTGTCACTTAAGAATTGAGGTGGAGAAACACGGTGTTTAGTTGTAATACGCCAATTACGATCTCGAATATTTAATTCATTCTCAGGACTAATAAATTCCATATTAGCTTCCCAAAGCGATTCAACTGTTCCAACATCTTTCCAATAGCCATTAAAATTATAAGCATAAACTCTTTCACCGCTATTGATATAAGAAGGAATAATATGCTTCCCAAAATCAAGCATTTCACCATCTTTTTGATGTGTTGTTAATAAAAACTCACGCAAATATGCCCAATTGAAAATGTAAATTCCCATTGAAGCTAAATTATTTTTTGGCTCTTCTGGTTTTTCTTCAAATTCAATGACTCGGTTATTTTTATCTGTATTCATAATACCGAAACGAGATGCTTCTTTTATAGGTACTTCAATAACAGATACAGTCAAAGAGGCATTATTTTGTTTATGCGCTTCTAACATTTTTTCATAATCCATGGTGTAAATATGATCTCCAGATAAAACAAGAACATATTCAGGGTCCATTCGGTCAATATAGTCCATGTTCTGGAAAATAGCATGAGCTGTTCCTTCAAACCATTTACTACCATCATTTGCTGAAAAAGGTTGTAAAACGGTTAAATCAGAATTTAGACCATCCAATCCCCAACTATCGCCATTGCCAAGATGAGAATTTAAAATTAAGGGTTCGTACTGGGTAACAACACCAACATTTGAAATATTTGAATTAATACAATTGCTTAATGTGAAATCAATAATGCGATATCTTCCGCCAAAAGGAACGGCAGGTTTGGCAATGTTTTGAGTTAATTTTCCTAACCTAGAACCTTTACCGCCTGCTAAAATCATTGCTAAAACTTCTGTTTTCATATTGACTTGATGAGTAATAAAACCTCATCATCCTCCTCTCAAATTCTCACTATTTTTTACGATTGATCCGAACGTCAGCTGGTTTTAATATAAGTGCACCTAAAGCTGGTACCGTTGTTTCAATTGAGTAATCAAACTGTTTAAATTCATTGTTACTTGTTTCACATGATTTATTATGTTTCTCCCATGTTCCCCCAAATTCTTTCATCTCAGTGTTCCAAACTTCTTCATAAGTCCCTTCATAAGGAACTCCTATTTGAAAGTTTTTTCTTTCAACAGGTGTCATGTTTAAAATGACTATATAAAAATCTTTCTTTTTCTTACCTTGACGAATAAAAGATAAGACGGTATCACTCTTGTTATCTGCATCAATTATTTCAATCGTCTCTCTTGTATCCTCTAATTCCCAAAGACAAGATGATTGACGATAAAACTCATTTAATTCAGACGTAAAGAACTGCATTTGTTGGTTTAACTCATCTTCTAAATCAACCCACTCTAACTCTTCATTAAATTTCCACTCTAAAAACTGTCCCCACTCGCTTCCCATAAACAGAAGTTTTTTTCCAGGGTGAGTGATTAAATAAGTGTAGAGATTTCGAAGTTGAGCAAACTGTTTGTAACGGTCTCCCCACATTTTATGCATTAAACTCTTCTTACCATGAACAACTTCATCATGGGATAGAGGTAAAATAAATCGTTCCTCCATCATGTACATGAATGAAAAAGTCATCAAATTAAAATTATCACCTCTAAAAAGAGGATCCATTTCATAGAACCGTAAAATATCATTCATCCATCCCATATTCCACTTGTAATCAAATCCAAGTGAGTTTTCAATGCTACCAGTTATTTTCGTTTCAGATGAGCTTTCCTCAGCTATCATTAGAACTTCTGGATGTTCATTTTTCATGACAGCATTCAATTTTTGTAAGAAATAATACCCTTCTAGGTTAGTATATCCACCTTCATGATTTAGCGTAAATGGACCATCATCATAGTTTCGATAAATCATACTTGATACCGCATCTACCCTAATCCCATCAATGTGAAACGTTTCAACCCAATATAAAATGCTTGAAATTAAAAAGCTCTGAACTTCTGGTCTTCCTAAATCAAAATTGATTGAACCCCAACGGCGATTTTCAGCGCGTTCAGGATCAACATATTCAAATTGTGGTGTCCCATCATAATAAGCTAGAGCGTCATCATTCACACAAAAATGTCCTGGTACCCAATCAACTAGAACACCAATATTATTGAGATGACATGCTTCTACAAATTCTTGGAATTCTTCTGGTGTTCCATATGTCGAACATAACGCAAAATAACCAATCAATTGATACCCCCATGATTGGTCAAGTGGATGTTCCATTAATGGCATAAACTCAACGTGGGTATAATTCATTTGTACTAAATAAGGAACGAGTTCTTCTGTTAGGTCTTTGAAAGTGTAAGGGTTTCCATTTGTGTGTTGTTTAAAAGAACTAGCGTGAACTTCATAGATATTAAGCGGGCGTTTGAAATGATTGCTTCTTTTGTGCCTTCCTTTAAATAGCCCATCTTTCCATTTCTTTTCTTTTTCAATATAGACAACACTAGCATTTCCAGGTCTTTTTTCAAACATTTTAGAAAACGGGTCGATTTTCATTATTTTACGTCCATTTTGTTGTGTCACATGAAACTTATATAAATCCATCTCATTTGGTAAATCAGTTATAATTTCCCAAATACCAGTTTCTTTATCATATGTCATTGGTTCTGTATCTTTCCAATCATTAAAATCACCAACTAAAAAGACTTCTTGAGCGTTAGGTGCCCAAACACGGAATACATAAAACTCACCTTGTTCATCGTTTATTAGATGAACCCCTAAACAGTTTTGACTCTTAAAGTTTTCACCTGTTACAAAACTCTTTTTACATAAAGCTTCGTCGTGAAAAATTTCTGAATCTTGCCTTTTCATAAAGTTTATCATCACCCTTTCCAACACATAACTACAAACAAGTTTTTTTCGTTTCATTATCTTGTTTATACATATATAATACCACACTAAACGTTTGTTAGTTGATTTATTTTTCAAAAAACAGGATAAATATGCATGTTTTTTCTTAGTAATATTTTATTATCGATTTTTACTGTTTTATTCCCTTTATAAGGGTAACAAACCATCAAAATAAGTCGAATGACGTATCATTTGTTAATAATAACAATTAAATGTTTGTTATTTTCTAATAAAAAACCAAAGTTTCATCCTTTTTTCTTTTTATTTTCAAAAAACAATAAAAAGAACGACATTTTACCAAAAATAGAACTGAAAATGATATAATTTACTCTGTATAATATTAAATTGGAGGGAATCAAATGAAAAAGTATAATTTATTTTTGTTGGCTTTGTCTAGTTCCATTTTACTAAACCCAGTAGACGGATTAGCTATCGAAGAATCTAAATATAATGATGTTTCTATTTCTTCAACTCAAACAACTGAACAATTAACTGAGTCAAAAGAAATCTCTACGTCTGAAACAACACTAACTTCTAGCATTGAAGAGATAACATCTCAATCTAGTGAGTCTCAACCTGAAAAACTAAAAGAAGAAAATATCGAAGCAAATAAAAACCTTTCCTTTAGCGAACTCTCACAATACGTTAGTTTAAATCAAAAGAATCAAGCTATTTTTGATAAAACTGGAAATGATATTTTAGGGTCAACTAATGATTATCTTAATCAAACATTTTTAGCTAAAGCTTCTGTAAAACATTCAAATGGTAAAATTTTATATCAATTATTTAACCAATCAGATAAGGAAATTGGTTACGTTTTTGAAGAGTCTTTAACTAAAGTTGCTGGACCTGAAGGAAGTCACTACTCACTTGGAGAATATGCTACGATTACTGACCCGAATAGTTCAACTTTAGCAAATTTTAAAGGTTCAAAAAAATTCTCTCAAGACAAACTAATAAATAAGACTTTTTTTGCAAGAGGACAGTATCATCACTTTAATGGCCAAACCTACCTTTCTATATTTGATACAAAAGGAGTTTGGTATGGTTACATTGATCAAAATCAAGTGACTCTTAGTTCAGAACGTCAAGGTAGTTATGTTAGTTTTGACAAATATATTACTTACAGCAACAAAAATTACAATACTTGGTCTAACTTTGGTTGGAAATATCGACTAAGTGGAGATAAATTGGTTAACAAAACTTTACAAGCAAGAGGCATCTACTATCACTTTAGTGGAGAATCTTATTTATCGCTTTATGATCAAAACGGAACTTGGTATGGTTATGTGAATCAAAAAGCAACTAAATTAGCTGATGGAGCACAAGGTAGCTATCATTCTTATGGTAAATATGTGACTTTCAGCAATAAGAATTATGATACTTGGTCTTCTTTCCAATGGAATAAAAGAAACAGCGGACATGATTTAGTTAATCAAACCTATCTAGCAAAAGGTATCTATCATCATGCGAATGGAAATGATTATGTCTCACTTTACGACAATCAAAATAAATGGCACGGTTACGTTAATCAAAATGCTGTAAAAGCTGCTGAGGGTAAGCAAGGTGCTTATCAGGCTCACAATAAGTATGTTTCAATTAAGAACCCTAATTATTCGACATGGCAAAATTTTAATTGGAAAAAAAGAGATACCACTAAAAATATTCACGAGAAAACTTTATTAGCAAAAGGCATCTACCACCACTTTAATGGTGACACTTACCTTTCATTATTCGATAGTAAAGGAACTTGGTATGGTTACCTCAATCAAAATGCTACTCAAGAAACAAATCGAACTGGACATGCTATTTCCATTAATAAGTATGTCTCTGTTAGAAGTAGAAACTATGATTTATGGCGTAATTTAAACTTCTCTGCTTCAAAAGGAACAACCAAAAACATGCTAAATAAACCTTATCTAGCCAAAGTAAAATATGAACATTTTAACGGGTCTACATATTACTCTTTATATGACCAAAAAAATAATTGGCAAGGTTATATTAATCGAAGTGGTGTTGCTGAAGCTAAAGGAAATAACTCCACCTATGTTATGTTGAACGCTCCATACTATAATCAAATGGAGGAAATTAATGGCCGAAAAGCACATATGGGTTGTGAAGCTGCGAGCTTATTACAAGCTTTGCATTTAAAAGGATACGCTAAAAATTATTCACTTCACCCTTTTATTGATAAAATGCCAAGATCTAATGATAATAATCCAAATAATGGTTTTTCTGGAAACCCGTACGGAAACACATATGGCGTTTACCACTCTATTTTCCCAAAACCATTAACTGAATGGGCTAATAATTATGCTAAAGGAAATGCTAAAAATATTTCTGGCTCTTCACTAAACCAAATTAATAAAGAATTGACAAATGGCAACCCAATTGTTATCTATGTAACTATTAATTTCGAGCCAGCTAAACCTCTATATAGATATCATTGGGGATATGGACTTAACAATGCTCATGTGGTTACTTTGGATGGTTACAATAGTCAGACAAACACTTACCATGTATCTGATCCGAACGCTAAAGGTGGCTACTGGGTAACTAAAAATAAATTACAAGCTTCTTATTTCGCTAATGAAAAAAGAGCAGTAGTTATTAGGTAAAGTAAAAAGTACGAGAAGCTAAATTTATCAAATAAAAGAATGGACATCTCTTAATTTAGGGATTTCCATTCTTTTTTTATTATTAAATTTTCTAATTACAAATCCAAATCAAGCCCACTTTATTCACCCGTTATAACAATCATTACTTAGTTATTAAGAAAATTAAAAGTTATTTTTTGTCATATATATTTGACATATTAAAAAAATAGAAGTATTCTATTAATGTCACATATATATGACAAGGAGAAAATTATGAATCGGGTAAAAGAATATCGTGTCGAAAAAAAGATGTCTCAAAGTACTTTAGCTAAGGAAATAAATGTTGCTAGGCAAACAATAAACTTAATTGAAAATAACAAATATAATCCATCGCTTGATTTATGTATACGTCTAGCAAAAGTATTGGAAACAGATTTAAATAGTTTGTTTTGGGAGGAGAAAAAAGATGAAAAATAAAGAAAGTTTAACCGTAAAAATGATTAAACGTATGTACGGTGTATCTGGGGTTTTAGATGAATATCGTAGAGGAGAAATAGATAAAATTGGAAATAAAGCTTTTATGATTCTTTATACTTATATGCCTTTATCAGCGTTTTTAGCTTTACTATTTATAGAGAAAGCCCCAAGGGAATCATTATTTGGTTTAATTGGTAGCAACTTAATGATCTACTTCCTTATTACCGGTTATATAGGTATAAAAACGAGCAAACTAAAATTAATGGATATTGAAGTGGAAAAAAGCGATATTAAAAAAATAAGATATCAAACGATAACTAAATGCTTAGGTGTTGCTATTTATTTTTCAGTAGTCATTCATTTTCTTAATTCTCTTATTTCAATGATGATGGATGATGGTTCTTTTTTAACTTATCTTATATCTTGGCATCATATTAATCGGAGCTTAACAAGCGGTGTAATCTTTGGTGTGCTGATTTTAGCTATTTCATTACTAAGAATTAAAAAAGTTGAAGATTAAACTTTCGTAAAAAAAGAGAGGCTGACCCAAAAGTCTCTTAAATAAAATAAAAGGAACAAAATCTTTTTTTTAGATTTTGTTCCTTTTTTTGACGAAAAAAATAGCACTATCCTTTATAATTAAAGCGTCGAAACCAAATCAAAAGGGAGTGCTATTTATGTATAAAAATTATAACATGAAACAAGTTACATTATCACTAGATTTAGAAATTTATTTAGAAAAAAACGACATCGCTTTCGCGATTAATGAATTAGTAGAGAGTATTCCAAGTTACGTTTTTTCTGTTTTTGATCATCAAATGGGAACCTCGTCTTATGATCCAAGAATGATGTTGAAACTTATTTTATGTGGATATACACAGTCTAATTTTTCTGGTAGAAAAATTGAAGCGATGACTAAAGATAGTATTCGTACTAGGTGGTTGACTCAATCACAATTTCCTAACTTCAGAACCATTAATCGTTTTCGAGTGAATCCTTTGGTTCAGCCAATTCTTCAAGAGTGTTTTATTCAATTTAGAAATCAATTAGTTTCGCAGAAATTGATTGAAGAAGATTCTATTTTTATTGATGGGACCAAATTGGAAGCTAATGCCAATAAATATAGTTTTGTTTGGAGAAAGAGTACGACCAGATTTGACGATTCTCTAACAGAAAAATCAAAAATATATTATAAACAATTAGTCAAAGAAAAAATCATTCCGTCGATTCATAATGAAGATGAGGAATGGGATGATAAACAGTTGAATCTCATTGCCGATTCTATTGAAACTAAAGTATCTGAGTTGACTGAACAAATAGATGATACAGAAGACGTTACACTTAGAAAAGAACTCCGTCGTCAAAGAAAGGAACCTAAAAAAGCCTTAAAGGCTTTTCGAGAATTCAGTGATAGGAAGAAAAAATATAAGCAACAATATCAGATTTTTAAAGAGAGAAATAGTTTTTCAAAAATAGATATAGACGCTACTTTTATGAAAATGAAAGAAGATCATATGATGAATGGTCAACTGAAACCGGCATACAATGTCCAAATCGCAACCAACAATCAATACGTTCTAGCTTATGATACTTTTTCAAATCCAACAGATTTTAAAACGATGATTCCTTTTTTGACCACTATCAAAGAATCTTATTTTGAGTTACCTAATTATATTGTAGCTGACGCCGGTTATGGAAGTGAAGAAAACTACCAAGCCATCTTGGATGATTTTGAGAGAACACCATTAATCACCTACACTATGTATCAAAAAGAACAGACCAAAAAATATAAACAAAACCCATTCATTACTAATAATTGGAAATACAATGAATTAACAGATAGCTATACTTGTCCTAACAATAGAGAACTGAGTTTTAGAAATTACTCTACTCGCAATGATAAACAGGGATTTACAAAACAGTTAAAAATGTATGAATGTGAAACATGTATAGATTGCCCTGTCAGATCTTTGTGTACCCGAGCAAAAAGTAATAAAAGTAGAGTCATTCAAAAAAATGGTAACTGGGAATATTTTAAAGCTCACGCAAGAGAGCTTTTGAGCGATGATGTAACAGGAGCGATTTACCGTCGAAGAAAAATTGACGTAGAACCAGCCTTTGGAAATCTAAAGGCTAATTTGTCGTTCAATCGATTCTCGGTTAGAGGTCAAGAGAAAGTAACACAGGAGTTAGGTTTTGCGTTTATGGCTCTAAATTTGAGAAAACTAAGTAAATTTAGGAAGGATATAGACAGAAAAATAAGAAAAAACAAGAATTCCAAAATGATAAACCTCATTTTAGAATTCTTGCTTTGTTTTAAGAGACTTTTGGGTCAGCCTCTTCTTTTTATTTTCTATTTCATAATACTGTAAACATCGTTTGAAATTCTTGAGATTGTATCATATGACGTGCCGTTTTGTGTCATAACAGATAAAACATATGGGCTTCCAGCGTAAACTACTGCCACATCATGTCGGTAGCTACCTACGTCACCAATTTTATGTGCAACTGGTACTGGTAAATCTCTTGCAATGCGTTGATTATCAAAAACAGTGTTTTGCATATAACGCATCACTTGACCGCCTTGACGATACATAGCACTAATCAGCATTGCATTTTCTCTAGCAGAAATTTGGAATGGTGAATACCAAGTTCTGCCAATGATACTTGAAATTTCATTTCTCATTCTTGCGTCATACTGATTAGCTCCATAATAACCTAAGAAATTAGCTCCTTGATTATCCGAATATTTAGCTGTCCAGTTTAACATCGTATCTAAAGAGTAATAACTACCAAGAGGTTTTCCTTGAAGAATTCCAGCTCCGCCTCTCATATATGAGTAAACCGGCATTTGGTTAATCGCATCTGTATAAAGATACTTTCTATTAGGATCTAATTTTTTCTGATTAATCATTTTTTGTGTATAATACATAGCTGGTAGTTTTCCAGTACTTGCTGCTGTAAAAATTTTATTTCCATTGACAGAAGCGTTAGAATTATCAGCTAAGCTACTCACATAAATTCCAAAATTAGGTGAGCTATATTTTGAATTAAGCATTTTTTGAACTCTAGCTAATTTTTCGGCATCCATTGATGTTGCTTCTTCATTTAGATAGCCATACCATTTATTATTACCTCCATATAAGCTTAAATACGTAGACCCATTAAAATGTTGGTACTTTCCTCTTGCTAGCATTGTTTGATTCATAAATGAAGACGTATTGTGTCGCTTTTTCCAAGAGAAGTTTGACCACATTGAATAATTTTTCTTACTGATCGTTACCTTTTTGCCATAACTTTGATAAATTCCTTGAGGTCCATCAGCAACTGATGTGCCATTAGCATTAATGTATCCGTACCATTTATTATTTCTATCAAATAAAGAATAATAAGTATCTCCATTAAAATGTTGATATTTTCCTCTTGCTAATAACGTTTGATGGTAAGCTTGATTACTAGAACCTAATGATTTCCAATTAAAATTGCGCCATAAACTATAATTATTCTTGGTAACTGTTACATACTTACCAAAGCCTTGGTAAGCTCCTTGTCTACCATCAGCTATTTTGACAAAATCTTTATTTACATAGCCATACCACTTATTATTTCTATCATAAATTGAAACATAATCGTTACCATTTGCATGATAGTAAATTCCTTTAGCTAAGAAAGTTTGATTAGCTAAATCTTTTAAATTGTGACGTTTATTCCAATTAAAACTACTCCACGCACTACCGTTACTATTTTTAACAGATACATATTTCCCATAAGAAACATATGAACCCTGGCTATCTGCTGTTAAAGTTGTACCATTCTTATTAATGTAGCCGTACCATTTATCATTTAAATCATAAAGAGAATAATAAACATCTCCATTAAAATGATGATATTTTCCTTTAGCTACAAAAGTACGATTTAAAAATTGATTACTTGTATATTTCTTCTTCCAGCTGAAATTTTGCCAGATTGAATAATTTTTACTCTTAATCACTGCATATTTATCAAAACCTTGGTAACTTCCTTGTCTACCATCAGCAATACCAACTTCTTTTTCGTTAACATAACCAATCCATTTATTCTTATTATCATATAAAGAATAATAAATAGTGCCATCAAAGTGATGATACTTTCCTTTAGCAGAATAAGTATTTTCATAAATATTCTTTAGTTGATTTCTAACTTTCCCATCAAAATCTCCCCATACAACGCCATTGTTTGAGCTAATTGTTGCATATTTACCGAAACTTTGATAAACTCCACCTTTTGATTCAGCTAAAGTAACTTCTTTCTCTGAAATAAATCCGATAAAAGCTTCTTTTGAATCAAATAAAGAGTAATAAGTTTGACCATTTAAATGTTTGAATTGTTCTTTTGCTAAAAAAGTTTGACCTTTTTCTAACTTAAGAGCTTCTGATTTATTTAATTCTAAATCTTTATATAAAACTGGGGTTGAACTTGCTAAACTTACATATTTATTTAAAGCAATTTTTTCAAGGTACGCATTTTCATGAAGTTCAATATCTGCCCCATCAGCAAATCCAATTATTTTATCTTGTGTATTTTTTAGAACAAAATAAGTTTTTTCTTCGAATAATACTTTTTCTTCCGTCATTAATACTTCAAATTTGATTGCTTCTAAATTAATTGTTTCACTAAAATCTAACTCTTTATAAATAACTGCTTTCTCATTTTTTATAACAACATATTGTTTCTTATCAAGAGGGATTTTTTCCTTAGACTCACTTGGAGTAGTAACCTCCTCTGTTGAACTTGTTGTTTCGGATGTTTTTGTTTCAGTCTGAGATTCCAAAATAGATGTTGTCTCTGATTCTTTAGTTGATTCAGTAGTACTTGATTCTGTGATTTCAACAGTTGAAGAGCTTCCCTCAGTCCCTAATGCATCAAATGGAACTACTAAAAAGCTACCCATCATTAACCCTAAACTACCTAACGCTACTAACCACTTTGTCTTTTTCATTTTAAGTATCCTTTCTTTTTATCACTCTACTCTATTATAGAACAACCGCTTTATTTTACCATCCTTTTTTTAAAAAAAATAACACAAAACCAAAAATAGAATTAAAAGAAAAGAGTAGTTCTCCTTCTTTCAATTCTACTTTTTAAAACTATTATTTTTGCCAGTCTTTTGGATTCTCTTTCCATTTTTTTAAAAGTGCTACTTCAGAATTATTAATATAACCTTTTGAAACAGCCACTTCAATTAATTCATTATAATTTGTTAGTGTAGTAAATGGAACTTGCGCTTTTTCAAAATTTTCAATTCCTTTTGGTAAACCATAAGTAAAAATAGCTGCTACTCCTAAAACATCAGCACCCTCTTGTTCAGCTGCCACACATGCTTCAAGAACACTACCTCCTGTTGAAATCAAGTCTTCGATAACAACCATTTTTTGATTGGATGAGATAAATCCTTCTATTTGATTCTTTTTTCCATGATCTTTTGCTTTGCCACGAATATAGACCATTGGTAAATCGAGAACTTCTGCTACCCAAGCAGCATGAGGAATCCCTGCAGTAGCTGTTCCTGCAATTACTTCTACATCTGGATAGTGTTCTTTAATAATCTGAGCTAATCCATTTGCTATTTCCTTTCTAACTTTTGGATAACTCATTGTTAATCGATTATCGCAATAAATCGGGCTTTTAAGTCCACTTGCCCAAGTGAATGGTTGACTAGGATTTAAAGCAACTGCCTTTATTTCAAGTAATTGTTCTGCAATTTTTTTCAATTTCTACTCACCAATCCATTCTTTTTTTATTTCTAAATACGTTTCATAAGGCGTAGATGACTTTGTTATCGGTCGTCCCACCACAATATAAGTTGAGCCGATTGTTTTAGCTTCACTCGGTGACATCACTCGTTTTTGATCACCTTTGTCTGAATTCATTGGTCTAATTCCCGGTGTTAAACAGATAAAAGAACTACTTGTCTCTTCCTTAATAAACGTCACTTCATGAGCTGAACAAACAACACCATCTAATCCAGCATCTTCAGTTATTTTTGCATAATGAGTGACACTTTCTCTTAAACTTACAGGGATTAGCTGATCTTCATGCATTTGTGTTTCACTTGTTGAAGTTAACTGAGTAACTGCAATTAGTTTAGGTACTTCTCTTCCTTCAGGTGTTCCTTCTTTTAAACCATTTAAAGCTGCTGTCATCATTTCTTTTCCACCGGCTGCATGAACATTAGTTATCTTAACACCAAGGCTAGCTATGTTTCGCATTGCTGATTGAACAGTGTTCGGAATATCATGTAATTTTAAATCAAGAAAAATATCATGACCTTCAGCAATTAATTCCTTTACTATAGTAGGACCTTCTCTATAAAAAAGTTCCATACCTACTTTTAAAAATAACGTTTCTTCTTTTGGGAAATTAGCTAAAAATGAATTTACCTCATTTTTACTAGGAAAGTCTAAAGCAATAATTGGTCTATTCATTAACGGCTCTCCTTTACTTCTTTTATTAATTCTTCAATACTTTTAATGCCTAATTCATCCATTCGATTTGGGAGTTCTTCAATTAATTTAGGGCAAATAAAAGGATCAGTAAAGTTCATTGTTCCTACTGCGACTGCACTGGCTCCTGCTAAAAACATTTCAATGACATCATCTACTGTACTAACACCACCCATACCTATAACTGGAATACCAACTGCTCTCGTTACTTCATTAATCATTCGAATAGCAACTGGTTTGATACCAGGACCTGAAAGGCCGCCTGTTCCATTTGCAAGAATTGGTTTTCTTGTTTTCAAATCTATTCTCATTCCTAGTAATGTATTGATCATCGTTATGCCGTCTGCGCCTGCTTCTTCAACTGCTTTTGCAATTGGAACAATATTGGTCACATTAGGAGATAGTTTGATATAGACTGGTACTTTGGCAACTTTTTTAACAGCTCTAGTTAAGCTTGCGGCAACTTCAGCACTTGTTCCAAAGGCAATACCACCTTCTTTAACATTTGGACAAGAAATATTTAACTCAATCGCTTTAACGTTAGGTGCATCACCAATTTTTTTACAAACAGCCACATACTCTTCTTCTGATGAACCTGCTACGTTCGCAATAATTGGTAAATCATACTTTTCAAGAGATGGAAGTTGATTTGTCATCACTGTTTCCAAACCTGGATTTTGAAGGCCAATCGCATTTAACATACCGCTTGGTGTTTCAGCTACCCGAGGAGCCGGATTACCTAATCGCTTTTCTAAAGTAGTAGCTTTTACCATAATTGAACCAAGTATACTTAAATCATAGTATTTGCTGTACTCATCTCCAAATCCAAAACACCCACTAGCAGGCATAATTGGATTTTTCAAATCTAAACCTGGTAGTTTGACACTTAATCGACTCATATTATCACTTCTCCTGACTTAAATACTGGTCCTTCGTCGCACACTTTTTTATTAACAGTCGGATCCTTTTTGGATGGACACACACATGCGTAACAAGCACCTATCCCGCAAGCCATGCGTTCTTCCATCGATAAATAGACATGAGGATGATTTGGAAAAGTCATCTCTACAGATTTCAACAAACCACTAGGTCCACAAGCATAGATAGCTTTAGGATTAGGGTGAACTTTTAAAGCTTTATTCATCAAATCTCCTGTGTGACCTTTATATCCATAAGAACCATCATCAGTTGCTAACATCAAGACACCTAAGTCAGAGAATTCTTTTTCGTAAAAAATCGCATTCTTATTAGCAAATCCATGCATAAAAATAATTTTAGCTTTTTTTTCAGCTAATTTTTTTCCTAATTCGTACAAGGGAGGAACGCCAATTCCTCCACCTACTAAAAATACGACATCATTTTCTACAACTTCTTCTATATTAAAGCCATTGCCTAAAGGTCCTAAACAATCTATCTTAGTTCCTTCTTCTAATTGACTTAAAACTTTTGTCCCTTCACCTTCTGCACGGTAGATAATTTGACAAGTTTCATTTTCTTTAGAAATATTAGCTAGACTTATAGGTCTTCTTAGTAGTAAATCAGAGCGAGGGACACGAATATGAATAAATTGGCCTGGTTGATTCATCTCTTGTACCAATTTTCCCTGTAATGTTAATTCAAATATATTTTCTGCAATCTCTACTTGCTTTGTCATTACCATCATTTCTTGTTTCATGTTCCCTCTCCTTTTCTTTTATAAAGCAATTGCTGAAAAACTTCTATCTTCTAGTACTTTTAAAATAGCATCAGCTGTATCTAGAGATGTCATCAATGGAACTCCATTTTCTACAGTGACTCTTCTAATTTGAAAGCCATCAGATTTATGTTGGCTATTACTTCCTGTTGTATTAATAACCAACTGAGTATGTCCTAATCGAATAACATCCACGACATCTAATTTATCTTCAGCATTGATTTTTGAAACCACTTTAACTTCTAATCCATTATTTCTTAAAAACTCTCCTGTTCCTTCTGTTGCAATTAAGCCGTAACCAATTTCACTAAATCGTTTTGCTAATGAAAGAGCCTCTTCTTTTGTTTCATCTGCAACTGTGAATAGAACTGAACCATAATCTGGCAAATGCATGCCACTAGCTTCAAATGCTTTATACAAGGCTTTTTCTAATGTTTTATCCGTTCCCATTACTTCTCCTGTTGATTTCATTTCAGGTCCAAGTTGAGTATCAACATCATGTAATTTTGCAAATGAGAAGACAGGTGCTTTAATATGAACCATCTCTGACTCTTTATAAAGGCCATCTTCAAAACCTAAGACTTCCAGACTTTGACCCAAAATACATTTTGTTGCTATTTGTGCCATTGGAATACCTGTTACTTTGCTTAAAAATGGTGCTGTACGACTTGCTCTAGGATTTACTTCAATCACATACACTTCTTCATTTTGAGCAATAAACTGAACGTTCATCATACCCTTACAATTTAAGCCTAGAGCTAATTTTTTAGTGTAATCAATAATTTTTTGTATCACTGTTTCAGATAAGTTTTGAGGTGGATATACAGCCATTGAGTCTCCAGAATGAACACCAGCTTTTTCAATATGCTCCATAATACCCGGTAATAAAACATGTTGACCATCGCATATTGCATCTACTTCACACTCAACACCAACTAAGTAACGATCAATTAAGACAGGATGCTCTGGGGAGGCCTTCACTGCTTCTTTCATATATCGTTTTAAATCCTCTGTACTCCAAACAATCTCCATTGCTCGACCACCTAAAACATAACTTGGTCTAACTAAAACTGGATAACCAATTGACTCAGCAATCTTTATTGCGTCATCTGTATTTGTTGCTGTTGCGCCTTTTGGTTGTGGGATATTCATCTCTTTTAAAGCTTGTTCAAATTTATCTCGATTTTCAGCTCGATCTAAATCTTCGATACTTGTTCCAATGATATGAACGCCATGACTGGATAAAACTTCAGCTAAATTAATGGCCGTTTGACCACCAAACTGAACAATTACGCCTTTTGGTTTTTCAAGTTCAACGACATGCATGACATCCTCTAGTGTAAGAGGTTCAAAGTACAGTTTATCTGAAATTGAGAAATCAGTTGAAACTGTTTCAGGATTACTATTCATAATAATCGCTTCATAACCTGCTTCTTGTATCGCTCTTACTGAATGAACTGTGGCGTAGTCAAATTCTACTCCTTGTCCAATCCTAATCGGCCCTGATCCAAGAACTAAGATGGATTCTTTATCCGAACGAATGCTTTCGTTTTCTTGTTCGTATGTTCCATAAAAATAAGGTGTTTTAGATTCAAATTCTGCTGCACAAGTGTCGACCATTTTGTAAACTGGTAAAAGATTTAATTCTTTTCGTCTTTCGTAAATCGCACGCTCCGTTTGTTGCCATTTACTTGCAATGGCCTTATCTGATAAGCCATACTCTTTAGCACGTTTTAACATTTCTCTACTTTGATCATTTTCAAGTTCTTTTTCGATTTCAATAATATGGAGAATTTTATCTAAGAAGAACAAATCAATCTTTGTAAAATCAGCAATTTCTTTAATCGAGAAGTTCCTTCTAATTGCTTCTGCTACATAGAATAAACGATCATCTTGTGCGTGAATCATTCCAAACGTAATTTCATCATCGGTTAATGTATATAATTCTTCTAGCTCAATATGATGTGCTCCAATTTCAAGTGAACGAACCGCTTTTAATAACGACTCTTCAATCGTTCTTCCTAAAGACATGACTTCTCCAGTTGCCTTCATCTGAGTACTTAAGATGCGGTTTCCCTTTTCAAATTTATCAAAAGCCCATCTAGGTATTTTGGTAACGATGTAATCCAAGGTAGGTTCAAACATAGAATAGGTTGTTTCTGTGACCGGATTCTTCACCTCATCAAGTGTTAGACCCACTGCAATTTTGGCAGCCAGTTTAGCAATTGGAAATCCTGTTGCTTTACTTGCTAAAGCAGATGAACGACTGACTCTTGGGTTAACCTCAATAACATAGTATTTATAACTCATCGGATCAAGAGCTAGTTGAACGTTACAACCACCTTCAATTTTTAATGCTTTAATAATTTTCAGTGAAGCATCTCTTAGAAGTTGAATTTCAACATCAGATAAGGTTTGACAAGGAGCAAATACAATAGAATCTCCTGTATGAATTCCTACTGGATCGAAGTTCTCCATGTGACAAACCACAATTGCGTTGTCTGTTGAATCTCGCATTACTTCAAACTCAATTTCCTTATAACCTGCGATACTCTTTTCAATAAGACATTGGGTTGCTGGAGAAAGATGAAGTCCTTTTTTTGTAATTTCAATTAGACTTGCTTCATCTTCGCACATTCCTCCACCCGTTCCTCCTAAAGTAAATGCTGGACGAACAATTAAGGGATAGCCAATTTGATTAGCAAACTCAATGGCTTCAGATACATTATTTACAATCACACTCTCAGGAATAGGCTCACCTAACTCTTCCATCAGTTGTTTGAATAAATCACGATCTTCTGCCTGATCAATTGCACTTAGCTTAGTTCCAAGTAGCTCAATGGACAATTCTTCTAAAATGCCACTTTTTGATAAAGACATTGCCATGTTAAGTCCTGTCTGTCCACCTAAAGTAGGTAGAATGGCATCTGGTCGTTCTTTTCTTAAAATTTTCGAAACAAACTCTAGCGTAATAGGTTCGATGTAAACTTTATCAGCAACTTCTTTATCGGTCATAATTGTAGCTGGGTTAGAATTAATCAAAATAACTTCGTAACCTTCTTCTTTCAAAGCAAGACAAGCTTGTGTTCCGGCATAATCAAATTCAGCTGCTTGCCCGATAATAATTGGCCCAGAACCAATAACTAGTATTTTCTTAATATCTTTTCGTTTAGGCATTTTTTCTCCCCCAGTTATCCATTAATTCTAAAAACTCATCAAAAAGTGAAACGGCATCATGTGGTCCAGGTGCTGCGTCTGGATGAAATTGTACAGAAAATGATGGGTAATTCTTATGTTTTACTCCTTCAACCGTTTCATCATTCAATTCAATATGAGTGATCATCAAATCTGTTTTTTCTACACTTTCTTTTGACACGGCATAACCATGATTTTGAGAAGTAAAGTAAATCTCATTTGAAGCAACCACTCTAACAGGATGATTACTTCCTCTATGACCATACGTTAATTTATACGTATCGGCACCGTTGGCCAAGCTTAATAATTGATGTCCTAAACAAATACCAAAAACTGGTACTTTCTTTTGAATTTCTAAAATCATTTGAGTCACATCTTTTACATCTTTAGGATCTCCTGGTCCATTTGATAGCATGACACCATCTGGTGAAAAAGCTAGTATTTGTTCTGCTGTATAATGATAAGGAACAACTGTAACACGTACGTTTCTAAGAACTAGTTCTCTTAAAATACTTTGCTTCATCCCAAAATCAACAACAACAACATTTTTACCAGTACCTGGAATACTATATGGTTTTGTTGTTGAAACTTCATGCACTTGATTCCTTGGTAACACAGTTGCTCTTAACTGGTCGTATTCATGGTCAATGTCTTCTACCACGTTAATGATGCTACCTTTAATTGTTCCTGTTTCTCTTATTTTTCTCGTTAATGCTCGCGTGTCGATACCTGAAATACCAGGAATTTTCTTTTTCTTTAAAAAATCATCTAATGTCATTTGAGAACGCCAATTAGATGCAACTCTGGCATGATCTTTGACAATAACACCATTACAAGCAGGCTCCATTGATTCAAAGTCATCTCGATTAATCCCATAATTTCCAATAGTAGGTGACGTAAATAAAATCATCTGCCCTTTAAAACTTGGATCTGTTAGAACTTCTTGATAACCACTCATACCTGTTGTGAAAACTACTTCTCCTGTTCCTACACCAAGTGAACCAAACCCTTCACCTTCAAAGTAGGTACCATCTTCTAATATCAACAATCGCTTCATTTTTTACTCTCCTTTATGCCAAACGACTTGACCATCCACTAGTGTGTAGATAGTTTCACCGTAAACTTGTTCACCAATAAATGGTGTGTTATTTGATTTTGAAACAAAGTCATCTGAAATAGTCATTTCTTTTGATAAATCAAAAATGGCTATATCTGCTGCACTTCCAATATTTAGCGTTCCTGTTTTTAAACCAAATAGTTTAGAAGGTGCTTGTGTCATCCAATAGACAACTTGTTCCAATGTAAATCGATTTGTTTTAACAAAATGGGTGTACATTAATTGGAAGGCCGACTCACTACCAATAATGCCAAAAGGAGATTTCAACATACTTTGATTTTTTTCCTCATGACTATGAGGAGCGTGATCGGTTGCAATACAATCAATCGTTCCATCAAGTAATCCTTCTATTAAAGCTTTTTGGTCATCACTTGCTCTAAGAGGAGGATTCATTTTAAATGAACCGTGATCTTTAGTAATATCTTCATCCTTTAGTATTAAATGATGAGGACACACCTCACACGTTACATGAATCCCTTGCTTTTTAGCTTGTCTGATAACCTCAACACTTTCTTTAGTTGAAACATGACAGACATGATAATGAACTCCTGTTTCTTTAGCTAATAAAACATCTCTAGCAATTTGGGAGGATTCTGTTGCACTCATAATACCTGGTAAACCAAGCTTTTTAGAAATTTCTCCTTGATGCATCACTCCACCAAATAAGAGCGACTCATCTTCTGTATGAGCGACAATTGCCATATTTAGTTTGGCTGCTTCTTTCATAGCCAAATACATCGTTCCAGCTGTCTGAACCCCGACACCATCATTCGTAAATGCAAATGCTTTTTCATTTTTTAACGCTTCAAAGTCAACTAATTCTTCACTCTTTAATTGCTTAGTTATTGGCGCATATTGTTTGATTTTAACTACACTATCTTTTTCAATTAGTTGATTCACATGAGCTAACTTTTCCTTTGTATCTGGTACTGGATTTAAGTTAGGCATAGCACAAACAGTCGTGAAGCCTCCTTTTGCTGCTGAAGCACTTCCAGTGGCGATCGTTTCTTTATATTCAAAGCCAGGTTCTCTAAAATGAACGTGGACATCCACTAGTCCGGGTGTTATTAGCCCGCCTTTAGCATCGATTATTTTTTCGAAAGAAATTGTTGACTCTTTTAATTTCCCGACTGCTTTAATTACGTTATCTTCTATCCAAACATCAACTTGGTTTAGTTCATTATCTTCCGTTACAATATAACCATTTTTTATTAGTGTATTCATCTAATCCTCCTAAGCCTTTCCGTGTAATATTGCTTCTAAAATAGCCATTCTCATAAAAACGCCATTACTCATTTGTTCAATAATTCTTGATTGGTAAGATTCCACCAGTTCATCTGCCAACTCTACATCTCGGTTAACTGGTGCTGGATGCATGATAATAGCTCCTTTTTTCATTCTTTTTGCCCGTTCATTCGTTAATCCAAATTCTTGATGATACATTTCTTTAGAAAAGACTTCTTCTCCACTATGTCGTTCATGTTGAACCCGTAACATCATCATGACGTCAACTGTTGAGATGACTTCATCAATTGGTAAGAATTCACCATATGCTTCGTATTTCTGATGGTACCAGTCTTTCGGTCCGCAGAAATAAAGAGTAGCACCTAATCTTCTCAGCATCTTCATATTAGAATTAGCCACTCTTGAATGGGTTAAATCACCACAAATAGCTATCTTTAAATTTTCAAACGTTCCAAATTCTTCGTATATCGTTAGTAAATCAAGTAGGCACTGCGTTGGATGGTTTCCACTACCGTCTCCCCCATTAATAATGGAAGTTCTAATCGTTTTACTTTGAATTAGTTGATTGTAATACTCCTCTTCCGTATGTCTAATCACACAAGCTTGAACACCGATGGCTGACATCGTTAGAACAGTGTCATAAAGAGATTCTCCCTTTGATACAGAACTTGTTTTTGCATCAAATTCAATCACATCAATGCCCAATTTTTTTTCTGCTACTTCAAAACTTTTATGTGTCCGTGTACTATTTTCGAAAAATAAATTGGCAACAAAATATTGTTCATCTGCTAACTGAGGTATAGCTCCTTGTTTAAACTGCTGCGCTCGTTTTATTAATCCCATCACTTCTTGATCGCTTAAGGATTCAGCTGTTAATAAATGCTTTAAACTGATTCTTTCCGATGTGATAATCATTTTTTTCCTCCTAAAATAGTACGATTTATTTATTCCGTTTCACTTTTTGCGTTTTCTGGTAAGAAGACATTTAACAAGATTCCAAACAAAGTTGCTAATGCCATTCCTGAAAGAGCCACTGGTCCTACTTGAAATGTTAATCCCCCAATCCCAACTACCAAAATAACTGAGGCAATTAGTAGATTTCTTTTTTTGTTAAAATCAATTTTATTATCAATTAATATTTTCAGACCACTTGAAGCAATAACTCCGAAAAGAATGAAACTAATTCCTGCAATGACTGGTCCAGGTATACTTTGAATGATAGCCGTTAGTTTACCGACAAATCCTAATACCATTGCTAAAACCGCTGCTCCTCCTATTACAAACACACTATGAACTCTTGTAATCGCAAGAACTCCAATGTTTTCTCCATAACTAGTTACAGGAGGACCACCAACTAATCCTGCTACAATTTGTGCTAACCCATCTCCCATGAGAGTACGATTTAATCCAGGGTTTTCATAAAAATTACGTTTTGTTAATTTATTTAGTACCATCAAATGACCAATATGCTCTGTCATTGTTACAAATGCAATCGGAGCCATTGTCACAATCGCTGTAATGTAAAGCTTAGGTGAGTAAGTAACAAATGGTACTTGAAAATTCGGTACTGCAAACCAGGCTGCTTCTTTAATCGGTTCAATATCAACAATGCCAAACAGTAGAGCTATCACATAGCCACAGACAATTCCTAGTAGTATGGGAATCAGTCCTAAAAATCCTTTAAGATACATGTTAAAAACAATCGTCAAAAGTAAGGTTAAGAGTGCTACTGCAATGTATTTAACGTTATAAAGTTGCTCGCCATTTGGTAAATTTTGATACATGGCTTGATTAGCTGCATTTGCTGCAAGCCCTAAACCAATTACCATAACAACTGGCCCCACTACAATCGGTGGTAACAATCGATCCAGCCATGCTGAGCCAGCTTTTTTAACAATGAGTGAAACAATCAGGTAAACCATACCAGTTGTCACGGCTCCTAGCGCAATAGCTGGATAACCTGCGTCTTTCATTAACATCTGCATCGCTGCAATAAAAGCAAAGCTACTTCCTAAATAAGCTGGAATTTTTCCCTTTGTGACAAATAGATAAACTAATGTCCCAAGTCCGGAACTGAATAAGGCAATGCCTGGGTTAATACCAACTAATATTGGAACAAGGACTGTCGCCCCAAACATCGTGAACAAATGCTGTAAACTTAATCCTAACCACTTAATACCATTTGGCTTATCTTTAATATCTAATACAACATCTGGATTTCTAAATTCTTTATTCATTTTCTTCTCCTTTGTAATAAAAAAACCTCGTATCTATCAATTAGAAACGAGGCGTACGAAAATAGACTGAGTTTAGGATAGTTTTTCTCCCTACTCATTTGTCTAAGTCGCTTTTCCTAGTCTCTCTGTACTTGATTAAAAAGCTTATTTAATTGTCTTTTTTTATTGTAATCCCATCATGTCCATCGACCTCTTCAACAGCTACAATAATTTGTTCTGATTTTGAAGTTGGAATGTTTTTTCCAACGTAATCAGCTCGAATAGGTAGCTCTCTATGTCCTCTATCGACCAAAACCGCTAATGAAATTTTATCTGGTCTTCCTAAATCCATAATCGCGTCCAAAGCTGCTCGAATAGTACGACCAGTGAAAATAACATCATCAATTAAAATGACTTCCTTATTTTCTAATGGAAATGGGACATTCGTGTCATTAATCGTTGGTTCTTCTTTTTTTATTTCATGATTATCATCTCGGTAAAGAGTAATATCAAGTTCTCCCACAGGAATATCTTTTCCTTCAAGTTGTTTCAATCTTTCAGCAATTCTCTTAGCTAAGTAAATGCCTCTTGTTTTGATTCCTACAAGAACGATATCATCAATTCCTTTATGACGTTCAATAATTTCATAAGTAATTCGTGTCAATGCTCTACTCATCGTCATTTTATCAATAATTTCTTTTTCAGACATTTAACTTCCTCCTAAAAAATCCAATAAAAAAACCTCTCATCCATAAAGAATAAGAGGGAATTTGATTTTATCAAAATTAACCAACTCACTATGTGGGTATACTTCTCCCCTACAGTGCAAGTAAGTTTTCCTTCTTAGCCTCTCTGGACTATTCTTAAAGGACTTCTATTTATTTGTTAAAGCAATGATACATTAGTGGCTAAGAAAAAGCAACATTATTTCTTAAATCTTCTAAAGTTTTATTAAAAACTTCTGGTAAATCGCTACTAAAAGTCATCACTTCATGCGTTTTAGGGTGCTCAAACCCTAGTGTTTTGGCATGTAAAAATTGGCCATTTCCTTGAAGTGTTTTTCTTGGACCATATAGTGGGTCCCCTGCAATTGGAAATTCGATATAATTCATATGTACCCGAATCTGATGTGTTCTTCCTGTTTCTAATTGACACTCAACAAGAGTAAATTCTGAAAAACGTTCTAATACTTCAAAATGAGTAACAGCGGGCTTACCATCTTTCACGACGGCTTGTTTCTGTCTGTTATCTTTACTTCTACCAATTGGTGCTGTAATAGTTCCTTTATCATGAGGAATAACGCCATGAACTAAAGCAACATATTTTCTCAATGCTTTTCTTTCTTTTAATTGATCTGCTAAAAATAAATGCGCCTCATCATTTTTAGCTACCATTAAAAGTCCTGATGTATCTTTATCAATTCGGTGAACAATCCCTGGTCTAATTACATCATTAATAGTTGATAATTTGTCACTATGGTTCATCAAAGCGTTTACTAAAGTACCATCAGGATGTCCTGCAGAAGGATGTACTACCATTCCTTGAGGTTTATTAATTACCATCACTTCATCATCTTCATAGATAACCTCTAGAGGGATATCTTGAGCAACTGCCTCAATTACTCGTGGCTCAGGTCGATTGATTTCTATTTTATCACCATGTTTAACTTTGTAATTCGCTCTTGTTACCTCTTCATTGACAGTTACTCGTCCATCTTTTAACCATCCTTGAATTTGAGATCTTGAAAATTGGCTAAAAACTTCTGTTAAAACTTTATCCAATCTTCCTTTTTCATCTTGTATTGTATAATTTAATAGCTCCATTAAAACGCTCCTTCATAAGAATTCTTTCCCATTTTATCACATTTTCCTCCAAATAGAAAAAAGAACCTAACTTTTATGCTAGGTTCTACTTTTTATCAGCAAAAACAGCGACAACACTACCATCTTTTTGTTTCGATGCCGTAATTAGATAGAGTTTTTGATCAGGATACTTATCAAGCTGATACGTATCTTCTTTTTCTAATCCCTCTAGTATTTCAAAAGACTCAAAGGTTTCGATATATTTATATTTCTCTGCTAATTTCTTTGTTTCTTTATCAATTTTTTCATATTCTGCTGTATCAAGTTCATTAACATCCATTTTTCCGGTATTGGTTGCTACTACATCAGGCGTTTTGCTTTTCATGTATTCATTATAAACAAAATAGCCACCACCAGCAGCAATCACAAGAAACACAAGAATTGAGAAGAACTTCTTCATTCACTTCACCTCTTAAACAGTTTTACTTTCTTTTAAACCTTCTACGGTTTTTTTTACTTGGTCATATAAATTTTGAACAGGAACAAAACGAGCTTGTCGTAAATACTCCCTTCCATCAACAAACAGTAAAACAACTGGAACAGTCATCACTGAAAACTCTCCTGCAACTTCTGGAACTTCTAATGTATTCACTTCAAAAAAGCGAATTTCTTCTTTGTACTCTGCTAATTTTGTATCAATTTGAGGTTTTAATCCATGACAAACGCTACAATTAGGTTGTCCAAAATAAACAAGTGCTAACTCCGATGTTTCAATGTTCTTTTTTAATATATTTATATCTGTTACTTTTTCAAACATAACGATCCCTCTTTTCTAATCTATTGTATAAAAGAATAGAAAGAAAACCAATGTTTATGCTTTTTATTATAACATACCATGAAGAGTTTGAGTTGTGTCTATTAAATTTTCTGAAACAAACCATTGATAGACAACTACGCCCACGATAAATTCTTTTTCTTCTGTCGCTAAATCAATAGATTCCAGTAGCTCAACTAAAAAATTCAAACTTTCAGTCCACTTGTCAAAATTTTGAATAGTCATTCTTGCTATTTTAAAAGTGTATAGGTCTTCAATCATTCCAACATAGTTCATCTTATATAGAGTTTCCATGAAAATATCTGATTTATCACAAGAAATAGATTTACCTTTTTCTAGTCTTCTCAACTTTCGCTCTATGTAAGTCATGAAGTAATTTTGGTTAACATCTCCCACTTTAGAGCGAACTTCTAGGAACTCTTTTGGTAAATCATCTCGGTTTAACGCAAGAAAATTAAAAAAGTCACTTAATTGATAGCCATATGTTGGATACGGTTGACTCATAGAAATAAATGTTTCTTTTTTACCTTTTATTTCAGTGTAGCGTGATGGAATACTTAACCATTCTTTTGAGATATAGTTATCAGGATAAATTGAACTAGCCCCATGTACTAACTCACCAAATAAACTATACAAGAATACGACTGTTTTATTTTCATCAGGAATCTGTTGAACTGTTTCTTCAAACATTGAAATGATTGTATCTTTTTTATTATCTAGATAATCAGTCAATAGTGTAATCATCTTTTCTTGCATGTCTTCAGTTATAATATTTCCTTTAAAAGAATAAGATCCATGATATCTTTCAACTAAATTAAACGTTACCAAATCATCAATAAATCGATCCATTTCATCCTTTTCAGGAAAAGCACGTTTGATTTGTCTTAATGTTACTTTTTCTGTTTTGTGATCCTTCAAGTAATTTAAAATAGGTTCTGTTGTTTCATCTAAAACAATCGCCATTTTTTTTGAGTCAAATGGTTGATTGACAATTTTTAACATATACTCATCCTCAAAAAAAGAGACCGAAACAGAGCTAAAAACAGTTCTGAACCAGCCTCTTAATCTTATTTTTCTCTAATTAAAAGCATTTGTTAGTGGTGGAACCACTTGTTTTTTACGTGAAACCACACCTTTTAATAATGCTTGATTATTTTCTAACTTCACATTGAAGGCTTCTTCAACTTTTTCTTTTGGTTCTCCTACAACTAAACACACAGAATCACTATCTAAAATATTAGTAATAACTAATACGAACATATCAAAACCATTGATTTCATTTTGGTTTTTCATTTCATTTTCTAATTCTGCTTGACGACTTAAGACATCATTCACATCAACAGTATTAACTTGACCAATTCTTAAGTTTTTTCCACCCATCGGGAATGATTTAGCATCTGCATCGATTAATTGCAAAGCCGTTTTATCAGAAAGATTAGTTCCTGCTTTTAACATATCTAATCCATAAGCATTCATATCAACACCAGCAATTTCAGCTAACTCTTTAGCTGCTGCCACATCTTCTTCTGTACAAGTTGGTGATTTGAATAATAATGAATCTGAAATAATAGCAGAAAGCATTAAACCAGCAATCTCTTTTGGAATTTCAATTCCTTTTTCTTTGTATAATTTTAAGATAATTGTATTAGTACAACCAACTGGTTCAGCTCTATAATATAATGGATTAGCTGTTTCAAAGTTAGCAATACGGTGGTGATCCACAACTGCTAAAACTTCTACTTCTTTAATATCTGATGCACTTTGTTGTGCTTCATTATGATCTACTAACATAACTTGATTGGTTTCAGGTTTTACAGAATCAATCACGCGAGGGGCAGCCATTTTAAAATAATTTAGTGCATATGCTGTTTCTTCATTAGGCTCACCCAAAGCAACTGCTTCAGCTTCAACACCTAGTTTATTTTGTAAATACGCATATGAAATAGCTGATGTAATGGCATCTGTGTCAGGGTTTTGATGACCAAAAACTAAAACTTTTGACATAATTAAAATTCCTCCAATATCTATATCTTACTCTTCGTATTATATCATAAATAATAGTTTTCATAAGTAGTTTACGAAATTAATTTTAGTCCAACTGCCGCAAAAAGAATTAAACCAATAAAGAAGATTCTTTTTGCATCTTTAGGCTCCTTATAAAAAACAATCCCTAAAATCGCTCCACCAGAAGCACCTATACCTGTCCACACCGCATAAGCAGTACTCATTGGTAAGCTTTCAATGGAATAAGAAAGTAAGATAAAGCTTAATGCAAACATAACAATTAATGTTAATAGATTTTTCTTTGACTTATCATTCACATATTTATTAATACTATTAACACCTAACATTTCAAAAATACCAGCAAAAACTAAACTAATCCAAGCCATTTATTTAACCTCACTTTCTTTTTTACCATCTGATGATAATTTAAGCCCCATTACACCGATAAGTAAAATTCCTAAAAAGACAATCGTCATAACACTCACAGGTTGCTTAAAAATAAAAGCATCCACGAGAATTGTTCCTGTCGTTCCTAGTCCAACAAATACAGCATAAACCGTTCCGACTGGTAACTTCTCTCCTGCTTTAATCATTAAATAAAAACTAATAAAGATAGCGATGACTGTACCAGTCCATTCAATTGGACTAGCAGCATGTTTAAGTCCAATCACCCACATAACTTCAAATACAGCGGCAATTACGATAGATAGCCAACTACGATTCATTTACTTCATCTCCTTCAATATTTTTACACAAAAAAGCCTGGGAAAATAATTCTCCCAGGCTTTTATCCTTCCGTGTACATAGGTTTACCCCATGGACTTACTCTCGGACCAGACTGATATTGCTCATATCACGGAACCCTAGTAAGTACTTTTTATTCGTATCAATAGATTATAGCAAATTTATAATTGATTTCAATTTAAAAGGTTTTTTGCTCATTAAATTTTTACATTTATTTTTTAAAATGAGAAAACCTCCAATTCACACTGGAGGCTTTCTTTAATCACAAGACAAACTATCTTGTTTGATATTTAGTATAATCTTGCACGTGTAATATATCTTGAGCATTTTTAACTCTTTCTTGAGTAGGTGGGTCAATACCTTCTAGTGGATAAGTAAGACCCAATTCTTCCCATTTATAGCGGCCCATTGTATGATATGGTAAAATTTCAACCTTATCTACGTTGTTTAACGTTTTGATGAAAGCATCAAGTCTGATCAAATACTCATCATAATCACTTCTAAATGGAACTAAAACGTGGCGAATCCAAACTGGCTTACCAATATCAGAAAGATGTTTAGCCATTTCCAAAATACTGTCATTTGGATTTTTAGTTAATTTTTTATGAGCTTCATTATCAATATGTTTGATATCAAATAAAAGTAAATCTGTGTATTTCATCAATTCATTAAATTGACTAATGAAAGGTTCTTCATAAGTGAATGGACGTCCACATGTATCAATTGTCGTATGAATTCCTTTAGCTTTCGCTTTTTTAAATAAATCCGTAATAAATTCAGGTTGAAGTAAAGGCTCTCCACCACTGATGGTAATACCACCTTTATCTCCCCAATAACTTTTATAACGTAAGGCTTCTTCTAAGATTTCATCCGTTGTCACTTCACGACCAGCATTGATTTTCCATGTGTCCGGATTATGACAAAACTCACATCTCATGCGACATCCCTGCATAAAGACAATAAAACGAACGCCAGGTCCATCTACAGTCCCAAAATTTTCAGTTGAGTGAATTCTTCCAGTAACTTTTTCTGTCATAACTTCCCATTCCTTATCTAAAAAGAGGCGACCGAAGTCATCAGCCACCTCTAGTTATTTATTTTTTAATTACATTCTATCGTGTGAAGTTCTTGAAATAACGTCTGCTTGTTGTTCAGGAGTTAAGTCACGGAATTTAACTGCGTAACCAGACACACGAATTGTTAAGTTTGGATATTTTTCAGGATGAGCTTGAGCATCCAATAATAAATCTGTTGTAAATACGTTAACGTTTAAGTGGTAACCACCATTATCAAAGTAACCATCCATTACGTTACGTAAGTTGTTAACACGTGTTGCATCGTCTTTACCTAAACCATTAGGGTTAATAGTTTGAGTATTTGAAATACCATCACGAGCGTTAGTATATTCTAATTTAGCAGTAGAGTTTAATGAAGCTAATAAGCCATTTTTCTCACCTAAGAATTTACCATCTTGGTAACTTGGGTTAGCACCTGGTGCTAATGGTTTACCTGCACGACGTCCATCAGGTGTATTACCTGTAGCTTTACCATAAACAACATTTGAAGTAATTGTTAATAATGATGTTGTTGGTGTTGAGTTACGGTAAGTATGTTGACGTTTAATTTGAGTCATGAAGTAATCTAAGATCCAGTTTGCACATGCATCTGCTTCTTCATTATCGTTACCATAAGTTGGGAATTCATTTTGTGGTACATAATCAACTGCTAAACCATCTTCGTCACGGATTACTTTAACATTACCATGTTTAATAGCCATCATACTATCAGCAGCATGAGAGATACCAGCAATACCTGTAGCGAAAGTACGTTTTAAGTCAGTTTCCATGAATGCTAATTGTTCAGCTTCATAAGCATATTTGTCATGCATGAAGTGAATAACATTTAATGTATTAACATATAATTCAGCTAACCAGTCCATGATATCTTTGTAGCGTTCAACAAATTCGTTGTAATCTAAAGTATCACCAGTCATTGGACGGAATTTAGGTCCAACTTGAGCTTTAGTTTTTTCGTCAACTCCACCGTTAATAGCATAAAGAACAGCTTTAGCTAAGTTAGCACGAGCACCAAAGAATTGCATATCTTTACCCATTACAGTTGCAGACACACAACAAGCAATAGCACAATCGTCTGATCCCCAATTAGCTCTTAATAAGTCATCATTTTCAAATTGGATAGATGAACTTTCTTTAGCAATATGAGAAGCAAATGTTCTGAATCCTTCTGGTAAATGAGATGAATAAAGAACTGTTAAGTTTGGTTCTGGAGATGGTCCCATGTTTACTAATGTATGTAAAATACGGAAATCATTTTTAGTAACTAATGAACGTCCATCAATTCCCATACCAGCAATTGATAATGTAGCCCAAATTGGGTAACCAGAGAATAATTGATTGTATTCTGGTGTACGAGCAAATTTAACCATACGTAATTTCATGATTAAATGGTCAATCATTTCTTGAGCTTCTAATTCAGTGATAGCACCATTATCTAAATCACGTTGGATATAAATATCTAAGAATGCTGAGATACGTCCGATAGACATAGCAGCACCATTTTGTGATTTGATTGCTGCTAAGTAACCGAAGTAAGTCCATTGGATTGCTTCTTGAGCGTTTTTAGCAGGAGCTGAAATATCAAAGCCATAATAAGTAGCCATTTCTTTGATAGAACCCAAAGCTCTGATTTGAGCTGAAACTTCTTCTCTTAAGCGAATAACTTCTTCAGTCATTACTTTATTACCAACATTAGATAAATCTTTTTTCTTTTCAGCAATTAAGAAGTCAATTCCGTATAAAGCTAAACGACGGTAATCACCAATAATACGTCCACGACCATAAGCATCTGGAAGGCCTGTGATAATTTTATTTTTACGAGCGGCTCTCATTTCAGGAGTGTAAGCATCAAAGACACCTTGGTTATGAGTTTTTCTCCAATCAGTGAAGATTTTTGTCATTTCTTCATCTGTTTCGTAACCATTAGATACTAAAGCGTTATTCGCCATGTTAATACCACCAAATGGCATGAACGCTTGTTTCAATGGCACGTCAGTTTGTAAACCAACAATTTTTTCTTCTTCTTTGATTAAGTAACCAGGTTCATGTGATGTAACAGTTGCTGGAATGTTATTATCCATATCGTACACGCCATTTTTTTCATGTTGTACTTCGAATAATTCTTGTAATTTAGTCCAAAGTTTTTCAGTACTTTCAGCAGCTGGTTCTAAGAAACTATCGTCACCTTTGTATTCAGTGTAGTTATGTTGAATAAAATCTCTAACATCCACACTTGTACGCCATTTGTCGCCTTTAAATCCATCCCAATGTCCCATATTGAGAAGCCTCCTCTAAATTTGTTTGTTTTTAATTTTTAAGTTTTAATTTGTTTAACATGCTCATTATAACACATAAACAAAACTGCGCAAGTGTTATAGTGAAAAAAAGAGTTAATTTTACCTTAAACTTCATAAAAGTTTCAAAAACGCCTTTAATACGGGCTTTTTAAAGTGTTTTTTTATTGTTCATTCTGTATCATAAGGTTTTTATTCTGTACTATAACAGGAGTATTTCTCATCATGTGATATATAACAGAAAAAAAGGAATATCTCATAAAAGATACTCCTTTTCACATACATTAGTTATTCAATTATTTCAACTGAAACAGATTCAACTGCTCCATCTACCTTCTCATCTATGACAAATGAGCCGTTAGATTGTCTATCATTTGTTGGTAACTCATTAAAATCGACTCTATATACATTATTGGATGTTGTTTCAATATCAATCATTTGATTTTCACAATTTTTAATAGCAGCTGCAACACGATGTGGGTTACTCTTAAGTTCCCTTAAAACCATCAAACCACGTTTAGCTCTACCTAATTTGCTTAACTCATTTACTCTCATCTTTTTAACAGATCCGCGTTGAGTAATAATTGTAATTGATGCATCTTCATTTCTATTTAATAAAACGGCACTAACAACATAATCAGTATTTTTCAAGTTAATAGCTTTCACGCCTGAAGCTTTAGCTCCTACAACAGGTACTTCTTCTAAATCATAAAAGAGTCCAAATGCCATATTAGTTACAAGTAAGATATCTTTATTTTGTGTTCCATCAATCAATTCTGCAGAGACAATTTCATCTGTGTCTGTTTTTAATTTAATACAAGCAGTTGGTCTACTCTTATAAGTACGCCAAACATTAAAATCACTTATTAACGTGCGTTTAATCATGCCCTCTTTTGTAACAAAAACAAACTGTTTGTTCTCATCTATTTCACTGTACGGGAAAACACCAATCATTTTTTCATTAGCTTCTAAAGTTGTAATACTTAATGAGAAATGCTCACCAACATCTTTCCATTTTTTATCTGTTAATTCATGAACAGGTCGGTAAATCATATTTCCTTTATTTGTTACAATCAACAGGTGATCATGAGTATTCAACTGACCGCTGAATAGTAAACTATCTGTTTCTTTCATCTCAATAGCATCATCTTTTGAAGCACTGTATGATCTTAAACTACTACGTTTAATGTATCCTTCTTTTGTAATACTAACCATGACTTCTTCTTGAGGGATTAACACAGCAGTTTCTATGGTAATTTCTTCGATTTCTTCTTCCAATTTTGTTAATCGAGGTGATTTATATTGCTTTTTCACTTCTCTTAACTCAGTTTTTAAAACATTTAACAATTCTTTTTCATTACTTAAAATAAGGGTTAATTTTTCAATTAACTCAGATAATTCCTTATTCTCTTTTTCAAGAGCTGTAATATCAGTATTAGTTAAACGGTATAATTGAAGAGAAACAATTGCTTCTGCTTGTTCTTCTGTAAAGGCATATTCTTTCACTAAATTCATTTTAGCATCTTTTTTGTCTTTACTACCTCGGATAGTTGCAATCACTTGGTCTAGAATGGATAAAGCTTTAATCAATCCGCCGACGATGTGTTGACGATTTTTAGCTTTTTTAAGCTCAAATTCACTACGCTTTTTAATCACATCACGACGATGTTCTACATAAGCTCCTAAAATAGCCTTAAGGCCTACTTGCTCTGGTCTTAGATTATGAATAGCTACCATATTAAAGTTATAATTAATCTGTAAATCAGTATTTTTAAACAAGTAATTAAGAATTCCTGTTGCATCCACTTCTTTTTTTAGTTCAACAACAATACGTAATCCAGTTCGGTCACTTTCATCTCTAACTTCTGAAATACCTTCTAATTTTCTACTCAAACGTAACTCATCCATTTTTTTAACTAAAACAGCTTTATTTACTTCGTAAGGAATTTCTGTGATAACAATTTGCTCACGACCTGCTTTTAAAGGTTCAATTGACGTTTTAGAACGTAAAATCACTTTTCCTTTTCCAGTTTCGTAAGCTTTTTTCAATTCTTTTTTTCCTTGAAGAATAGCACCTGTTGGAAAATCAGGTCCTGGGATAAACTGCATTAATTTGTCTAAAGATGCATTAGGATTATCAATTAAATAGATAGTTCCATCGATAACTTCAGCTAAATTATGAGTTGGAATTTCTGTTGCATACCCTGCTGAGATACCAGTAGAACCATTAACTAACAGGTTGGGAAATTTAGCTGGCAATACAGTGGGTTCTTTTTCTGTATCATCAAAGTTCCAAACAAAGTCAACAGTCTCTTTCTCAATGTCAGTTAGCAATTCGCCACTCAACTCAGAAAGACGAGCTTCCGTATAACGCATAGCAGCAGGAGGGTCCCCGTCCATACTACCATTGTTTCCGTGCATCTCGATTAATGGATTTCGCAATTTCCAATCCTGACTCATACGAACCATAGCTTCATAAATACTACTATCACCATGGGGATGATAGTTACCCATAATATTCCCCACAGATTTTGCTGATTTTCTAAATGCTTTTTCAAACGTATTTCCGTCTTTATTCATCGAAAATAGAATACGACGTTGTACTGGTTTTAAACCATCTCTAATATCAGGTAAAGCACGGTCCTGAATAATATATTTAGAATATCGTCCAAAACGATCTCCCATAATTTCTTCTAAGGTTAACTTTTGAATACCTTGACGTTCACTCATTCTTTTATCTCTCCTTCATTCCCATTAATCAAACAGAGTAATGTCTTGAAAGTTTTCTCCTGTTTCTTTTGCAACTTCTGTTGGTTCTGTATTCTCTAGAATACTGCCGTCCTCATCTAATGAAAATTGGACATTCTTTTCAATCCAACGTCTTCTAGGTTCAACTTTATCACCCATCAAAGTAGTCACACGACGCTCGGCCTTAGCACCGTCTTCAATAGTTACTTGAATCAACGTTCTTGTCTCAGGATCCATTGTTGTTTCCCACAACTGGTCAGCATTCATTTCACCTAAACCTTTGTATCGTTGTAACATATAGCCTTTACCCATTTTACTCGTTACTTCTTTAAGCTCTTCATCTGTCCAAGCATATTCAACAGAAGCTTTTTTACCATTACCTTTTTGAACCTTGTAAAGGGGTGGTAAAGCTATGTAAACTTTTCCAGCTTCTACCAAAGGCTTCATATAACGATAGAAGAAAGTTAGTAATAATACCTGGATGTGAGCACCATCGGTATCCGCATCGGTCATAATAATAACTTTATCATAGTTACAATCATCAATTTCAAAATCAGCACCAACACCAGCGCCAATTGTATAAATCATCGTATTAATTTCTTCATTTTTTAAAATATCTTGTAATTTAGCTTTTTCAGTATTAATAACTTTACCACGTAATGGCAAGATGGCTTGGAATTTACGGTCACGCCCTTGTTTAGCAGAGCCTCCCGCAGAGTCCCCTTCGACTAAATACAATTCATTTTTCTTAGGATTTCTTGATTGAGCTGGTGTTAATTTTCCAGAAAGTAAAGATTCACCTTTACGGCGTTTTTTGCCATTCCTACTATCTTCTCTTGCTTTTCTTGCTGCCTCTCTTGCTTCTCTTGCTTTAATAGCTTTTCTAATCAGCATTTGAGACATCTCGCTATTTTCTTGTAGATAGTAAACCATCTGATCACTAATAACACTTTCTACTACTGTTCTAGCAATAGGTGTACCAAGTTTCCCTTTTGTTTGCCCTTCAAACTGAAGAAGGTTTTCAGGAATTCTAACAGAAACAATAGCAGATAAGCCTTCTCTAAAATCACTACCTTCAAGGTTTTTATCTTTTTCTTTCAGTAATCCTACTTTTCTAGCATACTCATTAAAAGACTTCGTTAAAGCACTCTTCATTCCCGCTTCATGAGTTCCACCATCTCTTGTTCTAACATTATTAACAAAAGATAATGTATTTTCTGAATAGCCGTCATTATATTGACAAGCAAATTCAGTTTCAATTCCTTCTTTTTCACCAGCAAAATAAATAACTGGTGTAAGTGTATCTTTGTCTTCATTCAAATATTCAATAAACTCTTTAATACCTTCTTCATATAAGAAGACCTCTTCTTTATCATCACGTTCGTCTTTTAAAGTAATCTTGATTCCCTTTAATAAGAAAGCAGACTCTCTTAAACGCTCAGCTAAAATATCATAAGAGAAAACGGTGGTTGAAAAAATAGAGGTATCTGGTTTAAATGTAATCAATGAGCCATTTTTCTTTTTCGGTGATTTTTTACGTTCTACTTTACCATCTGTATGCCCACCATCTTTAAAAACAAGATGAACTTCTTCACCGTCTTTAACAGTTTCTACTTTCAAATAGCTTGATAAAGCGTTAACAACACTAGCACCTACACCGTGTAATCCCCCAGAAGTTTTATAACCACCTTGACCGAATTTACCACCCGCATGAAGTACAGTAAAAATAACTTCAATTGTCGGTTTTCCGGAAGCATGAATTCCAGTAGGCATCCCACGACCATAGTCTCTCACACTGATACTGTTATCTTTATGAATCGTCACATCGATTTCTTCTCCGTGACCTGATAATGCCTCATCAACTGCATTATCAAATATTTCAAATACTAAATGATGTAATCCTTTAGAATCTGTTGACCCGATATACATACCTGGTCTTTTTCTTACTGCTTCTAGCCCTTCTAATACTTGGATCGAAGTATCATCATATTGTCCTTCAATTTTTTTTGACATGAAAAAACCCCTTTACATCACTTCAATGCATTAATTTGCATCTAATTTCTTTGTTTATAGTACTTCAAAACGAATGGAAATTAAAGCCATTTTTAGAACAAAAAAAAACAACTTGCTGACAAGTTGGCCCCATCTCATTCATTTCTTGCTCACCTCATTCTATAATAAAATAAGAAAACTTGCAAAGTTTATCATAAATTTACTTTAAATTTTAAGGTTTACATAAGGAAAAAACTTCTCAGTTATTCTAATTCAGTGTATATTTAAACAGGTTGGAGTTAAACACTCTCGATTCTAAGAAATAAAAGGAGGAATCATATGAAACAGGAAAATAAAACAATCAACCTAAATGTCCTTTTAGGCTCACTCTTTTTAGGTTATGTCATGGTCTATATTGATAAACTATCTGTTGGAATTTCCATCGTTTCAATCAGTAAAGATTTACCTATGTCGGAAAGTACAAAAGGTCTTATACTAAGTGCTTTCTTTTTAGGATACGCTTTAATGCAAGTCCCTATGAGTTTTGCTATTAACCGTTTCGGCGCTAGAAAAGTTGTAATTGGTTCTGTTCTTTTAATTGGCTTTTTTGATTTTTTGTTCGGGATGAGTCCCAGTGTTCAAATGTTGTTAAGTGTTAGACTTCTAACAGGAATGCTTGCTCATTCAGGATACGCCTCTGCTTCAAGTAAGGAAGTTATTGAGAACTTTCCAATTGAAAGAAGGACTTTTGCTAAAGGAATTTTGATCTCATCGTCTGGAGTTGCTGGAATTATTGGACCAATCCTTTTATCACCTATTATAGAAATTAAAGGTTGGCGCTTTGCATATACACTATTAACTATTTTAGCTATTACTATTGCTATTATTATCTCTTTTGCTATTCCAAAAAGAAAAGAAACTTTCAAAAAAGAAGCAAACAAAGGTATATCTATCTTAACTGTATGGAAAAATTCAACCATTTGGATTTTGTTTGCTGGTGCTTTTTTTATTAACAATCTGCTTTATGGGTTAAATAATTGGTTACCGACTTTCCTGACTTCTTACCGAGGTGTTTCTTTAACTCAGTCAGGTATGATAAGTTCAGCTGTTGGAGCTTTTTCTTTAATTGGTGCAATTGGCGGTAGCTATTTAGTAGGAAGATTCTTTCAGGGAAGGGACAAGCTAGTTATTATTATCACTTCTATTATTGGTTCCTTATTAGTTTTCACTTCTTATTTCGTTCATAAACCATTTATTTTTATTATCGTTTTAGGAAGCTCTACTTTATTTTTGACTTTAGCATTTGTTACTTTAATGGCTATCCCGATGAAATTATTTGATGGTCAATCTTTTGCACCAAGTTACTCAACTATTGCTTCTGGAGGGATTATTGGTGGAGCTGTAGCTCAACTTGTCATTGGTTTTCTAGTAGAACGTAGTGGTACATTTTTGACAGCCTTTATCTATTTTTTTATTTTAGGTTTACTAACTAGTCTAAGTTTAGTTTTCGTCAAGTTAGACTCAACTAAAAAAGCATGAGACAAGAGGAAAAATTTCCTTTATCTCATGTTTTTTTAGAAGTCATACATTGAATCAATTTCTTTTTTTCTTTTTTCCAGAGTTTCTAAGTTTAGAAGTAGTTGATCTCTCAGCCGTTTCAATCTCACAATTGTATCATGATTAACAATTACTTTTTTATCATAATCTTTTTCTTCTATAAATACATAACTTGGAATCACTTCACCTTTCATGTAAGAAAGAATTGGTTTCAAATGATGTTCAACCATTAAAAAGTGTTTTGAAGAACCTGCTGTCGCAATAATTCCAATTTGTTTATCTCTAAAAGCGTAAATTGGAAGTAAATCAAAGACATTTTTTAATGTTCCAGGAATTGAGGATTGAAAAGTCGGTGTTCCGATGATAATTCCGTCAGCTTCCATTAATTGTGTCGCAACATAATTAGTGTCTCCTTCATATTCAAAATATTGACGACCATCACTAAATATCACATCTAATTTGCCTAAATCAAGCACGACAATTTCTGTATCTGAATTATCTTCTTTCATCAAAGCTTCCATCGTTCTCACAGCAATTCTTGTTTTTGTTCCAACTATTGAGCCAACTAATAAAACAATTTTCATTTTAATTTATCCTTTCGCTGTGTATTTTTTTATAACTGGAAGAATATCGTTACCAATGATTTCGATATTTTTCATAATTTTATCAAATGGAACTCCACCAAAATCAATTTGCGCCATAAAGCGGTCCATTCCAAATAATTCATGTTGATATAAAAGTTTTTCAATAATTTGATGTTTGTCTCCTACCATTAAGGCATCTTGAGGATCAACGGCTTCTGCAAATTGTTGTTTAGGATATCCTGCTCCTCTAATTAATTTAAAACCAGTATCAATATGCGGATACATTCCTCCAACAATTTCTGCTCTTCCTCCTGAAATTAAATCAATCGTTGCAAAATCTTCGTAGACACGAACTGGGTCTGACACACTTAATACTGTCGCCGAACTTGTCACTTTTATTTTTTCTGTTGCTTGAGCAATAGCACCTAATACAACTGTATGTGCTTGAGTTGTAAAGTGAGTTTGATGACTCTCTCCAACACCAAATACGTCAATTCCTGCTTGTTCCGCTAGCTTAGCAGCTTCAATAATTTCATCAATTCGTTGTTTTGCAGAAATCCTTTTTCCGTCTACAGGATTCATCACATGATCTCCCAATGAATATAAACCAAATTCCATTCCTTTTGTTGTATCAATATTAAATGTTGTCATTTTATTTCCTCCTCATATCAATTAACTAGTTAAGTGATGTATTAAAATTTTTTATTTTAGTTGTTTATTTGTATGATTTTGCAGTCGAGTCATTAGTTTATACAATTCCTTTTGCTCTTTTTTTGATAAACAATCATCAAAAAGTTGCGTTTGGAAATTTAATTGTTTTTCGTAGACTCCATCTAGTTTCTCTTGCCCTTTTGTAGTGAGAGAAACATGCTTAACTTTCCAGTCAATACTTCGATAAATATATCCCTCTTTTTCAAGCCTATCTAGCATTTTGGACATACCACCTTGAGAGACCGTCACTTTCTTTGCTAGTTCTTGTTGAGGAATAGGTTGAAATTGCTCAATTTGAACCATCGTATCGAATTTAGCAGCTGATAAATCAAATTGTTTCAAATATTGATTACTTAACTGATTACTTTGATTAGCAAATCTAGAGATTCTTAAAAAAGTTAAAGAACCTAATGTATTCTTTTTCATCTCAACCACCCTTTCTTAATATCACTTTACATGTTAAATGATATTTTTTCAAGTGTTTTGATTCGCTTGATTTTATTTTTGATAGTGGTATGCTGAAAAAAAGACCTTTGAAAGGAACACAACTCATGATTAGTTATCAAAATGTGACATTAAAGAATAAATCTTTTAACAACCAAAACCTGTCTTTTTCAGATTTTTCTAATAGTATCTTACATTCCTGCGACTTCTCAAATTGCGACTTAACTCACAGTAATTTTTCAGGTGCAACACTTTCTAATTGCTTCTTTAGCAGAGCAAACGTGGATCAAGCAAATTTTAGACATGCTATTTTAGATACATGTAAATTAGATAACCTAAAAAATGTACAAAGCGCTTTATTTCTAAAAATGAGTTGTCCTGAAGCAGGTCCATTTCTTGCTTACAAACAATGTCATAATTTTAGAATCGTTCAATTATTAATTCCAAAAGACGCAAAACGCTCTTCAGCCACAAATAACACTTGTCGTTGTAGCAAAGCAAAAGTTTTAACCATCAAAAGCATTGATTTGAAAACCTCTTATAAAGAAGCTGTTTCTCTTGTTGATGAAAATTTTATCTACCGCGTTGGTGAAATGGCAATAGCTGACGACTACAATGAAGACCGATGGGTAGATTCGACTCACGGAATTCATTTTTATATGACCTGGGAAGAAGCAATTGGTTACATGTAAAAAAAGCAACAAAAGTAAAATACTTTTGTTGCATTGATATGTTTTTATTCACTTGGTTTTGCGGCTAAAATTTCTATCTCAATTCCAATTTCAGGTAATCCTAAAGCAGAGATATAAGCAATTGTCATTGAGGGATTTGTTTCAAAAAAAGAGTGCCAAACATTATCAAAATGATCCCAGTTAATTTCTTCAACTGACCAAATGTTTACTTTTACAATGTGTTCAGCTCTTAAGTTTTCAGATAAAAGAGCTCGTTCAATATTTTTAAACGTATTTTCCACTTGCTCCTTATGACTAACCGGAATATTTCCTTCTAAGTCATTTCCAATTTGACCTGAAAAAGTATACAATTCGCTATTTCTAGGAATGACTGTCACATGGCTATACTCACCAACTGGTTTTGGCATTGTATTTGGATTTCTTTTAATAATATTCTTCATATATTTTCCTCTATTCTTTATTAGTCTAACCCTTATTTATTATTAATTTTTAAAAGTTAGACTATTTTAGAAGAAAACAGCTGTCGAATAACCAATTCCCATTGATAAAAACATTAATATCTTCTTTTTCATTGATTACTCCCCTCTCTTTCAAAAATAGTTTAACGAATTTCTCTAAAAAAGTAAAACAAAAAATCAAGAAAACTATTTAACCTGTTTTCTTGATTTTTATTTTATTGTTTTAAAGTAAAATTAGTTGGTTGAATAGCTTCAATGACAGGATTTTTTTGTAGATACGTAGATATTAATTCAGTCATATCTACTGTAACTTCCTTAACAATTTTTTCTGCGCCAAACATGTCATAATCCCCACCACCAACTGCACGGTATTGATTCATAACTACTTCAATTTTTTGATCATTTAACAAAGGTTTTCCATGATAACTAAGTTCTGTAATACGACTACCTTTAGGTTGTTTCACATCAATCGTATAATCGATACCACTATAGATATCATAATTAAAATGGGCTACTTTAGGTTCAAGGAAGTCAAGACTAACATGAACCCCATCTTCTTCATTATACTCAAAATAAGAAGCACTTCTTTCTAGAGCAGCTTTTAGTTCTGATCCAGTGATAGAAAGTACAGCTAATGTATTAGGATAAATATAGTTCGTCACGATATCTCGCATGCTAATTGTTTCTTTGAAGCCTTTTGCATAATCGTCGAATAGAGCAGTTCCAGAAACATCAACACCTGTTGCCTCTTTTTGAACGGCTTGAATAAATTCGATATAAGGATGACTATGCATTCTAACTTCCATTGGATCCTTAATCGTCATATCTCCTGAAACAGTTCCTAATTTTTGATCTAACCAAGTTTCAACTTTTTCCAATAACGGAAGGAATTTTTCTTTTAATTCTTGGTTTTCTATTTGATCAGTTATTTCAATTAATTCAGCATGTGTTTTCTCAATTGTTTGAGTTGATTTTTTATAATCTACATCTACTCTAGCTAAAAACTTACCTTTATCACCAGGTTGAGTTGTTGGTGCCGGACCATCATTAGAGGCAATATAGCGATGTTGATGTCCTGTTAACAAAACATCAATTCCACTAACTTCATGAAGTAAATCATACCCTTCATTTTCACCTGTTAATACTTCAGTTGGTTCACCTGTCTCTAAATCTTTTTCAAAACCACCATGATAACTAACAATCACGATATCTGCTAAATCTCGAAGCTTAGGAACAAATTCTTTAGCTGTTTCAACAGCAGATTTAAAGACTAAACCCTTAACTGTTTGAGGTTGTTCCCAATGAGGAATATAAGGCGTCGTCAATCCTAAAACAGCAATCTTTACACCCTCTCTTTCAAAAACAACATAAGGTGTTCCTGTTAAATAATCGCCATTTTCTTTTAAGATATTAGCGCATACGATTGGGTAATTTAAACGATTAATCGTTCTTTCCAAAAATTCAATGCCATAATTAAATTCATGATTACCTAAAACCCCGCAATCATAACCTACTTCATTCATAATATCTGCCATTGATCCTTCATCAGGATTCTTAGCTAAATAAAAACTTAACGGTGAACCTTGTAAAAAATCACCATTATCAATTTTTAAAATGTTACCTTCTTTTTTATCCTCAATAGCCCGAATTTCACTAACTACTTTAGTCAGTCCAAAATTTAAAGATTGATTTCTTTTTCTAAAATCAGTCGGGTAGAGATAGCCATGTGTATCACTGGTTGATAATACAGTTAATTTCATTTTTAAAACATCCTATCCATTCACTAATTTATTTCTTAATTTATTTGAAACGACTTCTACAATTAAAATTAGAATGATTAAGCCAATTAAAATTGACCCTACTTGATTCCATCTATAAGAGTTCATGGCAAAAATTAATGGAGAACCAATACCACCGGCACCTACTAAACCTAAAATAGTTGCGTCCCTTAAATTCATGTCAAAACGATAAATTGTAATGGAAGAAAAATTAGCAATCAATTGAGGTATAATACCAAATCTAATTTTCTCAAAAGTTGTACATCCCATTGAATCCATCGCTTCTAAAATACCACGGTCTATATCTTCAATAACATCCACATATAATTTTGAAACCATCCCTATTGAAGTCAAAGACATTGTCATCGCTCCTGCAAATGGTCCAGGTCCTGTCACACGTACAAACATTAAACCATAAACTAATGCGGGAACTGTTCTAATAACAATAACAAGAAATCTCATAACAAGGTAAACCGGTTTAGGTACAACACTAGGCGCCATTAAGAAAGCAACTGGTATAGATAAAATTGCTCCAAAAATAGTTCCTATAAAAGCAATACAGATTGTTTCAAATAACAAATAAAAGACACCTTGATTCGTAAAATTCCAAAGTAAATTCATATCAGGTGTTAAAATCCCCTGAATAATTTTACTAGCAATTTTCCAACCTCCATCATCTACTGCATTAAATTCTATTGCAGAAAGTGACCAGATAAAAGAGCCAACAATTATAAGAGTTAATATCATATATTGTGCTTTTTTAGAAGGTTCTTGTCTTAATTTTTCTTCTATTGATTGATTCATTATACTCTCCTTCATCTACTGTAACTTCTTACGAGCGTACTCACTGATCGACTCAATAATGGCAACCGAAATAATCAGAACAACCAAAATAGTTCCCACGTTTCCATATTCACGCCAACCTAACTGCTCATTTAAAATAATTCCTAACCCACCAGCACCTACATACCCTAAAATAGATGCATATCTTAAATTACCTTCAAAATTAAATAAAGTGGTTGAAAGAAATGTTGGTAAAATTTCTGGTACAATCGCATAACGAAATGCTTGAAAGCGAGTTAATCCCATTGACTCTAGTGCCTCAAATGTAGACATATCAAGAGATTCAATTTGTTCATAAGTTAATTTTCCAACGTAAGCTACTGTAAAAATAAAAATTGCTAACGTTCCTGCCATTGTTCCTAAGCCAAAAATAAAAGTCGCAATTAATGCTGTAACAATTGTTGGTAATGTTCTTAAAATACTAAATAATAGCTTAAAAAAACCAGTAATTAATTTACTATGGACAATATTAGCTGAAGCAAGCAAAGCTAAAGGAACCGAAACAATCGCACCTACTAGTGAGCCCAATAAGGACATTTTTATCGTATCAAAAAGAGGTGCCCAGACACGATCTAAAAAAGATAAATCAGGTGGAAACATTCCTTTTAAAATAACGAAAAATTGATCTCCACGTGTAGCCAGAGCATAGAAGTCAAACTTTGTCACCTTCATAGAAATCACAGTGAAAATAAGAATAATCAAAGTGATTAAAGGAACAAGAGATGGTTTTTCAACAACTGTTTTACCGTTAGATAAAGTAATCTTCTTTCCTTTCCAAATTGAATTCATTTTATTTTCCTTCCTCACTATCTTTCAAGTATATTTCATCTAAAACATCTTGAGTAACATTTTCAGATGGTCCATCATAAACAATTTCGCCTTTTCTAATACCAATCACACGATCTGCATACTCCAACGCTAAATCCACATGATGAATGTTAATCAAAACGGAAATATTGAGATCTTTGTTAATACGTTTAAAATCGTCCATAACAATTTTTGCTGTTACAGGATCAAGAGCTGCAACTGGTTCATCTGCAAGAATAACTTCTGGTTTACGAGCTAATGTTCTAGCAAGAGCAACACGTTGTTGCTGGCCACCTGATAGTTGATCAACACGTGTATAGGCTTTATCTAAGATACCAACATTGTCTAGGCTTTCTAAACCAGTAACTTTGGCTTCTTCTGGAAATATACCTAATATTCGTCTCCACCAAGATAATTCAGGTACAGAAGAAATCATTACATTTTTCAGAACTGTTGCACGAGTGATTAAATTAAATGACTGAAAAATCATTCCGATTGTTTTTCTGAAATCTCGAACTTCTTTTCCTTTAATGTTCTTTACATCCGTTCCATTAACAGTAAGAGTTCCATCAGTGATGTCATGCATTCGATTGATACAACGAATTAATGTAGATTTACCAGCTCCTGACAAACCAATTATTGCTACAAACTCCCCTTGCTCAATCTCTAAGTTAATATCTTTTAGTCCCACATAACCATTAGGGTATGTTTTTTGGACGTTTTCAAATTTAATCATAATATCCCTTTCTTAAAAATAAACTGCTACCATCCTAAGACAGTAACAGTTCATTCTTCTCTATTAAATAGTTTCGTTATTATTTTGATTCTTGAATTAGTTTTTGAGCTTTACGTTCGTTATCATAATCTTTAGAATCAGCAGTTTTATATCCTTCATGGCTATAAATGCTAATTACTTTTTTACCTTCTTCAGTTTTACCAATATTGATAAAGGCATTTTGTAAAGCTTTTTTCAAATCATCATCCATAACTTTAGAATTTTTACTTACTGAAATTGTATCATTATAAATTGCTGGAGTTACACCAATTACATTAGTTTCATCCCAAATACCTGTTTCGCGGTTATACTCTTTTGTCCAGTTTTCTTCAAAATCACGACGAGCGTCAGCATAAGCTAATACAACATCCACTTGACCTGAAGCTAAACGGGCAAATGCGCTACCGTAAGAATCAGATTGAACAATATTTTTTAGTTCTGATAAGTTTTTATCATAATTTTCTTTTAACCAAAGGCTTGGATAGATATAGCCTGCTGGTGAAGAAGAACTCATAACACTCCATGAAGCGCCATTCAAATCATCCCATGATAATTTTTTTCCAGAATTAACTTTTTCTGATAATTCTTTACCTTTTGAAGAAGGTCCAGCAATCATTAAAGCACGATAAGATTCTGTTTGTTTATCTGTTGGTTTTGTTGGTTTGTTATCATTCCAGTTTTTTGCTTCATCTGAATCAATTGATAATCCAGCACGTGTTGCCGTTAACAAAACGTCTGCTCCATCATCATATAAAACATAAGTTCCACCAGGAATAAAACCAACATCAAGTGTTCCTGATGATAGAGATTCCCCAACTGCTTCAAAATTAGTACCCACAGTTATATCGATGTTTTTAACATCATAACCTTCTTTTTTCAACTCTTTTTTCATTAAGTCTTTTAATGGATCTGTTGCAGAAACAATTTCTTCTGGGTCACGAGATGGTACAAATCCAACTGATAGTTTATCAATCGATTTAGAACCGTCTGCATTTTTATCTCCTTCAGATTTACCTCCACAAGCAGTAAGTGTTGCTGCCAAAGCTAATACTCCAGCATATTTGAATACCTTTTTAAACAATTAAACTTCCCCCTTAATTTGGTGTATCTTAGTACGATTTGTACTTGTTAAAGTATATCATCTGCCTTACTAGATTTCTATGAAGAAAAGCTTTAATAAGTATATTTTACAAATATAATACCTATTATTTACGTTTTCCATTAAAAAAAGAATAATACGCTTTCTTCTGTTAATTTCGCTTTCATTTTTCTCATTTAAATGCCATAAAAAGAAGGAAGATTTTTCATTAAAAAAATTATAGGACTTGCGACTGATTTTAGTAATTACTAGTTGACGCATTATACTCTGTCACGTATAGTATGAGGTGTCAGGAGGGATACGATGGATGTTCAGTTACGAAGGGGATTACTGGATTACTGTGTTTTAGCAGTTTTAAAAGAAGAAGATTCTTACGGATATATGATTATAAAAAAAATGGCACCTATACTTGAGATATCAGAATCTACTCTATATCCTATTTTAAAACGTTTAGAGAGTAATGAATTTGTTTCATCTTACTCAGTAGAACATAACGGAAGACTAAGAAAGTATTATAAAGTAACAGAAAAAGGGACCATACGTTTACTTGACTTCACAAAAGAATGGGAAGACGTTGAAGCTGTCATTAACTACATTAAAGGAGTTGTCAAAAAATGAATCAATCTGAGTTTTTTATGCTATTAGAAAAGGAATTACACGAACAACAAATTGAAGAGGCACATACCTATATGACCTATTATAGAGAAATAATTGCTGATTATCTCGAGGATGGTTTTTCAGAAAAAGAAGCCATTCAAAAAATTGGAACAATTAACGAGATTATAGAAACAATCAAATTAGAAGCATCTAGTCAAACTGGAGGTAACACTAAAAAAGGACCAATGACTATTTTCCTATTGATTCTTGGAGCACCACTTTGGGGCGCTATTTTATTATCACTTATTTTACTCCTTTGTTCTGGTATTATTATTTTATGGTGTGTTCCATTAGTATTTGGCTCTCTTAGTTTTGCTGGTTTGATAACCGGTGTTGTTAGCTTAGCTGGAGCTTCGTTAAATACAGGTTTTTATTATATTATTACTCAATTAGGTGTTGGAATTTTTGCCTCTGGCTTTGGTATTTTCCTATTAATTGGAACAGTCTACTCTATTAAAATAGTCGTAGATCTGTCAAAAAAATTAGGACGTTTATTAACAACAGTTTTCTCTCAGAAAGGACGAATTTTCTAATGAACCAATCTAAAGAATTAACTAAAAAAATTATGATTATTAGTGTTGCAATGATGGTTATCGGTTTGGGTGTGGCTACTTTAGGTTACTCAATGTCAGGTTTTGACTATACTAAATATAGTACTGATCATAAAAGATGGTATCAGGTTCTTTCAGTACCAAGATAAAAGAAAAGCGCTTTTTAAGCGTTCTTTTTTTATGCTTTTTTAATGTTTTCAAAATAACACTAATTTTCAATTAACTCTTACTCTATTCGTATTGTGACCTGTTTCATTTCATGTTAAAATTACTTTTAGCCTAAGGAGGTTTTTTAATTGAAAGAGGTACTTTTACTATTTGTAGCTTATTTATTAGGTTCGCTACAATCAGGCGTTTGGATTGGTCAATTATTTTATAAAAAAGATATTAGAGATTTTGGTAGTGGTAACACTGGTACAACAAATACATTTAGGGTTCTAGGAAAAAAAGCTGGTATTATTGTTTTATTCATGGATATTTTAAAAGGAACTCTTGCTACTTCTTTACCATTATTATTTCACCTTGGTTTAAATCCACTTTGGTTTGGTGTTGCAGCTATTCTCGGTCATACCTTCCCAATCTTTGGTCATTTTAAAGGTGGAAAAGCTGTAGCAACAAGTGCTGGTATGCTACTAGCCTATAGTCCTCCGTTCTTCATCTATTCTGCTAGTATTTTTGTTATTATGTTATTTTTATCTAGTATGGTCAGTCTAGCTAGTATGGTTAGTGCTGTTATTATTACCATTTCGACAGTTGTTATTCCGCTTATCTTTCCAAGTATATTAGCTTATCAAGATTGGCTTTTAACTAGTTTAGCAGTAGCTATTTCTATATTTATTATTTATAGACATCGTGATAATATCAAACGAATTAAAGATGGAACTGAAAGTCATGTGCCTTTTGGTTTAAATAAAAGAAAAGATTAAAAAGAAGAGAAAGCTCAACGCTTTCCCTTCTTTTTTTGTATTAAGCGTAATAAAAAAACTTGTAGACTCCATGGTTAGTCTACAAGTTTTAACATTTTCAAAAAATGTTTTATGCTTCTTTTGTCATAACATCTTTACCATCGTAGTGGCCACAAGAAGGACACACGTGATGACTTTTTCTCATTTCACCACAGTTTGAACAAGCTGTTAAGCCTGGAGCTGATAATTTGTAATGAGTACGACGTCTATTTTTTTTAGCTTTTGACGTTTTTCTAGCTGGTACTGCCATATTGTTACACCTCCCTAAACAATAAGTGCGTGTTGCAAGAACACATATATTCCAATCTTACTCTTCGTCGTCTGTTACAAGTAACTCAGACAATTTCGCAAGACGAGGATCAATCGTTTGTTCTGAATCTTGAATTGGAGAAGTTTCCATATCATCTTCAGAAAGGACTTGCCAAAAATCACCTTTTGGAAGTTCGGTTGAATTTTGTTCTTCCTTAGTTAGCACTTGTAGTGGTAGGTTGAGTAGAATATAATCTTCTACTGCTTCTGTTAAATCAATTAAATCCTTTTCTAAAGGCATAATCAATTGTTTATCCTCTTCACTAACATCTACTAATGCGTTAATTTGTGCCTCTGTCATGTACTCTTCATCTATTGTTAACGATAAAGGTAAATCAACAGGTTCTAACGAACGAGATGACGGTAATGTGATCACCGTATTAACAACCATATGAGCAAGATAACCAGTTGAATCAACTTGAATAAATCCGTTAACGTCAACTTTTTTCAAACTCAAAATAGAAGGTTCTCTTGATTTTAAAGATTCTTCTAAATCAATTGTTTCTTCAAATGTTATTTGACTATTTCTGTATTTGTTTAACTCAGCCAAAGCCCACTTCATTTTACCACCCCTTAAGCAACAAAAATAATTATACTAGTCTCGTTTTCCTTTGTCAATCAGTTTTTCATTTGTTTTCAAGAAAGAAATAATTAATTAGACAGTCTTCTGTTTTCACCAATCATATTGATTTCTTTTGTTAGATATCGGACTCTTTCCATGATTCTTTTCGCTTTTAACGGTTCTTCCTCACCACGCTGAGTCACACTTAAATGCTCTCTTTCTAACTGTTTCATATCAAAATTAGAAGAAAAGAAAGTAGGTAACTGCTCTTGCATACGATATTGTAAAATAACACCTAAAATATCATCTCTGACCCAGCTACTCATGGAATCAGCCCCAATATCATCAATCATTAAGATTGGAGCTCGTTTTACAGCCTCTAACTTCTCTCCAACTGTATCTTTTTGAATGGATTGTTTCATCTCAACAGCAAATGTTGGGAAATGAACTAAAGTTGTTTGAAATCCTTTTTCAGCTAACGTATTGGCAATCGCTCCAAGTAAGTAAGTTTTCCCAACTCCAAATGTGCCTTGAAGATAAAGACCTTGATGGAACCCCTTAGGATTATCTTCAAACTCATCAATAAATTTGACAGCTTCTTGAAAAGCTTCAATTCGTTCTGTTGTTAGTTCTAATTTATCTAGTCTTGCCTCTCTAATATCTTTAGGCATGTCCATTGCTTTAACTCGGTTTCTGATAATAGCTTGTTCTTGCTTTTGAATTAAGTTCTCAGTTGGAACATAAGTGACGTCAATGTAGTGAAAGTTCATAAACAAACGAGGTTCATATCCTGGTGCAATCATGGAAGCATCTTTTAACTCATATTTTTTCTTTTCTTGGACAAATTCATAAAGTTTCGCATAACTTTTCACAATATCATCATCAGTTAATTGCTCACGATGTTCAGTGATAAATTCTTGTACATCTTTATCTTGCATCACTTCTTCCATAAGCTTATCTAATTTACTTGTTAAGTTCTTTGACTTTAATGTTCTATCTAAGCCCTTGCCAATATTTTCCATTACTTCTCACCTTCTTTAGGTTTGTTTGTTAGCTTATTAAGCTGTTCAGCAAAGAAAGCTTCTTCTTCTTTTGAAAGTCTTGTTTCTTTTCTGTTTGATTCATCCTTTGCCCATTCAGGAAGTGTTTCTTTTCTATTATTGCTTCTATTACTATAAGTATTATTTTTTGTTTTATTCTTAGGCTTTTCACGCTCTTTTTGAAGTTCTTTTACTTGCGTTAAAGCATCTTCTGGCGAAAAAATCTTTTTTTGAGCCCAATCGTTAGCAATTGTCATCATCATATTTTGGTTGATTGAAGCTTTATTTTGAACAACTAGTGTGTAATGGATCAACACATTTAAAACAGAATCCGGTAAATTAGATTGTGTTTTTAGCTTTTCAATCGTCCATCTCTCATTATCACTGACAAAGCCACCTTTTTGCGTCTTTATCGCCTTTAAAAAGATTAAAGGAGGTGTAGTATCACAAGCTATGATTACCTCAATCTCAGCATCAGAAAAACCTGTTAAACGTAAAGTATTTTTTCTTAATTGGTCTTTTTCTGTCTCTGTTAATCTAAGTTCTGACTTATTTTGAATGGCTGCTGTTGATTGTTCTTGTTTCTTTCGACTATGATAACCCTTATAAATTAATTGCTTGAAGTCTTTTTCAATAACTCGATTAGTCACATAATCTACTGATTGTTTCACGTAATCAAACATCTCAAGTTCATTGATTCCATATAATTGATGAAATAGCTCAATAGTACGTTTTAGTTCTTTTTCTATTTGTTCTTCATCGATGTGTAAATTTTCGATTAAGCTATTAAAGAAAATCCAATCAAAGCTCTTAGTTACTAATGGAATCTTTTCGTTTTCTTTTTTTAACGTTACATTTTGTTTAATCTCTTCTAATTCATTTTCATGACTTGCTAAGTGTGTTGAATTGAAATTAAACACATCTACAAAAGTTTTTGTCACCTCGAGATAATCTTCCATATCTCTTCTTTTAAAGTTAAAGTATTCACTTAATGATTCTACTTCTTTGAATCCTAATTTTTCAATTAATAATAAAGATAAAATATCATCATGCAGAAAAACACTTGGTTCAAGTGGTTGTTGTATTTCATAAATAAAGTGATTTTCTTGATCTAACTTTTTGACAAATGACTTTAACAAACCTACTGCTTCTAATTTTTCTCTTGCAGCATAAAAACTTGGTATCCCAATATTTAGCTGATTAAGCAAGACACTATGCATTTGAGTCTCTTTTTTAGAGCTAATTTTTTCCATAATAAGTAATGTATTTAAAAGCCCTATAGCATCGGTACCGACAATCGGTTGATACAACATATTTAGCACCATATAATCCATTTCTGAAATATATTGTGTTTTAATGACTGAAAATTTATCTTTCGGTTTTAAATGCTCCCATGCTTCACTCAAAGGTACCGCTCACTTTCTTATTCTCTGTTTTCTTTATCAATAACTTCTTGTAATTCTTCCAAGAAAACACTCATATCTTTAAATTGACGATAAACACTGGCAAACCGGATATAAGCAATTTCATCTAGGTTAACTAAATCTTCCATAACAAATTCACCAATCATTGTCGTAGATACTTCATTTTCTCCTAATGCTCTGATTCTATTTTCTACATTGTCAACAATTTGTTCCATCTTTTCCATTGGAACTGGTCGTTTTTCTGCAGAACGAACAAGACCTCTTAATACCTTATCTCGATTAAATTCTTCTCTTGCTCCATTTTTCTTAACGACTAAAAGAGGGGTTACTTCTACTCTTTCAAATGTTGTAAATCTAAATCCACAGTCTTCACATTCTCTTCTTCTTCTGATAGCTCTTCCATCATCAGCAGGTCGACTATCCACTACTCTGGAACCATTAAAATGACATTTTGGACATTGCATCTGCTTCACCTCATCTATTTTTACAGTATTTACTGAAAATCATTTCATTAATAGAGATATTATAACATGTAATAAGGAGAAAGGTATAGTCTGATTACTGTTTAGCCAAAAACAAAGAGACCAGGCGTACAAATCCTTGTCTCTTTTTAATCAGCTTAAATTTTTAAATCGGCCACTTCATCTGTTTAGTGTAAACAAACAGAAAATGGTCCATAATCAAAATAGTAAAATCTAGTTTAATTTGAAAATCTAGTTTCTTTAAAAATATCTAACCATCTATCAACTTGTAACTTAGTATTTTCGATTGTTCCTTCATTATCAATGATAACATCTGATAAAAGAGCTTTATCAACGATTGGCATTTGACTATTAATTCTTGCTAACGCTTGCTCTTCAGAAATATTATCTCTTAGCGTAAGCCTTGATAATTGTGTTTTTTGACTAACGAAAACAGTCATTATTTCATCACATTTTGATTCATAACTTGCCTCAAATAAAAGAGGAATATCCATTATGATCAGCTCATGATGTTCTCTTTTTAGTCTTTCAAGTTCTTCATCCATTTTCAATTCAATTTCTTGTCGTAGAATATTATCTAAAATTTCTCTTTCCTTATCATCATTAAAGATAATTTCTCCTAATTTTTTCCGATCCAACTCTCGTTCTTCTGTCAAAATTGATGAACCAAAGTGAGCGATAATCTTAGACAAACCTGGAGTTCGAGGTTTTACCACTTCCCTAGCAATAGCGTCTGCATCAACTACTGGAATACCTTTTTCTTTAAAACATTGACTCACTGCACTTTTTCCAGATGAAATGCCACCTGTTAAACCCAAAATAAAACACATAATACTTATCCTTTCCTAACTCTATAAATTTGACACATTGGACAATAATGAGTTCCTCGCTGAGCTACTTTCTTTTTCAATATCTCATGACCACACCTAGGACAACTTTCTCCATTTTGACCATAAACAAGAAGTGATACTTGAAAATTACCAGCATCCCCTAATGCATTCTTATATGATCTAATCGTCGTCCCACCAGCTTCTACTGCTTCTCCTAACACATTAATAATTGCTTGATGAAGTCGTTTGACCTCTTCCTTAGTTAACGTATTACCTTCTTGTTCAGGGTGAATCTCAGCTCTAAATAATGCCTCGTCCACATAAATATTTCCAAGACCTGTTACTAGAGTTTGATCTAGTAACAAAGGTTTAATTGCTTTTTTTCGTTTTTTTAATTGTTCTTCAAAATCATCTAATAAAAATAGTTCTTTTACAGGTTCAGGTCCAAGTTTTTTTAAACCTTTATACTCATGAGCTGTATCTTTTTCCAACAAGACAAATCTCCCAAATTTCCTCACATCTAAATAACGAAGTTCAGTGCCATCATTAAATTTAAAAATTACATGGGTATGTTTCATGATTGGATCACTTTGCTGATGGTATTCAAACTTACCTTCCATTCTCAAATGACTAATCATATCAAAGTGAGTTAGTTTAAAAATTAGGTACTTGCCACGTCGTTCTATTTCTTCTATGGTTTCTCCCATTAGATTAAGTTTAAACTCATCTATGTTTGAATGGTCAATAATTCGAGGCCAAAAGACTTCTACTTTAACTATTTTTTTCTTTCGAACAAGATTTTCTAACCCTTTTCTTACTGTTTCTACTTCTGGTAATTCTGGCATAACAAAACTCCTTATACTAAACGAATTTGATTAGTAAATTCATTATTATTTGGCTTCATACCAAGTATTTCCAACACTGCTATCTGCTTTTAAAGGTACACTTAATTGAACAGCGTTTTCCATTGTTTCTTCTACAATTTGTTGTAAACGTGGAATTTCTGATTTAGGAGCTTCAAAAACTAACTCATCATGCACTTGAAGAAGCATTGTTGCTTCCATTTTTTCATCTTTTAGTTTTTGATCAATTTGAATCATAGCAATTTTTAGAATATCAGCCGCACTACCTTGGATAGGTGTATTAATAGCTGTTCTTTCTGCAAAGCTTCTGATGTTAAAGTTTCTAGCATTAATATCAGGTAAGTATCTTCTTCTATGATAAAGAGTCTCTACATAACCTTTATCTTTAGCTTCTCTAACTACTTGTTCCATATAATCTTTAACGCCTGGATATTTTTCAAAGTAAGTATCAATAAATGTTTGAGCGTCTTGACGAGAAATACCTAGGTTCTGAGATAAACCATAATCACTTATACCATAAACAATTCCAAAGTTCACCGCTTTTGCTTGGCGTCTTAAATTACCATCTACATCTTCTTCCTTTTCAACACCAAATACCCTCATTGCTGTACTGGCATGAATATCTTGACCTTCAATAAAGGCTGCTTTTAAATGTTCGTCATCTGAAATGTGAGCTAAGACTCTTAACTCAATTTGCGAATAGTCAGAAGAGAATAATTGCCAATCTGCATTTCTAGGAACAAAGGCTTCTCTTATTTTTCGACCTTCTTCTAATCTAATTGGAATATTTTGCAGATTAGGATCAACTGAACTTAATCGTCCTGTCTGCGTCAATGTTTGAACGTATCTTGTATGAATTTTATTATCTTCAAAAATAACTTTTAGTAAGCCTTCAACATACGTTGATTGTATTTTAGCAATTTGACGATAAGTTAAAATATCATCAATAATAGGATTTTCACCTTGTAGTTTTTCTAAAACATCAACAGCAGTAGAATAACCTGTTTTAGTTTTCTTGATAACAGGTAAGCCCATTTTTTCAAAAAGGATAACACCTAATTGTTTTGGTGAATTTAAGTTAAATTCTTCTCCTGCAGCTTCGTATACTTTTTGCTCTATTTCGTTTAATCTTTTAGCAAATTCACCTTTCATCTCTTGTAAGCGACTTGCGTTAACTGTAATTCCTTCAATCTCCATCTCGCCTAAAATATGGGCTAATGGCAATTCTATCTCATTAAATAAATCAAGTTGATTTTTACTTTCCAACTCTTCCATTAATGGTTCGTATAAGAAATCAATAGCATGAATCTTCCTTGCTAAATGCTCAAACATCTCTGATTCATTTTCAGGTAACCCTTTTTTAGCTCCCTTACCATAAACAGCCTCATCTCGGTCAACATCATAATAATTAAATTTTTGCGCAATTTCAGCAATATCTTCGCTATTATTAGTTGAATCAATTAGATAAGAAGCTAACAGTGTATCAAATTTTACACCTTTTAAGCTTAAACCAAAGCGATTTAAAGCAACTTCAGTACGTTTTGTATCAAATACTTTTTTAGTCATATCTTCATTTTTAAGCCACTCAATAAATAATGGTTCTTCAAATAAATCAAGATTAGTTGATACATAGCAATTTTCAGCATTTCCAAATGCAAAACCAACAACCTCAGACGTGTGATAGTTCTCATCTAGCATCTCTACATAAAGTGATAAATCAGTTTGGAACATCTCTTTTGTTAAAGAATCAATGACTTCATAATGAATTTCTTTTTTGTCTTCATTATCAGCAGTCACTAAACTTGAATCCAATTTATTTAAAAATGAATTAAAATCCATTTCCTTATAAAAAGGAACTAAGACATCAAGATTTTTTCCATCAAAACCTAATTCATCCACCTTAATATCAATTGGTGCATCAATATTAATAGTTGCTAATTTTTTACTCATTAACGCTATTTCTTTTTCATTAATAAGATTTTCTTTCATTTTACTTTTTTTCATTGAATCTATATTTTCATAGACGCCTTCTACCGTATCATACTCTTTTAATAATTTAATAGCTGTTTTTTCACCAATCTTAGTCACTCCAGGAATATTGTCAGACTGGTCTCCTGCTAGTCCCTTCATATCAATTATCTGATTTGGAACTAATCCATATTTTTCCATAATATGCTCTGGTGTATAAGATTCAATTTCACTAACACCTTTAACGGTAACATCAACACGGATATTGTCAGAAGCTAATTGAGTTAAATCTTTATCTCCAGATAAAACAACTACATCAAATTTTTCTTTATCAGCTTGAGTTGCTAATGTGCCAATAATATCATCTGCTTCATAATTTTCTAGTTCATAATGCTTCATTCCTAAACCTTCAATTAAATCTCTTAAATAAGGCATTTGCTCTTTAAATTCACTTGGTGTTTTTGCTCTTCCTGCTTTATAATCTTCGTAAAAAGAATGTCTAAAAGTTGTTTTTCCTGCATCAAAAGCAACTAACACATGAGTTGGCTTTTCTCTTTCTAAAACATTTTCCAACATATTATGTACTGCATATAAGGCATTCGTATGTAAACCACTTTGATTTTTAAAACGCTCCAAAGATTGATACAATGCAAAGAAACCTCTAAAAGCAATACTATTTCCATCAATTAATAATAATTTATTTTTTGCCATACTGACACTCCATTCCCGTACTATTCTCAACCATTCTATCAAAAATCATACCACTTTGCGAAAAGAAATCACTCAAACAAAAAAGATTCTCCTAGATTTCCTAGAAGAACCTTCTTAAATACTTATTAGTCTCTACCAAAAATTCTTAATAGTGATAAGAACAAGTTCACTAAATCAAGATATAATGTCATCGCACAATAAATGGCTAAGTTTGAACCTGCTTGATCGCCCATTTCTTGGTAGTATAATTTGATTTTTTGATTGTCCCAAGCAGTTAATCCTGCAAAAACAACAACCATAGCAAGAGAAATCGCAAAATCTACTGCTGAACTTTTAAGAACAAATAGGTTTAACACAATTGCAATCAAAGCTCCAATTAAAAAGCTATACATTGCGTGTCCCATTGCGCTTAAATCTTTTTTAATAAATACACCAACTAGTGACATGCCGATAAACATTCCTGCTGCCGTCACAAAGGCTAATGTTACATCTGTCGCATCATACATAAAAACTGTTGCTGAGATAGTTACACCTGTTAAAATTGTATAAGCAATGTAACCTAAAAGTGATTTACCAGAATTACTAAAAGCATTTTTACCTAAATAAATCACTAAACCAATTTGAACTCCCCACATTAAGAAGAAATTCAATCGACCACCATAAACAAAGCCTAAAACTTCATTTGGGAAAACATTAATTACCAAGAAAGATGTTATAGCACTTAGTAAAATACCTAAACCAAGATATCCATACACCTTACTATAAAATTTAGAAATACCTGTTGCTTTTTCAACGTTATGATTATTGTCCATCATCATCAATCACGTCCTTTTCAGTTATTTGTTTAATCTTAGTTGGTTTTACCATTACGACCGCGTCTAACACTCTGACTTCTTCATAATTTTGAGCTTTGACAGAAACCGTTACAACTTCTTTCAGCAAATCAATTTTTATGATTTCAAAATGAAAAGTAAGCGTCTCATAATGATAAACCGGATTAACTAAGTTAAAAGATAAATTAACAATATTAGATCCTGGCCCAGGTAAATGTTTTGAGATGACACTCGAAATAATTCCCATCAACATAATACTTGGAACAATTGGTTTTTCATATTCAGTTCTTTCGGCAAATTTATGCTGAATAAACAAAGGATTGGCGTCATTTGTTAGTCCTAAGTATAACAATAACTGACTATCTTCAATTGTTTCTGTGATACTTAACGATTCGCCTTCAGATAATTCATCGATGGTTTTACCATCTTTTTTTTGAAATTTTAGCACCATCACTATCTCCTATCTGCTAAAAAATTACATATTGTTCCTTATAGTATTACCTAAAAGTTGTTCATATGCAACTTGAAATTTCTGAACATCTCCAGCACCCATGAAAATCACAACTGCTTCCTCATGGTTTAAAAGTGGTGACATGTCGTCTAAACTTAAGACTGTTCCACCTTTAGAGATTTTGTTACCTAAATCTTCAATTTTAACTTCTCCTGCATCTTCTCTTGCTGAAGCAAAGATTTCACATAAATAAACACTATCAGCTAAATCTAAAGAAGCTGCAAAATCATCCATCAAGGCAATAGTTCTAGTGAATGTATGTGGTTGGAAAACAGCCACAATTTCTTTATTCGGATATTTTTGACGCGCTGCATCAATTGTTGCTTTAATTTCAGCTGGATGATGAGCATAATCATCAACTAAAATAGTATCTGCAACTTTTTTCTCGCTAAAGCGACGCTTAACACCGCTAAATGTTGCTAATTCTTTTGCAACAAGTTCCATATCAAGACCTTCTAAGTAACTAATTGAAATAACACTTAGAGCGTTCATCACATTATGGAAACCAAATGCCGGTACAATAAATTGTCCAATTAATTTATCTTCATAAAAGACATCAAAACTTGAACCAGTTGTTGTGCGTTCAATATTTCGAGCTTGGAAATCATCTTCTTCTGTTGCACCATAATAGTAAACAGGTACATCTGTTTTAATTTTTCTTAAATACTCATCATCACCAAATGCAATGATTCCTTTTTTAACGCCTTCACCAAATACTTGAAAGGCACTAAAAACATCATCAATGCTCTCATAATAATCCGGATGGTCAAAGTCAACATTAGTGATAATTGCATAATCTGGTTGGTAAGACAAGAAGTGACGACGATACTCACAAGCTTCAAAAGCAAAGAATTCCGCTTCTCTTTCTCCATGCCCAGTTCCATCTCCAATTAAAAAGCTCGTTGGTTTAATACCAGATAAAACATGAGCTAATAAACCTGTCGTACTTGTTTTACCATGAGAACCTGTTACAGCAATACTTGTATACATTTTAATAAATTCACCTAAAAAACGGTGATATCTAATAACATTTAGACCTTTTTTTAATGCCGCTTGAATTTCTTCATGTGTATCAGGAAAAGCATTACCTGCAATGACTATTAAATCATCTGTAATGTTTGCTTCACTAAATGGAAGAATCTTAATGCCTTCTTTTTCTAGTTCTCTTTGTGTGAAAAAGTATTTTTCAACGTCAGATCCTTGAACTTTAAAGCCTTTTTGATGTAATAATAAAGCTAATGAGCTCATGCCTGAACCTTTGATTCCTACAAAATGATATGTTTTATTTTTATGAATTTCCATAAAAATCCCCTTTTCTCTTCTAAATACACTATTTGTGATTTGTATTAAATATCTATGTCATTATCGTATAATTAAGTTAAATAATCAACAAAAAATACTTACACGGACAATACCGATGTAAGTATTCACTAATCAAAATAATAACTATCTAACTTAGTACTTCCTTCTTCAGCAATAATACCTGACAATGTTTTTTCAAGTCTTTGATTTTTCTTTTTCTCTGTTGAAGGGACTTCTTTTAAATGATCATCATTCACATCAACTTCATCAATAATCGGATCTAAAATAACTTCTTCTTCCATTAATAGAAGATTGTTCGAAGAGGCTTTTCTAAGTTCATCAACTAGAAGTTCTCTTCCATGTTTTGGTCTATCTTCTTTTTGTTCATCTTCAATAATAGAAGCCGGTATATGTTTAGGTTGAAAAATATTTTTTCCTTTTTCACCTGGTAAATCATATGAAGATTCAAATTTAGAACGTCTTTTATCAGATTTATGATGCTTTACATTACCATATGTATCTGTTTCTAAAAATTCATTAGAAAAAGATGATTGTGGTGATCGGTATTCTTTTTTTTCTGGTACTACATAATTATTATCCTTAACTGGGACAACTTTTTGATCTAATTTAATTCTTTTCTCATGAAAAGCCGTCTTCTGAACTTTAGGAACTGCCTTAATCTCTTCAGTGTCAACTAATCCGTCTTGACCAAAGTAATCTGGTGCATCGATCATTTCAACAGGATCAATGTCAGCATTATTAATAGATTTTGACTGCACAGAATAAGGATCTTCATTTTTATACACAAAACCATCATCTAATATATCTTTTAAAAATTCACGATTTCTTTTTCTCTGTAATTTAACTCCTGTTTCATCATCGTAAACAGGAAAACGAAAATGTTTTCTTTTATCTGAAAGATTTAACATCACTATCATTCCTTTTATTTCACTGTATACAGTCTATCATACTCGCTTTCAGAAAAAAATAGATATCCCCCAATAAATTAAAAAAAGATGTTGATAGAATCAACATCTTAACTAAAACTTTTTAAAATTTGCCAAACAATTGGAATATATACGTCTAACAACGGAGCAAGCACACAGAATAATATGACACTAGCTACCAATACTGCCATTAATATTCCACCAATTTTTCTTGATTTTTTCAAAACAAATAAAATTAAAATAACTAAAAGTCCAATGGTTAACATGATTGCTAATTCTTTAGTTTGAATGTCAATAACTTGTCCATTCATCATTTTTTTAATGACTTGAGAATAAAGGAACCACAGTAACTCAACGACGTAAATAGCTAGAACAACTCGTAAAACAAGTTTTGACTTTCCTTGTCCATTTTTCTTAACCATAAAGATCCACCTTTCCTTTTGTAAATACACGCAAGCCATTATAACAAAATTTTAAGAATTTGTTAAATAAAAATTCAAACAATTTATGAGTTTTTTCTTAATGATTCTAGTTATTTACTTCAAGTGTTGATTAAAGAATTTTAATGTCAATTGGTTAATAATATGATAATTTTTAAAAGCATTTCCTTCTTTTTCATTCAATATCTTTGTAGAAGCTGATAAATCAGTAAAGCTAACATGATTCGAATGTGGAATAATTTCATGAACTACTTCATTTCCTTTAACTAAACTATTTTTTCTCATTAATTCTTTGAAATATTCTTTTTCTTCACTCGTTTGTTCCTTCTTAGGTATCATACTTGCGATAGAAGCTGAAGAATTTATTAATAAAAAGGGCTTCTCAATTCCTTTATCTGGAACATCAGGACCAAACAGAGCACCATCCAAGTCAACTGCTGCTTTTATTTTAGAATCCGTCATCAAACTCTGTAATGCTGTTGCTCCACCATACGAAAATCCTAAATAACCGATTTTATCAAAATTAATGGTCGAAGAAATAGTATCGTTACTTTTCTGTAACTGATTCATAACAACCTTAGCATCTTTAACCCATTCAACGTTATATTCATCTAAATAAGACAAATCTTCTTTATTAGCTCCAAGAATTTTCTCATTGGCATATGGAATCAATTCTCTACTACTTGTGTAACTAACAGCGGCATCTCCTGGGTGCTCAATAGATGCAATGACATAGCCATGACTTGCCAGCTCAGCCATTTGAAAGGTACTTTGAGTATTGTAACTGCCCATACCATGAGAAAATAAAATTAATGGATAAGACTCTTTTTTACCTTTTACCTTGGCGTCAACATAGGCATTTGTTTTGATTGAATTAAAATGCTTGGTAAAAATACTTGATATACCTTGTGCTTTACTTAGTGAATCTGATAATTGATTCATATCTTGACTGACTTGTAACATGGACTCACTTTTTACTTCAGCTGGATAAAAAAGAGTTACTTTTATCACTCTATTAGTTTTATTATTATTGTTAAGTTTTATTTGTCTACTTGAATCAACAAAATATTCTTCTTTAGCTCCAACTTCATTTTCACCACTCGGTTTATCAAATTGAAAATAAGGAAATACAATAGCCGGTAAAATACTAATTAAGCACACAACTGCATAAAAACTGACCTTTAGAATTCTGAAGAATAAGTTATTATTGCTTTTTTCATTCTTTCGATTAAAGAAATAAAAACATAACCCTAAAAGAACACTTAGTAAAATTGGAATAAGTTGCCATCTAAAACCGATTAAAATAAGTAAAATCACTGACAACGGAAGAGTCAGATAAATAGCTCTTTTTTTAATGGTTTTATTTTTATTAAAAAAAGTTACTCCTATTAAGCTTAAAATACTTAAAATTAAAATAATTGATACAATTTGCATAATATTTCCCCCTTGTTTTTACATTCAAATGAATGTAACGCTTTAAAAAAATAAAAACAAGAGATTTACTTGTTTTTATTCACCGAATCATAAACAGTCACCAAATCTGATTCAAGACCACTATCAACAACGTTTAAACCAAGACTATTTGAAATAGTTTTTAAGACATTCACTCTTTCTTGATATTCTATTCTTGAGAGTTCACTAATGTCTATTGTTAACCAAAAATTAAAAAGCAAAGCTAATGCTTCTGCAGTAGCTTTTGGATAAGGAACGTTCATTGAGCCGTCTTTATTCCCAGCTTCAATCAACTGTTCAATTTGAGGGGAAGAATACTCTTTTCCATCAGTATAAAGTTTAAACAAAAATTCTGGTGTTTTTACTAAATGATTTAAAGAAGCCATGACACCATACTTTGAAGGTGTTGTTAAACTATATCTTAAAACCTCTCTGAATCGTTCTAGAGCATTTTCTGTCTCATGAAAAATGAGCATCGCTTGATCAGGGCGATTATCAAATAACTCAATTGTGACAGCTTCAATAACGTCATTCTTAGTTTTAAAATGATGATAAAATGCGCCTCTTGAAATATCTCCCACTTCATCCACTATATTTTGAATGGAAATTTTCTCCCATCCTTTTTGAACAAACAATCTAGCAGCCGCATTAATTATCTTCTCTCTTGTTTCATCAAAATTTCTATGTTTCATTCTCATCACCTTAACATTCATTTGAATGTAAATAAAATATCATATTTTTTAAAGCACGTCAATAAAAAAGAGATTGTCTCTTCGTTGAGACAATCTCTGCTTTTATTTAGTTTTATTTAATAATGTTAGAAATCATTTCTGGTCCATTTTCAATCGTATCTGCTACTGGACAAGTTCTGTTAATAAAATCAACAAAGTTTGCTATTTCTTCATCTGTGTTATCTGCTTCTATAAAGAAATTAGTTGTAATTTTTGAGAAACCAATTTTAGCATTTGGATTTTTTCCCATAAAGCCATCTGGATCAAGTTCTCCTTCAAGCTCAATTCGAATATTTTTTAGTTTAATTTTATGCAATCTAGCAAAGCTTTTAGCTACAATCACTTTACAAGCACCTAAAGAGTTTAATAAAGCTTCAACTGGATTCATTCCAGTATCAGTTCCACCTAAATTTTTTGGTTCATCTAAAATAAATTCAAAATCTCTTGATTTACATGATACTTTTAATCCTGCTACGTTTTCTACAACTGCTTCAAATTTTTCAATTGCCATTGTTAAACATCCTCCTTAATTTCAACTACATGCTCAAATTAGCACAAAGAAGTTTGTGAATCTACCTGTTTGTGATGTTTTTTACAATTAATATAGGTATTATAGTAAACGTTTTCCATGAGTTCTAATAATCTTCTTAAAAGCCTTTAAGAAAAGCATTTTTATTCTTAAAAATAACACTCATCATAAGGCTCTTCTTCTTGTAATTAGAGTTCGAATAAGAACTGGTAAAAGAGAGAGAAAAATAATAACAATTGAAAAAGTTGCTGCAAAAATAATCCCAGATAATTTTAAACTCGTTAAAAATTTATCAAATCCTAACTCAACTAGAATAAAGTTAATAATTTTATGGATGACTAAAATAATCATTGAGTTTTTACCCAAAAAACGAATAATACTATTTTGATTATCTTTATTCAACCAGATAAAGAAAATGATAGCTAAGACAGCACCTATCAAATACCAGTGATTTTCAACGTACAATATTTCAGAAGGAAAATGAAAAGCAATTACCAAACCTGCAGCACCACATATCATTGAGATAAAAAAACTCATTTGATGATTAAACCACTCCATTGCTTTAAAATGATTCATAAAAAAACCAAATATCATAAAAAAGATAGCTGGAAATAAAACGTTGATACTCCAAACAATATTTTCTTCAGGGTTCTTTAATAATAAGTAAGCATAGGGAGATACAATAAAACAAATTCCTCCTATTACCATGATAGTTTTTAATGAAAAGGTAGAAAGATATTTAAATGTAAGAACACTAATAAAAAACAACGGTAAAAACCAGAACGGAAAATTATTGACATCCATCCAATGAGAACCTAGTAGCCCACCTTTAAAAAAGGAGACTAAAAAAGAATAACTTCTTTTTTCTGGTTCAAAAATAAGTGTCACAAAATAAGAAATAAGATAAGCGAGATAAAAAGGTATCATCACTTTTTTGAATAAATTTTTAGTGTACTGAAAAGACATTATTCTTTCTCTCGTAAAATACATCAAATAACCAGAACAAAAAAAGAATAAAGGCACATGAAATGAGTACACATAAATAAAGACATCTTTTGGTACATTAGAAATATGACCCAGTACAACAAAAAAGATAGCCATTCCTTTAAAAACATCTATGTTATTTTCTCTTTTTTCCATACATTATCTCCAATCATACAATAATAACAATTTTATCATACATTAATTAGGAAATAGTAGTATATTTCTACAAAAAAACACCCAAACTTTTTAAAAGTTTGGGTGTTTTAATCTCATGTAGTACCACAATTTTTTTAAGATAAAAGTCCCCCATAAGTCCCCTACTGGATCAAAAACGGAGCATACATATTACCTTGCGTTTTATTCTTTTAGTCTACAAACGTTGATTTAAAGGCGTTCGTTTAACTCTTTAGCTAAGTCTTCAAAGCCTGGTTTACCTAAAAGTGCGAACATATTTTTCTTATACGCCTCCACACCTGGTTGGTCAAATGGATTCACGCTATTTAAGTAGCCTGAGATACCTACTGCAATTTCAAAGAAATACATTAAGTAACCTAATGTGTATGCATCTGTTTCAGGAATTGTGATAACAAAGTTTGGAACGTCTCCATCAGTATGAGCTAATAATGTTCCTTGGAAAGCTTTTGTATTAACAAAATCAATTTCTTTTCCTTGGATATAGCCTAAACCATCTAAATCTTGATCCATTTCAGGAATAGTTAATTCGTGACGAGCTTTATCTACTTTGATAACTGTTTCAAAGATATTACGGCGTCCTTCTTGGATATATTGACCTAAAGAATGTAAGTCAGTTGAGAAGTTAGCACTTGAAGGATAAATTCCTTTTTGGTCTTTTCCTTCTGACTCGCCAAATAATTGTTTCCACCATTCTGAGAAATATTGTAAGCTTGGTTCGTAATTAATTAATAATTCAGTTACTTTACCTTTGCGGTATAAAACATTTCTTAATGCTGCATATTGGTAAGCTTCGTTTTCTGCTAAGTCTTCTGAACTATAAGCAAGACGAGCGTCTGCGGCACCTTTCATTAAATCATCAATGCTTGCTCCTGTTACAGCAATTGGAAGTAATCCTACAGCTGTTAAAACAGAGAAACGTCCACCAATGTCATCAGGAATAACAAATGTTTCCCAACCTTCAACGTCAGCTTCAACTTTTACTGCTCCACGTGCTTTATCTGTTGTTGCATAAATACGTTTGTTTGCTTCTTCTTTACCATATTTTTTAATTAATAATTCTTTAAACACTCTAAAAGCAATGGCAGGTTCAGTAGTTGTACCTGATTTAGAGATAACGTTAACTGAGAAGTCACGGTCTCCAATAATATGAATTAAATCAGCTAAGTAAGATGAGCTGATGCTGTTTCCTGCAAAGAATACTTGAGGTGCTTTTCTTTCTTTATTATCAAGTAAGTTATAGAAAGAGTGATTTAAGAAATCAATAGCTGCCTTAGCTCCTAAGTAAGATCCACCAATTCCAATAACAACTAATACTTCAGAATCTGATTGAATTTTTTTAGCTGATTCTTTGATTCGTGCAAATTCATCTTTATCATAAGCAACAGGTAAATCAATCCATCCTAAATAATCGCTACCAGCACCAGTTCCTTCTCTAAGTGCTTTGTGTGCTGCACTAACTTCTGCTTGCATGTACCCTAATTCGTGTTCACCAATAAATTTTTCAACTTTAGAGTGATCAAAACTAATATGAGACATAATTATCCTCCTATATTTTACGTGTTTTTTTCATTACTACAGCTATATTCTATCATTCTTTCAGATTTTTCACATCATATTTTCAGAAAAAAATAAATCTTGTTACTAGTAACAACTGTTAAACTAATCCTTGAGACAACATAGCTTTAGCAACTTTTTCAAAACCAGCCATATTTGCTCCTGCCACTAAATCTTCTTTACTTAAATAAGCTAATGAAGTATCACGACAAGTTTCATAAATATTCTTCATAATTTGGTTTAATTCTTGGTCCACTTTTTCAAAAGTCCAAGGTAATCGTTGCGCATTTTGAGCCATTTCTAAAGCAGAAACGGCAACTCCACCTGCATTAGAAGCTTTTCCTGGGCAATAAATAATTTGATTGTCGTTTAACACCTCTAACGCTTCTAACGTTGTTGGCATATTAGCTCCTTCTGCAACTACTTTCACGCCATTTTTCACCATAATTTTAGCTAATTCTGGTGTGATTTCATTTTGAGTCGCACATGGTAAAGCAATATCATAAGCTATTGTTGCTTCCCAGATATTTTTTCCTTCATAAAATTTAGCTTTAGGGCGTTGGGTTAAATAAACATTGATTCTTTCTCGATTGACTTCTTTAATGTCTCTAACAAGTTCTAAATCAATACCATCAGGGTCAATCACATAGCCAGAAGAATCAGAACAACCATAAACTTTTGCTCCAAGTTCTTGTGCCTTTTGAATGGCATAAATAGCCACGTTTCCACTTCCTGAAACAAGAACTTTTTTATCTTTAAGTGTTTCTTTTTGATCATTTAATAAATGTTGGACAAAGTAAACAAGACCATAGCCTGTAGCTTCTGTTCTCGCTAAGCTTCCCCAGTAAGCTAGTGGTTTTCCAGTTAAAACACCTGATTGGTAACCATTTAGGCGCTTATATTCCCCAAATAAGTAACCAATTTCACGACCACCTACTCCAATATCACCAGCTGGTACATCTGTATTAGGTCCAATATATTTTTGCAACTCTTGCATTAGACTTTGACAAAAACGCATAATTTCTCCATCAGATTTTCCTTTTGGATCAAAGTCACTTCCGCCTTTACCTCCACCAATTGGTAAAGAGGTTAAACTGTTTTTAAAAATTTGTTCAAAGGCTAAAAATTTCATAATACTCTGATTAACTGTTGGGTGGAATCTCATACCGCCTTTATAAGGTCCTAATGCTGAATTATATTGCACGCGGTAACCAGTATTTACTTTCCATTCTCCTCGATCATTCATCCACGGAATACGAAATTCAATTAATCGTTCTGGAATAAGTAATAGTTCTAAAATATTTTTTTCAACGTAGATTGGATTTTTCATCAAAAAAGGTTCGATAGTTCCCATAAATTCAGCGACAGCTTGTAAGTATTCTTTTTGATCAGGATACTTTTCTTTCAATGCATTTTCTAAATTGTCTAAATATTGTTTAATTTCTGTCATATCATCACACACCTTTTTTTAATTAGTCATATTATATATCAAAACTGAAATTTTACAAAAAATTTTTCTATTTCGATATCATGAAGCTTTTATGTTAGAATGAGAATCGCATAAATGAAGGAGGAAGCAAATGACTGATTTTGACGTAATCGTTGTTGGTGGCGGAACTAGTGGTATGATGGCTGCCATCTCAGCTGCTGAAAATGGCGCTAAAGTTGCCATTATAGATAAAAATAGAATGTTAGGCAAAAAATTAAGGTTAACTGGTGGAGGTCGATGTAATGTGACCAATAATCGTCCACCAGAAGAAATCATTCAATTCATCCCTGGAAATGGAAAATTTTTGTATAGTGCTTTTTCTCAATTTAATAATTACGATATTATGGAATTTTTTGAATCAAATGGTGTAGCTTTAAAAGAAGAGGATCACGGACGATTATTCCCTGTTGCCAATACCTCTAAAGCGATTGTAGAAGGACTTGCTGAGAAATTGAAGGAATATCAGGTTACTTTGATTATGAAATCAACCGTTAAAAAATTATTAACCACTGATGGACAAATAAGTGGTGTGGTGACAAATGAAAATTTAACTTATACAGCTCCTTGTGTAGTTCTTTCGACTGGTGGAAAAACATTTCAATATACAGGTTCCACAGGAGATGGTTACAAACTAGCGAAAAAATTAGGGCACACCGTGACTCCTCTTTTTCCAACAGAATCTCCTATTCGCTCAAAAGATAAATTTGTTCAAAATAAAACGTTACAAGGTTTATCATTACGAGATATCAAATTATCCGTTCTAAATGAAAAGGAAAAAGTAATTGTCTCTCATGAAATGGACCTTCTATTTACTCATTTTGGCGTTTCTGGCCCTGCAGCTCTTAGATGTAGTATGTTTGTTAATAAAGAGCTTGAAAAAGGTAGAGAGTCTGTCACTTTATCTCTTGATGCCTTACCTATGTTCAGTGAACAAGAAATTCTAAAACAAATTAATGAACGAGTTGCTGAATTTGGCAATAAATCAGTTAAAAACGGTCTAAAAAATCTTTTACCTGAGAGATACCTAGAATTTTTATTAGATACACTTGATATTGACGCCTCTAAACATTTAAAACAATTAACTGATATTGAAAAAAGTGATTTCGTTTCTCTAATTAAAGAGTTTAAATTCACAGGATATGAAACTTATCCTCTTGATAAATCATTTGTAACTGGTGGCGGAATTGAACTGAAAGAAATTAATCCTAAAACAATGGAAAGTAAACTAGTGAATGGTCTATTTTTTGCTGGAGAACTCATTGATGTTAATGGTTATACAGGTGGTTATAATATTACAGCTGCTTTTGTAACTGGTCATGTTGCAGGAAAAAATGCTGCTGAAATTTCAAGTTACTTTAAATACTAATAAATAGATAAAAGGATAGCTACAAACAATCGAGAAATCCGATTATTTGTAGCTAGCTTTTTTATTTTATTCTGTTGTGATATCTGCAAACTCACCTCTTAAAAGATCTGCTAATAATTGAGGGTTGACTTTCATTTGTAAGCCTCTCATTCCTGCAGAACATCTAAAATCAGGCATTTCTTTTGCTTCAATCGCGAAGTAAGTTGGGAATTGTTTTTTCATACCAACGGGAGAACATCCACCGTGGACATAGCCAGTTAATGGTTCTAACTCCTTCATTGGTAACATATCTACTTTTTTATTATGACTTGCTTTTGCTATTTTTTTTAAGTCTAATTCTTTATTTCCAGGAACAACCGCAACAATCGGACCTGTTTTATTGCCAACAGCAACTAACGTTTTATAGATTTCAGACTCATCGACGCCTAAATCTTCAGCTGCATCTTTAGCTCCCATATGTTCTTCTGACCAAGCATACTCATACACATCAAAAGGAACTTTCTTTTTTTCTAACATTCGAACAGCATTTGTTTTAACTGTTTTTTTCTTTGCCAAATTTGACACCTTCATTTCTATTTCCTATCACATCTAGCCCTTTTCTTAACTGATGAATGCTCATTTGACCTGGAGCACTTTGATATTTACCTGAAGAAGCAAACGTTAAAACAGAACCAAACAACTCACCTGTCATTCTGGTTAATCTTCCAATTTCTCCCATACCGATTAAGACAAAAGGAATATTTTCTCGTTCGCTTTGGATTTTATTAGAACTTTGTAAAATAGTTAACACATCTTCCATATCATTAGGTGTCACAGCCATTTTACAAATATCCGCTCCTAAATACCTCATATCATAGATTGCTTCTGTCATTTCAGCCTCAGTCGGTGTTGTAATAAAATCATGGGCTGATAATAAAACTTTTACATTATTTTGTTTAGCAAATCGAACCACATCAGTATCTGAATCCGCTAGTTTAGATAACTCTAAATCAATAATATCTACTAACCCTGTATGTACCATGTAACGATTTAATTCAAAATAGTAATCAGGTTCGATGTATTGTCCTCCACCTTCATCCAATGTTCTAAAGGTAAAAATCAAAGGCTTGTCTTCTATTGCATAACGAATAAAATAAGCCGCTTTTCTCATAAAAGAAATGTCATTAACATACATAAAATAATCTGCACGCCATTCAATCAAATCACAATCCATTTGACTAATACGCATAGCTTCTGCAAATAGCTCTTCAAAATTACTTGCCACTAAAGAAACACAAACTTTTGGTTGACCTGAACCAAGTGTAAGATTTCTAACCTTCAATTTAGACATAATACATCTATCCCATCTTTTCTTTGTTATTTAAATAATTTCATACACTAACACTTTTAAATAATTTCCTTCTGAAAAAGTATTAGAAACGGCAAAATCACTTGGTAGTCTGAAAACCCGCTGTTGTTTAAATCCTTTTCCAGCTTCTTTAATTCCTTTTTCTACCATTTTTTCAAATTTATCAAAATTGACATTAGCTGCATTGGTAGAAGCAATTAACTTACCATTCTTATTAATAAGTCGAACTGCTTCTGTAGTCAATTTACCGTAATCTTTTGCAACAGAGAATGTTTTCTTTTTATTTCTAGCAAAACTTGGTGGATCAAGTACCACCACATCAAAAGAAAAACCTTTCTTTTCAGCATACTTGAAATAATTAAAGACATCCATGACAAAAATAGTTTGTGATTCTGGATCAATCCCATTCACTCTAAATTGCTCTTCTGTTTTTTCAATACTTCTTTTAGCTAAGTCAACACTCGTCGTATGACTAGCGCCTCCCACTGCTGCTGCAACAGAAAAGGCACCTGTATAACTAAACGTATTAAGTAGTGTCTGCCCACTAGAAAAACCATCCACTAAATAATTTCTTACTTCCTTTTGATCAAGGAAAATACCTGTCATTAATCCTTCATTTAAATAGGTAGCATAATTCACACCATTTTCCTTAACGATGAGAGGCTCTGGTGATTCACTTCCCCAAACAAAGCTAGATTCAGGTAAGCTTTCTGATTTAAATCTAATTTTTTCATAAATTCCTTTAATATCTGGAATAATCTCACTAAGAAGTGCTACAATCTCTTTTTGATGCTGATAAATACTTAAATTATACCAAGATAAAACTAAATAATTATCATACCAATCAATCGTTAATCCACCAAAGTTGTCGCCCTCGCCATTTAATATCCTAAAGGCTGTTGTTTGAGGATCATTAAAATAAGCACTTCTTTTTGTGATGGCTTCAGCCAAACAATCTTTTAAAAAATCTGAAGTAATTGGTTGTTCTTTTTTAAAACTTAAAATCCAACCGTAGCCTTTATTTTGAACGCCTAAGTAACCATAGCCTAAAAATTGTTTTCCTTGGCTAAAAAACGACACCCATTCTCCAGTTTCTAGTTCATAATCAGAAACAATGTCTTCTTTATGAATTAGGGGGTACTTTTTATTTATTCTTTTTACTGCTTTATTATCAATTATTATCTGTCTCATTAAAATACCCTTTTCTTTTTATTCTATACTATTTATACTATATCAGTTTAAAGGTAGAGCTTCCACATTTTTTTATATCGGACTTAAGTCTTAATTTTTAATTAATCCATAGGAATCTATTTGACACACTCATTTCATAAAGGTAAAATATTAGGGAGTGTTTAATAAAAAAAGTAAGTTTACTTTACACGGGTTGGGATGTAAGAAAGGAAGTTTAATTGTGAAACATAATTACTATAAAAATTTACTAAATACGAGGCTCGGGTTCTTTACCTTACTAGCTGTTCTTTTTTGGATAAAAAACATTATGGCTTACTTAGTAGATTTTAACTTAGGAATTGAAAGTCCTTTTCAGTACTTCATTCTCTTCTTGAGTCCAATTGCTACAACAGTCTTTTTATTCTCAGCAGCTTTATATGTTAAGAATCCAAAAAGAGCTTATACAGCATTAATCATTATTTCGGCATTAACAACATTACTACTATTCTCAAATGTTATTTACTACCGAGAATTTACTGATTTTATTACAGTAAATACAATGTTAGGTGCTGGTAAAGTATCATCAGGGCTTGGAGAAAGTGCCCTACGCATGTTCCGTCCATATGATGTTTTATACTGGATTGATTTGATTATCCTATCTTTATTACTTATTTTTAAGAAAATCAAACTTGACGAACGACCAATAAAAGCAAGAACAGCTCTTGCTATTACTTGTTTCTCTGTTTTTCTTTTCTCAGCTAACTTAACTTTAGCTGAAATGGATAGACCAGAATTATTAAAGAGAACTTTTTCTCGTGACCATATTGTTAAGTACTTAGGGATGAACGTATTTACCGTTTATGATGGTGTTCAAACTTATAACGCTAATCAACGTCGCGCTCAAGCAAGTGAAAATGATTTAGTTGATGTTCAAAATTATGTTAAAGATCATCAAACAGAACCAAATAAAGATATGTTTGGTGTTGCTAAAGGAAAAAATGTTATCTATATCCATTTAGAAAGTTTCCAACAATTCTTAGTGGACTATAAATTAAAAGATGAAAATGGTGTCGAACATGAAGTAACGCCTTTCATTAACAGCTTATATCATTCAAATGAAACATTTAGTTTCAGTAATGCCTTCCATCAAGTTGGCTCTGGTAAAACAAGTGATGCTGAAACAATGTTAGAAAATTCATTCTTTGGTTTAGGACAAGGACCATTATTCACTCAATTAGGTGATAAAAATACTTTTCAAGCAGCTCCTGCTATTTTAGAACAAGAAGCTGGATACACAAGTGCGGTCTTCCATGGTAATGGTGGTGCCTTCTGGAATAGAAATGAAACTTATAAACATTTAGGATACAACTATTTCTTTGATGCAAGCTATTATGATGTAAACGAAAATAACTCTTTCCAATATGGATTACATGATAAACCATTTATGGAACAATCAGTTAAGTATTTAGAACATATGCAACAGCCGTTCTATTCTAAATTTATCGCTGTAACAAACCACTATCCTTATTCTCAATTTAAAGATGGCGATGCTGGTTTCCCATTAGCGAAAACACCAGATCCAACTATTAATGGTTATTTTGCAACAGCCAACTACTTAGATAAAGCTGTTGAAGAATTCTTCAATTATCTGAAGAAAAGTGGTCTTTATGAAAATTCAATCATTGTTATGTACGGAGACCATTATGGTATCTCAAATTCAAGAAATAAATATTTAGCTGAATTAGTAGGAAAATCAAAAGATGATTGGAACGACTTCGATGATGCTCAAATGCAACGTGTACCTGTAATGTTCCATGTACCTGGTCAAAATAAAGGTAAAATTTCAGATACTTATGGTGGACAAATTGATATCTTACCTACTCTTCTACATTTACTCGGAGTAGACTCATCTAAATATATTCAATTAGGTCAAGATTTATTCTCTAAAGGAAACGATCAAGTTGTAGCCTTTAGAAATGGAACTTTTGTTACTCCTAAATATACTGTCATTGGACAATCAGTTTACTTAAATGAAACTGGTGAGTTGTTAGAAACTCTAACAGATGATCAAGCAAGTGAAGTAGAAATTGCAAGAGATAAAGCAAGTACACAGTTAAATATGTCTGACGCTTTAACTAACGGTGATTTACTAAGATTCTACACTGAAAGTGGCTTAGAACCTGTTAAACCAGAAGATTATGATTATAAGAATGGTCTTGAAAAATTAGAAGCTATCGAAAAAGAAAAAGGTAATAAATCAACTAGTGTTTATTCAAAACATGGCAACAAATCGACACAAGACATGTATGAAACTAAAACCTATCAAGAATATTACGGAACTGAAGATAGTAAAAACAGTACCAACTCTTCTTCTTCTGAAGCTGACAAAAAATAATGATAAAAGACTTTAGTTTTCGGACTAAAGTCTTTTTTTTATTTTGTATTATTCATATTTTTTTCACAACTAATAGGTATAATTTTTATATATTGGAGGTTGAGATGATGACGACTATAAGACAATCTATTGTAGCAGCAAAATATCATAAAAAATTAACAATCATTTATACACTTTTTTTTGCTCTACTTCTCTTTGCTTTTACACTCTTATCCCAACTTGTTTTAACCCAAAGTATTGCTTTAAGGTATATACTTGGTAAATGGGACCAAATTAAAAATGCGCTACCTCAAGTAGAAAGCACTCTAAATGAACAATTGGTTGATAGTAATGACTTTGTTATGACTCTTTATCAAAAGTTATTTGTTTTACTTATTATCGGCTCTATTATGATATTCTTTTTATTAAGTACTTATGCAGCCCATGTTAGAAAAGAAGAAATTAACTCAATGTACTATATTGGCATTACAAAAGGACAAATACTAAAACACTTACTACTTGAATTATTGATACCAGTTGTTGTAGGTTTTTCTTCAATTTTATTACTTTTAGTACTATTTCACAGTCAATTTGTATCAGAGAGTATTACTATAAATCGTAAATTTGTTGATAAATATTTTGACCAACCAACTCTTGTTTTTACTCAAACAGAAGAATTATCTGATTTAACTAATCATAAAAAAGGCAAAGCGTTATCAGAATCAAAACCAAATAATGCAATTTTACCTTATAATAGAATTTCTTTATTTGAAGTTAACTCTGCTGAAACTTCTTTTAGACAAACATTTTCAGATTTTCTACTCAACATGCTCATACTTAGCCTGAGTGCTATTATCGGAGCTTTAATAGGATTTTATAGTCATGTAACGCTATTATCTTATAGGAGGAATTTACCGGCATGATGCACTTTAAAAAAAATAAAAACTCTGCTATTTCAGATTTAATTACTGACAAACTGACAATTGTTTTAGAACAAGATGTAAAAGATAAAAGAAAAGATATTTTATCTTTTTTTGATAGTGTTGATACAGCTAATTTTTATGCTATTATGGGACGTAAAAATAGTATGCTCCCTTTCTTAACAGTTGAAGATAATATCTTACTGGGTATGTCAAAAAAACAACAAAAAGAATTTTTACTTGAATTAGATGATGCTATTCTGACATTTAGACTAGATCCAAAGTGTTTAAAACAAATATCAAGCAGTCTATCCGATTATGATCAAATGATTTTTCAAATCATACGGGCTTTAATTCTTAAGCAAAATATCATTATTTTTGATACTTATAATAGTAAAAATGACACAAGCGTTTTCTTGCTAAATTTAATGCCTATTTTGAAATCATATACTAAATTAAATCAAGCAACCGCTCTTATAGTGACACCTAATGTTGATTTAGCAAAATCTAATTACTATGATCAATGTGTTTTATTAGATCATTTATATCATTTAAATTAAAAAGATGTGATTTAAAGTTTTTAACTTTTATCACATCTTTTTTTCTTTATTTTGAATTAACTGAAATTCGTTTTTGAATATGATTACCATTTAAAGCTTCATCAACCATCGCAATGGCATAGTCAGCATAACTAATTTGACTGACACCTGACTGATTCAACGTGAACTCTTCTCCGCCTAACAAATATTCTCCAGTTCTAACTCCCTCAGCTTGAAAATCAGCAGCTGGGCTAACGTAAGTCCATAATACATCCTTTCTTTTTCTAATGTCATCTAGTCCTTGTTTCATGTTTGAAGCTAATGGTTTAAACATGTCTGGGAATCCTTCCGTATCCATTAACTGTTTATCATGATCAGAGTCCATATATAAACTTCCTGCTCCACCTACTACTAACAAACGAGTTTTTTCACCTGATAGTTTATCCGCTAAATGTTGTAATGTTGTTACATGTTGAGATAGTTTATCTTCTTCCCAGACACCAAAAGCATCAATAACAACATCAAAACCGTTTAAGTCTTCTTTCGTTAAATCAAAAATATCTTTTTGAATAACTTTTTCAGCCTTTGTTTTATTCGTTTGTCTTACAACCGCTGTTGTGTCAATTTTTCTGTTGATTAATTCATCCACAATTAATTGACCTGATTTACCATTTGCTCCAATAACCGCTATTTTCATGACGTGTTTCCTCCACTATTCTTTTCTTTAATTGAATTTATTTTGTTTCTTGGTATAATTATATTAGCTACACACAAAAAAACAAGTACGTTCTTTTTTAATAGTAACTATCTAAAAAGATAGTATTGAGGATGATAAGGAAAATGACAGTAGAAACAACTGATTTATTTGGTGTTTGTCCCTATTTCACCACACAAAAAATTCTTGCAGGTAAATGGGCTATTCTAATTTTACACCACTTAGATGGACAAACTCTTCGTTTTAAAGAATTAGAAAGAAGACTTTCTCCAATTACACAAGCCACACTTACAAAGCAATTAAGAAGTCTTGAAGAGAATAATCTAATTAATCGAAAAGTATATAATCAAGTACCTCCAAAAGTTGAATATTCTTTAAGTGAGCTAGGGGAATCTTTTAAACCTGTGCTAGATAGCATCGAGATATGGGGAGAAAAATATATTGAAACGTTAGATACTAAAAAGGATTAAGAGCAATGAGTGCTCCTAATCCTTTTTTCTCTTTATTAACGACTTAAAACAGTCACACACTCGATGTGAGATGTTTGTGGGAACATATCAACTGGTTGAACGTAATCTGGTTGATAGCCTAAATCACTGTATAATTTCAAATCTCTTGCAAAAGTAGCAGGATCACATGAAATATAAATAATTTTTTCAGCTTCCATCTTGACACTTGCTTCAATAAAGCTCTCAGATAAACCTTTTCTCGGTGGATCAACAATAATAACATTTGGTTTAATTTCTTCGTCTAACCATTTGTTAAAAATAACTTCAGCTTTTCCTACCTCAAAATCGACATTTTC